>CAWHKI010000336.1:0-22221 GCA_963829765.1 uncultured Isosphaeraceae bacterium | reverse complement strand
CTGTTTCGCAACGCGACAATAAACCGGATCGCACCGGCCGGCGCATGAACCGACCGCTGGGTGCCGACGATGATTTCGCCAGTGACGAGCCCGAAACCCGCCAGGCAGCCCGCCCCGCGCGACCACCGCGGCCTCCAAAATGCAAAAAACCTATAAGGTTCGCCCGAATGATACCGTGCGATCGATCGCCCGCGACATGCTGGGCGACTCGCACCGCGCCGACGAAATCCTCGACCTCAACAGCGGCCTGATCGATGACCCAGCCCATCTGACCGTCGGCCAGCTCCTTCAACTCCCCGACGATGCCCGCACCAGCGTCCGCCACACCAGCCGCCCGAGATAACCATAATTCAAGCAAAGAGCTGGTGTGGCCGATAACGAAGAATGCGATGATAACGATCTTGTGAGCGAGCAACGTAGGTGCCCCCAATTTCGCCAGACCATCGTGCCCGCGTCGGTTCTCAATAATCTGGTGGAAATCGGTCTTTACGAAAACCGCGCATGATGCTTTTCTTTGGGCATGGCAGGGACGCCCAGCACGCAGATCGTTGGCGGTATCGAGATTCCAGCGGATCAACAGACTCCGCTGGTTGAATCGCTACTGCGCGTGATCGATCGGCCGGAAGCAACCAGTGAGGAGTCGCGTGCCCGCCAACCGCGAGTGGACACCCCGTGGTGTGTCGTCTTGCACGCAATCGCTTGGCTCATGCTCGCGGCGCAATCTCCGCTCGACGTTCAAGTGCCCGACGAGCACCAGCAAGTCCAGGTTCCAGCCCTCCAACCCCCTCCGGAGGGCTTCGATGAACGGGACGAACACGCTGTGTTACCCATTGTCCCAATCTCCCCCCCGCAGCCGCAGACAGGCCGTGACGGCGTCTCGTCGTTCGTGGCCGGGTTAAAGGGGAACGACGCGGTCCTCGAAGTGGTTTTGGGGCAAGGTCGGATCCTTTCCACCCGATCCGACATTTCCGCGCAAGGGGCAAGGCCGTGATCGCCGTGGGCGACCCGTCGGTCATGGATTTTGTGGTGCTCAGTCCGCGACAACTCCGGCTCATCGGCCATCGACTGGGCACGACCGACCTGTCGATCACGGCGGCCGACGGGCAGATGTTCAATTTCGAGGTGCACGTGGTTGCGGACCTTTCTATTCTGGAGGCACGTCTCAAGGCCCTCTTTCCCGACGCCAGCCTGACGCTCAGCCAGGCCAGCGGCAATATCGTGGTCGCAGGACAGGCCCGCAGCCCTGGTCAGGTTGCTCATATTATCCAGATAGTTAGCACGCATGTGCACGCGATTACGATGCCGATACCGTCGGTTCGCGGCGAATCAGGGGGTGCTTTGTCGCGGGGTGCGCCTTCCGAATGAGGGCGAACAATCGCAGGCGACGCCTCCGGGTGCGAGCGCGACTTCGGTCGTGACGGCCGAGGCCAGTCCGGCGATGACGCCTCTCAATACGCTTTTTGGTGCGCCCCGCATCGTCAACCTGATTCGTATTCCAACCTCGCAGCAGGTACTTCTCAAGGTGCGTATCGCCGAGCTGGACCGATCGTCGCTGCGCCGGATCGGAGCGAATTTCTTAGGTGTTAATCCCAGTAATGGCGCGATCGTGGGAACTCAGATTGCCGCCCCCGCGACGGCGGTGGGACAGGTCGGTAGTTCAGTGACAGCGCCACAATCGATTGGGCGGAAGTTGTACGGCGGAGCGGAAACCGGCGCCTCCGCCAACACCACGGTGTTTGGCATTTTCCAGGACAATCATTTTGAGTTCATGTTGAGCGCGCTCCGGCAGAATGCTCTGGTGAAGATCCTCGCCGAGCCCAACCTTGTCGCTTTAAGCGGCCAGCGAGCGAGCTTTCTGGCCGGTGGCGAGTTTCCGGTGCCGATCCCGCAAGTGAGTGCCAGCGGCGTGGCGCCCACGATAACGGTCAGTTTCAAGCAGTTTGGGGTTTTGCTCAATTTTCTGCCCACGATCATCGATGACGACGTGATTCGCCTGGCGGTCGCGCCCGAAGTGAGCACGATCGATGAGTCGATCTCCGTAACACTGGTGGCTGGTGGAAGCCCGGTGCCGGGCCTGGCCACCCGCAGGGCGCAACGACCGTCGAGCTGCACGAGGGGCAGACCTTGGCTATCGCCGGCCTGCTCCAGCTCGAGCTCGACGGCACGACGACGAGGATTCCATACCTTGGCGACTTACCCATCATCGGCCCATTCTTCAGCAACACCAGCGGGCAGAGGACCGAGAAGGAGCTGGTCGTGCTCGTTACCCCGTACCTGGTCGAGCCGATGCAAAAAGGACAAGTCCCGTTCGGGCCAGGCGACGAGGTCAAGGAGCCGAGCGACCTCGAGCTTTTTCTGCTCAATCGCATCGAAGGACGGACCGGCCGGGATGTCCGGTCGACCACCTCATGGGATGATCCATTCCATGTCTCGCATGTTCTTGATCTAGAGAAAAACTACGTCGCCGGGCCCAGCGGGTTCTCTCAGTGAATTCCCTAGAACGCCTGGTTGACACAATGGGACGAAGGGAGCGAACGGGTCATGGCGACGGCCGAATTCCGGATCGGGACACTGGGGCTTTCTCTCGTGATGTCGCTTGGCCTGGCCGGGCGAGCCACGGCCCAGCCGCCGGTGATTCCACCCCCTTCCCCTTGGAACGCTTCCCAGACCGGGGTTGCAGCCAGGCGGCGGCCTCCGCCGCGCCGAACCCCGATCTCGTCCCCGATTGTGATAAGCATCGCGGTCCGATCCGAACGATGCTGCACCGGGCCCACTGCAAGCGGTGTCTCGAAGAGAAGCTCCTGGGCTTTCGCGAGGAATTCAACGAATGGCCGCTCGGGGCCGCGCTCTACGCAAACTGCCATGCCGAGGTCGCCAACGGCGAGGCGGCCCGCATGACTTTCTATCCACTACGACTTCGTCGAAGGCACAACGACCCTGAACCTTCGCGGCGCGGACAAGTTGGAGGTAATCAAGGCGATGCTGCCGACCAACTTCGCTCCTGTCGTCGTGGAGCGAACTCCGGACCCGACCCGCCCTCGCCGAGGCCCGGCGGGCGATGCTCGTCGCGAAGTTGTCGTCCGATGATTTTCGGGTGCCCGCGGCAGCGCGTGGTCATCGGCAAGCCGGTGCCGATCGGACGCACGGGGGGTGAGGCCGCCATCGTCTCGCTCAACCAGGTGGGGGCGGTCTTATCCGGTACCGGCTTCGCCACCCTGTCGGGAGGTGGCGGTCCCTCGGGATTTAGCGGGTCCAATATGTCGGGCGCCGCGCTCGTCGGCGGCGGGATGGGCGGCGGCGGGATGGGCGGCGGCGGGATGGGCGGTGGCATGACGGGCGGTGGAAACATGGGCGGTGGTATGATGGGCGGGGGATTTCTACCGTGATGGAGGAATCCTGATGAGATTGGTTACTTTATCCCAGTGGCCTATCGCCCTGGTAACGCTTGGAACGATCATCGGTTGCCACCAGGTAGACCCGAGCGGATCGCCGAGATCACGGGCCATGGGGATCGGCGTGAGCGGGGGACGGCGCCAGGATGCCAACGTGCAAGTTGCGTTGGGGCGCAACGCCGAGATCGAGGGAGACCTCGACACGGCCATGGCGGCGTATAACGAGGCGTTGAAGAACGACCCGCATCGCTCCGATGCCAACCAGCGTTTGGCGGTCGTGCATGACCGCCTGGGCCGCTTTCAGGAATCAGCCGGTTATTATGCGAAGGCCCTGACCGCGGCCCCGGGCGACGCCGAGATTTTCTGCGACAAGGGCTACAGTTTCTACCTCCAGCGGCGCTGGGCCGAGGCTGACATGTGCCTACGGCAAGCGATCTCGCTCAAGCCAAGGCTCGCCCGCGCCCACAATAACCTTGGTCTCTTGCTCGCCAGGGACGGCAAGTTCGACGAAGCTCTTGCCGAGTTCCGCGCGGCCGGCCTCGCCCTGGCGATGCGCATCGGAACGTGGCGTTCGTCATGAGCACCGAGGGGCGTTGGGACGAGGCACGGCGTCAATACGAGCTGGCCCTCGCGGCGAACCCTGCCTTGACGACCGCGCGTGAACGACTGGCCGAGTTGGCCAAAGTAACGGAGAAGCTCCAGGGACAGTCGCCCAAGGCACGGCGTGATACCGAGGTCAAAACTGCCTCGGCCGTGCAACAAGCCGGTGGCGATGCTTTGACCGGCGGGCCTCAGAATCGCTGACGGGCCCAGGGGCGAAGCACCGCCTCCATTGGCTCGATCAGTGCGAAAGATTGAGCCAACGAACCAATTGATTCGCCGCGCTGAGCGATGTGCCGCTCGGCGACCGGTCCGATCCGGCCCGATGCCGCCGCCAGGTAAGCGAGCCGCCAAGGGTCGATTCCCATTAACCGCGAGGCCGTGCTGTCGACCGCCGGCAGGTTGGTTCCCATCACGATCGCACCGACCGTTTTGGCGGTCCCCATGATTGGGCCGTCTCCCTCCATGGCGACGATTCCGTCGATGATCGCCAGGTGAGGTCGAACGGCCGCCGTGATGTCGACGATCGACTCGTTGATCCCCGCGTAATGAAGCACGTTCTTGGGCCAGCCGTAATAGACACCCGGCAAGACGCCAAACAGGTTCTTCATCGATAATGTCGCGCCAACCCAGTGGTGCGTCTTCAATTTAGGCATGGAGACGAGAATGTCGGCGCGCTTCAAGGCCTGGGGCAGCCCAAACCGGCGCAGCGAGGTGAACCGCGAGCGGTTCGGGGCGAAGAACAGCTCATCGTGGTTGAGGTCGACGAACGCCAGCTTGGCCGCGGCGAGGGCGTTGCCCAGGCCCGACTCGTCGAGGACCCAGTCGGAATCCCGGCAATGGCCCTGACCCTCCGCGACGAAGACTTCGCGGGCCCCCAGCGACCGGAATGCCTCGGCTGCCGCGCACACAAGAGCGGGGTGGGTATTGATATGGGGCGACGCCCGGCTGGGTTCGACCAGGTTCGGCTTGAGCAACACCGACTTCCCCGAGACCCAAGCCGGTGGAACTCGCAGCTCGGCGAGTCCCTCTCGGACCTTCCGCTCGAGGTCGACATCATACGAAGCGGCCGCGGCGATGAAGACCGCCGACCGCCGGGACCATTCGTTTGAGTCAAAAACGAACCTGGCGCCAAGACCGCTGGCAGCCAGTGCGCCGGCACCGAATAAAAGCGGCCGCCGTTTGATCTGCCGAGATCGGTGGTCTCGTCTGACGGAAGCGTTCGTCTCGTCGTCAATTGGCATCGAAGAGCTCCATTGTCTTTTTCCCCGTGGCCAGCAGCAACATAGCCAGCCGGGGGCCCGCGTCGAGACGCCCGGCAAGGTTCGTGAAACACCCCGCCAACCAACGATCGGCCTGGTCGGGCGCTCTGCCCCAGGCACGCAGCCCCACCAGGCCCCAGCCGAGCGAAGCCGCGGCCTTCACGCTCGGCAACGTGCCGAGCAGGTAGCGAATGCCGTTTTCGGTCCAGTCGCCGCCCGGCCCTCCGTGGGCCAGAGCCAGCAGGGCCAGCCCCGTGGTCGCCGGATTTGGACGAAGGACGCGGCCGTAGGTCGCCTTGTTGCCGCAGTTCCAGCCGCCGGTGACGATCGCGCGGTCGCGAAGGAGGCGAACGCCCTCTTGTACCCTGGAGTGGCTGGCCAATCCTTCTCGTCGCAGCGCGACGACGGCCAGCGCCGTCGGCTCGACCCAAGAATGCGTGCCGCCGACCCAAGGCCAGCCGACAATCGAGCGATCATGCCCGGCAACGGGTCGCGGCCCTTCCTCTTTGGGCATGGTCATGCCCGTCCGCTCGAGCAGCCAGGCGACCGCGCGGTTGCGCTCGTTCTCGTAGCCGCCGAGGGCCTTCCATGCCAAAAGGGCGTACGGTGTGGCCCAACCCGGTTCGCGCACGCCGTCGAGATCCCCAGCGAGCCGTTGGCTTGCTGAAGCGACGCGAGCCAATCGCCAGCGCTTCGGACCGCGGCCGCGACCTCGAGTGTTGCCGATCCCTCGGTTGCGGCGACCAGACCCAGCACCGCGAGAGCCGTAGGCTCGACACTGGGTTTTAAGTCGCCTCGGTAGGCCCAGGCCCGCCGCCCTACGCCAGCTCGCAGGTCAAGCAAGTGCGCAATCGCGGACCTCTTCCAGTCGTCTATCATGGTGTGAGCCCATCCCAATAAAGCCGGCTCATTCAACCAGTGCGAGAACATAAGTAGCCGCAACTGATAAGCCATTGAAGTGTACATTCACCTCTCCATTTCCCGAAAACTTGAGAGACTTGGCGATAAACTGAGAGCCAACGACGCCCGCGCCGCTGCCACCGCTCAGCGTGAGCGCGGCATCCGGCAAGTAGAATGTGCCGGAGTTGTTTACATTAGACCCTCCCGACAACGTGGCGCCGCTGGAGTCGCTTCGATCTTGGAAGACGGTGATCCCAGCGTAAGTGCCGCTGCTCATCGGGCTGAGGGCAATGGTACCCGTGCCGCTCAGGTTGATCCCGCCCCCCCCTGTGTTGTAGATGAGCACACCGTTGCCGATGATGCCGCTCTCGTAGCTCAAGTTGATCCCGCCGCCGTTGATGTAGTAGATCCCTGGGTTGAGAGTGACCGACGAGGAACCGCTCAAGCTGATCCCGCCGTCATAGATACCGGGGTTCAACGTCATGGACTGGCTGCCCGTGAGGCTGATCGTGGAACTGCTCTGGACAGTCATGCCACTGGTACTGGGAGCGGCAAGATTCGCCAGGGGATCGGGGGTGCTCGGCTGGTTGTAATTCGTGACAGTCGCATGATTGGGATTGGTCCCCGACCACTCGATGCCCCCGGCGAGGTTGAGCACGGGCGCGGTGAGGGAACCCGAACCCGAGGCTACGATCGACGCAGAAGAGGTCGAATCAACCGTGATCCCTCCGCCAACCGCGACTACCTGCGACGAGCCCGAGAGCGTCATCGCGGTGCCCGAAGGTGCTAGTAAGAGAATGGCGGCGTTCGAGTAGGGTGACGAAACCGCTTGGGCCACGCCTCGGACGGTCACCGGCAAGGATCGATTGCCCCAAATTGCGCCTGAATAGCGCGGGCTGATTGAATTGAACGACCGCCTGAACGCAATCGCTCTGACCGGCGAACGCCGAGGGGGCGACCGGCGGAATGTTAACGGTCACCGTCGATGTCTGTCCGTAGGCGCTGTATGCGCTCAATGCCGCGATCGCGCTCGCCGCGGAGCTCGCAGATTCAGTCGACTGCCCCTGGAGCAACCGGCCGGCGCCGGCCAGCGCGGCGGCGTCGGCGATGTTCGTCAGCCTGGCCTGAACCGACCACATCACTCCGAGGTCGACGCTCACTGCGGCGCCACCCAGCAATACGGGAAGCAAGAGGGCTGTCAATATCATGAACTTACCCCGACGAGCGGGGCGGAATGGGCCAAGTCGGGATCGCATCACATCAATCTCCTGAGGTTCTCGCCGCTCAGTATCGCTCGCTGGCGAACGTGGCCGAGCCGTAAAGGGTGACGTTCAAAAAGGTCGCCGTGTGGAGCCAGCTCACCTGTGAGTACGGGATGCTGAACGTCAGGGTGATGGCTGTGCCCCCGCTCGCTGTTGTCGGGTCGGACGGATTGAGGGTGATCGTTGCCGACGGCAGGCCCGACTGGCTGAGCACCGCGTTGACGGCGGATTGCGCGGTGGCGGCCGTGTTGCCCGGTAGTGCCGCGACCCGGCAACCCTCGCGAGCGGCGGCCGTGACGGCCTGCAGAGCCATTCCCAGGCGAGCACACTCCAGCATGCCCAGAAGCAGGGTCAGATACACCGGCAGCACGAGGGCAAACTCAACAGCCGCCGCTCCCCTTCGCCTTGTGTCTCGTTTCTTAACCATAGTCATATAAGTCCACTATTTGCCCATCTTTTCCATAGCGAGTAGCATCTGGAGGACAGCCGGCCCGAGGATCACGACAAAAACCGCGGGAAAGATAAAGAGAAGGGTGGGGAAGAGGATCTTGGTCGCCGCCTTCTGGGCCATTACCTCGGCACGTTGCTTGCGCTCTTGGCGGAGCGACTCCGCATGGATCCTCAGCCCCTTGATCAGGCTTGCCCCGAATCGCTCGGACTGGGTGATGACCGCGACCAGGCTGCGGAGCTCCGCTAAGTCGGTGCGCTCGGCCATATGCTTGATGGCCTCGCTATCGCGCAAGCCAAGCTGGACCTCGCGCTGACCGATCAGTAGCTCGCTGGACATGGCGGGGTGCGCGGTCCGCAGCTCTTCCGCGATCCGTTGTAACGCCGATCGCAGCGAGAGCCCTCCTTCGAGACAGATGACCATGAGGTCGAGCGCATCGGGGAGCGCGCGGCGGAGAACCCGGCCTCGACGCGACTTGGCGCGATCAAGCCAGAAGCTGGGCCCGACCATGCCGAAGATTCCCAGGCATCCCCCCGTCAGTACGGCGATTTTGAGCGGGAAAAGGCCGAGCGAGCCCAGGATCAGCCCAACAAAGGCCGGGCCGGTCATCAACACGACCTTGACACCCAGATACGCCTGCATCGCCGACTGACGATAATATCCAGCCTGGATCAGCCGGGTCTTCAGCAGCGAGCGTTCTTTCTCGGCCGTGGGCTCGATGAGCGCGCCGACGCTGGGAAGCGATCGGGCGACCTGCCCCGAGAGGCTGTGCTCCGACGTCGACTCGCCGCGACCGCTCAGCTCATCGATCCGCGCGTCCACGCGGGTCTTCCGCCCTTTGATCCCGAGCCACGCGACCAGGCCCGTGCTGCAAAGCAGCAGCGCCAAACCAACCACGACGTTCATTTGAACATTCACGGCGGCCTCCCGGGCTTTGTCAGATCTCGAAGTTCACGATGGAGCGGATCCACAGTCCGCCGAATGCCTCGGATGCGAGGGTGGCCAAGATCAGAGCGGGGTGATCCAACAATTGAAGCGCGTAGGGCCGGTTCATGAACAGCATCATCAGAAACAGCCCCGGCGGCATCCCCAAGAGCACCATGGCCTGCATCCGTCCCTCGGCGGTCAGCGCCTTGATCACCCCTCGCATTTTGTAACGGTCTCGGATGACGCCGCTCAGCTTGTCGAGCGTGTCGGCTAAGTTGCCGCCGGTTTGTTCCTGCACGAGAATGCCGACCACCAAGATTTTCAACTCGAGGAGCCCATTTCGCTGAGCCAGATCGCGCAGGGCCGTCTCGGGCGGGATGCCCAGGTTCTGCTGTTCGGAACAGATGGCGAATTCACTCGAAATCGGCGGCAAAAACTCTTCCGAGACTGACCGGAACGCCTGCGACATCGTCTGTCCCACCCGCATCACTCGGGCCATGAGGTCGAATGCGTCGGGCAGTTGCGAGAGCAGTGTTTCCAGCATGGCGTTACGCTTCTGCTTGACGAAATACACCGGCATCGCCGCTCCCACCGCGAACACCAGGGCGCGACGGCGATCTTCGGGACGAGCAGGTACGCCAGAATCGCCGTCGCCAGCCCGCTCGCCGCCGCGATGCCGATGACCGCGTTTGAGCTAATGCCCAGGCCCGACCCCTCAACCATTCGGTCGAAGATCGCACGCCCTGATGACCACCAAGCCCGCGGACGAGCGGCCGAAACAGCCACTTGGTTTAGGTCTTTGAAAAGCGGCGATTTCTTGACTCGCTCGCGGATGGTCTCTCGTGCCGCCTCGTCGACTCGCCTCCGAATCCGGCCCCGGGTGCCGCCGCGCAGGTCGGCGACGATCGAGCACACGCCGAGCACGGCCGACGCGACGGCGCCGAAGGTTAGGCCGAGGGTAATTGCCGGCGACATGAGTTGGCCCTTCCAATTCATGCGGTCGCGAGGACGCGCTTATCAAAGAGTGCCGGGGAAACCCCGCATCCACTGGCCGCGAGTCGCCGAAGGCACTCAGGCCGAATGCCCTCGGCCCGGAACTCGCCGATCGCGCGACGATCCTCGTCAACGCCGGTCTGATGAAAGGTAAAAATATCGTGCATGCTGATGACATCCCCCTCCATGCCGGTGATTTCCGACACCTTGATCATGCGCCGCACGCCGCCGGAAAGCCGCGACACCTGAACAATAAGATGGACCGCCGAGGCGATCTGGCGGCGAATGATCCAGATCGGCACGTCGAACCCGGCCATGCCAACCATCATCTCCAGCCGACTCAAGGCATCGCGCGAGTCATTTGCATGGATCGTCGTCAGGCTGCCGTCATGGCCCGTGTTCATCGCCTGAAGCATGTCGAGCGCCTCACCGCCGCGGCACTCGCCGATGATGATCCGGTCGGGCCTCATCCGCAGCGCGTTGCGCACCAGATCGCGTGTCTCGATCTGGCCGGCTCCCTCAATGTTGGCTGGTCGAGTCTCCATCCGAACGACGTGCGGCTGTTGCAGCCGAAGCTCGGCCGAGTCTTCAATCGTCGCCACGCGTTCGTCGGCTGGGATGAACGCGGACAGCGCGTTGAGCAGGGTCGTCTTGCCGCTGCCCGTGCCCCCGGAGATCACCATGTTGACGCGAGCCTTGACGCAGGCGGAAATAAAATCGATCATCTCCTGCGTGATCGCCTTCTTAGCGACCAGATCGGCGGCAAGCAGCGGCTTGACGCCGAACCGCCTGATCGACAGCAGTGTGCCGTCAAGCGCGATCGGCGGGATAACCGCGTTGATTCGGCTGCCGTCGGGCAACCGGGCGTCGACCATCGGGGTAAGCTCATCGACCCGGCGCCCGACCCGGCCTGCGATCCGTTGGACGATCAGGCGCAGGTGCCTCTCGTCGAGGAACGTTACATCGGTTCGTGTGAGCCGCCCTCCCCGCTCAACATAGGTCACCCTCGGTCCGTTGACCAGGATGTCGCTGACACTGGGGTCGTGCAGCAAGGGCTCGAGCGGCCCGAGCCCAAAGGTTTCGTCGAGCACCTCGCTCACCAGCCGGTCGCGCTCGCGGATGCCCATAAGCTCGGCGCTCTGGCGTGTCATCTCCTCGGCCACCCTGCGAACCTCGCGCCGCAGTTGGTCCTCGTCCATCTTGCCCAGTGTCGAGAGATCCATGGCGGCCACGAGCCGCGCATGAAGTTCTTGCTTCTTGCGAGCGAAGGCCTCTTCGCTCGTTGATGAAATACGGCCTAAATCGCTGGCTCGCCCTGACTGGCTTTCCATCCTCCACTCCTCGTTCGTTGGCGGCGGGCTAGGCGTCTGTCGTCGCCCGCGCCCGCCGCCACGGGCACTTCACTTCGGTTCAGATATCATCGATCCAGTGTCTCGTTGATCCAGTGTCTCGTTCTTGATGTCGGCGAGCCGTCGCGGGCGGCGAGCAGGCGTGGCCCGCACCCCCTCGATCATGGTTGCCGGGTTTTCTCCCTCGACTTTGACGTGCGGGGCCTCCGGACCGGTAAGGAGGCCGTGATCAGCACCTTTTGGATCTCTGACGCCAGGCCCCCGACGGCCAAGGCGAATCTCGACCTGGGCGCCTCTTTCATCACCGGAACGCCCATGTTGTTGCATGTATTCACGACTTTCAGGTCCTCCGGTACGACATGGAAGACCCTCGAGCGCAGGGCCGCCTCGACCTTGGCCCTCGGCACCTCCCCCGGCTGGCCCACCCGCAACAGAACGATCCGGACTGAAAACGACTCGATGCCCAGCGATTCGAGCCAGTCCAGTAGTGCTTGGCATTGCGCATCGAGAGTACGTCAGGCTTGAGCACCAGCAGGATCAGGTCGGACTGGATCAGCACCTCGAGATCGTTTCACCCGCCTCGACGTTCACATCAACCACAAGGTACGGGAAAGTCGACCGAGCCAGCACCAGAACTTGGCACACCCCCAGGGCGGTCACCGCCTTGACGTCTTCGACCCGACGCGGCGGAGCGAGCAGCTCGACGCCGGTTTGGTACGGGGTCAGGGCCCTGTCAAATAGAGAACGGTCGATTCCCGATGCGTTCTGGCAAAGGTTGGCAATCGAGTAAGTCGGCTTCAAGTCGAGCAACGTCGCCAGGTCGTCGGTGTGGAGATGCAGGTCGACGAGCAGCACTCGCTTTCGATTTTCGGCGAGCGAAACCGCCAGGTTGGTGGCGAGAGTGCTCACGCCGCATCCTCCGTTGGGGGCGATCAAGCTGATGACTTTTCCCGTGGCGGACGCGCTTGAGACCTTCGACCGCCACCGCCTTAGGGCCTCTTTCAACTCGGCCTCCAGTAATGCCGAATCGACGTAATCGTCGGCCCCCGCCCGCAGCACGCGCAGCACGAGCCTGGTATCGACGGCCGGCCCGATCGCCACGACCTCGACCGGCCCCTGGCCCTTCAAGGTGAGGATCATCGCCAACGCCCGCTCGGGATTGGGTTCCATGACCACCGCGATCAATTCGGCCTTCTCTTTCCCGAGAACGTGAGCCGCCGCATTGAGTGGGAGAACGTTTGACGACGGACAGTCGAAGCCTTCGGACACAAGGTTCAATCGCACCGTCTCGCCCATGGCCGGGTCATCAGAAATAGTAAAAAGTTTCATTTGACAACTATATTGAATATATTAAGAAAATATATGAAGAGAATCTACCGAAACACCTTCACCAGGCCTTCCCGGTTGCCTCGCAGCGTTCTGATCTCTTCGGGCGGCTTTGGGCGCTTGGGTGGGGGGGCTTTAGGGTCCGGGGCTTTGGGTATCGCGGCGAGGAGCCCGGGATGACTTGCACTGAGCTCGGCGATGGTGGCCAGGCGGAGCGAGCTCACCAAGGCGGTGTCTTCAGGGTTTCGGAGGGTGAGATGCAGCGTGCCCAAGTTCTGGCCCAGGTCGAGCTTGGCGGCCTGCTCGGGTGTCACGAGCAGGGTCACCGAGCGCAACTCCTTGCTGGCGCCGGTGAGTTTTTCAATTGGGGCCGGTTCGGAGCCGACCCGCTGGTCGACGGCCAGGATTTCAAGATGCTGGAGCAAGACGATGGTACCGCCGCGGGCGTTGGTCGGCGCCGCCGACTTCTTTGACCGTCAAGAGCACGTCGACCTTGTTGCCGGGCAGAATAAACCCGGCCACGCCGGCGGCGATCGTCGGCGTTTGGATGGTGAAGGCGCACATGCCCTTGGGGATCATGGCCGCCAGCCCGACTCCGGCCCCTTTGGCCGCCAGCTTGGAGGTGAGCACCGGCTCTCCCTCCAGGATCGGGATCGTCACCACGCGACCGACGGCTTCCTCCATCTGCGAGATCGCCTTCAAATTCGCCCAGCGCTTGGGGATCGACTCGACGCGGATCATGTTAGCGTCAATGATCGTGCCTCCACGGGGGATGTCGACCGCGGCGGTCACCACCGGGATGTTTTCACCGTCTGTCGTTTGTGAATGCGCCATCAGGGCCGGTGCGATCAGCCATACGGCGGCCCCTCCCATCGCGAGTGCCAGAACCAGTATGAACACGGTTTGCGCCTTCACGGTCTACCTCAATCCCTCGGGGGCTGCTCGACAGCGTCTTGGTTTTGGCTCAAATTCAGTAGCGGCGCCCGGCGACGTGGTCCCAGGTCAAAGCCGCGACGATCCCGATCAAGATCATCGCGGCGAACGGGATCAACCGGCGGCCGCGATCGTCGCGTTTGACTTCGTCCTCGATTTTCGACTCCGTGCCCAGCCGGCGGCCAAGTGATGTGAGCCGAAGCCAGGATAGCTGGAAATATACCAGGGTTTCACCGACGCCGTGGTGAATGACGAGAAGGGCCATGGCATAGACTCCAGCCGCCAGCGAGGCGGCCAGGAAGACGTGAAACGTCAGCGGCATTCCCAGCCATGCGCCCAGGCCCGCCATCAGTTTGACATCGCCGGCGCCATCCCGCCGAGAACGTAAAACACGAACAAGGAACCGAAACCGACCAATGCACCCGCGAGGCTGTCTGTCAGCCCCGCCCACCCACCGAACAGGCTCCGGAAGAGGACCCCGCTCAAAAGGAGGGGCACGGTGACGGCATGATAGATTTTGAATGTGAGGATATCCGTCACCGCCGCGCAGCACGTGGCGACGAGCACGACGGCGAGTGGCAGTATCTCCCCAGTGTTCATCTTCGTGGATCTTTCTGCTCATGCGACCGTAAGCCGCATGATGCGTGAGTAAACGGGCTCCCTGGGTGCGCGTGAAGCGGACCGGGCTGCCTACGTCACGGGCCCTCGGCAAGATTAAGCCCCCGTCTTCGACCAATAACCCCTCGGGCCAGACCCCGGCGGAGACGGACTTGAAGCAAATCCGCCCCCGCCGGTGGCAGTGAGCTCAACTGACCTGGGTCGACGCATTGTTGAACAGCGTATTGAGGCTAGTCCCCACGAGCGTGACGCCGGCCATTGCGACCAAAGCGATGAGGGAGACCATCAGGCCGTATTCGACCATCGTGGCCCCTTCTTCGTCGCGCACGAACCGATTCCAATGACGTTTCAAAGCGTTCATGAGATTCTCCTCGAATTGGGGATGTTGGCATCGGGAAAGAAGGCTTTGCCCACCACGATTGCCAACGGACCACCGAGCATGACGAGCAGGGCGCTCATCACTCCACACTCGATAGTCGCTCCTTCTCCCTATCGAGACCTAGAACAAAAATCACGAAAAAGCAAATCACGCCACGCGGAGGCGGAACAGCATCTTGCCGCCGGGCACCGGCGCTTTCGGATTGGCTTGATAAAAACGTGGGGCCTTGGTTTTCCGGCGCGATTTTCGGGACGATCGAGTTGCACAATCACGGCAAAGCTTCGTCCACGAGGCGTTGCATGAGGCTTCGTCGAGTGAGTCTGCCTTTTCGAACGGTTTCTAGAAGACGACGCGGAGCGTCGAAGACGGCATTCCGACGCAGGAGCGTCGGAACGAGTGCCAGCGGAGCGTGTCGACAATATGGAAGCGAAACGGCCGGGCCCAAGTGCCAGAATCCGTTGGCGCACCCGACCAATCGCCGCTATTTCTCCGGGCTCAGCTTGAGCAACAGTTCCCCGGTCTTGACCTGCCGCCCGACGACGGCCAGCATGTCGGTAACCCGACCGGGGCGTTCGGCGTAAATCGTGGTCTCCATCTTCATGGCTTCGATCGACAGGAGCTTCTGGCCCTTACGCACGGCGTCACCGGCCGCGACGGCCACGCCGACCACCAGGCCGGGCAGTGGGGCGGCGATCTGGTTGGGATCGGCGGGATCAGCCATGGGGACCTCGCGGACCGACGAGGCCAGCGAGCGGTCGACGACCTCGACTTCACGGGGCTGGCCGTTGAGCTCGAAGAAGACCGTCCTGTTGCCGTCGACATGTGGTTCGCCGACCGCCAGCAGCTTGACGATCAGGGTTTTGCCCGGCTCGATCTCGACCAAGTGCTCGGTCGCCGGGTCCGGACCGAAGAAGAAGATCGAAGTCGGAAGGATTGATGTGTCGGAATAGGTCCGCTCGTGGGCGGCCAGATCCGGGTAGACGCGAGGATAAAGGATGTAGCTGATCGCCTCGCGGTCGCCGGCCTCGCGGCCCAAAAGCGCGGCGGCCTTCTCGCGAGCGGCGTCGAAGTCGGCCGGCGGCAGATTCGCGCCGGGACGCTTGGTAAGCGGCGGCCGGCCCCGCAAAACCCGTGCCTGGAGGGCCGGCGGAAATCCCCCCGGCGGCTGACCCAAACGGCCCTCGAAAAACTCGACCACGCTCTCAGGGAAGGCCAGCTCACGCGAGGGGTCGAGCACGTCGTCGGCAGTCAGGTTGTTGGCGACCACGAACAGCGCCATGTCCCCCACGACCTTCGAGCTGGGCGTCACCTTGATGATGTCGCCGAAGAGCTGATTGACCTGGGTATAAGCTTTGCAGACTTCCAGCCAACGCGCGGCCAGGCCGAGCGCCTTCGCCTGCTGAAATAAATTGGTGTATTGGCCGCCGGGCATCTCCAGCTCGTAGAGGTCGGCGGCGGGCGAGCGGGGGCCCGATTCGAAGGGGGCATAAAGGGCACGCACCCCCTCCCAGTACCGGCTCATCTCGATCAAGGCCGCTGGATCGACCCCCGTGTCGCGGGGCGTGAAACGGAGCGATTCGACGATTGCATTCAAGCTGGGCTGCGAGGTCAAACAAGCCATCGAGGCAACGGCGCCGTCGGCGATATCGAGGCCGACGTCGGCGCCGCGCAAGACACTGGCCGCTTGCGCGCCGCCGATGTCGTGGGTATGAAAATGGATCGGCACGCCGACCTCCTCGCGAAGCGCCTTAATCAAACGCTCGGCGGCCATCGGTTTGCACAAGCCGGCCATGTCTTTAATCGCAATCAGGTTGGCGCCTCGCTTCTCGAGTTCCTTGGCCAGGCCGACATAATACTGGAGGTCGTACTTGGTGCGTTTCGGATTGAGGATGTCGCCGGTGTAGCAAATGGCGGCTTCGCACAGAGCGCCCGCCTCGCGGACGGCCGTGAGCGAGAGCTCCATATTGGGCACCCAGTTGAGCGAGTCGAACACGCGGAACAGGTCGATTCCGGCCGCGGCGGCCTCGCTGACGAACGCCTTGACGACGTTGTCGGGATAGCTGGTGTAACCCACAGCGTTGGAACCGCGAAGCAACATCTGGAAGAGGATATTGGGGATTCTCTCGCGAAGTTGGGCCAACCGGTCCCAAGGGTCTTCCTTTAAGAACCGCATGGCCGTGTCGAACGTGGCGCCGCCCCACATTTCGATGGAGAAGACGCCCGAACAGAGCCTGGCATAGGCATCGGCGACGCGGAGCATGTCGCGAGTCCGCACGCGTGTGGCCAGCAGCGACTGATGGGCGTCGCGAAAGGTCGTGTCGGTTACCAACAGAGGAGTCTGTTCGCGCACCCAGCGCGAGAAGTCGTCGGCGCCCATGGCGAGGAACCGCTGGCGAAAGCCCGCGGGCGGCTCCGAGAGCGCGTCGAATCGGGGCGGATCGGGCTCGGGTGCGATCGCGTGTCCTTCGGGCCGCGCGACCCCCGGAAAGCCGTTGACGGTGATCTCGGCCGCATAAGTCAAAAGCCGCGTCGCCCGATTCTGACGAACGGGGAAGCGAAAGAGCTCGGGGGTCTCGTCGATGAACCGCGTCGTGCATTCGCCCGCAACGAACCGCGGGTGCTCGAGCACGTTGAGCAAGAAGGGGATGTTGGTCTTGACGCCGCGAACGCGGAACTCTTGAAGAGCGCGCTCCATGCGCCTGGCCGCGTCGACGAAGCGTCGGCCGGAGGCACAAATCTTCACCAGCAGCGAGTCGTAAAACGGCGTGATGATCCCGCCGGTGATCGCCGGTCCGCCGTCGGTCCGAATGCCCATCCCGCCGACGGCCCGATAGTGAGTAATTTTGCCGTAATCGGGTGTGAAGCGGTTTTCGGGGTCCTCGGTCGTGACGCGGCACTGGATGGCGTAGCCCTGCACCTGGACGGAATCTTGGGTGGGTAGGCCGATCTCCGGGTCAGAGAGCGGCGTGCCCATGGCGATCAGGATCTGACTCTTGACCAGGTCGACATTGGTCACCATCTCGGTGACGGTGTGCTCGACCTGGATACGGGGATTCACCTCGATGAAGTAGAACCCGCCGGTCTCGATATCGACCAGGAATTCTACAGTGCCGGCGTTCTCATACCGCACATGGCGGCCCAGCGTGACCGCGGCCTCGAGAATGGACGCCCGGACTCCGGGATCGAGGTTGTGCGCCGGTGCGATCTCGACAATTTTTTGGTGGCGCCGCTGGACTGAGCAGTCGCGTTCGTAAAGGTGAATCAGATTGCCCTGCCGGTCACCCAGGATCTGCACCTCGATGTGCTTGGCCTTCTTGATGAACTTTTCGATGAAGACATCGGGCACGCCGAAGGCGGTCCCGGCCTCGCGTTGCGCCTGATCGAGCGCGGCGTCAAGGGCGTCGGCAGATTCAACCACTCGCATGCCGCGTCCGCCGCCCCCCATCGATGCCTTGACGATGACCGGAAAGCCGAGCGACTCGGCAATGGCCCGGGCTTCCTTACCGGGCATGACCGGCGTATCGCTGCCGGAGAGGACCGGAATGCCGGCCTCGCGGGCCAACGTACGGGCGGCCACCTTGTCTCCGAGCAAGTCGAGGACCTCGGCGGGCGGCCCCACGAAAGCGATACCCGGCCCGCGCAGGCGCGCGCGAAATCAGCGTTCTCGGACAGGAAGCCGTAACCGGGATGGATCGCGTCGACGTCTTTAGATTTGGCCAGCTCAACGATCGCGTCGATATTCAAATAGCTGCGGATTGGTTCGCCGGGCTTGCCAACCTCGTAGGCCTCGTCAGCCTTCGAACGGTGGCTGCCGAACCGGTCTTCGTGGGAGTAGATGGCCACGGTCCGAATGCCGAGCTCGTGCGCCGAGCGAAAAATGCGAATTGCGATCTCGCCGCGATTGGCGGCCATCAATTTTTTGAACGAGGTCATTGGCAGTCAGGGTCCATAATTGAATGACGGAGCGGGCTCAAAAGTCGGCGTCGTCGTCTTCCGCTTCGATAGGGTTTCCCAGGGTGCCGATGGGAGCGATGGTGGCTCGGAGGTAATCGCCGGGGCGTAGAAAGGTGCCCGAGGCCGAGCCGACTCCCGATGGCGTGCCGGTGGCGATCACATCTCCTGGCTGAAGTGTGACAAACTCCGACAAGAACGACACGATCGCCGAAACCGGGAAAATCATTTCGGCCGTGCTAGCGTCTTGCATGATATGACCGTTTAAGGTGAGTTTCAAGGGGAGCGATTGCGGGTCGGCAACCACGTCGGCCGAGAGAATGCAGGGGCCCATCGGGCAAAACGTGTCGTGCCACTTGCCATGCATCCAGTCGAAAAACTTGTCGCGCTCGCGTGGCTTGCGGTTGGGGTTAGGCTTGAAAGAACGGTCGCTGATGTCATTGATGATGGCGTAGCCGGCGATGCAGCTCATCGCCTCATCCTCATCGACGTGCCGGCACCGGCGGCCGATCACGACGGCCAGCTCACATTCCCAGTCGATCTGGTCGGGCGAGATCTTGGGAATCACGATCGGGTCGCCGGGGTGAGTCAGCGTCGTACTTGGGGGCTTCATGAAAACATAAGGAAATGTCTCTTCTCGCTCAGCGGTTGATCCCCCGCGTTCGGCGACGTGCTTGGCGTAGTTGCCCGCCAGGAAGAACATCTTGGGGGGGCTGGCAATCGGCACCAGCAGCCGAACGTCCTCGGTGGGGATCGTCAGTTCGTCGCGTGAAATCAGGTCGAGCTGTTCGACCCATGACCAAAGCTCGCTGGCGGCTTCGTAAGAGCTGCCTTCGGGGGGTAGCAAGTCGAGCAAGTCATCGGTGGAAGGGAGGAGCAGCTCGATGCCCATATCGCGGCTGTAGGCTTCGGCGGCCTGGTCGATGGGAATGACCTGTTCGTCCGCGTAGAATCCCGTGAGAACCATCTCATCAAAACCGAATCGGCAGAGACGCATGCCGTCGCTCCTTACACTGGCATTGTTGATTTCCGTATGCGGTAGACGATGCAATCCCTAACCTGGCCGTGATCATTCGGGGAGCGCTCGCCCGTTCGACTCGGCCTGCATCCTAAGATCATGACAGACTTTGCGGATGGAGTCGAGCAAATCCGGATCACGATCTTCCGTGATGGTTCGCAGGTCGAACAGGACAATGCCTTTTTGTACGCGGGTAATGACCGGGGGATTTCCTTTGTCAAGGGCACGGGCCAGACTGCCTTCCGAGTCGTGCGATCCCGGAAATGGAGGTGAAACGGCGACAGCGATGCTGGGTAAAGTCTGAGCAGGCGAGCTTCCACCGCCCAAACATGCCTCTGATTTTACGACGGCCGTGTTCAACCCGAGCTCCCGGCGAAACATCGCCGCGAGCTTCGAGGCGCGGGCCGACAAGGAATCAAGCGGTGCCGCGAACATCGACCAGAGCGGGATACGGGCACCGGCCAGATCGGCATCACGGGCCAAGATGAGGGTGGCTTCGAGTGCGGCCAGAGTCATCTTGTCGAGGCGCAAGGCTCGCATCAGTGGGTCCGCCTCGGCCCGAGCGACCGCCTTTGCTTTGCCGATCATGATACCGCATTGTGGTCCGCCGAGCAGCTTGTCGCCCGAGAAGAGGACGAGGTCGGCACCGGCGGAGATACCGCACTGGGCGGTCGGCTCGTCGCTGAGATGGGCCCCCGACCGGGTCGAGCGCTCCGGAGCCGATGTCGTCGATCATCCACAGGTTCTTTTTGCGCGCGAGTTGCGCGAGCTCAACCGTCCCGACGTCTTCCGTGAAGCCGACGATCCGAAAGTTGCTCGCGTGCACCCGCATAATCGCGGCCGTCTGTGGGCCGACGGCCCGCTCGTAGTCCGACAGCCTCGTCTTGTTGGTCGTGCCGACCTCGCGGAGGATCGCGCCCGATACCTCGAAGATCTCGGGGAGCCGGAAGCTGCCGCCGATTTCGACGAGCTGCCCGCGCGAGACGATCACCTCACGCCCGGCCGCGAGGGCCTTCAAAGCCAGGACCGTCGCTCCGGCGTTGTTATTGACGGCCGTCGCGGCCTCGGCCCCGGTCAGCTCTGTGAGCAGCCGCGCGACGCCCTCGGTGCGCCGGCCTCGGGACCCATCTTCAAGATCGAGTTCCAGGTTGCAATAACCGCGTGCGACGTCAGTCACGGCCGCGATGGCTTCTTGGGCGAGTGGGGCACGGCCCAGGCCGGTATGGAGCAACACGCCGGTGGCGTTAATCACCGGATGCAGGAAGGGCCGCTGGCTCTCGAGGATCTCGCGTGACCTGGTCGCCAGGCTTGCCGGATCAGCAACGGCGGTCGCCCCCGCGCGGAGGCCCGACCGCGCTCCTCGAGTGCCGCCCTGACCGCGCTTAGCACGGCGACCCGGCCGTGTGCGCGCAACGACGACGCCAATAGCTCGTGCTCCAGCACGGCAGCCACCGGCGGCAACTGGCGAAACACGTCGCGGTCCACGGCGGTTGAGATTCTCCACTGTGACGATCAAGACCAACGGTTGCGAGCCAGACATGCTGGCTCGGTTCGCTTTGATTATAGACAGTCGGCCATCCGAGAACCCTCACCCTTCTTTGGGCGAGCCCGGCATTCTGTGCCGGCTGATCGAATAATCCTCGCGCCAGCAGCGCAACCGATTTTGGGTTTAACCCGGGTTGGGTTCTAGAAAGGTCGCTGCCCGTGGGTCAGCGTGACAAAGGACCAGCCCGTGACGAAATCGGTATTCACAGCGAAGTACGACCGCTTTCGCTTGCTCATGATTGAGGCCCGCACGTCGGCGGACCTAACGCAAGCCGAACTCGCCGAGAAGCTGTTGCGGCCCCAGTCCTTCGTCTCGAAGTACGAACGCGGGGAGAGGCGTCTGGACGTCGTTGAATTCCTCGAAGTGGCGCGAGCTCTCGGCATGAATGCCGTGAATTTGATTAAGACACTCGACGACGCATAGCTTTACCCCGGAGCGGCAGGGATGAAAATCGTTCGAGAAGAAACGCTCATTTGCCGAGGTGCTTACGCGGCATCAGAGGACTGGCGTTTGACTCGCGCCACGCTGCACAAGGCAATCACCAATGTTGATTGGCCACGTGGAAGCGGCCTTTTCACCATTTATCCAGAGGAAGGCAAAAAACGCGGGATGGGAAATGGTGTGAAGCCGATCAAGCTCGGACTGATGGTGGAGCTGAAATCGCTAGGATGGAATCTCGAAGTACCTTTGGACATTGCGACCGTCGAACGACCCGGCAAGCTCGATGCCGTGCTCTCCACGCCACACGGTCCCGTTGCTCCTGAATGGGAAACCGGAAACGTGTCGTCAAGCCACCGGGCCCTGAACAAGATGGCTCTCGGCCTTATGAAGGGCGTGCTCGCCTGCGGTATCCTGGTCGTTCCGTCGCGCACACTCTACCGATTTCTCACCGATAGAATCGGCAACTTCGACGAGCTTGCCCCCTATCTTGACCTCTGGAAGTCGATCCGCTGCAAATCGGGCGTGCTCGAGCTGGTTGTAATTGAGCACGACGCCACGAGCAAAGATGTTCCGCGCATTCCCAAGATGACCGCGGGCCGGGCGTTACAATGACTGTCACGCCTCAATAAAATCGTCATTTCTATGAGAATGAATCTCATAGCTGTCCAACCGCTCGATGATTTCCGCTGCAAAGTCGATTTCCATACCTATCCACCTACGGCCCTTGTTTTCGCACACGCTGAAGGTTGTCCCACTGCCGCCGAACGGGTCCAGGACAAGGTCGCCTTCTACGGTCGACATCTCAACCACACGGTCGAGGAGTTTCGTCGAGAGGGCATTCGCCTTGCGGTTCTTCGACTTGAACTTCCAGTGCCA
>CAWHKI010000335.1:0-31213 GCA_963829765.1 uncultured Isosphaeraceae bacterium | reverse complement strand
CTGATTTGCCGAGCGCTCACTCCCTGGGTCCGACGGTTCAACCAAGCAAGCGATCGACTTCCGGCAAGAGCTGGGCGAAGTCGAGCTTGGTCGGGCAAGCGGCACGGGCGGCGTCGAGGTCGGCTCCCTGCCAGCTTCGTTCTTCCTTCGTGAGTTGGGAATAGGCGTCGCGGGCCCAACGGCGGGCGCCATGATGCTCATGGTAGGTCAGGAAGCGGGTCAGATCGCCCAGCCGCGCGTCGGTCCCCGCGGCGCGTCCACACCGGCCGTCGCAAGCCGCGCACATGATCGGACCGGCATCCATGAGGGCAACACGCAACTCATGGATCTCGTTCTGATTCATGGGTTGAAAGCGCCGGGCGGCATCGGTGTTCTGGTTGACCTCGTCGGTGTTGGACATGGCCACGCAGGCTGAGGCGATCCGCTCGTCGGACCACATCGCCTGCAAGACCCCCTGATAAGGGTTCAGCCCGCGCTGCTGAAGCGTCGGGGCTTGGAATCGCACCCGCTTCGACAGATTGCCCGCCACCAGCTTCATGGCCACGAGGCCGATGTTCTTCTTGTAACACGCATCGAGGGCTCGATTGAGTCGAGAATCCTTTTCCAGCCACGGATTCATGGCGATCATGATCACGTCCATCAAGCCCCCCTCGGCGGCGATCTCGAGCTGCTCCGCCCGGCGCTGGTCGTGGGTCGCGAATCCGACGAACCGCACCTTGCCGGTCTTCTTGATGGCGGCGATCGTCTCTTTCATCTCCTGGCTCTTGGGCCAGTCCATCTCGTTCCCGGACAGCCCGAAGTCGACCGCTTTTCCTGATAGCGCATGAAAGTAAAGGAGGTCGATGTAATCGGTCCCCAGCGCCTCGAGTCGAAGATCGATTCGTTTGAGCATGTCGCTGGGTCGCGCGACGCCATCCTTGGTCGCCAGAAAGATCTGGGGACGGACCTCCGGCATGGCCGCGAACCATTTCTTGAAAGCATCCTCAGTTCCATAGGATGCGGCCGTGTCGAAAAAGCGGACGCCACGGCTGTAATTGAAGTGCAGCAACCGGTCGAGGGAACCGGGGGCGCGAGCGGTTCCCCCGTTGAGGATCGTCACCCCCACCCCTGTCTTGCCCAACAGGCGTCTGGGGAGCTCAAGCGGCTTAGGAGTCCCCGGTGTTTTGTCCTCAGCCACGGACGCCGCTGGCGCCAATGCTGTGGCCGCAACCGTCGCGGCAGCGCCGTTCTGAATGAACGTCCGACGACGCATCGGGTCCGAACCAGTGTCAGCCATCGATTGGTCCTCCAGGTTTAGGCGGAACGGCAGTAATCCCGGAATGGAACCCTGCCGCCTTGAATCTAACCCGCCGGCAACAGCGTGCCTAGTGATTTATCGAGATGAAGATCGGGTCATCGGCACAATCGCTCGCGAAGTTTTGGCGAGTGACGGCCGATGGAGTTCAGCCCAGACCGCGGCGAACCAGAGTAGGCCCGCCCGACGCTGTCCGACCTCCGAAAAGTGTCGGCGGCTATTCGGGCCGCCGCGATTCTCACCACCGAGGATGTCGGTATCGGGACCCGGACGAAACCCTTCCGTCTTCCAGAGGCGATCGATTGCACTCCTGATCATAAGTTCGTGTTTCGCATCATTGTACACGGTGGGGTGAAGCGTTGACTTGGCGAGAAGCCACGGGGGCTCGAAGCCCCAGGCCCGCGCCAGCCCCGTCCGAATTGTCCGGAGATTCGTTACATAAACATCAGACGCGACCTTCTCGATGACGTCCGATTCCCCCTGTTGCCAGAGGACGAAGCGGAACCCCCCCGTGGCTTTGCCGGCGGCCTCCAGTTTCTCGTTGAGTGGTGTACGCGGCAGCCACTGCCGCGACGAAGTTCCACCGACGGCAACGTTAACGAGGCCGATTGGAACCCTGATCATCGGTGCAAGGCGTCGCCAAACGGTGGCCAGATCGTTCCCCCATCCCCGACGACCGGTTGCGGGTCGTGGGCGACACGCCAGCTCTTGGCCGCCGGGTCATAGCAGACCACCCGTCCCTCGGGATCGTTCACGCGCAAGAGCCCGTCGTTGCAACCGGCGGCGTACGACTGGCCCGCGATGAGGAAGACCTCACCGACCCCAACCGGCTCGACAGCCGCGGTCGCGCTTACTGCGCGTCCCCTCAAGTCCGCGCAGCTCAAGGCGATACCAGCCTCCCGCAGGGACGTCTGCCTTTGCCTTGATTTTGCGATCTGACCGCGTGGCCTCGAGCGCAACCCATTCGGTTGCGGCGCCCTCGCTCCGAGGGACGACCCGGTACTCGAAACGCGACGCCAAAGGCTCCGGCCACTCGGCGCTGATCGACAGGGAGCCGTGCCCGAGAGCGGGCCCTCCCGGTTGGTGCTCGTGAGCACATTCGGGATCAAAGCCCTCGCGCCTGGACTACCTCGTAGGGAACGGGGGAGAGTATCTTCCCCGTGGCGCCGTTCGCGCTCACGAGGCCACTCGCGCCACAGGCCAAGAGCGCCCGCCACCAAACCACTCGAACGTGTTGAAATATGGTCTTGGTTCGCAACTCCCATACCCCCCCTTCTCGTGACGCCGAAGCGTGGCGAAGGGCCGAACTCGTAATTCTCTTACCAAATTATACGAAATCTCAAGTGGCCGAGGTAGGCTCATGGGAGGCCGAGCGCGACCCTCAAGCAGTCATCGATCCGAGCCATCGTCGCGGCCGAGAGCGCTCCCAAGACGCGTAGGATATCGCTTTGGTGCATCGTCAGCAGGTTTGTTGCGATGAGCGCCGAATCCCTTGCGAGCCCACACCCCGGTTCAGCAGCCCGCACGATCAGATGTTGCGTGGGCTCATTTACGCGAGCGGTGTTGCCGGAGATTTGGGCGACGATCGTGTTCGTCATTCGACCGTTGTCCCGGTCGTTTTGAACGACGAGAGCGGGGCGCACCTTGGCTCCGCCCGTTGTGAACGGATAGTCGACCAACACGACGTCGCCGCGATTCACCCTCATCTGCGAGGGTCGAGAACGTTGTATTCATCCATTTGCGGATCGTCCCAACCGTCTTGACCGAAGACCTTCATCGCGAGGGGATAAGTGGACCTCGTCTCATCGGCCAAGGCACGGATGCGGTCGTAGACGTCGGCCTTGAGGATGACGTATTCGGTTTGTGTCTCGGGATCGGCGAGTCGAACCGGCTCCTCGCCTGCCCTCAGGATCTGTTGTCGCTGTTCCGCGGTGAGAGTGGTCATCAGTACGATCCTTATCATAACACGATTCTAACCGAGGCGAGGCCGATCGCCCTGAAGCGCAAAACTCGGCGCCGGCTACTCCGTAGCTGTCGGTTTGAGCCTGACCTTAACGCCATCCCACTCGAATTGCCCGCCCCGCCGATGAAGTATGTGGTAACACGTATCGCGCAAGTTCCTGGTCGACCTCGACCGGTTGTTGAAGCCACGACGCACCGCCTCATCGACGATCAACTTGTAGTCCACCCACGCATTACTTCGCTCGTTGAGGATCTTTGCCGCAGCATCGGCGAAATGAAAGCCCACTAGATCTCCGCCGTTAGTTGCGGCATTCCCAGCTAGCTTCTCCCGGAGCACGCGACGGGCAGCCTTTAGGTCAGCCAGCCTTGCTTCGTGTATACTGATATCATGATCTATTTGTTGCGAAAGTACGGCAGAATCCATGTTCCTTCCTCGTTAACGAAGTAGTGTTCCGCAGGCATCGTAAACGTCTCCCCGACATCGTAACGTTGCGCAAAGAGTAAGTACAGGGGTCCGCCCGTCAAAATCGCAGATGGCGTCGTCGCGTCGCAACGACGATCGTACATTTCGTTGTCGTATGGCCTAATTTTAGAGCTAACTCAAACGCATTTGCGTCGACGCGCCGCCATTGCGACGCAAACGCGACATCGACGTCGCCAGTCGCAGCCACCCGGCGCCGGCCAGTCCGGAATTGATGGACTGGCTTTCAAAGGGCTCAGAGCCGCAGTCTGTATCGAGTAAATCGGACGAAGCTCAGCACTATTCGGCTTTATCGGCATCAATCGAGCGAGACCTTCACGCAGTTGTCGATCAGAGCTATAGTCGCGGCCGAACGCAAACCCAAGGCACGTCGGATGTCGCAGCGTTGCGATCCGCGCGGGAATCGGGACGATGACAAAGATGTGCTGGGCGGCACGACGCGGGCACCGTCGGAAGGGATGCGGGAGCCGGAAAATGTTCCGCCCGAGAGGTTGAGCCCCGAGGAGTTCGATCGTGAAACGGGCGATCCACTGTCAAACCGGGTGTGCTGCCGCCGACACGCATGAGTCGGCCAACCAGTCCGGAGAGCCGAGATTCGCCGGAGCGCCGGTAGGCGATCCCAACAGTCACTTCTGCGAGCGCGCCCAACTCAACTGGGCCGCGCTAGGGCATGTGGGATCGCCGGTTGTCTGCTGTCGGTCGCGCTCGCCAACGGCCCGTGCCGCCGGCCGCGCATGCCGGCGAGCCGGAGCCAGTCCACTTCGGCCGAGACATCTTGCCTATCTTTTCGGAGAACTGCTTTCCCTGCCACGGCCCGGACGCGAAGGCTCGCAAGGCTGACCTGCGGTTGGACCGCAAGGAATCCGCGCTACGGGACACCGACGCCGTGATCGTGCCCGGCAAGAGCGGCGAGAGCGAGCTCATCCGGCGAGTTGCCAGCAAAGGGCCAAAAGACACCCCAAGCTTTCTCACGCCGAAATAGAGCAAATAGAAATGGGCGCCGTGCGAGAGGAATGCGAGATTCGAGGCGTATGGAGTCAGAGCAGACAATTCCATGCGGTCGAGTTGCAAGGCTGGCTCGACCGCGACGCAATAGTTGTAAATGTCTTCCAGGTCATGCGTTCGCGGGATCGGTGATCCAGCTAAAGCGAGGACCGCCTTCAAGTATTTCTCCACGGCCTGCTGCGCATGGAAACATGCGGTGTCATAAGGGCCAGTAGACCGAGCCGTACGATCGGCGTTGGCGCGATCGCTGTCACCTTTTTGCAGCCATCCGCGTGCCAGGTCAATCGGTGTCGCCATACAAGATCCTTCCTTCTCTCAGTGCGGCGGTGACAAATGCGTTCGGCACCGCAGACCACTCTTGCACTTCTTCCGGCGTGTAAACCACGATGTCCTTGGCCGGAAAGAGGCCGGCAAGGGCGTGGTAATAGGGAGGGCTTCGCTGGTAGCGGGGCAGCACGGAATCTTCGAGAACGAGCAAATCCAGGTCGCTGTCCGGTCGAGCGTCGCCCCGGGCACGCGACCCGATGAGCACGATGGCACGGGGCGATCCCGCCTGGCGTATCCGACGGACCACCTCGTCGAGCAGTTGCTCAGTAACCGTTGGGTATTCACCGGCTTGGCTCATGATGACCACCATCGACTTGGGCAAAGCTTCTGAGCGAACGGGACGTGGCATTTTACCATCCCGCGGACGTCGAATCTGTTCCATGTGAACGGCTCGAGCTCGAGACGCTACGGATGTCTTTCCTTCCCTCGAACTTCTCACGGACGAACGCGAGAATGCCGACTTCGGTCTCGCCCGCGTCCAGTCCCTGGGGCAGAGAGACAGAGGACGGGTTTCGGCGGCCGGATGGTCACCCATGCCAGGTGAGCCGGGTCCGGTAGGTTCAGGCCGAGGGATCGGCCCACAGCCAGTTCGGCGCCGACCGCGGGAGGAATAAGCACTGAGCCGACCAGCACGGGAACAATCGCTAACAACCCCGCCTGGTGAAGATACTGCATGGGGGTCGTGTTGCTCGGCGGCCTCGTTCAAGAGTCGCGGGAAACACGTCATCCGGTGCACCGGGAGAAGCCTCACCTTCGCCCAAACCACCATGTTTTCTGACCCACATTCCGACATCATCCCTCGCCCGACTGCCCACGCCAACGATCATCGAGGCGATGCGCTCAGTCCTCGTGGTCGTGCCAACATCATTCGCGCAATTGTAAATTGAATGCAGAAGCCTGCTGGTGCCTTACTGAGTCGATACCACCTTGCTTGCCTCCAGTAGTGCTTCCACGACCTTCCCTTACCCAGCAGCCATCGAATCTCACGGGCCTGGAATTTCCGGAGGCTGGCTAATGCGTGGCACGCGAGGCCGCGTTCTTCGTTAGCTTTTCAAAGATCCCGGCCAACTCCGCCGAAATCCGCGCCTTGCCGTCACGAAAGACCCGTCCGGTGTCGTCGACCAAGAAATGTTGTCGGTGAGTTTTGGAACGGACGAACAGTTGGCATCGAACGAGCCGGCCAGGACGTGATTGATCTTTAACAGAAGGTAATACGCACAAATGGCTTGCGTCGCGAATGCGAGTCGCGCAGCGCGTGCCCTTTCACCTCTTCATGCGGCTGGGTAAAGAAAGAGCCAACCTACGAAATCCCGCACAGGGTGTATTGGCACAACGGAGCGGCGCATTATGTTGTGATGCCCACTTGGCCATTGCTCTTGTTCCCTGTTAGTCCACCTAAGAGCCCTACTATATCCCCTGTCGTCGGGCCAGCGGATGATGTGAGGGTGTGCACCGTTTGTGGGGCGCTTTTGAGTCGGGTCTGGCCTTTGAGCGTGATGAGTTGGAAGGTGTAGGCGCTATCGGGCTGCAAGCCGTTAACGGTGACGCTGAGATCGCTCTTGCCCAGTTTGCCCAGTGTGGCCCAAGTGGTGTGAACGTGAGACGTAGAATGGCCATGCACTGTGACAGTCTTCGTGGTGGTAACCATTTCCTGGTCGAGGTAGCCTGTGGCACCCTTGGTAGAGTTCCAGGACAGGGCAACTTGGGTGGGGCTGATGGCTTGTGCGTGGAAGGCCGTGCCGGCGCTATTGAGGGCCGAAGCCGTGTGGTCGGGGACAGCGACACTGAGGAGCTGACGAGATTCCATGCGTTCGCAGGCTGGGGTGAACTGACGGGCTCGCATGTGTTATCTCCGGATTTGGTGCTGGTTTGTGCCGGTCGTGCAAATTCTGAGACGGCTTCATCCATGCTGAGCCGCTGTCATTGCAGAGTCAAGTCGCTTGCGAAAATTGTGAATGGATGGGCCAAAGGGCCAAAGACACTTTGGGTCACCGATGCGTCGCCGGTTTCCCCATCAGGGTACGTTGGGCGTGGTTTTATTCGCCAAGACACAGGGGCTGATCTCGGCCGCCCGTCCCATCGTCGAGCGGCTTCGTCAGCACGGCATGTTCTTGTCCGACAGGGTGATGAATCACGCATTGCGCCAGGTTGGAGAGTAGCCAGCGAAGCAGGTGCGTTTGGACTTTCCGATCGGGACGCACTTTTATGGCGAGTTCAACAAGAGGGCGATGCTAAGGGACGCCACCACCGTCGTTGTCGACATGGGCCAAAGATTCCTTTCCGATGCTGCGTGCGTGTCCGCCCCCTTCCGCCCGCGATCCCTGTCTTCCGCCGGGTTTTCTTGCTACTTGAACCCCTGAAAGTCTTGCTGAACCCGATCGGCCTTGGCCTTGGCGGCCTTGGTTGCCGCGAGGTCGCGGATGGCCAGGGCTCGGGCGTGCCAACGGTCGGCGTCGGCGGTGCGGTTGACTCGCCGGAGAAGCGCGGCGTATTTTTCGGCCGTCTCGGCCAGCGCGAGGTTTTCATCGGCCGGTTTACGCTCGTGGATCGCGATGGAGCGCAAATAGAGCTGTTCGGCGTCGGCGTACTTCGCCTGTTCGACACAAACGTCCGCGAGCTGATCAAGCATGACAACGCTGTTGATGTGGTCGCGCCCGAGGCTCTTTTCCTGAAGCTCGAGCGATCGCTTGAAGAGGCGCTCAGCCTCGGCGGCGTGTTTCAGCGCCGACTCGATCATGCCGAGCGTGTAAACGCACTGAAAAACAGACTCGGGCCTGGCGTTTTTGTCGGAATCGCGGACGGCGAGGGCCCATCGAGCCAGGGGCTCGGCCTCGGCATACCGTTTCTGATGATAGAGCACCCGGGCCAGTTCGCAGTAACTTCGCGCAAATTGCGCTTGGTCTCAGGAAAATACGGCCGAATTTCTCGGATCGCGGCGTTGAGCTGTTGCTCGGCCTTGACGTAGTCGCGTTTGTCAACGAGTTTCGCGGCCTCCTCGGTGTAACCCAGCCACTCGCGCAGCGCATCCAGGTGATGGCCTTGCGCGAGGGCGGAGACAACGCCAAGCCCGAGTGCAAGGCAAACGCCGACGAGTTGGGCCGAGTTGGCGCCGTGCCTCATGCCCCAATCCCCCATCATGCCGAGTCATTCGGAGTGAAACTCTTTTGTATCCCCTATCACCGTCGGGAGCAAGGCATGCCATTTTCATGCGAACTGAGACAGGTGCTGGACTGATGAAATCCGGGCCTAATTCGCACATTTTCAGCCTTCGAGGACACGCAGAATCCGTTGCGCTCTCGGGCCCTCGCACAACGGTGAATGAGGAAGGCAGGAAACCAGGAACAGACTCACTCAGGCAGCGATCACTCGCTTCGATTCCAGCGTTGTTTGGACGAAGTTCAGCAGAAAACCCGGCCCGAGGCACCGCTGCACCTCGATTGCCGCGCCAATGATCGGCTCGGTCAACGCTTCGTGTTCCAGAGCCATTTTTCTCTCTCCTGCATTCCTGGTTTCCTTATCAAACCTTTCCATCCGTCCGCAGGTGCAATGGGGGGGAAGGCTCCTGTCCTAGGGCACAATTCTCGCGACAAAACTCACGGGAACGCTCCGGTTCAGCAAGGCCAGCTTCTCATCAAGCCAGACAGGTGCCACCGGATGTTTTGTTGTAGCAATTGCGTCGTCAATCCGGGCCGCGGGGTTTTGACGCCGGGCCGATGGGGTGATCGGCCGGCTGAGACGTGCTCCCATTCAGCGATCGTCCTTCGGGAATCGATCCAGCGTCACCTTCGCAGTTTCCAGAAGGCCGTGCCCTCATAAACGGCGGGCGTGACCCGCTGCCGCTTCGGTGGGGCTTCGTTGTGGCGCATCAGGTCGTGGATATCGTGCAGGAGCGCCTCGGCCCGGGAAGTAACTGTGGCTCAGCAGGTCGACGTCGAAATCAGGGACGGCCACGGTGTCGATGCCGGGGGCCACGGTGAGTAAGAAGTGGTGTCAGTTCACCTTTTAGTAAGAAGTGGTGTCAGTTCACCTTTTAGTAAGAAGTGGTGTCAGTTCACCTTTAGTAAGAAGTGGTGTCAGTTCACCTTTTCGTAGTAAGAAGTGGTGTCAGTTCACCTTTTCGAGTAAGAAGTGGTGTCAGTTCACCTTTTCGCGAGACGGATGAACTTACACCAGTTCTTCGCCTCGGTCAAAACCTCTGCGGGAAAGGAAGTTCCGACGACGCAGTCAGCCGCCCATGACGCCGACGCGTGAGGTTCGGCACCCTGTCGGCACGGGTGAATTTCAGCTCGCATAAATCCTTGGCAAAATCTGCCATTCATGGTAAGATGGGGCGAAATGGAGGATTACCTGTATGACAACCATGAACATTTCCGTGCCCGACGAAATGAAGGCGTTTGTCGAAGCCCAGATGACGCAGGAGGGTTATGCCTCCGCCAGCGAGTACCTGCGGGCCTTGATCCGCGATGCCCAGAAACGCCGGGCCAAACAGGAGCTCGAGGCCAAGCTGCTGGAAGGGCTGCAAGGGCCGGTCAGCGAGATGACACGCGATGATTGGAACTCCATCAGGCGCGAGGCGATGGATGGGTTGGCTGGCGAGACAGTCCGCCCATGAGCAAGGCTGTCCACCGCCGCCGGCAGGCCCGACAGGACTTGAAGAGGTCGCGACTCAGTACGATGCCGGCGACGATGGAGACCCAGAGGAGTCGGAGGCCTAATCGTGACCAAGATCAACGTTGCGGGTCGGCATGATCGTCTCCTTTCGCTGCCATCCTATCCTGCGTCGCAAGGCTTGCCGATTGACCGATGACCGATCTGACGCGATTGGGTGCGCCGAAGGATTTGCGCGCAGAAGGGGCGGCGGCCGATACCAACCCGAAGTGCCAGCGAGGGTTCCGTCGGCACTTCCCTTGCTGGCGCGTCGGGTTGGTATGGCCAGGGGGCCCAGATCTGAGTACGACCCTGTCGTGAGCGTTCGCCAGATTCTGCTGGCACACCTGACGCGGTTCGCTTCATCGTCAAGCCGGTAGTCCAGACCCACCACACGTCGTAGTCCCAGCGAGTCGGAAGCGACAACTGCATCCAGTGTGCTATGCATGACATATGGAGAGGCCACCAACAGACTCGGCCGAACATGCGGAGGATTTCAGCCGCCGATACGCGGATGATCTGGATATCCTCGCCGGCCAAGTGATGATGGACCTCGATATCCCCGATGACCAGATGGAGCGCGTGACCCCGACAGGAGTAGCGAGCACCACAGCTTTTTCCCCGGTGACGGAGAGGGCGGAACGGTCTCTCTTGCTGGACAGATCACCCTTGATTCTGGCTTGATGAACCCGGACCTTCTCCGCCCCCCAACCCTACCCACACCTAAATATCATCCTCATACTCCACATAACACACCACAACTCTTTATCTCACAACAAATTCCAATACATCAAATCTCACCATATTTTTTTTTAAGGCCGCATCCGTGAGCCGGTAGGCTCCCTCATTACCTCTCGCAAACGAGTGCAGAGGCATCATCATCCCCGCCGCAACCAGTTCCCGGTAGAACGGCCGCGTTTCGTCTGTGACCTCGACCCGCTCGCCCGCCAGGCGGCGGTGGAGAAGAGCTACGGCCGGTTCGGACAGAATAAGCGTCTTCATGACTTCCTCCGAGGTAGCCGTTCACGACGACAGGCGTTGCGTGAATGACTTCGATCTTTTTGTTCGAGTCTTTGGCGGGGAAACGCCATTTCTCATCGAGGTTGCTCTTCCGCCCCCAGAGCTTTCAGTTGCGCGGCGGCCTCGGCGTCGCTCGGGTCGAGGAGGCAGGCTTTCTTGTAATAGTCCGAGGCAAAATGCTTCAGGCCGGCATTTCTGAGGCCGTTACCTTTCCTGAAGAATATCTTGGAAAATTTCGCGTCGAGTGAGGAATAAAAGCGGCTCATCGCGATTGCGTCGCCGGTCCGACCAAGTCCCAGACATTCATCGACCACGGCAAATCCGAAATCATCTTCAAAGATGGATGCCCGCGGTTCTTTCTCGTGCCAATGCTTGAGAAGAGCAAGTGTTGCTTCGATCCCCCGGCCGGCGATGATCAGTCGGATCTGTCGCAGAGTCGGCGGAACGTTGTGCGTCTCGATAAGGTTCCGTCGCCGTTCACCCACAGGCAAGAACTCGACGTGCGGTTTCTCGCCACCAAACTCGGTTTGTTGGAACCGTGTGATCAGCTCGTCACGCCGGCCGGTATGATTCTTCAAGTACACATCGAAGAAATCGAGCGCGTACGCGCAAACTGACTCGTATCCGACCCGCGCTGACTCGAGTGCCGACTCGAGATCGCGATCGCCGGGCTTCGCCTCGAATTTGAGGGTTCGCCGCTGAATGCCCTGTTCGATGAAATCATTATGGTCATGGTCCTTGAGAGTAAAGTAATAACGTTCGGCGTGCTTGAGCGAGTCAGCGAGCTGAAAAAGCGCCCTCGCATCGGCTACCATGAGTAATGGACCATTAACGTAGCTGGAGTTTTCGAGGAGCAATTTGGTCATATCGTGCCAGCCCGGGCCAGCGAGAGTATGGTAGTCCTGGGTTGTATCGAGGCTCACGACAGCGTCGACCGGTGAGGCGGCTTGGCGCGGAACATGAGAATTGCCTGAGCACCCAGGCTATGTCCAACCAGGCCGATCTTTTGCCAGTCGACGTTCGGCTGGCGGCGGGCGTGTGCGATCAAGAATTCGAGGTCGCGTGCCGAGCCTTTGCTTCCGTCGACCGCGAGCGTGCGACCGGTCACATCTTGAAACGCGCTTCCGATGACGACGTAGCCATGACTGGCGAGAAACTCACAGAAGACGGCGTTGTCTTCAAACGACCCTTGCGCACCAGAGTGGTAGATCACCAGCGGAAACCGGCTGTCGATGGCAGGCGCATCGCGCAGGCACGCCGTCGGTGTTTTCCAGAAGCGATCGAGACGCCCACGCTCTAGCTCGGTGAGCTCGTGGTCCGTCTTGTCAAGCATCTCCTTGCATACGATGACACGTTCATATTCGGCCAGCTTGGCGGCGAACCGGGCGATGCGCGGGTCTTCGGTCTGGATCTTGAGGTAGTCTCGGTGCGGCATCGGGTGTCCGTCGGTCGATCGTTCCGCGGGATACCAGATGTTGACCAGGATCGGCCGGGGCGCCTTGCCGGAGGCGTAAGCCGATTTGTCGTCGAAGACGGTGTTATAGACGCGGCTGTAGTCAAGTTGCCACAGCGATCGGAAGCCGACCGCAAAAGGACCGGGCGTCAGTTTGCCCCAAAATGGGGGCGGCGACGAGGTCGGTTCCTCCAAACCCACCGCCAAGTTCGCCAAAAGGCCGAAGAATAGCGACCAGGAGATGCTCATATTCGGCCTCGCGATGGTCCTATATTCGCTTTCCATGACTCCGACTACGCGCCAGGCATGATTATGTTGTACGTCCACGGGGTCAGGTCCGGTAGACGGTTTCCCATCCACGGGGTCAGGTCCGGTGGACGTCCACGGGGTCAGTGGCAAATGGCATGGGATCGATTGGTAACATGCGGGACGCGGCGGATGAGCTGGACAAGGTTGTAGAAAACGCTATGTTTAGCTTTGTGCTCATGGAAGCGCCACCCGAAAGCCGATTGCAACAGCTATACAAAGCTAGTTTCTTGGCCCAACGGACTTGGGAGGGGGGTGAGCATGGTGCGCGACGGACTTGCCAATTTCGTTGACAGACTGCGGGAATCCGGGTTCGACCCGCGCAGGGTCGGCGGCGACGCATGGGAATCGCGATGCCCGGCGCACCGAAGCGCTGATCACGTGCTTTCCATCACCCGCAACGAGCACAACCATCTGATGCTCGAGTGCCGGGGTGCCCAGAAGTGTGCTTTTTCGCGAATCATCGCCAGCCTTGGATGGACCAACGAACATGTCTACCAGGAGACGCCCGATTGGTTGATCGGCCGGCTGAGGCGTGCTCCGATTCAGCCTTCGTCCTTCCGGTCCGGCAACGCGGATATCAGCGCAAGCGCGCCCGACGTTCCGAATGGGCCGGAGCTGGAGGACGAGGGCAGCACGTACGCGTCCGACGTTGGGAAAGACTCGGAACTGATGGGTGAGGCCAGCGCGAGCGCGTCCGACCTCGTGAATGGCGCAGGCTCCGATGACCCTGTCGGCGCGATTTACACGGAGGCCGGCGCGGGCGTGCCCGACGATGTAGAGCCGGAGCTGAAGGGTGAGGCCGTCGGGCCCAAGACGTCGCTCCAAGTGCTCTTGCGCCTGGCCTCGGACGCGCGGTTTTTCCGCTCAGCAGACGGCCAGCTCTTTGGCCAGGTGCCGCTCGGCAGCCGCCATGAGATCTACGGGCTCAGGTCGCGGGCATTCCGTGACTGGCTGATCGGTGCCTACCTCGCGGATTCGGGCGAGATTCCTCCCCAACTCACCGTCAGGCGCGTCCTGGCCGCGCTTGAGGCAAAAGCTCGCTTCGAAGAAGGAACGCCGTCGGTCTTCATTCGCGTCGGCCATGACGGCTGGGGGATTGGCTCGTCCTATTACCTCGACCTGGGCGACGCCAGCGGCCGGGCCGTCAAGATCGGGCCCGAGGGTTGGATGGTCGTCGACCGGCCCGCGGTCCATTTTCGCCGGCCTGAAGGGCTTTTGGCGCTGCCCACACCAAGCCGGCAGGGTTCGATCGAATTGCTGCGCACTTACGTGAATCTGTCCGATCGCGATTTCCGCCTGATGATCGCCTGGATGGCGGCGGCCCTTCGGCCGGTCGGCCCGTATCCGATTTTGGCCCTCTACGGCGAGCAGGCCGCCGCCAAGAGCACCTTGGCCAAAGTCGTCCGGCTGCTGATCGATCCGCAGGCCGCGCCGCTGTTGGCGATCCCGCGAGGCGTGCGCAACTTGATGGTCACCGCTCATAACGGGTGGCTGTTGGCCTATGACAACATCAGCGTGATTAATAACGCGGTTTCCGACGGTCTTTGCATGGTCTCGACCGGCGGGGCCTATGCGGGCCGCACACTCTTTTCCAACGACGAACGGAGCGTGATCCGCGTCGAACGGCCCGCGATCTTGAGTGGAATCGAAGAGTTTGTGCGCCGGGGCGATCTCAGCGACCGGACCGTGTACCTCAACCTGGCGTCGATCGACGACGCCAACCGGCGCCGCGAGGACGAGTTCTGGGCGGCGTTCCAGCGGGACCAGCCGGCGATCTTGGGGGGCCTGCTGGACGCGATTGCCGGGGGCTTGCGCGTGCTGCCCGCGATCACCCTCGAGAAATTGCCGCGCATGGCTGACTTCGCCGCCTTCGGCGAGGCTGTCGGAAGGTCGCTGGGATGGCGGGCCGGGACGTTTCTCGCGGACTACTATGACAATCGCCGCGAATCGACCGCGACGCAACTTGAAGACTCACCCGTCGCCGAAGTCCTGCTCAGAATCGCCCCCGACCTTGGTATCTGGACCGGAACCGCGTCCGAACTCTTGGCCATGCTCAATGACGCTGTGGGCAGGCGAATGAGTTCCTCATCCCGCTGGCCGAAATCCCCCTGGTTTCTTAGCAACGAGATCCGGCGCATCGCCCCCCAGCTCCGCATGAATGGCATATCCATTACAACCGAGCGAAACCGCGAAAAGCGTCTGTTTACCCTCAAGAGCACAATTTTCGCCCAACGAGTGCGTCACACTTAATCCCTTGTGGTATCGAGGGATACGCCAAAAGCGTACGCGCCCTAAAAAAGTGCGTCACACGTAAGTCCAATCCCTGTAAGGCCGTGACGCGCGTGACGCACTTTTGGGGCTTGCACTAGTGCGCGCGCTCTATCGGCGGTTCGACTAATGAATTTTAGGGCTGTGCGGGTTTTAGGATGCGGGGACGCTTCGCCTCGGCTGCCGCGAAGCTGCTTTTGCCCAAAACGACATTCGCCACCGACCAATCACAAATCTATTTTGTTGATGCCCAGTGGCCTTGATGTCCGATGATAAGTCAGGTTGGACCGAGGATCGCGAAATGGATCTTTCTTCCTTCAGAAGCCACAGCCTTCCGAATCTCGGGTCATTGATCGACCAAGACCGCGGGAGAGAGCCCGCGAATCAGTGCTGGAACAGCACAGGAACGCGTGGAGGAGGAATGGCCATGGCGACCGCGCGACTACGCGTCTTTCCGCATCCCGAGGAAGACCAAGACGATCTCAGTAATCCCACAGTTTCCATCCGACTGAGCGAGCTCTATCCGCTCTTGGCGCAAGCCTACCGCGACAATTACGTGTGGTTGCGCGACTTCGAGGACGATGAACTCATGGTCAGCAATGATCTCTATGAGGTTGTACGCGCGTTCTCAAACTGCCGCCCCTCGGCATGACGGGGATCGGGGATGGGGAATCGGGGCTTGTTTGTGGGACGCGAAAGCTCTAAGCTATCAGCAGTCTTAAGAGCGATCGGGATTGCCACGACAGAGTGCTTTTGCCAGGAAATCGAGCTCGCGTGATGCCCACCAAGAATCCCCCCCTTCCCGCCGATGAGGCGTTCACGCTCGAACGCCACGGTGATGTGACAGTCATCATGGCGACGCGAGCGCTCGAGACGATTGAGTTCGGCCTGGAAGAGCAAGTCGCCCAGACGGTTCTTAAGTCGTTGCGGCGTCAGGAAAACCCATTGATTGTGTTCGACCTCAGCCAGGTCGACAATTTCGGCTCGATGTTTCTGGCGCTTTTGATTCGTGCCTGGAAGCTGGCATTGTCTCAAGGAGGGACGATGGTTCTCTCCGGCGTCACCGCGCGGACGCGGGAACTGTTACGCGTCACCTCGCTCGACATCGTTTGGCCGATTTATGACACCAGGCGCGAAGCGATTGACGCCTTGCTGCTCGAATGATCGAGCCACTGGCAATTGTCGGCTGGCTTGGTGTTGGTTCGCTAAAAGGGAAGAGCGATTCGAGTTGGTGGCCGATGTCGTCGGGGCATGGGAAGATGGTCGCGCTAGCGGTTGACAGGTTTGCCGGCGCGCCCGATGATGAACATAAGGGGAATGGTCGAGCGAGTGGATCGTTATCGGCCGAGTCTCAACGACTCACTTTCGTTCCGCCAGAGCGGAGCCGCCATGGGCATCTACGACCGCGAGTACTATCGTGGTGAAACGGGAGGACCCGGCTGGTTCAACGGCGTCTCGCCGGTTTGCAAGTCCATCGTCGCGATCAACGTCGCTGTTTTTCTCTTCGAACATCTGACTCGCATCGATCTCCAAGAGTGGTTCGCGGCATCACCGGATAGCGTCCTCCGCCATTTCCGGATCTGGCAACTGCTGACCGCGACTTTCTTGCACGCCGATATTTGGCATATTCTGGGCAACATGTGGTTCTTCTGGATCGTCGCCCGCGAGATGGAGGCGCTGTATGGGAGCCGAGATTTTTTGGTTTTCTACTTGTGTACGGCCGTGTTCAGCACGCTCACCTGGGTGTTGATCGACGCCGCGGAATACAGCCCGGACTCGATTGTGACGATGGTCGGCGCGTCTGGGGCGGTAATGGGGACGGTGACGCTCTTCACCTTGTTCTATCCCAAGCGCGAGATCCTTTTTTTCTTCATTCCGATGCCGATGTGGGTGCTGTTGTTGATTTATCTCGGCTTCCCATTGTTGCCAATCTCGGGCGGTGGTCGGTCGCACATCGCCGTCGAGTCCCACCTTGCGGGCGCTGGCTTTGCTTTTCTTTTCAAGCAGTTCGACTTGCGGTGGTCGCGCTTGGTCGCGGGGCGTATGTTCAAGCCGAAGCTCCGCATTTTCTCGCCGGCCTCTCGGGAGCAAACGCGGACGCGCATGCCGAATCCTTCGCGATCGGCGGCGACCGTGGGGAGCGCGGCCAAGTCAGCGCCCGTCTCTGTCATCCCCGAAGATCAGCTCGACGCAAAGCTTGATGAAGTGCTGGCCAAGATCGCCCGCGAGGGTCGCTCCGGCCTGACCGAGGAAGAGCTTCGTGTCCTTCAAGAGGCGAGTCGGCGCGCACGCATCCGCCGGAGCGACCGCTTCTGAGCGACCCTTCCGATCTTTCAGGCGTCTAAACGCCTTTGCATGATTCTGGGAGGGCGAGCCTCCTGGCGAGCCGCGGCACCATCCGGCTCGGACGGAGCCTCGCCCTCCCGGAATCACGCAAGGTCATTTAGTGGACGATTTCGACAGCGGTGAGCCGCCTCCATCGATCCAACAGCCCAGCCACCGCTCCCGAGTCGACGGCCGCGGCAGCCAGAGCCGTGCCTTCACGGAGTGGACACTGCCGGACCACCCAAAGCGCGGCCGCGCTGTTGGCGAGTATGTAGTCACGCACGGCCCCTTTCTCCCCGGCGAACGCCCGCGTCAGTCTCTCGGCGCTTTCGAGGGGGTCGCGGGCCTTGATCGCCGAAGGGTTATGTCGATCCAAACCAAAGTCTTCGGGGTGCCAGACAGTTCGTGACAAGCGGCCCTCGTCAATTGCCCACACCTGGGTCGGCCCGCCGAGAGTGACTTCGTCCAGCCCATCGCATCCGGTCACGACGGCCGCGCGGCGAATGTGCTGCTGTCGGGAGAGGACTTGGGCCACAATCTCCGCCTGTTTCTCGTGTGGAACTCCCAACAACTGGAACGACGGACTGCCTGGGTTGCACAGCGGACCGACCAGGTTGAAGATGGTCCGAAACGGCAACTGGCGACGCACGGGCGCGATCCGGGCCAGGCCAGGGTGGAACGCGGGGGCGAACAGGAAGGTGATTCGCAGCTCAGCCAAACAGCGGCGCGACGCGGGAGCTTCGAGATCGGTCGCTACGCCCAGTACAGCGAGTACGTCGGAACTGCCCGAGAGCCCGGTGGCCGAGCGGTTGCCATGTTTGACGACCGGCACGCCGCAGGCCGCCAACACCATCGCCGCCGCTGTTGAGATGTTGACAGTGCCGGCCTCATCGCCCCCCGTCCCGCACGTGTCGACCAGGTCCGCGGAATCGATCCCGCGTTCCCACGGGCTCATGCGTTCTCGCACCGCGGCGACTGCCCCTTCGAGATCAAAGGCGGTCTCGCCTTTAAGTTTCAAAGCCGTCAGAAACGCGGCGGTGACACTTTCAGGCACCTCGCCGTCTAGTATCGATGCGAACGCCGACCGGCTTTCCGAAGATGAGAGGCCCCTGCCGCTAACAACCGCGGCGAGGGCCGAGGTCACGGCATCCATCAAGGCACCCGCACCGTTTGGCGTTCCATCACGCCATTGACGAGCCTGTCGAGACTGATGAGCGACTGAACGTGGTCGGCCCGCTCGGTCAACACTTTGGCGGCTTGTTCCGAGGACTGAATGACCTCGCTATCGATCGCGGAGATTACATCGGCCGGTAGCATGAGCCGGGCGAGCGGGCTCTCCGGTTCGACACTCAGCACCAGGGCGCCTCGCCAGGTTTCGGGGAGATCGAAACGCTTCGCTAGCTGGGGGTTCAAGGTGGCCAACTCCAGCCCCAGTGCAAAGCTCGACCCGGTGTTCGGCCGCCTCGGTCGACGGACAAGTCCCGAGGAATCGAGTTCACGATCGGCGGGCGCCTCGCTATTCACGTGCAGCGTATGGTCACGATCGCCCACAGTCACCTTGAGTTTGACTTCCTGCCGCTGGCGCCATACGGTCACATCCACGGATTCACCCACCGCGGCCATCGAGACCACGTTAATCAGGTGGTTGAGATCAACGACGTCCACCCCACCAAAGCGGAGTACGACATCTCCCGAGCGGATGCCGGCCTTGTCCGCCGGCGACGCCTGGTAGACCTTGAGGATCCATGCGCCTCGTGGTCGTTCCATTCCCAGCGTGACGGCGTCTTCCTGGGTGAAATCGTGCTGCAAGTCGACGCCCAGGGCGCCCCGACTGACCCGGCCGTGGAGGATCAACTCGTTCATGATCCATCGCGCCAGGTTGATGGGAATGCTAAAACCGACTCCCTCATTTCCGCCGCCGTTGGACGCGATCGAGTTATTGATCCCGATCACTTCGCCTCTCATGTTAACGAGAGGCCCCCCCGAATTTCCGGGGTTGATGGCCGCGTCGGTCTGAATGAAGTCTTGGTTGACAACGTCTTGAAGCTCGTCCATCTGGCGACCGTGCGCTGACGATCCCCTGGCTGACCGAATGCCTCAAGCCGAATGGGCTTCCCAGTGCCATGACCCACGTTCCGATCGCGGCCTCGTCACTGTTGCCCAGACGAGCCGCCGGCAAGTCATCGCGGTCAATTTTGAGCACGGCGACGTCGGCTTTCCCATCCGTCCAGACTTTCTCCGGCAGGATCGAACGGCCGTCACGCAGGAAAACCCGGATCGCGGTCGGGCCGGCGCCGTCGACGACGTGATGATTGGTCAGAACGAAGAGGCCCGGGGCGCGGTCGCTACGAATGATGACGCCAGAGCCCGTTTCCTCAAAATGGCGGATGCGGCGGTTTTCATCGGACCGGGTCGTCTTGTGCGCCACGATGTGAACCACCGACGGCGAAACCGCCTTGGCCACCAGCTCGAACGTTCTGTTGACCTGCTGAAACTTTTCGTACTGCCTCGAAAGAGCCTCGTAATTCGCGTCGTCAGCAATTTTCTGATTCGACCGAGACGGGAAGCTTGTCAATCCCCCATGTTCGCCACGACTGATCCCAGCGACCTGAGCGGACACGACCGGTCCACCTCGCCCCAGGAGAATTCCCAGCACGATTCCGGCGAACAACGATGTCAACGCGACAATGACTGTGGAAAATCGGGACGACATCAGACTCACTCCACGCCAGGGGCGGAAACTCGAGCGGGAAGGTCCGCTCGCCGGTGATTCAGATCCTTCTATGACTGACCTGCCGTCTCCGTTACTATACTGCCTCGAGTGCACCCAAGTCAAAGATCGAGTCGCCTTTGCCCGACAGAGTTGTCCTCATTGATCGGTCTGTTTCACCGTCAAGGATAAGACGGCCGCGACGGAGCAAAACGTTGAGATCGAGGCCGAACCGAGGCCGACGTCCAGACAACGGCCGCGTTCGACATGTCGCAACAAAAAAGCCGCCGGAGTTCTTCCGGCGGCTTCTGAGGAGGGCATTCACGCCAATACGGTGAGCGACTTAGCGGCCAGTCTCGCTGAAGTCCATCTCGAAATCACTGAGGTTGATCTTGGAGTCGCTTTCGCCTTCCTCCGATTTCTCGTAGATTTTTGCCCATCGCCTTGAGTCGGGTTCAAGGACCCTAGACTGCCCCGCTCGCTCGTTTTCGCGCTGACAGTCGATGCACGTATTCGTGTACGGGAGTGCATTTAGACGAGCTTCGGAGATCTTTTCCCCACAAAACTCGCAACGGCCGTAAACCCCCGCGCTAATTCGCTCGAGGGCATGCTCGATCTGACCGAGCTCGCGGCTCTCGATCTCGACGAGTTGGGAGCAAATTTCGTCGTTCGCCGAGTCAACGGCAGCGTCCACGTTATCGCCGACCGCGTTCAGTTCAGAAAACTTCCGAAAACTGTCCAGGTCGCCGTTAAGGGCTTTTCGCAAAGCGTCGCGCCGTGCGATCAGCCGAGAAGTCAATCTTAGTAAGGCGTCTTTGCGGGCCATATAACACCTCCTGGTGTACATCAATCACGGTTTCGAAGGTGGCTAAAAAGTCGAGCCGACAAAACCGAAAGTCTCACCGTTCCCAGTCGACAAAATGAAGCGAAAAGTTTTCAATTCAAATTGATGATGGCTCGAACTGGGGGAGGCTAAATCCTTCACGAGTCAGTCGAATCGTCGCAACACGGGTCAGAGGCGAAAACGAATCGCCTCTAGGACGGTCTGTAGCACATTATGCGCCATCGACAAGGGGCGGAGGCGATTTTTGCGTCAACCACCTGAAATATTACGTCATGAGAGGCCGAGCGGTTGTCAGAAAATCAGAAAATTCTTCGCGAAATCGCGCCAAGCAGGATTTTTGGCAAGTCGAATCTGTTCAGCAGGCTCAATGTTCTGGCGTGGCACGGTGTCAGTTTCGAAGAGTGGACAGTCGCGTATCCGGAGCGGCGGAAGGAAAGCAGGCGTTCGTGTACCCATTGTCGCTTGCACCCGGTAAGGGAGATCGAGAACGGGTGACACATCTCAGTGACGGGCTCCCCTCCCTCCCTTCAAACTCAAACCGGGCATCGTGTAATCCCCCACAACCCTTGGTTTCAATTCCCCGGGGGAGTGGAGCAGATTTACAAAACGAACCTTCCTGTTGTCAAGATAATAAATCCACTGCTCGATCAATTGGCCTCTCGCGGCGATGTAGTTTACACGATCTGGTTTGCCCCCCAGGCGAGCACGAACCTCGCCGGCCGTGAGGCCGCCGAGTCCGTGGGTTGTCAACGCTTGCGGAGTCACCGGTGACTCCGCGACCGCGGCCGAACGCTCTCGCACGGCGTTTGCCGACTCGACCCAATCGTCTTTAAGCTTCTGAAAACCCCGAGTACGAAAGGCCTCGGCGATCTCTTTTGAGGTTGGGTCGATTCTCCATGCTTTACGGAGCAACTCAATTGCCGTGACACGGTCCTGGATCAGCTCTTCATAAATTTTCGCCAGTTCGACGGGGCCTTCGGCGTCGGTCGCGCTGAACCGGCCTTGCTGGATCTTCAGCCACTCGCCCAGGATCTTGTGAGCCTCGGCGGGTTGTTGCAGGTGCTCGCGATAAACGCTAGCGAGGGCTTTGACCTCACTGAGGCGGAGGTTCCCCAATTCTTGGCGTGCGATATTTGCCGCCGTCTCGATCAGGTGAGCTGGCAGCGTGGTTTTTTCGGGGATGAGAGTCCCTGCCCGCTGGGCCGCGGCGACGGCCGATTGCAGATCTTGGGATGCCTGACGCTCAAGCAGCCCAGCAGTGGCGTCAGCCCAAATCCGCCGATCGAGCGCTTCCCGAACCTGGGCGCTCGCGCCGCGATAGGTCCCCGCCGGATCGTCCCCGTAGGGGCCTTCCCATCGCGCCAGATTGAGTCGGCCCGCCGCGAGATGACCAGACGCTTTGGGAAAGAACTGCTCGATCTCCGTGATCAGGGCGGTGAAGTCCTCGGCCGTCGTCGCGGTGGCCAGCATGGCCTTGAACGCACGGTGCCCCAGGGCCGAAGGCTCGGGTTCGGGCCTCCCGCTACGGCGGGCCACTTTCGCCTTCGCGAGCCACTCTCGCGGGCGCGTCCACTCCCAGCCTCTTCAACTTCGACTCGGCACGCGAGGCATCACGTTTGACGCTCTCACCCCGTGTTTGCCCGATGGCCGCGGTCGTCGGGCCGTAGACGCATGCAATTATGATCATCCAATCTCGAAGTTTCATGGCTGGTCCCGCGGCGGCAAACCGGCTTCGGCCCCGCGGGGCCAGCCGACGGCCTCGAGTGCCTTGGTGTGGGTGATAAAGACGCCGCTCCGCGGTTCGAGCCCGACCCACCAGACCTCGTTTGCGGCATCGAATTGAAACGAGGCTAACCTGGCGCCGAAGGCGACGCGAGTGCCTTTGCGAGGTCGGGCAAGCTCGAACAACTGGAAACCTGTGAAGTCGATCAAGCCGAAGCGATCGGGGGCCGAGCCCGTGGCATCGTTGAACCGATTTCCGCCTCCCGGCGGCAAAATGACGTAGTCAACCAAGTAGCTCGAGGAAGTTCCAGCCCCCGGCTCTTCGGTGACCGTGGCGTCGATCAAGATCGCGTGACCCTTGTAAAGGGTGTCGAACTTGGACGGCCAATCCTGGGGGTCTGTCCGGCCGGCCTCCTCGAGCATTTCTTCGAGATTTTTTGGGCTCAAGTCAACGAAAATCGCCGCTTCCTCGGCGGCGGTGCGAATTTCGTCAGCTCCATCGACGGCCCCGCCCAATGAGTCGACGGCCCGTTTCGCGTCCGAGAGGAGCTGATAGGCCTTGTCGAAATCCCCTTCTTCGAGAGCCGGGATTCCTTCGATTCGGCCTTTCTCGGCAATCAAGGGGGCTTCCCGGAGGCGGATTCGGCGGTAATTCCACGCAAACGCCGCGACGACCAGCAAAGGGACCAGGACGAGAACGAGTGTGAGCCGGCTCGGCATCCTCCGTGACGGCCTTGCTCGGATTTCCAAGACCGCGGGTGGATTCCGAGGCTGGCCTGAGTGGGCCGCTCCCGCGGCGGCGGGCCGCCGCTGCCGGGCACTTTGCGTGCCCCCCGCGGCGGGCCGATCGGGCGCGACAGGGGGCCCGCGCTCCCCTTGGGGAGCGTCGCGACCGTGCCCCGAGGCGGCCCGGTTGAAGTCTTCTTCCCAGAATGGCTCGCCCTTTTCGCCCGGTGCCACGGCGGCGTCCGCCGCCCCTTCGCGGGCCCGGTTTCGTCCCCGTCCGCGCCTACTCTGGCCCGGGAGGTCGTCCCCGATGATCTCGTCGCCGGCCGCGCCGGGCGCATCGTCACCAAGATCGTGTGTGACCTGCACCTGGTCGGTTAGCTCGATCGGGCCCTCGTTTACCCATCCGCTGTCCCGGCGGGCTGTCCTGGCGGGAGATGAACGTGCCGGCGCCGGCGCGGCAGGCTCGGGTAGCGGGCTTCGCGGTAAAACAAAAACCCCTTCCCCGCACGCCGGACATCGCAGAGCCTGGTATCCTTCGGTCCGCTCGCCCCGAAGCCGGTGGCCTGAAACGCACGTCACGTTAAAGTACTGAACCTTGCCCTCAGGCTCGGACGCGAGCTCCTTGAGGAATTTTCTTGCCCGACCGAGGAACTTCAAGAATTTGCCCCTGAACAGGCAATGGCGTTACTGGATCGACTCGATGGCCGCGCGCTGATCGCGGTCGATTTTGAACAAACGATCAAGGTTCGAGGTGCGGAACACCTGCTGAATGATCGGCGACATCTCGCAGAGCCGCAGCTTGCCGCGGGCCTGATCGATCCGCCGTTGCAGCAAAATGAGCTTGCTGAGAAACGTGCTCGAAATCAGGGCCACGTCGGAAAAATCGACGACGACCCGAATCGGACTGCCGCCATCAGGCAGGGCGGCCGCGATCTCTTCGCTGGCCTCGCGCACGGTGCGCTCGTCGAAAAGTTGACTATCTTGAAACCGGATGATCTTGACTCCATCCGCCTCGGAAATCTGAATTCTGGTGGGACCGGCCATCGTTTTTGACCCCAAGGAGACGGACAACCATGCTGCGCCGACAGCTTTCTACAATAGTGTGGGGGCCGTCCGTGATCAACGACCGAGTGCCGCGACAAGCCAAGAGCGGCGCGGGAATCGGGCTCGACGGCGGCCCGAGCCGCCGGCACAATCCATTTAACCGGCTTGACGATACGTCAGAAAATGCCGCATTCCATGAGCGGACGAATTCCGTGAGCCGATGCTTGAGGAATGGTCCATTCCGGTTTGAACCGGCTTCGCGAAGAGTATCGATCTGGTCTGCGAGGGAAAGGGAGGACGTGGTCCTGATGCGGTCGTACCTGCTCGCCTTGTGCTTATCGCTGGGTTTGTCGACGGGTGCCAGGGCTGGAGGCTCTGACTGGATTGCCTCGGTCTTCCCCGATCGCATGCACGACTTCGGAAATGTCGCCCGTGGTTCCCAGGTCCGATACGCTTTCCCCGTGGTGAATCGCGGCGCATCCGAGGTGCATATCGCTTCCTGGCGGCCCAAATGCGGATGTACGAATGTGAAGGTAGGTGCACGCGCGATTCCCCCTGGCACGCAGACGACCATCGAGGCGACGATCGATACGACCCGGTTCCAGGGGCGAAAAAACTCCGGGCTGGTCCTGGTGATTGACCGCCCCAATTATGTGGAATTCGAGCTGAACATGACCTGCTTCATCCGCGGCGACGTGACCCTGACGCCCGGGCAGATCGACTTCGGCACGGTTCGGCGCTCGGAGAAGCTCCCCCCGGCCACGCTGGCGTTGACATACACCGGCAACCGGCCGGGCTGGGAGATCGCCGAGATGAAAACCCAGAGCGCCCGGGTTCGGGCCGTGGCCGAGAGGTTGAACCGGACCGTCGGCGGGCCTGTTCAGTGGACGGTCTCGGCAACGCTGCAACCGGGAGTCGCCAACGGTTATTTCAAAGACGAAATCACGCTGATCACCAACGACACCCCCCCCCAGGCGATTCCGATCTCAGTCGTCGCCAACGTTCAAAGCGCCGTCTCGGTGACCCCTTCGATTATCAATTTCGGCCCGATTCGCGCCGGCCAGTCGGTCACCAAAGCCGTGCTCGTTCGCTCCTCGGCCCCATTTTCCGTGGTCAAGCTGGAACCCGACCGGCCCGAGCTGCGTGCCGTCGAACCACAGCCAAGCCCCGCGGAGAGACACTCTGTCAACGTGACGGTTCAGGCCCCCGCGGTTGCCGGCCCCTTCTACGGCACTGTCAAAATCGAAAGCGACGTCAAGGACGAGCCCCCCGCCACCATCAAAACCTTCGCGACGATCACGCTTACTCCCTGAAATGGCACTTTCTGGCAATCAATAAGGCCAAGCGACGTATCGCCCGCCGCGCCGATCTTACTCCCTGAAATGGCACTTTCTGGCACTCGATGACGCGGTTTGGACGGGCCTCCATCTCAGAAAACCTATCTCATCGTCCGCTTGGGACAATTCGGCAAAGGAGCAGGTGCACTCGCGGTCGCGGAAAGAAGTCGGACTTGGAACCGTGCCCCTCTCCGTGGCGAAAATATCGGCATGCACAACCGTTGGGCAATTAACCGGAACCAAGAGACTTGATGTCACGCTCGCCTGGAAAACCGGCTACGCCTTCCCACCAACAAGAAAAAGCCGCCATGAAACGACTCAGCCGATTTGCAGAGCGCGGCAAGTTTGTTCGTAAGCGGCTTCCAGGTCAAGCGACACGACCAAAGTTTCCGTCAGCCAGATGTACAAAGGCGGCAACGATTGACCGACGACGAGCGGAACGGCCCAGGTGTCCAACTTCGTCTTTCGGCCCGCCTGACGCTTGCGACAGGTGGCCGCATAGATCGGTGGCGGGTCGGGGGACATCGACGGGTCCGTTTGCCCCAGAAGGGTAAGCAACTCCGTGTACAGGTTGAATCGGCGTACGGTAACCAGATCGACCAGGGACACGCAGACGTCGTTTCGCAGCAAGTTCGCACACTTCGCGATGAACAGTTGGCGACTCTCCGCACGGTCCTTGTTTGCGGGGCTAACGATCTCCACGGCCGCCACCAGCTTACGGTCGCGCGTCTGATCAAAGATCAGGACTTCGTAAACATACTGATCCGGAAAATCGACGTCTACCGTGAGCGTCGGTGCGGGCGGCGCCAAGGTGGCCGTGGCCACGCCGCCACTCGGTCACCGGATCCGGATCCGGATCGGACTGCCAATCCCTCTCGCCATCCTTGTCGAACGTGCATACGTCGATCTCGAAATAGGTGCCCAGATGAACGCGCGGCTCGGCCGCAAAGCCCTTTGGTAATTTGGGTGCGAGGTTGAGAACCATCATCATAGGCCAACCGCCATGGAATCCTTCCCACGAAGCCTGGTTCCAAACCGGCGGCCGGAAGTGGTCTCTTAGCGGCATGAGGATGCTCCTTTCGGGCATTCTATCATGCAGGCGATCCATCCCCACATCCTAAAACCCGCACAGCCCTAAAATTCGTCGCGCGAACTGGCTATCAAGCGCGCTCACCTGCGCAAGCCCCAAAAGTGCGTCACGCGCGTCACGGCCTTACAGGGATTGGACTTACGTGTGACGCACTCCCTTTGGGGCGCGCACGCTTTTGGCGTATCTCTCGGTGTCGCATGGGATTAAGTGTGACGCACTGCCTGTGCGCGAATTTCGCTCATTACGGTGCACAAGCATCGGAGCGGTTTCGGTTGCACCGAATGTAATGTATGGATTAGCGATACCAAGGCTGCCGATCGTTCGTGAAAAACATCCTACTCCGTTCTTATCCGAATCCTCATCTCGTTTTGAAAACCAAACAGGGTTTTGAAGAGGGGCGGAAACCCGCAAGCCCAATAAGGATTCAACCACGGATCGCGCAGGATCAGCACAGATAAGACCAAGACGCTCGAAGGTCCCACGAACCTGGGACCACTGCCTACTGCCTACTGCCTACTGCCTACTGCTTACTGCCTACTGCCTACCGCCTACTGCCTACTGCTCTCCAAACCGCGGATCGGATGTCATCGAGAACATCGCCGGTCGTTGATTGCCGCCGGCATCCCCAGAAGCCTCGCGCGGGCAGGGCGCGCGCCAGTACCAGCCCTCTGGGAATTGCGTGGCTAACTGCATGACGACGGCCCCCCAGCCGTAAAACGCGAAAGTCGAAGGCGTGATGATCAGCAGGTTCTGATAGCCGGGCCCACCCAGCAGCGGCTCCATGCGGTCGGCCGCGGCCGACGTGCGGTCGTGAGGCAGCTCGATGATGGTGATCATCCCTTCGGTTTCGACCCGGGCCGAACGCACGGCCTCCTCGGCCTCTTTCTCCTGGTCCGGCGTGATTCCCTGGCCGGCGCGATCGGCGGCACGGATCGCCACGATCTCATCCTGGGTCGCTGGCGGAGAAAGCTGGAGCATGCCCGCAATGTGGCCGCGGTCGTTGGCCGCGACGAGATCGAACTTTCGCGCCCAGCGGTCCGGGGGAAGTTGCAGCAAAGCGAAGACCTGATGGAGCGACGTCGGGCGGTCACTTCCCGCTCGCGCCCGTGGTGACCGACCGCGATGACGCCTAGCCCGCATTTCCCACCGTCCCCGAAACGCGGCGCCAAGTATCTTGGCCAACCGAATCAGAGGAGCGGAAGTGCTGGATCGTGCAGCAGGTCCGGAAGACTGATCCGAGCTTCCTTTTCGTTTTCGACGAACCATTTGAAATGGTCGCCGCTTCCCACTCTTTGGCCTCTGAGCCGCGGATAATGCACCGGCATCGCGGCGAATCCCTTAGCGGCGGCTCGAACGACGGCAAGAGCGTCGGGTTCGCCGCGCTGATGGCGGAGACAAACTCGGCCTTCATCGGGCTCGAGGTCACACGGTTCGGGCAGCGGCGCTTCCCATGTCCTGATACGCGCGGCCCAGGCAGAGCCATCCGCAATCCGCGTTTTCTGAGCAACGATCTCCGCCCGGACACTGCCGAAGCCGAGCGGCTTGCCCAGTCCCATCCGCAGGAACTGTCCTGCCGGCAACGAGAGCAGCCAAACGAGGGCGCCGAGGTCGATCCTCGAGAGGTTCTCCACGTGGAGGTCGAACTCGAACTCCGCTCCGGCTCTGACCCAGCCGGTGATCGAGCGGTTTTGTTTGTCCTGATCTACGCCTTTCTCATCCTTCCGGCGCACCCACCCTGCACTTGGGTCATCGGGGTCCTCCACAAAACGCGTATGGTGCGGATAAACCTTCGGCCCGCGAATTCGGTTCCCCGGCCGGTATCCGGCGGCTTCCTTGCTTATCCTATCGGCTTGCGTATTACCATTCGCATCCCCAAGGTAAAATCGACCCTGAGCCGGCTTCGGCTGGCCGAGTATCGCCAGCGGAACGGCCTGCGTGAAGGACGTTACCGCGTCGGAGGTCTTAGATTCAACCGCGCCGACGCGCCACGTGCCCGCGATACGCGGGACGGCGATCCTTTGGATCGGCGTCCTGATTGACCCAGCCGAACACCCGGTCCCGCGGGAGAGAGGTTCTCGATGTCTGGTCGCGGGTCGAAGACTATCGGGCAGAAGATAGAGCGCTGCCATGTCGTAAAGCTTGCGCGAAATCATGACCGGGTAGAGTGAGAGAAGACTCCACTTGCCGCTCTGGTCGATCTTGACGTGGCCATAGCACAGTGGATTGTTTTCGAGACTGAGATCCTCGGGCGAGATATACATGGCGTGACCACGCGGTCTTGCCTGGTTTCGGTCCGAGGTAATCGTCAGGATTCTTACCGTCCTCTTTGCGTTCCTCGAGGTCGGCCTCGTGTATCGATTGGTAGTCCTGGATGAGAGCCACGTACTCGGATGCGACATCTGCTTCGATATCTAACAGGACCTCGCTGCGAGAGAAGAAAAAACGCTCGTCGTGCTTATTCTTGATGTTCTGATTAGTGATGCAAAAGTAGCCTTCCGCCTTTAGCGTTTCGTCGAGCGCGTTTTGCTACCTTCCGGATCCGCCAAGAGGCCTGCGGACACTTTCTCGACAGCGATTCCTCACGAATGGCGGCCTCGCGACGCCCCAGAACGTAAAAGGCGGTGAGGAGTGCTGTATCTTCTGCAACCAGCACCATGCTGTCTCGCCATGGATTGGCAGGCGCCGATCGATCTTGACCGCCCACAGCGAGACATTGGGCGTGTCTACCTCGTAGCGATCGACCCACGCGGCGTGGAGCAACCCGCCGGGTACAACCCATCTTCCGAGGCGGTCGTCGAGTGCCGGCAGACACGGATTCGTTCCAAGCATCAACCGGGCCTTGCCCCCTTCGACTCTAACGGGCACGACGTTCAATCCTTAGCCGGCCGGCATTCGGTAGGCAAGCCTCCGGTTGTGCGCTTGCCGGGCCGCGGGGAACACGCCGAAACGCGAGTTGGTGATCGCCTCGAATGCAACCGCAAAGCCCCGCGGACGGATGACGACATGACCAGCGGCTTACCGTCGGGCTGGCCTGTATCGGTCCGCATGTTGTAGGTCTTGTGTTTACCCGTGTCGTCGGCGAGCTTTTCATCGTCGCAGACGAGCAGGGGCGTCTCGGTTGTTAGCCTCGCGCGAATCGTGCCCGAGTACGCCCCCGGGGCGTAACGGTCGTGACCGCTTGGGCTCCCATCGGCGAGCGAGATCGGCAGGTTCGTCCGATCGCGAAGCGCAAGAAAATAATAGGGATGGATAAACAGATTGGCACCGGAGTCGCCGCGTCCGGACGCCCCGGAATCGCTCTCGCCCCCGCGCTCTCCGGCTCGCGTGATGCGGACCGCTCGGCCACCATCGAGTTCGTAATCAACGGCAATACTATCGTCACGGTCTTGGCGAAGCGACGCCTCTAGGTCGCTCTCCTTGATTTCGAGCGGCGATGGACTGTTCGGCACCCGCACAACGCGTCGCCGTTTTCTGCCAGAGCCTTGCCATGCAAGTATGCCTTCCCTTGCGGCTGGCGCAGGCGACGAGCGTTGTGAAGATGGTGCCTTGGCGGTTATCGGTGCTGCCGCGACGTAGGTCGTCGTTGCGGCCGTCGGCGCAGGGAGCAACACTATGCTGGGGCAGGAACAGAAGTGACTTGCTCAGCCACTCAAACACGTTGGCGTTGATCGTTGCGGCTGGATCGCACGCAGGCACCTCCCAGTCCGCATCCTCCCCAGTCCAGGCCCAGGAACATATTTCTCCGCGAGCCTCGCCATACCCCTTGCCCGCCCCAAAGCCGAGCGTCACTTTCCCCTGACACACGTCCCGAAGCGAAAGCGCGAGCAGGGCGACGTCCTCGCGATGAAGCCCGTCAAGGTCGAGAACCAGCCTCGTTTTCAGTTCGGGCTGATCTGCGTACATGGCGTCGAACTTTGCCCCGTCCCACGGCGCCCCCGGTGAAGCGGTCGATGGCCACGAGGTGCTGGTGCCTTTCGACGGAACTACGCTCCTCCGTGAACTCCGTGAACTCCGTGATCTTCAATCTTGAGGACCGAGAGGTTTCCCCGAAAATGCGTTCGATCGGCCCCGCTCCCGGCGACCCGGACGAACGCTTAGCGGTGTCCCCCGTTGCATTCGCGTCGAGGGACCGAAGCAAGAACTCTGCCCTTTGCCGGAGCAGCGCCCTCGGAACGACGAAGCCGGCAGCCAGATGGTCCCGTCGGGATGCCGGAAGTGCGCGCGAAATTGGGCCGCTCGTCGCCCTCCTCGGCGTCTTTAGGCTTTGTCTTCGACGCATCGTTGACCAGGAACGGCCCCTGGAAATTGAGCATCAGTTCAATGGCGATGTAAGCGATCGGGTGTTCTTTCAGGGAAAGCGGTGCGATTTGTTGCACCTGGTCAAGCTTCCCTAGCGAAGAAAGGCTAGCCAGAGACTGCAAGGAAATCGCCGATTTCTTGACCCGCGTGACTTCCACGACGTCCCATTCGACACGACCCCAACCGTCGGCGCCGTTGCACCCAACTGATACGGATGGGTCAGGTGGGTCCCGCCTGTTTCATGACCGAAAGCAGAAAGCGAATGTCGTCTTCGGCGAGCCCGGCCGCGAGGATTTCAACCGCGAATCGGGCGCCAGGCGGCACGTATTCCTCGAAAAGCTTCTCGG
>CAWHKI010000334.1:0-6873 GCA_963829765.1 uncultured Isosphaeraceae bacterium | reverse complement strand
CATTCTACCACTGAATTACGCCCGCAAGTGCCGAAGCCGGTCAGGCTTCCGCTGACAACCCCATTGTAGCGGCCCCCGTGCCGGCAGCAAAGCGAAATTTAGTTCGGAACCGCGCCGGCCGCGGGTTCGGGTTTGGTCATCGGGTTCGCTGGAAGTGGTCCGGGGAGCAATCGCGGTCCTGGGCCTTGCGGAGTCGGGGGGCGAGCGATTACGATTCCCAGTCCAATCTCGTTGGCCGCGTCATAGGCCAGAACCGCGCTGCGGTGAGGGGTCGCGAAGTCGGCCGAGAGCAACATCGCCTTGCGACGCGTTGCTTCACGGGCTGAGCGAAGCCGCTCCACCAGGGTCGTCATGTCGGCCACGATTGGTTGACGATCGAGCTTCATCGCACCTGAAGAATCGATTTCAACGAGGATATAGTCGTCCTTGAGGTCATCGAGCGTGCGCGAGCGGCCCTGGGCGACGGCCGCTGGTGCCTGCTCGGTTGTCGGTTTTGGAATCTCGAGCGTTTATAGAGAACCGTCTGCGCGGCCACCATGAAGAACAAAACCAATTGAAAAGCGACGTCCACCATCGGGGCAAGGTCGAGCTCTTCGACCGTCAAGGGCCCGCTCCGTGACAGCGAAAACCCTTCCTCTTCGGGCGCCTCCGCGAGAGCCCCCGCGTCACCCCAATGGCTCGAGCCGTCGATGGGCAACGTGCCAGAGCTGCTGACCGGCAAGGCGAGTTTGGGGTGGGCCGGCGCGTCCGTGATGACGGGGAAAGCGACATCATCGGCGTCGTCGCGCGCTTAGGCCGGTCGGGAGCTCGCAGCGTCGCCGCTTGAGTCGGAGCCAGGCGCACGGTTCAAACCGGGGTCTTTTGGCCAAGCCTTGAGGTCGTCTGGTTCGACCGCCGGCCCGGCCGAAGCCGCCGCGGTCGGGCGGCTGACCGCCGGCGCCGGGGCGTCCGGGGGCGGGCGAGAAGCGCGACTGGCGTGAGTAGCTCGGGAATATCCGCCAACCGCGACCACGGGGCTGCCGTACCCGCGGGCCGAGCTAGGTCGTCGTCGCGCAATTCGCCCCGCGTCAGGGCGTCGCGAACGGCGGACGTCGTCAGGCCTTGCTCAAACTCCAGGCGATCGCCGTGGAAGATGTCCCAGCTCGCCAAAAGGCCCTCCCTTCGATGATGCAATCGCAGCCGGACGAGACCCGGCTAACGGCCTTTCGGTTCTTGGACGCCGACATGCACCGTGATCCCCTCGACCTGAGCGACGGCACCGGCGACCTTAACGACCTCGCCATGGGGAACGTCGCCATCGGCTTGAAGAATCACCTTACGCCGTCCCGCTTTAACGCCGTCGGCGACAGCCTGGCGTGCCTGCTCGATCGTGGCCACGGGGCCCTCTCCGTGCCCCACAAGCAGTCGCGTCTCGGCTTGCGGACCGGCGGGTTTTGTAAGCGTCAAAAACGTCGCCGCCGTTTCTTCCACGCCGACTCCGTGTTGCGCGGGCGGTACGTCCACCTTTTCGCCGCCGGTCATCTGAACCGAGAAAAGCATGAACGTCATCAACTGAAAGACCACGTCAACCATCGGCGTCATATCGATGTGTTCGTTGAGCTCCTGATCGACATCGCGGCGGAGCAACATGGCAGCACTAAAGCCTTTGGACTAGCTTGCATTGGTCTCGAGAACGTCCAGAAAATCTTGAAGCTGGCGCTCGGTCCGATCGCGCAGCCGTCGCAGCCGCGCATGAACGTCGTTGCCGACGAGCATCATGGGGTTCGCGATCAACAGGCCCGCACCCGTTGCCCAAAGCGCGAGGCTAATATCGGTGGCCAGAGCATGCGGGTCGGCCTTTTCGGAACCGCCGATACGACTGAACGCGGCGATCATACTGGCGACCGTTCCGACCAACCCCAAAAGCGGCCCCATCCGGACAATCGTCGAGATAGACCCAAGGCGATTCTCCATGGTAGCGATCACTTCGCTATGAAATTCGGTGACCACAATCTGCTTGATCTTCGCCAACCCTTTCGCACGATTGCGTAACGCGACCGCGATCAACTGCGCCAGGGCCGTGTGCCAGTATGGCGGGCTCTGGCAAAGATTGATCGCCGAGTCAAATCGGCGTGCCTGACATAAATCACGAACCTGTTCGAGCAAAAGAGCGGGATCCTTGATCGACTTCTTGAGCAGTCCTCGGTACAAGAGAATACCATTGTAGACTCCCCACACCGCTAATAACGCCAACGCAGCGTAGATCACGTAGCCGAAAGCATCGATGATCTTGGTGACATTCATGGGCTGCCGTCTCAGTGGGCTGTTCGAGGCGAAGACGGAATTGAGTGATGAAGGATCGGTGTCTCGCCAAGGTCGGATGGCGGGAAAGTCACGAACGGACATCAGTCTAGTCTATTATTGTGCCGGGCTCGCGGGCCCGCTGCAAGGGGCGTGGACGGTGCGTACGTTGGGTTGAGACGAGGCGTCAGTGCGCTGGCGGTCAGCAGGCGGGTCGTGAGGAACCGCGGCCCGAAAGTGTTCTTTCCCAATGACTTGAACGTGCGAAAAGGGGTCAGTGCTGGGTGAGTTCGTTCATTGCCTTGTCATGCCAGGCTCGGCGCGAGAGAATAGAAAGGGTTCGCGAGGTGCTGTTACGGCGCAGGAAGTGATGAAACTTCCGTAGTCTCTTCGAGTTTTTCCCTATGCCCAGGACCGTTCTGGTCGTCGACAATCACCGTGACACAAACAATGTCCTGGCCAATCTTGTACAGGCTCGTGGGTTTGAAGCGATACAGGTGTTTTCCGGCGAGCAGGCTCTCGCGATGATCTCCGCGCAAAAACCCGATTTGATTCTGCTTGACCTGACGCTGCCCGATATCAACGGTTTTGAACTCTGCGATCGGTTGAAACGGGCCCGAGAAACCAACCTGATCCCGATTGTCATGGTGACGGCGTTCAAAGATGCGCATCACCGTGCCACGGGGGTGCGGGTCGGGGCGAACGGCTATCTCACCAAGCCATTTACGGCCGCCCACCTCTATGAAATGATCGACGCGGCCCTCGCTTGGCACGAGGAGCACAAACAGCGAGGTACAACCGGCGAGATTGTTTTCGATATCCGCAGCGAGCTGAGCTATCTCTCACAAGCCAGCGACATGCTGGCCGATCTATTCGCGCATACGCCGCTCACTGACCGGCATCTCAAAGATTTAAAGCAAGCCGTTATGGAGATGGGAGGCAACGCGATCGAGTGGGGGCACCGCAAGAACGCCGATTTGGTGCTCCGCATCACCTATCGGATCGACCCGTCGTCAGTGACGTTGATCATCAAAGACCAAGGCCCGGGATTCGATCCACGCAATCTTCCTCATGCCGCTTCCGACGCAGACCCGATCGGGCACATCGAAATCCGCAACGAGCTGGGCCTGCGTGAAGGAGGGTTCGGCATCATGCTCGCCCGGGGGCTGGTTGACCAGTTTCGTTACAACCGCGACGGTAACGAGGTGACTCTGGTCAAGCATTTCGGCCCGCAACCATCGAAGGGCTAATTTGGCTTCTTCGATTTCGGCTTGATAACGGGTTCTTCAATGCTCGGTTGTTTCGCCGTGGATGTGCGAGCCGGTCGAGCCTTTTGGCGGCGAGTGGCCGTTTTGCGAGTGACGATGTGATTAACGCCCACGACCTGCGGGAAACCCATCCCGCCATCGAGATTCGCCGGGCCGATCACGCCATTCATTCCGGCGTTAAAGGTCACTCCGCCCGCACCTGCGCCGTCGGCAGCGCCACCCAAGCCACCAGCGCCGCCGGTTGCGCCAGCACCCAGGCCCCCGCCTAAAACGCCGCCGCCGACAGCCCCCAACGGCGTGGTAAACGAGCTGAAGCCGTTGACCACATTGAAATACGGGTTCACGCTTAGGCGCACGTACCGCCGGTCCGCTGAGACCGCCGGAGTCACGGTCATGGTCTCTCCGGTGGGTGCGATCGCGATGCTCGGCGTGAACGCAATCGCTCCTCCTTGGCCGAACCCATCCGTGTTGAAACACGGAATAAAGGTCACTGCCAGTCCAAGAACGAGCCCGAAACATCTCACCGGGGCCATGGCACGCCTTGTCGTCCGCCGCGCGGAACCGAAGAGAGTCTCAACTGCCGATTGTCGATTCACCTTCGTCATTATGACGAAGCATGGCGATGCTTACCAGAGCCGAGGCGTTGCCAGCGTGTGTCGGTCAAGTTCTGAAAGTTCAGGCTCGGACGGTTAGACCGGTTTCTTCAACAATCGCGCGCCATAAACCGCGTCGGCTCCGAGTTGTTCCTCGATCCGCAGAGAGCTGATTGTACTTGGAGATGCGATCCGAGCGGCTGGCGCTGCCGGTCTTGATCTGGCCGCAGTTGGTGGCGACGGCGATGTCGGCGATCGTGGTGTCCTCGGTTTCGCCGGATCGGTGACTGAGCACACAGGTCCAGCCGGCGCGGTGAGCCATCTCGACGGCCTCGAGGGTCTCGGTGAGTGTGCCGATCTGATTGACCTTGATCAGGATGCTGTTGGTGCCGCCCTCGGCAATGCCTTTGGCCAGGCGTTCGGTGTTGGTTACGTAAAAGTCATCGCCGACGATCTGGACTTTGTCGCCGAGCGCCTTGGTCAGGGCCGCGTAGCCCGACCAATCGTCCTGGTCGAGAGGGTCTTCGAGGGAGGCGATCATCGGATATTTCTCGAGCCAAGACGCGAAAAGGTCGATCATTTGCTGGCTGCTGAACATTTTGTCAGGGGCCGATTTCCAGAACTTGTATCCTTTCTTCTCGCCTTCCTCAAAGAGTTCCGAGCACGCGGTATCAAGGGCGATGGCGATATCACGGTCGCGTCCGGGCTGGTAACCGGCCTTGTCGACGGCCTCGAGGATGAACTTGATGGCTTCCTCATTGTCGAGGTTCGGGGCAAAACCCCCTTCGTCGCCGACGTTGGTATTGTGGCCGGCCCGCTTTAACACCCCCTTGAGCGTGTGAAAGACCTCGGCGACCATGCGGATGCCTTGGGCGAACGAGGTGGCCCCGACGGGCATGATCATGAATTCCTGGAAATCAATCTTGTTGTCAGCGTGTTTGCCGCCATTGATGATATTGGCCATGGGAACGGGCAGAACGCGAGCATTGGCACCGCCGAGATAGCGGTAGAGCGGCAAGCCGTGGGAGGCGGCGGCCGCCTTCGCGGCTGCGAGGCTAACACCCAAAATCGCGTTGGCGCCGAGCTTGCCCTTGTTCGGCGTACCGTCGGCAGCGATCAGTGCTGCGTCCAGCCCGACCTGGTCGGCCGGATCGAGACCCACGACGACGTTCGCGAGTGCTCCGTTGACATTGGCGACCGCCTTGGTCACGCCTTTGCCGAGGTAGCGCTTTTTGTCGCCGTCACGGAGCTCGACCGCCTCATAGATTCCCGTGCTGGCTCCCGAAGGCACCGCCGCCCGCCCAAGGGTGCCGTCGGCCAGGATGACGTCAACTTCGACAGTGGGGTTGCCGCGGCTGTCGAGAATCTCGCGACCGAGCACTCGCGCAATAGCATAAGGCTGGCTGCTCATGGTGATCGTCTAACTCCTAATAATAAGGCAGCTTGCACAGAGCGGGGTCGTCATGGCCAGGCAAGCTGTGATTGGCTTACTGTGAAAACGTTCACAGGTTTCCAGGCGTGTTCAAGGATCGTCGCTAAAGAGATTTATCCGGTTCGTGGCCGCCGCGGTCAAGTCCGCCTTCACGTGAGGGCAGGGCCGCAACTATGGCGATGACGAGAATTTGACGTCGCGATTGCGATTCCGTTCTCGAATGATGTCCTTAAGTCGATTGTAGCAAAGGACTTCGTTCGCTGGGGATCGTCGTGTTGGCGGTACCGCGACGGCGGTTCGGTGCGGGCGGTCCCGCCCCTTCGATGCGTGAGGGCTGAGGGTGTATTTCCCTTGGAAGGGGCGGAGACCGCCGCGCGGTGAGAACTCTGAGGTGCCAGTTCTCGAGGGCTTGTCTCGGGTCGATCCCCGGGGCAAAATTCTCTGGTCCCTCGACACATGCAGACCGCCCGGGCCGCGATCCGAGGGGGGTTGCTGGGTCCCCGCGGCCAGCGGCCCGGACGTTCTGGCGATCAACTCCAGCGGTCCTGGAGTCGAGGCCCACTCTAGCCAGGCCATTAGGATATCGGCGCAACGCGGGGTCGGCTTGATCTCGAAGGGCGATTCAACAAGAGGTGCGCTTCCGGAATTGCCAGGAGCGGCACAACGTATTTTCTCAGGAAAAAAGGAGAATCCGGCCCCATATGACCCCCGAGATGTCCGCTGGCGGCCATTCGGGGGTGCCAGCGAACCTGCCGCAGCTTTTCGTAGGCTCGATTTCGAACCGGGTCCGGGTGCTTGGCCGATGGGCCGCGAAACCCGACCAGGCCCGCGCCGATCGTTTTCACACGGTCGATCGTCCCGAACACGCGCGTTCCCACCCCGAGTACGATCAGGTCCAAAGGTGACCAGAAGACAACAATCTCTCGGCGCACGGCGCGGAGCGCGGCGGCGAGGTCGTAGTCGGGCGAAACGGCGGGGCCAGCAGCACAACGCGTTCGACGGCGCTTCATCCATTAACTCGAGGGCCTTGACCGCGACTCCCGAGCCCCCCGATTTGGCGACCACGAAGACAGGGCATCCCGGGTGGCGCACCTTAAAAAGGCGAATCCTCTCGGCGATTGCCCGAGCGTTCGCATCGCGATTGGCGACATTGGTGAGGTCCGCGTGCCAGCGGCCGAAACCGAGTCCCCAGGGAATAATCTGGACATCGTATGGGGGTCGCTTGTTTTTGAGCAAACGACCGCATCGCAATTCCGCACCAGTCTAAACTGCCGACGCCGCCGATCACCAGCACCAGCCC
>CAWHKI010000333.1:0-10207 GCA_963829765.1 uncultured Isosphaeraceae bacterium | reverse complement strand
TATGTTTTTGACACCGTTCAGTTACGTATTGCTCTTGGCAAAACCCGGCTTGAGCACGATCTGGCCCGCTCGGTCGGTCATGCCCAACTCGCGGGCCTGGCCATCGGGTACGAGCTTGGCCGCCAGCAGATATCCCGCGGCCGGCGCCTGGTCGGGGCGGGTCACGAACCGCAATGCGATTGGGGCGTCCCCCGGCTTCAATCCCACCGCGGCCAAGCTGTTCGGGCGTGCCATCCGCTTCGTGAGCGGATCAGAAAGGGCCGTGATGATCACGCAACGGGCGACCGGCCCTTCCACTGACTCACATTGAAGATATGTGTGTCTAATCCAAACAATTTTGATTTTGTCGGCCGCGAGCGATACGAGCCTCAGGGGTTGAAAGACCGTCCCCTTCTCGACCACCGTTCCCAACGGGCTTGCCGGCGCGATCATTGCCCCCTGAACCGTCAGGAGCGCACGGCCCCCCTGTTGCTCGGTGATCATCGCCGTGGGGTTGAACAGCTCATGGGTGAACTCGAGCATGGCCCGCGGGGCGTCCGGCAGCGCGGGAACGAGCTTAACCTGAAGCGGCCCGAGCCGCTCTGCCGCTGTGTCGTACGCTCGACCAGTGAGCACCAGCCCCGGGCCTGACACCGATCGAGTGCCCCGCACAACCCATACCTTGTCGAAGGCCGCCATGCTCGCGAACGCGACGGGCTCGAGAGCTCCGACCTCGGCGTGCGTGAGCGGACTAGTTGGATCAGCAATCGTCACGATCCACGGCGACTCCAATGAACCGCCGCGTCAACACCTGCCATTCACGAATAATGGCCTCACGCATTCGTTCGTCGATCCGAGTCGACGGATCGAACCCAAGGTTGAACAAAATGCGGTATGGCCGCCGCTCAATGGCTTCGGTGGCCGGCGAAATCGGCGTCGTGGCCGCCGATTTTTGGGCACCGGCTCGCGGGGAGCCGAGGAGAACCAGTGCCGCGCACAGGCCAAGTGCAAAGCCGCGACCTTGACGCAGGCTCAAGGTATTTTCCAGGGATCGTTGGCGATCCATGGCATGATCTCCCATGTGGCGATTCCCTGGTAAAGCTGATGCGCGGACGTCATCGGGCCCTTCAAGCGGTCGCGCCAGAGCATAGTGGTCGGCGACCTGCCAGAGGGGTATGACCGGCAGCTCATCGCGCGACTCGCGATCAATTTGGATGACCAGACCACGGGCCGTCGGCCACGCCGAAGCTCGCTCGAGCCGCAAGAGAAGCTGCAAGATTTCGGGACTGACAGTCGAGGCCAGGGCGCCGGCATCGGGAGGGGCCTCGTAACCAGGACACAAGAGCGGTCCCGCGTCGAACACCGGCTCGTCACACCGAAGAACGCGATAAGCCAATTCGAAAGTCCGGCCCGATCGCAGCTCGGTTTCCAGCCGCGAGGGCAAGACCTCGACCATCGCAATCTCGATGCCGGCGGCACGAAACGCGTCGGCCAGTTTCCGCGCCATCACCGCGATCTCGGGTACTGCCGGGAATTCAAAGTTCAGTTTGATGGGCTGCCCTCCCAGTTCCTTACGGGCCGCCACGACCAGCATCTTCGCCAGCCATGGCTGAAACTCGAGGGGCTTGACAGCGGGAGCATCGGCATAGTTTCCTTTGGGAAAGACGCCGTCGGCGACGTTGTCTTTGTCGGTGGCGGCGCGTTTCAGGAGGTGATCCTCGAGCAGTCCCTTGCGATCGATGGCATACGAAAGAGCGCGGCGGAGCGAACGGTTCCGCAGGGCTTGGTTGCGACCATCAAGTGCGATCATGTGGATCACCGGCTGAGCATAGCTGCCGACTTTGATGTTGGCAGACGCCGCGAGCCTCGCGACCTGATCGGGCGGAACGTGATCGATCAGAGTGACGTCGCCTCTTACGAGCGCACCAACCATCGACTGACCCGCCGGCAGACGCACTTCGCGAATGCGCTTGATCCGCGGCAAGGGCAGGGGGGCTCGCCGCCCGAGTCAGCGGTTGTGGCGCTCGCCGACGTTGGCTTGATCTCGCGGAGACGCAGCTCGACTTGTTCGCCGTTGGCCTTCGACGCATTGATAGTCGCCATCAGTCACGAGCGGCCGATCGGGTCCGACGGCCGCCACGCGGCCGTCGATACTCGCATGGGCCGGGCCCACCGGTCCCAAGAACCACAATCTCGGCTGGAGCGCGGGGCGATTGAGCCGAATTTCAACCTGGGTCAGATCGGTGGTCTCGACCCTGTCCAGCAGCTCGGACCATCGCGCTTCGTAACGAGGGGAATGAGGATCGGTACGGTCGATCAAATCGCGCGCGACGTCGATCGCGGATACGGGCGCGAACCGTCGGACCAGAGAAAACCTGGCCGGACTCGCAGCAGAAGCCGCCTGCCCAGCTCGGAACGACTCGAGCGACGCGGCGAGCTGTCCGGGCTTTTGCCCCTTGCGGGCATCGTCGTCGGTGCTATCGAGGATCGGCCGGTACAGCAGCCGGCTGAGCCGAGCATCGGCAGGCGAGTGAACCCAGGGCCCCAGGGGCGCGGCCACATCGCTCACTGCCACGTCCAGCGTCGGAAGAGCCGCGAACGCCTTATCGTAAAGGGAACGCTCGCTGTCCAACTAGAGGCCAGATCCGTAGTGCCTCGGTCAGCCCATCGAGCCGCTCGGGCCCATTCAAGTGTTCCGTGGTTTTGACGATCTCTTTGGCCTTGTTCACGTACAACGCACGCATGGCCCTGACCATCGCATGTTCGGGCGCGAGCTCCTCGAATTCGTGCAAGACCCTGCGTCCCCGAGCATAAAGTCCTAGCTTCAAGGCTCGCTCAATTCGTTTCGTATAGGCCCCGGCGATCTGATCGAGCAGGCCCGGGAAATCGCGTTTCCGCCCCAACAACTCTTTCAATAATCTGAGCCCGCGCTCGCCGTCGCCAGCGATCAAGGCACTGCTCCCCTCGGCGAAAAGCACGCGGTTGACATGGTCGTCGATCCCCGGCCAGCTCGGGTTGCGAGTTTGCACTCGCAAGCAGCACTCGAAGGCCCGCGCGTAGTCGTGTTTCGTCAGAAGCCGATCACATTCTTTGAGCAGCATGTCCTCAAAATAGTCTATTGTTTTGAGGTTCGACCGTTTGAACTTATAATCGCGTATTTCGCGAGGGCCCCCTTCGAGCAGATGAATCTTGACCTCGTCGCTCGCCACTTCGTCGGGGCCGACCTCCTTCTGGGCGCCGGGCAGCTCGAGTTTGGTCGGCACGCCCACGATGACGTTTCCCTCGGGCGGGATGGTACTCGACCTCCACGCTTGCCGTCCTTGGATCGGTCGATCTCGGGCAGGGGGCGGGGGCTGACGGGCTCGACGACCAATTCCGTGCCGTCAACCAGGATGATGCGATCGAAGGGGGCGGCCCGCAGCAAATCGGTCGATGCACGGTGCGGCGCCGTCTTGACCGTCGACTGGCGGCGTAACGGCCCAGGCCCCGAGCAAAATGACCCAGGTCGAGGGGATGATCGCCAATAGAGCTGCAAATCGCCGCGTCACCGTTTCGCCATGTCCTATGCTTGCTTGTCATGGTTTAGGTTCTCGCCAGGGCCGGCCAACCAACGGTCGTATGGTTCCCTTGCCGGCCGGGACAATTTCCTGGCTGCCCGCCATGAGCAGCCCGTCACTGGGGAAAACGCCCAAGTCCCAATGCCCGCTTTTCTCGCCGCGAGCAAGGCCGCGGACGTGCAGCTTTCCCCCTCGTGTAAGAAACCAGACCGACTGATCGACGACCACCGGAGGCGCCAACCACCGCCGAGTCAAGCTGGATCGTCCATGTCCGCTGGCCATCGCGTGAGAAAGCCATGACCCCTCCGGAGCGATCCATGACAAAGCAATTCTCGCCGATGCCGATCGGTTCTGACGCCAGTGGAGCGTCGAGCTTCCACGACCCAACCGGGCTCAAGTCGCGGGCGGCAAGGGCCCTGATCCGGCTCGTCGGCGGTCGCCACGATCACGGCGTTGCCGGTCGAGGCGGGGCTCGCGATGATGCGGCGATCGAGCAGCCGCTCGGCATCCCCCACGAGCCGAGCGATGGGGGCCGTCTTGCGCTCCAGGCGGACCACTCGCCCGATGTCATCGGCCAGCACGACCGTGTCTTGATCCAACCGGGCTGGCGAAAACCAGGTTCCCTGGCGGTCACGATCAAACTTGGGCACGATAGGGCTCCGCTTGCGAACGCCCTGTAAGCGGATCGATAAGATAGGCCCGTGAATCAACCCCCGGAATCAGCAAGGCACTTCCCCAGGCGATGGGATCGGCCGCCGGCGCGGTCGGCAGCCCGACCTCGCGCCAGGAACCAGGCACGGCCGGGTCTCGTACCCATAGCGTTTTGGACCGCTCGTGAGGCGAGATCACCGAGAGAGGCTTGCCGCCGAGCCTCCAGTTGCAGCCGCGACCCCGGCCGGCAACGAGAAATCACCCGGCCGCGGGATCGCCTGCGACGATGAAGCCCCCGCGCGCGATCTGCTCGGGCGTGATCCGCACTTCGCGACCGTCGCGACCGAGCACCACCAGGTCGCTGGAACCGGTCGAAGCAGCCAACGGCGTCGGCCACGGCGCCGCCACGATCGTTTTCCAGGCGATGGCGCCCGTCTCGGCATCCATTCCCCAGAGCGCGACACCCGAGGTTTCCTGATCTTGAAACGTCATGACCACGCAGGCGGCCCGCCGCTCTGCACCGGAGCCAGCGCCGGCCCCGGTGGCGCCAGCGGCACCTTCAGCTCGATCTTGCCGTGCTCGGCGATCGAGGACGAACAGCCCCGAATGTCCCGACGCGACCCACAGGTCTCGGTCCGATCGCGCCAACGCAAAAGCCGGCCCCGACGCCGATGTGTCGGCGCGTCAGCCGGGCCACCGACCGAAAGGGCGCCTTGCTCGGCGTAATCCCCGACCGAAAATGCCTCGTAGCCGCCTTTATCACCTATTGCCCAGACCGTCGAGCCCGATGCCGCCGGCGCCGACCAAGTCCATCCAGAAACCTCGACCTCTTGCACCGGCTTGACCTTCACTCCATCGTCATCAATCACCAAGATATGCCAGCGACTGTCGGCCAGCGTGTCGTTTTCGGGGACCACCAGGAACCGGCCCAGCATTGCGGGAGAGCACGGAATCGAGCCGTCGAGATGGCCCAGATAAAAGACCGAGACGCACGAGATCGGATCGCGCGACAGAACGAACAGGCAATCCTGGCGGCCCAGCACATAGAGATGCTGGCCCGATTCGTCGTGCACCGGCGTTCGAGCCAGGGGACGGCCGAGGTTGATGGTCGACTGAAGCTCTCCCGAATCGAGCGCGATCAGCAATATCTTTGCCGCTGGGCAGCACCTGGAAGAGCTGGTTTCCCAGCACCAGGGGCGGATCGCCGAGCGGCTCGCCCACGGCGAGCCGCCAGAGCAGCGCTCCGTTCGTTGCCTTCGAGCTTGACGAGCTCATCATGTCGCGCGTCGAAGGCCAGCACCGTCGCCTCGCCCGTGACGATCCGCGGGACGAACGACGAAGACAGACCGAGTGGAACCTGCCAGAGCGGCGCGCCCGAGCTCCCGTCGAGCGCGTACGCGAATCCATCGGCAAGGGCGAAAACGATCGCCTCGGGCACCGCTCTGGCCGGAGCAGGTGTCAGGCTCGATCGCCAGACCAGGCTGGTCGCCGGGCCGAGCGGGTCCGGGCGCGGCTGATGCGCGGCCGGCCGGCGATTCGAGTCGACAACGACGGCATGGCGGATCAGCTCATTAGCCGCCGTCATCCGGGCGATCAGCTCTTGGTCGTGAGCCAGGTCGGCATACTGAGCAACCAGTCGGTCTCGCGTGTCATAGACGCGATTGGCCGACTTCTCCGCGAGTGCCCGGTCCATCGCCGTCAAGGCCTCGGCGCGAATCCTGTGCCTTGCGCACGGCCGCCCGGGCCGCGGACAGCTTGCCTGGAAGCCTTGACCGATTGAGAAATGCCAGCGCAGCGGGCTCGCCGCGCAACCTTCGCATGCAACTCAACCGCCGACTCGGCCTCGGCCAGTGCCTTCGGATCCGTCGTGGAACGCGCGCGATCGGCCAGGCCCTCGCCCACCCGGATCAACAGCTCACCCAGGTCGGCACGCACGTCGCGAAATTCCTCCAGGCCCCCCACCTCGTCGAGTGCCCGTCGCGAGGCCTCGAGCGCCGACGTCCAGGTCCCTCCTTCCACCGAGACGTACTGGCGTACGTTGGCCATCGCCATGAGGACGCGTGCCTTACCGCCACGCGGGTCTTCGGGATTCTTCTCCAAGAATGAATCGAGCTCGCGGATCGCCGTGCTATAGTCGCCATCATCGTAATCTTGCACGCCCCGGTTGAATGCCCGGGTCGCGGTGGTGGCAGCGATGATCGCCGCCAGACCGTACCCCATCGCGACAAGGACGATCAGCGAGGCCACCAGTCCCAGCACGAGCGGGGACGAGACGATCCGCTCCTGCCCGGCGCCTGCGGACCCACGATGGCCTTGAGTCCGCCGAATCCACGCCGGCAAACCGGCCGCTGGTTGAGAAACCGTTTCAGAACTGGGCGAGATTCCGGAAGACCCGCGGAAACCCCCGCGGGCAGGCCATTCTTGCAACGGGGTCTCATCCACAGACTCGGGCTCGGGGGACCGCGATGGCTCCTCCTGAAGCTCGGATGCCGGCGCGGATTTGGGCGAGGCGGGGCGTCCTCTGTCACCACGCTTGAGAATCTCGACCGGCCCGGACTTAATTTCTTCGACTTTCCGTTCCTCTTTCAGCGCGGACAACCAATTCGCGTTCTCGATCGCTTCGACTTCCTGCTCCTTGCTGAGTGCCGACAGCACCTCCGAGTCTTCGAGCACCGACTTTTTTCGCGAGTGCGAGCGAGAGCGTTTCTCCGCCGCGGGCTCGTTTCGGCCGGGGGCCGAGCGGAACCACCGGCGCCGGCAATCACCCGGGTTCGTTCCTCGTCTTGAGGGGTTTCGGGCGGTGCCGCCACTTCGGCCAGATCTTCATCGCTGCGAAGCAAGAAGATCCGGCAACCGCCGACCGTGATCTCGTCGCCCTGGTGGATGCTCTGGCGACTCATCTTGGTGCCGTTGATCAACACATACTCGGCATCCGGCGACGCCTCGACCCGAAATCGCCGCTTTCTCCACCCGATCCGGCCATGGACCGGCCGGATCCCCTCACCATCCAGAAGCACGTCGCAGGCAGCGCTCGTGCCGAAAAGAACGGGATGATCACGCCCCAGCTCGACGAATTGGACCCGGCCTTGAGCGTCGTGTACTTCCAGGGTTGCCATGCGAATTTGTCCGTGGTCCTATCGAAGCGTTTCCTGCGCGACAACCTCGAAATCATAGCTCGCGCCCTTGGGCACGACCTTGAATCGCGTGATCCGGATCTCGCCGGGATTTCGGCCCTTATACTTGACCTCGAGCTCGGCCAGCCGCTGCTCGGCACTCGCTGGATAAAACTGGAAGACATTCTCAGTCGCCGATGTCGACACCGGCTTTTTGGAAAAGATGCGATGTCGGATTGCTTCCGGCCCCGTCCTTGCCAGAGAAAATAGAGCCGGTGGTCGGTCCGTCCCGTGCCGTATCGCTTGGTTGGCGTCGGATCAGAAAAGCGGGAAATATAAAGAAGCTGCTCCGGGCTGGAAACCACGGCCAGTTCAACGCCCAGGGCATCGAGTTGGCGGGCGTACTCAAACGCATCCTGGCCCGGTTTATACACGATGCTCCAGCGCTGCTCGCGAGCAACGCCTCCGTCACCGGGCCCAAAGCCCAGCCCGGGTCCTCCCGAGCCGAGCTTCGAGGCACGCTTACCACTGGCGACAGGACCGCCGTTAGGCATGGTCGCCCCCAGGTCGACTTCGGCGAGGCTCTGGCCGGCTTCCGCCACCGTGTCGAGCATCGCGCCCGGCGTCTTCTCGACCGACGGCTCTTCAAAATCTCCCGCCTCTTCCGGGTTGTTCGACGCCATCGCGGCCGCGTCGGCCCCCGCCACGTCGACTTTTTCCGTCGAGCCCGCCGTCCCATCTGGGCTGCCGCCTCCCCCGCCGACTTCGATGATCTGCAATGGTGCCGTCACACGCGACGCATAAGCCTCGTTCGAAACATAAACCAGCGCCAGCCAGCCCACGACGAGGATCGCGCCTAACACCACCGCCATCAAGAACGAGATGACCTTGTCGTATCTCGATTCGCCACGCACTCGTGGCTCAATTTCCATCGCGGCAAGATCGCCCACGCCACTCGCTTGCATGGTTTCGGTCATTGGGGCACGCCCCCCGCAGGCGTCGCGGAAGTCGCCGGTGTGGCTGGGCCGCTCCCTGCGTCGATGTCGTCATCCTGCCCCTCGACGTCAAGCGGCCGAATCGCCTGATACCACTCTCGCCACTTCCGCGCCGCCGCGAGCCGCTCTTGGGCCGATGAAGGCGTCGGAGGGCCCATCCCCGTGATCTTTCGGCTCAAGATCTGAAGACCCATGCGGATCGATGTGATGACATCTTCCTCTTCATGGGGAACGCCCATGGCATCGACCAGCGCCGGCACGACGTCGAGATCGCCGGTGTGGGCCAGTGCCCACGCGGCGAGCTGGCGCACTCCCGGATCGCGATCGGCCAGCATCTTGCGAAAGCGCGGCTTGAAGGGACGCAACACGCTCGGCCCTTGCGCGTAATAACGCTCGACCAGGCCGGCCACCGCCGCGTCGGCTTGCTCGGCACGCGGATCTTCGAGAACGGCCAGCATCTCCTCGATCGCTCCGTTCATCGGCCGGCTCACGACCCGGCCCCCCGCCACCGTCATCGACGTCAGGTCCTTGGGCAATTCGCGCCCCCCCAGCAGCGTGCCCGCGCCCAGTTTCGGTGCCTGAGTGATCCGGCGGATCGTCTTGGCCGTCGACTTGGTCAAGAACAAGATCGCCCAGACCGTGTTCATCTCGGTCCCGTGTGCGCCCGTCCACGATCCATCCGTACTTTGAGTCGCATGGATAAAATCGCGGCCTTTGGCGAACCAGTCGACCTTGCCGATCGTTTGGCGATCACCCAGGGCCCCGATTCGCTCAATCACCATAAAGCGCGTAATAAGGCGATTGGCCGGGGGCCGGCGTGTTGGGGACGAAATTAGCCCCAATCCACGCGAGACCGCGTTTGATGGCCTGGTCAAGCTGCGCGGTCGTGGTTGATGGATGATAACCCTCGTAGCTCGTCTCGGGCACGAGCGCCGTCAAGAGCGGGCTGGTGCCACGCTTGTTGTGGCGGTAACGTTCCAGTTGCCGCTGGCAGATCATCAGGCTGCCCACTCCCGCCGCAGTCATCGCCAGAGTGTCGGGCCAGGCCGACGACTGATCGCGGTGGTAATTCCAGCTCCCCGCCTCGCTCTGTACGGACATGAACCACGCGGCCGCGCGGTCCCACAGCGACGGCGAGACGCCGACCCCCGCGTTTTCCGCTTCCCACATCGCCAGCACGGCATATTGCGAGATCGACGTATCTCCGTGAGTGCGATCAAGGTAGTCCCATGACCCATTAGCGTTCTGCTGGCTTTTAATATGGCTGGCCACCAAATCCAGCAAGAAACGCTGATCGCTAGCTTCCAGGTTGGCGAGGGCCATCATGGTGGCGGCTGCCTCGTAGGTACCGATCCCCGCGCCCATCTCGGGAGTATACGCACCGCTGGTGAATCTCGTACGAAGCCTGGCGATACATGCCTGCAAGACCGAATCGGTTTGCGGCACCCCGGCCTTCAGAAGCGCCAGCGCGATCATCGCCGACTCGCCGGCTCGCCGGCTACCGGCATGCGATTTCAAATACGGGATACCCGCCGAGACCGCCCGATCCTCCTCGGCCAGGCCAGCGCCCGTGAATGCCAAGACAACGACCGCAAGACAAAAAAGAACGCCAGCAACGAGGCTCTTTTCGCTCCTTACCTTCATTCCGACCGTCCCCTCCAGAGCCGGTTTACAACACCAAACCTCCGCTTCTCCATTTTATCGAGCCAGATCGCCATTGCGAACGCTCTCGCGTGCGATTGTGGGCCGCGCGACATGGTTTGCACCGCCACAGGGGTTGGTGGTACCCTTCCAACACCGGGTTGGTCAGGGGCTTGGCCGAAAGCCCGAGTGTTCGCCGAAAATGGGCGTTTTTGAAATATGACTGAAACAGCACGTGCTCGCGAACCCGACGACCAAAGAAGTGCTCGCG
>CAWHKI010000332.1:0-11191 GCA_963829765.1 uncultured Isosphaeraceae bacterium | reverse complement strand
GGACAACGGCGTTGGCAACTTGAGAAGGAGCAGGCTGTTGAGGTGGTAACCTCGTGGGTCGAGCCGGCAGAAAACGTATTCCGCCCCGAACAGCATCCACGCCAGCGGCTGATACACCCCGAGCCAAGTAGGTCGTCCACGCCCACTTTACCTGGGCCGCCCCCAGGCCACGGAAATAGGGGTTCTGGAGGAAGTTCTGATTGTCGTCCCACGCCGTCACGAAGCCGTTGTCCAGGCAGGGATAAAGGCGTAGATGACGATTAAGGTTAACGGAATCAAAACCAGCCAGGTGCGCCGGTCTCGGCCTGGCGATGGATTCCGACTCGGCCGGGCATTCGCAATCGGACGCGGTGCCACTGTCGCGTGCATTGACCTTTCTTGCCAGAACATCCTCATCGGGAAGTCTCAATTAAGCGGTAATATTGCGTCCGATATCATGGCCGAGCTACAGGCGGCAAGTGTTGTGGGGATACCTGACGGAAGGGCCTCCTGGCCCGGTAGAGTTCCAGGCGGGACCGATAGTCGTTTTTCTGCGGCTCGTCCGTCAGCAGTTCGATCGCCCTTTTTTGCGACGAGACCGCCGCGTCGAAGTCGCCGGCTTCGGCCTGTGCCGCGGCGAGCGTATCCAGAATGATCGGGTTCTTCCCTTGCGTCAACTCGCGGGCGTGGGTTGCCAATTCGACCGCCCTCTTGCCGTCGCGGAACTTCGCTTCGGGGCAGGCCGCCATCAGCATGGCGAGGGCGTTGTATGCATTCGGTTCACCCGGTTCGAGGCGTATGGCTTCAGTGAACTGAGACCTCGCCGCTTCGTAGTCGCCGAGCCGCGAAAGGACGAGGCCCAGGTTGCATTGTGCTGGGACGTTTCCAGGATGGAGCCGCAGCGCCTGGTCGAAATGAGCCTCCGCCTCTGGATACTTCTTCTGGCGCGAGAGGATCGTCCCTAGGCTGTTGTGGACATCGGGGTAGCCGGGATTGAGGCGCAACGCCTCGGTGAAATGAGCCGCCGCTGCCTCGTACTGTCCTTGGGAGTAGAGCACGAAGCCCAGGTTCTTGTGGGCATCGGCGTAACCGGGACGGAGCCGGACCGCCTCGGCATAATGAGCCTGTGCCGCCTGGGCCATCCCCTTGGTTTGGAGGGCGACGCCCAAGTTGTAGTGGGCATCGGCGTAGCCGGGATTAAGCCGCAGCGCCTCGGTGAAATGACCCATCGCCTCCTCGCACTTCCCCTGCGCATAGCGGACATTGCCCAAGTTGTTATGTGCTTCGGCGAGGCCGGGACCTAGCCGCAGCGCCTCGGTGAAATGAGCCGTCGCCTCCTCGTACTTCCCCTGTGTATAACGGACGTTGCCCAAGACGGTGTGTGCCAAGTAGCTCAAGTTTGCCCCATGGGCCAGAGCATGGGCCCACAGGGTTTCCTCGCTCAGCCAGGTCCGGCACTGGTTCCGCGTCATGGTCGTCAGACCTAGGAGCGATGCGAGACCGAGCGCGATTATCCCCACGGCGGCGTCAGGATGCCACCGTGAGGACATCCGCCAGAGCGAGCAAAAACCGGCAGCCGCCAGCATGACCGTTCCCAGCATGGACATGTAACTGTAGCGATCCGCGACCATCTCGTCGCTGATCCGAATGATGCCCGAGTTTGGGGCGAGAATCACCACGTAACAGAGCCAAGCCGCCAACAGGCCAGGCCAACGCCGGCGCAGCAGAAACAACCCGGCGGAGATCGCCAGCGTCGCGAGAATGCACAAACTGAACCGGGGTACGAGCCAATTCAGCTCCTTGGCCAACGGGTAGAAGGCGATGAGGTCCAACGGAAACAGCGTCTTCTCGATGTAAAACCAGATCGCGTAGCACGCCTGGGCAATGCCTTCGGAAGCGACGAAATGCTCAACTGGGAACTGAGATCGCGGCTTGGCCGAGACGGCGAGGCACACGAAGAAAAGGCTTGTCGCCACGAACGGGACTTTCTCCAACAAAGCCCTCCGCGCCGACGCGCCGAACCATCGCCCGGTCCCGTCTTCAAATCGCCGAAGTGGGTAGACGTCGAGGATCAAGAGCACCGCGGGCAGGCTCATCGCCACGGCTTTGAACAACAGGGCCGCCACGAACAAAACGAACGAGCCCACCAGCCAACCCCGCCGCGGCGATGAATCCGTCGGAAATGCACGAAGATAGGCCAGAACCGACAGCATGGAGAATAGCGAGCAGGGAAGATACGGTTGGCACGAGACCCAGGCCACGGCCTCGACACGCAGAGGGTGCACGGCGAACAGGGCGGTCGCGAGCCCGGCGCTCAAGAGCACGCCCACGGGCTCTCGAGGCGGCAACCGGGCTGGCAGCGGACGAGCAAGGCCACCGTCAAGACATAGAGGACCACGGCGTTGGCAACCTGAAGGACCAGGCTGATGAGGTGATAACCTCGCGGGTCGAGTTGGCAGAAGACGTATTGCGCTCGAAGAGCAACCACGCCAGCGGCTGGTAAGCGCCGACCCAGAACGCAGTCCAGGCCCACTTCACCTGGGCCGCGCCCAAACCACGGAAATAGGGGTTCTCGAGGAAGTTTTGATTGTCGTCCAACGACGGCACGAACCCGTTGTTGAGGATGGGGATGAAGGAGTAGATGACGATCAAGGTCAACGGAATCGCAACCAGCCAGGTGCGCCGGTCCCAGGCTGGTAGCGGATGCCGAGCCGGCCCACCACTTGAGCTCGGAACCGGTGCCACGGCCGCCTGCGTCGACCTTTCTTGCCAAAGCTGCTCCATCAGGAAGCCTCCATATTTACGGGCTCGCTTGAGTCGGGGCGAGTTGTGGGGATACCTGACGGTAGGGCTTTTTGGCCTGGTAGAGCACGAGCCGGGAGCGATAGTCGTCTTTCTGCCGCTCGTCCGTCAAAAGTTCCAGTGCCCTCGTTTCCGATTTTACCGCCGCGGCGAAATCGTCGGCCTCGGCCTGTGCCGCGGCAAGGGTATCGAGAATGATTGGGTTTTTCCACTTGGTCAACTCGCAGGCGCGGGTTGCGATTGCGACCGCCCCTTTGCCGTCGCGGAACTTCGCTTCGGGGCAGGCGGCCTTGATCATCGCACTCGCGTTGTATGCTTGCGCGAAGCCGGGATCGAGCCGTATGGCCTCCGTGAAATGAGCGATCGCCGCTTCGTAGTTCCCGACGCGCGAGAACACGAGGCCCAGGTTGTAGTGTGCTTGGACGTTTCCACGATCCAGCCGTATGGCCTCAGCGAAATGAGCCTCCGCTTCGGCATACTTCCTCTCGCGGGAGAGGATCGTCCCTAGGCTGTTGCGGGCATCGGCGGAGCCGGGATTGAGCCGGAGCGCCTCGGTCAGATGAGCCGCGGCAGTCTCGTACTTTCCCTGAGCATAGCATAAAGCGGCCAGCTTGTTGTGGGCGTCGGCGTAATCGGGACGGAGCCGTACGGCCTCAGCGTAATGAGCCGCCGCCGGCTCGTTCTTCCCCTGGGCATGCAGCACGTCGCCCAAGCCGTTGTGGGCAATGGCGAAGCCGGGATTGAACCGCAGCCCCTCGGTGTAATGAACCACCGCCTCCTCGTACTTCCCCTGCGTATAGCGGACGTTGCCCAAGATGCTGTGCGCCAAGTAACTGGAGTTTGCCCCGTGAGTCAGAGCGTGCGTCCACAGGGTTTCCGAGTTGAGCCAAGTTCGGCACTGGTTCCTCGTCATGGCCGTCAGACCCACGAGCGCACCGAGGCCCATCGCGATCATCCCGATGGCGCCGGGTCGCCACCGCGACGACATCCGCCAAAGCCAGCAAAAACCAGCGGCCGCCAACATCACCGAGACCAACATCGACATGTAGCTATAGCGATCCGCGGCGACTTGCTCGGTAGTTGGAATTAGGCCCGAGTTGGGCGTCAGGATAAACAGGTAACAGAGCCAAGCCGCCAGCAGTCCGGGCCAGCGCCGGCGCAAGCGAAATAAACAGGCACTCATCGCCACTGTCGCGAGGAAGCTCGATGCGATCCGGAGTACGAGCCACTTTGAAATCGTGGGCAACGGGTAGAAGACGATGATGTTCACGGGTAACAAGGTCTTAATTATGTAAAACCAGATCGCATAGCACGCCCGCGCAATGGCGGCCCAGGGGTCGTAATGCTCAACGGGAAACCGTGATTTCGGCTTGGCTGCAATCGCGAGGCTCATGAAGAGAAGGCTTGGCATCACAAACGGGACCTTCTCCAACAAGGCCCTCCTCGCCGACGCACCGAACCATCGCCCGGTCTCGTCCTCAAATCGCCGGAGCGGGTAGAAGTCCAAGATCAATAGCACCGCGGGCAGGCTCACTGCCACAGCCTTGAACAGCAGGGCCGCCACGAACAGAAGGAACGAGGCCGCAAGCCAACTCCATTGCGGATACGAATCCATCGGAAATGCACGGAGATAGGCCAGGACCGCCAGCATCGAGAAAAGAATGCATGGCAGATACGGTTGGCACGAGGCCCAAGCCACGGCCTCGACGCGGAGCGGGTGTACGGCGAACAGGGCTGTCGCCAACCCCGCGCTTAAGGCGCACGTCCACGGACTCTCGAGACAGCAATTGGTTCGACATCGGACGAGCAAGGATCTCGTCAAGACATAGAGGATCACGGCGTTGGCAACCTGGAAGAACAGGCTGGTCAGGTGGTAACCTCGTGGGTCGAGTTGGCAGAAAACATATTGCACCTCGAAAAGCAACCACGCCAGCGGCTGGTAAGCGCCGACCAAGGAGGTGCTCCACGCCCACTTCACCTGCGCTGCGCCGAGACCGCGGAAAGAGGGGTTATCAAGAAAGTTCTGGTAGTCGTCCGTTGATGGCACGAACCCGTTGTCGAGGATGGGCATGAAGGCGTAGATCACGATCAAGGCCAACGGAATCGTCACCAGCCAGGTTTGCCGGTCCAAACCCGGCAGGGGATGCCGATTCGGCCCGGCACTCAGACTCGGGACATGTGCCATAGCCGCCTGTATTGAGCTTTCTTGACCAAACTCATTCATCAGGAGGTCTCCATGATCATGGCCGCGCTGCAATCGGAGCAGGCTGTGGGGATTCCTGACGGTAGGGTCTCTTGGCCTGGTAGAGCACCAGCCGGGAGCGATAGTCGTCTTGCTGCCGCGTGTCCGTGAGAAGTTCGATCGCCCTGTTTTGGGAATTCACTGCCGCGTCGAAGTCGCCGGCCTCGGCCTGGGCGACGGCGAGCGTATTGAGAAAGCGTGTATCTTTCCAATTGGTCAACTCGCACGCGCGGGTTGCTAATGCGACCGCCCCCTTGCCATCGCGAAACTTCGCTTCGGGGCAGGCGGCCATGATCATCGCGATGGCGTTGTATGCTTCCGCAAAGCTGGGATCGAGCCGTATGGCCTCAGCGTAATGAGCCTTCGCTGCCTCGTAGCTCCCTAGCCGGGCGAGGACATTGCCCAGGTTGAGGTGTTGCCCAACGTTGCCAGGCTGGAGCCGGATGGCCTCCGCGTAATGAGCCGCTGCCTCCTTGTGCTTCCCCTGTTGGGCGTGGACGAGGCCCAGGTTGAAGTGGCGCCGATGTTGCCGGGTTGGAGCCGGATGGCCTCAGCGAAACGACCTTCCGCCTCAGCATATCTCCTCTGACGGGCGAGGACCGTCCCCAGGTTGTTGTAGAGATCGGCGTCGCCGGGATTGAGCCACAGCGCCTCGGTGAAATGAGTCGCCGCCGCCGCGTACTTGCCCTGCCTATAGAGGACCTTCCCCAAGTGTTATGGGCATCGACAGAGCCCGGATTGAGCTGCAGCCGCCTGGCTGAAATGAGCCTCGGCCCGGTCGTACTTCCCGCGGCGGGAGAGGATCTTCCCCAAGTTGCCGTGGGCCTTTTCGTTACCGGGATTGATCCGGACCGCCTCAGTGAAATGAGTCTCCGCCTCTTCGTACCTCCCCAGGCTAGAGAGGACATTGCCCAAGTTGTTTTGGGATTGGTCGTAACCGGGATGGAGCCGCAGCGCCTCGGTGTAATGATCTTTCGCCGCCTGATAGTTCCCCCGGTTTTGTAGGGCGACGCCCATATTATAGTGTGCCAACCAGTTATCGTTTGGCCCATGGGCCAGGGCATGGGCCCAGAGAGTTTCCGAATTGAGCCAGGTCCGACACTGGTTTCGCGTCATGGCTGCCAGACCAAGGAGCGCTCCGAGGCTGATCGCGCTGATCCCGATGGCACCAGGACGCCGCCGCGAGATCATCGGCCAGAGCCAGCAAAAACCGGCGGCTGCCAGCATGACCGAGCCCAGCATGGGCAAGTAGCTATAGCGATCGGCGGCAATCTGGTCGGTGAACCGAATGATGCCCGAGTTGGGCGCCAGGATAACCAGGTAACTCAGCCAGGCCGCCAACAGTCCGGGCCAGCGCCGGCGCAGGAAAAACAAGCCGGCGCCATGGCTAGCGTCGCCAGGATGCTCAAACTGTATGGGAATGCAAGCCAATTTAGCTTATTGGGTAACGGGCAGAAGACGATGAGGTCCAGCGGTAACACCGTCTTCAGGATGTAAAACCAGGTCCCGTAGCACGCCTGGGCAATGCCTTCTGAGGCGTCGTATTGCTCGACTGGGAACCGCGGGTCTGGCTTGGCCGCGATCGCGAGGCGCATGAAGAGCAAGGCTTGTTGCCACAAATGGGACCTTCTCCAACAAGGCTTTCCGCGCCGACGTCCCGAACCATCGTCCGGTCCCGTCCGGCAAACGCCGCAGGGGGTACACATCCAGGATCAAGAGCACCACCGGCAGGCTCACCGCCGGCGCCTTGAACAACAGGGCCGCCACGAATAGGAGGAACGAGCCCACCAGCCAACCCCACTGCGGCGATGAATCTTTCGGAAATGCACGGAGATAGGCGAGAACCGATAGCATGGAGAACAGGTGCAGGGCAGATATGGCTGGCAGGAGGCCCAGGCCACGGCCTCAACCCGTAGCGGGTGCACGGCGAACAGGGCGGTCGCGAGACCGGCGCTCAACGAGTATGTCCACGGGCTCTGGAGGCAGGAACCGGTCCGGCATCGGGCGAGCAAGGCCACTGTCAAGACGTAGAGGACGACGGCATTGGCAACCTGGAGGAGCAGGCTGGTGAGGTGATAACCTCGTGGGTCGAGTTCGCAGAAGAAATATTGCACCTCGAAGAGCAACCACGCCAGCGGCTGGTAAACGCCGACCCAGAACGTTGTCCAGGCCCACCTCACCTGGGCTGCGCCCAGACCCCGGAAGTAGGGGTTGTCGCGAAAGTTTGGATCGTCGTCCCATCCGTCCACGAACCCGTTGTCGAGGATGGGGATGAAGGCATAAATGACGAAGAAGGCCAGCGGAATCGCAACCAGCCAGGTGCCCCGGTCCCAGGCCGGCGGCGGTTTTCGACCCTGTCCGGCACTCGGGCTCGCAACCGGTGCCACGGCCACCCGCATTGAACCGTCTTGCCCAAACTCGTTCATCAGGAAGTCTCTATTGTCTTGGACGCGGTTCGGATGGGGAGTGTTGTGGGAAGACCTGACGGTACGGTTTTTTGGCCAGGTAGAGGAGCAGCCGGGACCGATATTCGTGTTTCTGCCCCTCGTCCGTCTGCAGTTCAATCGCTCTCTTTTGCGTCCTGACAGCCGCGTCGAAGTCGCCGGCTTCGGCCTGCGCCGCGGCGAGCGTATCCAGAATGATCGGGTTCCTCTCTTGCGTCAGCTCGCAGGCGCGGGTTGCCAATTCGACCGCCCTCTTACCGTCGCGGAACTTCGCTTCGGGACAGGCCGCCATAAGCATCGCGAGGGCGTTGGATGCATTCGGGTCGCCGGGTTCGAGCCGGATGGCTTCGGCGAACTGGGCCCGCGCCGCTTCGTAGTCGCCGAGCCGGGAAAGGACCAGGCCCAGGTTGTAGCGTGCTGGGACGTTTCCAGGATCGAGCCGCATCGCTTGATCGAATTGAGCCTTCGCCTCCGGATACTTCCTTTGGCGAGAGAGGATCGTCCCCAGGCTGTTGTGGGCATCGGCGTACCGAGGATTGAGCCGCAGCGCTTCGGCCAACTGAGCCGCCGCGGCCTCGTACTTCCCCTGGGCATGGAGGACGTCGCCCAAGTTCTTGTGGGCATCCGCGTAGCCGGGACGGAGGCGGACGGCCTCGACGTAATGACCCTCCGCCGCCCGGTAGTTCCCCTTGCCCTGGAGGGCGACGCCCAAGTTGTAATGGGCATCCGCGTAACCGGGACTGAGCCGAAGCGCCTCGTTGAAATGAGTCACCGCCTCCTCGTACTTCCCCCGTATATAAAGGAGATTGCCCAAGTTGTTGTGCGCTCGGTCGTAGCCGGGATTAAGCCGCAGCACTCCTTAAAATGAGCCTCTGCCGTCTGGTGCTTTCCCTGGGTATAGAGGATGGCGCCCAGATTGTAGTGTACTGAGAAGCTAGAGTTTCCCCCATGGGTCAGAGCATGGCTCCAGAGGCTTTCTGAATTGCGCAGGCCCGGCACTGATCCCACGTCAAGGGAAGCAGACCCAGAAGCGCTCCTACGGCAGTCCCGATCAAGCCGATGGCGCCAGGACGCCAAGGCGAGTATGTCCGCCAGAGCCAGCAGAAACCAGCGGCCGCCAGGGATACCGAGCCCAGCATGGCCATATAGCTATACCGATCCCCTTCCGTCTGGTATCTGATCCTAATGATGCCCGAGTTGGGCGCCAGGATCACCAGGTAAGCGAGCCAAGCCGCCAAGAGCGGGCCAGCGCCGGTGCATCAGAAACAAGCCGACGGAAATCGCCACCGTCGCGAAAATGCTCAACCGGAACCGGGGCGCGAGCCAATCCAGCTCACCGGGTAACGAGTAATAGAAGGGGAAGAGGTCCAGCGGTAACACCGTCTTAAGAATATAAAACCAGGTCCCATAGCACGCCTGGGCAATGCCTTCGGAGGGCCCGTAATGCTCGACTGGGAACTGTGAGTCTGGCTTGGCAGCGAACGCGAGGCCCATGAACAAAAGACTTGTTATCACGAACGGCACCTTTTCCAGCAAGGCCCTCCGCGCCGACGCACCGAACCATCCCCCGGCACCGTCCCCCAATCGCCGGAGTGGGTAGACGTCCAGGATCAAGAGCACCACGGGCAAGGTCACCGCCGCGCCTTAAACAACAGGGCCGTTACGAACAGGAGAAACGAACCCACCAGCCAACCCCACCGCGGGCTTGAACCCATTGGAAATGCGCGGAGATAGGCGAGAACCGACAGCATGGAGAACAAGATGCACGGCAGATACGGCTGGCACGAGGCCCAGGCCACGGCCTCAACCCGTAGCGGGTGCACCGCGAACAGGGCGGCCGCCAGCCCCGTGCTTAAAGAGCACGTCCACGGGGTCTTGACACAGGAACTGGTCGGGCATCGGACGAGCAAGGCCACCGTCAAGACGTAGAGGACCACCGCGTTGGCGACCTGAAGGAGCAGGCTGGTAAGGTGATAACCTCGTGGATCGAGTTGGCAGAACACATATTGCGCTTCCATAGAGCATCCACGCCAACGGCTGGTAACTGCCGACCCAAAACGTCGTCCAGGACCATTTCACCTGGGCTACGCCTAGACCACGGTAATAGGGATTGTCGAGGAAGTTTCGATCGTCGTCCCACCCGACGATGAAGCCGTTTTCGAGGATGGGGATGAACGCGGCTATGACGAAGCAGGCCAACGGAATGGTCACCAGCCAGGTGCGCCGGTCCCAGGCCGGCAGTGGATCGCGACACGGCATCGCATTTGGGATGGGAACTGGTACCACGGCCGTTTGCACCGGGCTTTCTCGCCCAAACCCCTTCATCGCCAAGGAAGTCTCCCTTTAACTACTCGCGGATCGGTCGATGGAACGACGGCGTTCAGGTCCCCGGGCATCGTGCCCGAAAGCCCTAAATCATCTCATCACAGTCTTACGCCGATTTCAACGGCAGGACCGTCTCCGCCCACGGGCCGACCCCGCTGAAAAGCTGGATTCCCCTTCACTCGCGTCAGGCGGCAAGGTCTCGGTTGAGCTCGCGAGCCGCGACGGCGACCACGGAGGCGTCGACGGTGGCAAGATCCTGAGCATAGGCGATGAGTAACGCCAAGTCGGCCAAGCGGTTAAGGCGCCGAGGCAACCCAAGGGCGGCCTTGTGAAGCGCGATCAATGCCTCAGCGGAAAACAAGGAGCCGCTGGCACCAGCGGCGGCGAGCCGGCCTAGGACATACATCGACGACTCGGTCTCCGTCAACGAGGCGAGTAGGCAGCGGGCACCAACTCGTTCAGCCAGCCCCTGGGGTAGTTCAAGCAAGACTTCGGCGCCTCCGACGAAAAGGAGCGACAGGTCCGGCGGTCCGTTCGTCGCGAAGTTGAGCAACAGCCGCAACGCTTCAAAGGTTGACGACGATTCGATCAGGTGGGCGTCGTCTATGGTCAAGAGTGGCCGCTGACCTCGGCTTGCCAAGACAGCGAGTTGGTCTCGCACGTGCATGAGGGCCGCATGCAATGATAACGGGGAAGGGGAGGCACCGCCGAGTTCCTGAGCGATGTGCACGATCATCTCGACAGCAGAGAGCGCGGAAACGTCACGTGGATCGCCGGACCGCCGAGCTCGCTCGCCAGGCGGCGGGCGAGCAGGGTTTTACCCGAGCCAATGGGACCGAATAGCACTGCGGGCGCCTGGCCGTGCTCAAGAGAGTAGCGCAGTCGCCGTAACACGGAGTCGCGGCTGGGAACAGCCACATACACCGACGGGCTGACTGTCTCGCCGAACGGCCGCTGCTCCAGGCCAAAGTGTGCTTCGTACACGCGGCCTCCCGTGCATCAAACGAATGTCTCCGCCAGGCCTAGAAGCGGCACTCCCCCCGCCTCCAAGACCTCGCGGGCTCGCAGGACCGCCCGTTCGCCGGATATGCCTCGGTGGGTCACGAGCACCGCCGCGTCGACCGACCTGTGCAGAACCGCCGTGCTCAAGCCGGTGAACAGAGGACCGCCGTCGACGAGGATCATGTCAAACTCACGGCGCAAGCGGGCCAGCGTACAAGTCCAGGCCGGACTTACCAGAAAATCGCGCGGCCGCGAGACGGCCGAGCGCATCGGCAATACGAAAACTGAACGAAGCAACAGGACAACGCGGGCGACGACTCGCCGCACGCGCACGCGCTACACGCGCCATCCCCCGGAGCAACCGCTCTGCTCATCCACGATCTCCGCGGAGCCTCTT
>CAWHKI010000331.1:0-30205 GCA_963829765.1 uncultured Isosphaeraceae bacterium | reverse complement strand
TGAGCCTGAAAAAGGGCGTATCCTTCGCCGGACCGGTCGCGACGTTCGAGGATGAGAATACGGCCACCACGTCGGGACAGTTTGTTGCAACGATCAATTGGGGTAACGGACATACAAGCCTCGGCACGGTCAGCGGCAGTGATGGAACATTTACGGTAACAGGCAGACACGTGTTTACACAGTCGGGCGATCACCTGATTAAGGTGACCGTGACGGCCCCTGACCCGGACACCGTGACGGTGACCAGTACGGCCGATGTCAGAGTTCGGTCAAAGCATCGGCCGACCGTTCGCGCTCGACCGGATTCACGAGTAGTGAACAAGCATTTGCAAGCCGTCAAGAACGCGCTCGCTAAGGCGCGGCACAGATCCGCGTCTGAGGCGAGTTCGCCATTAGATTCTTTGTCCCGCTGATCGCTCTGGTCGGGCCCAAATTTGTCGGTCTCAAGACGTGGCGTTTATCGATGGAACGGATTTCTTGCACCAGGGTGATTCACCTTGTGGACACCTTCCACTACAATCAGGTGGCAACCTGATGAAATCTCTTCGACGGAGTTACTTGCATGAGCTCGCCAATTCGCGTGGCTGTTACGGGGGCCGGTGGACAGATTGGTTATGCCCTCTTGTTTCGAATCGCATCCGGAGCGATTTTTGGGCCGGGTCAGCCGGTGTCGTTGCAACTGCTTGAAATAACGCCGGCGCTGCCCGCTTTGAACGGGACATTGATGGAGCTAGAGGATTGCGCATTTCCGCTGCTGACCGATGTCAAGGCATCGGACCAAGCTGAGGAAGCTTTCGACGGGGCCGACTGGGTGATTTTGGTGGGTGGGCTGCCTCGCAAGGATGGAATGTCGCGTGCTGACCTCATTCGCGCGAATAGTCCGATCTTCACCGTGCAAGGCAAGGCGATCAATGCGGCTGCCGGACCCAATGTTCGGATTCTGACCGTTGCCAATCCGTGCAACACAAACTGCCTGATCGCGCGTTCGCATGCTCCCAAGGTCCCAACGGAGCGATGGTTCGCGATGACGCGGCTCGATCAAAACCGGGCGGTCGCTCTGCTCGCCAAGAAGGCAGGCGCGGCGGTAGAGGCGATTACGAACATGACGATCTGGGGCAACCACAGCGACACACAGTATCCGGATTATAAGAACGCCAGGATCAACGGCAAGCCGGCGACCGAAATCATCGCCGACGCATCCTGGTTCACGGAGACGTACATCCCGACCGTGGCCAAGCGAGGGTCGGCTGTCATCAAGGCGCGGGGCGGATCGTCGGCCGCCTCGGCGGCCAATGCGGTGATTGACAGCGTGCGAGCGCTTCACGTACCGACTGCGCCGGGAGACTGGTTCAGCACGGCTGTCTTCTCCGACGGAAGTTACGGAATCCCGTCCGGCCTGATCTACAGTTTCCCGCTGGTCTCCAAGGGCAATGCGGCCTGGTCGATCGCCACGGGAGTGCGGATCGACGACGAAGCTCGAACGAGGCTCGACGCCTCGGCCGCCGAGCTGGTCTCGGAGCGTGATGCCGTCAAAGAGCTCCTGGGCCCAGCGTTATGAGACCGGGCGGTCCTGAATCGGTTTGTTGCTAGCGCAACGAGCGGGCCGACGCGCCATTACCAGAGGAAGCGCTTGGGTCGAGGCCGATGATCCGGCTACGGGGCCGGCTGCGATCGACCATGATCGGGCCTGTGTCGGTCGTCTCCGCCCCACTGCGGTGGCCCACGGAATCGACGGCCTCGACCTTGACATGAAAGCGCTGGGGCACGCTTGGCGGAACGGTCCAGATAAATTGGCCGGCGTTCTCTTGACCCTCGGCAATCGTTTGCCAGGGGGCGCCGGTCTGATCGAGCCGCCATGACAGGGTCACGGATCGCGGCGGCAAGTGAAGATCGCTGGCTCGCCAGGCGATCGCCACTTTGCCGGAGTTGATTCCGGTTCCGACCTGGGGCGGTTGAAGCTGGACCGCGGGGGGCGTACTGTCGACTTCGACCCATGATTGGGGAGGATCTCCAGGCGCTGGGGGCTGATCGCCCAGTCCAGAAGCCGACCGAGCCACCAGAGAAAGGCCATAGGTACCCTCGCCGCCAAGGTCGACCTCGATCGGAGAGACGCGGTCCGGGTCGTCACCGCGGCGTATCCAGGTGCGGCCGCCATCCTGAGTGATCCAGAGTTCCACCGTGGCCGGGCCATCCGGTCCCGCATCATCGATCGCGTATTGAAGCTTGAATTTCGGGTTGGCGACGAGCAACGTGCCACCGGGCCCCTCGCGGCCGGGTGACTTCGTTAACGCGGGCGAATCGCTGGGGTCCGAGTGCAGACCGTTGGCAGCCGGTGGAAAAAGATCCATCGACCGAGAATCCGCGGCCGCGGAAACCGACCGTGGAACTTTCGGTCGACCTCGCGTCGCGGGCCCAATCGGATAATCCGCCCCGCCTCGACCCACCACTTGTAGCACCACGCGGCGTACGGCCGGAACGCCCGACCCACCTGTCGGTTCCTTTCGACTGCCGCCAGCCGGTGCGTTCACCGGCGTGAAACTAGGGCCCGCCATGATCTCCGATTGCGTTGCGTCGGCAAGTTGTGATATCCCAGGAGGCCCTTCGTCGCTGGGACCGTGGTTGACCAGGTCCGCCGGGCTGGCACTCCCCTCTGGTAACTCGATTGTGGCCTCAGTGACGTTGCCCGCCTTATCCGCGACCGATGCCCGCACCTTGATCGCCTCGGCGGTGCCGGCATCCCATTGCTGGCCGCCGATTAATTTCGGGCGCTTGATCGGCACCCGCCGCCACACTCCGACCCCCTCGATCTGGTATTCCACAACGAGCGATTTCAAATCAAGGTTTTCATCTTTGACTTCCCAACGCACCGCCGCTTGGCTCCCCCGGCGCACATCGGGTTCCAGGAGCAGTGTCGGCTGAAAGGTGTCGACGATTACTTTCATGTTTGGCTCGACCGTTGAATCGAGCGAAGGGAACCTTTTACCGTCTACCGTCAGAGTCTGAACAGCAAACCAGTACTCGCCGTCGTGCGACGAACGGAAAGTAAACGTGGGACGATCGGGGAAAGTTTTGCTGATGGCCCGCCAGTGGTATCCCTGGTCTTCGGAGGCCAGCAAATGCACTTCCTTGACCTGGTCCCGGCCCTTCGCATTCAGATTGAATGGGATTCGGAAGTTGCGGTTCTTATGATAAATCGTGGGAGGCTTGTCGCCGGCCTGGGCTAGTTCGGGCGCCGACCAGGCATCGGTTTGTGAACTGACGATTACCGACGCGGTGAGCACACCGAGTTTCAGAGCCAGAGCCGCCAAGCTCGGCATCGAGAACACCAGGCGCGTTTCCCGCCGGTTCGACCCCACTTGATTTTTCTCCCTCCGATACACAACCAGACATGCTTCTGGATCAGTGACGCCCCACCGGTTCAACGCAACACGCGCGACGGGACGGCGTGAACCGCTCGCCTCAAGCCATAAGGGAAGTCAGCCCTTCTCTCGGAGGCAGCCTCCACCGATTCGAGTCCGGCGGCACATGCTCGGCCACCGTAAGTCGCAGCCGGTTCGGACGAAGGGCGCGAGCCAAGTCTTATGCCGAGTTTATCGTCCTTTATTCCCGTTCGGCTTGAAGTGAATTGGCCGGATATTCGAGTCGAATGGGCGGCGCTGGTTGGTTCGGTCGCGCTGGAATGTCTGGTGATAGTTGGAAATTGTGGCGACTAGCAAAACCTGTGTTTGTGGGCGCTTTGCGCGATATGCGCGCTGTCTTGCCGGGGAATGGGCATGCCATTCAACTGGCACCGCGGGCTCGCCGGACGATCGCGACGAATTGGGCTGCAATCTCGCGGATGCGCGCGAAATTGCCGCTGGCAACGGCGTGCGGCTCCACCAGCGAGCTGCCGACACCCAAGCAACAGGCACCCGCCTTGATAAAGCTCTCAGCCGTGGACAAATCAACGCCGCCGGTGGGCATCAGGCGGATTTGGGGGAGTGGACCGCGGAGCGCCTTCAAGAAAGCAGGACCGCCCACATCAGCAGGGAACACCTTGACGACGTCGGCGCCAGCTTCCCAGGCGGTGACGATCTCCGTGGGCGTAAATGCTCCCGGCATGACAACTTTGTCGTAGCGACGGCAGAGTCGAATCATATCAATGTTGGTGATCGGTGAAACAATATATTCGGCGCCGGCCAGAATCGCGGCCCTGGCGGTCTCGGGGTCGAGCACGGTCCCGGCACCCAAAACGACCGAGTCGCCCACCGCCTGGCGTACCTGCCGGATCACGTCGATAGCGTCGGGTACAGTGAACGTGATCTCGGCTGCAGTCACTCCTCCAAGCACGAGGGCTTGCACAACCTTGACCAATGGCTCGCTCGTCTCGGAGCGGACCACGGCCACGATCCCTCCCTCGAATATCCGTTTCAGCGCCCGATCGCGGTTCATCACGACTTCCTCGTAACCAGTTCCCCATGTGTGCCGAGCTTCGGACTTTAATGGTCGGTTCGCTCCTCCGTCAAGGCGCAGGCGACACTCAATCCTTTTGCGGGCTTACCAACTTCAATGTAAATTCCCTTGACACCCCACTAGTCCATATCGTACGCTATATTAATCCAGGGGGGAAATTTGGTCCATCTTGGGCAACCCCGCCAGAGCCTTTTGAAAATCGCGAATGTCTGTCCTTGGAAAGCTGACTGTTGCGCCGTGGGAATGTCAGCATTTCATTTTAGTCTTTTCTCATTTTAGTTTTTGGTTTGTTTGCACCTACTCGTCAGAAGCGGCTCAATCGCAGCGATCAGTAAGGTCACCGTCAAGCGTGGGTCGCTGGCTGACTGGATACTGTGAGAATCAGCCTGCGGTTGCGTAATAGTTTCCAGTACGGGCGTCGACTTGCTCTCGTTGCCATTTTTGTTTTGGTTGGATGATCGGTGGGTGTGCCAATCGCGGCTTCGCGCAAAGAGCGCCCCTGTTGTTCGCGTAAGCCTCGCAACTCACCGGCGCCGCGTTCGTTTCGCTTTTTTTATAAGAAGAGCGGGGGGCACGTGTCGTTGTTCTCATGGCGTCCTTCGTGTTCTTTTCCGCGGGATCTTTTAGATTCCAGGAGTGACACTATGCGGTTTTTCTCTGCCCGTCGATCCATTCGCCCAGGGTTTACCCTGATCGAGCTTTTGGTAGTCATCGCCATCATCGCGGTCTTGATCGCCGTGCTGCTACCGGCCGTGCAATCGGCCCGCGAAGCCGCTCGTCGTGCCCAGTGCGTTAATAATCTTAAGCAGATCGCGCTGGCCAATCTCAATTACGAGAGCGTGAATGGTTGCTTTCCGATGGGCAATCTCCAGACCAATATCGTGCAAGACGGCTTTGGCAACCCCGCATGCACCGCGAACATGTGGTGGAGTACTTGGGTCTATTTCCTGCCGTTCGTGGAAAACAGCGCGGCTTTTAATGCTTACAATTTGATCTGGCCTAGTTATAGCTATCCCCAGTTCTCAGTCAGCGGGCCCAACTGGACAGCGGGAACCCAGACGATCTCTTTATTCATCTGCCCCTCGGATGGGAACTCAGGTCCCCATCCACCACAGAACTCGTACGTTCCCACCGCCCAGAATTCCTATGCGACGAACCGCGGGACGTACGAAAACATCCTCTTCAACTGGGTCAATGGCTCCGGCGTTGCTGTACAATATGGCGATACTTGTGGATGGGGTGGCGGAACGGGGATGTTCATGCCGATGGGCTCGGTGCGGATCGCGGACGTCACCGACGGTACGAGCAATACGTTTCTCTTCGGCGAGGCGTCGCGGTTTGTCAACGAGCCGACGGGCAATGGTTGGATGTTTCAGAACGTCGCGGCACCTTGGCAAGACACAACTTTTTGGAGTACTGGGTGGCGCATCACGGGCGGCGCATTTGTCGTTCCCGCTCCTAACTGCGGCCCTGACACAACGGGGAATATCTTCAACAGTTGCTTTACCGCAAACCTGGCTCTTCCCCCCGACTGGCTTCAGAACGCCGCGATTCCGGGCGGCCCGTGCAACTCGCTCGGACAGTGGGGCTTCAGGAGCCTCCATCCTGGCGGCCTCAATTTCGCGATGACCGACGGTTCCGTTAAGTTCATTAAGAATTCGGTAAACCTCGTAGCTTATCGTGCTCTCGGCACGCGGAGTGCTGGTGAGATTGTTAGCTCCGACCAGTATTAAGGGGGAGAACCATGTATTGGTTCATTCGTTGGGCGATCGGCCTCGTGGCAATCGCCGCGATCATGAGCACCGGCTGCGGCAATTCAACATCCGCGAAACACACGACCCGGACGATCGTTCTACCGAAGAAACCTAGTTCAAGCCTCCTCAAATCGAGTTCAGGCGTCCTAAAGGGGTGGAAGTCCAGACAGCCAATCAGGCCCGGCGAATAATTGACGACGAAAGTCGCAGTTCGTCGCTGATCTGCGACACGTCCAGCAGCGAGTGATTTTAGGACGGATTGGCAATCCATCCCACTGCCGATTGGGGTCCCGGATTTCAGGGAAGCGGCAGCGGTCCTGGACCGAGCTCGAGCCCTTTGGTTCTGGGTTTCTCCTCAATTCCCTCCACGATCACCTTGTCGCCTTCTTCGACAACGGGGGTGGTGGGGAGGGCCTCGGGCCCACCGCGGCCGCAGCCGCCCAAGGCACCGATCAGAGAGACAGAGCCGAAAAGAAAAAGGCACCGTCGCATCAATTTCATTGCGCCAATTCCTTCAATGCGGGCACCGACGGGAAACGGGATTAATACGAGTTAGCGTCAATCACCTCGCCACCCTGGCGGGTCGCCAACTGGCGGTAGACGCCGATGCGCCAAGTCACCGGTGGTCGGGTTTACAGTGCCGATCACGTTGATCGAATTGTTGATGAAATGCACCGAGCCGTCGCCGAAGAGAAAATTCACCCCCCCAGGATGCTGGCTGCGAAAGCCCCACTGACCCATGTTCACAAGTTGTGGGGTATTTGGGTCCTGCTGCCAATTGATGTGAAACGTTGGGTCCGGTGGAACATCGGGAACGAGCATGGGGGCATTGGGTTTGGCGATCGTATAGGCATACGAATTTATCCTGGTCACCCCGATGACGCTCGAGTTATGCAAGTTGTCGTTCGACCATGTGTAAAACGAAGTTCCGTCCGGATCGTTCGTGTAGCGTGAGGTCTCCCCCACGAAGAGCGTGTTGCTGAGGCCATCGGTGATGTCGGATACGCGGTACACATAGTCGGCATTGAACATGCCGTCGCCCTGCGCTTGCGGACTTGGAGCGGCCGGGCAACCGTACCACCAATGGGTGACGTCGACGTTGCCGACCACGCCACCGTACGACGTTTGCGATTGCCCGGGCGTCGTGACGCTGCTTTTGGAGATGTTGTCCGACGGGCACAGGTAGCTGTTGACGACGGTATTGTAGGCAGTGCTGTTGCACGCGGCCGAGTTGACAGCCGTACCGTAGGGCCCGGTCGTGTCGACCGATCCCAGGCTGAAGTTGATCGAGTTAGAGATTGTCGTTTGTTCCATGTATCCGAGAATCAAGGCAAACATCGTGTGATGCCGCTGCGTGATGCAATCCTGAAGGGTCCCTGCTCCCCATTTGATCGAACCCGGCGGAAACACGGCGTTGCTGCTCTCGTAATTGGCCAACGCCACGCCGATTTGTTTAAGGTTGTTGACGCACTGTGAACGCCGCGCGGCCTCGGCGCGGCTTGGACCGCGGGCAACAAGATCGCGATCAAGATAGCGATAATCGCGATGACCACCAGTAATTCGATCAGAGTAAAGCCTCGAGACTTTCGAGTTGCGCATGGCGGCACCTCCGACGCGAGGAAATTAATACGCCTTATTTATAACGGACGTGGCACAATTAAGGAAGACGGCAGGGGAGAGTCAGGCTTCGACCACCCGGGACTGCAAATTCTCGCGCGGGTTTGCCGGCGCTCGAACCTACTCCCCCCGGAGCAACGACGATCATGGCGGGGCTCAGATGGTCCATGGCCAGATCAAGCGCGTCACGCTTTCCTCAATACCACCCTTGCCAGGATGGCGGACCAGCATCAACACGAAGCCCGCCAACTCCGTCATGCCCATCTTCGACTTCGTTGATTCGCTAGCGCTGGTCTCCTATGATATCGAAGTTGGAACGATCACGAATCTTCCCTAGCCCTGGCAGAGCCTCTCGCTTGCGGTGGTGAACCGGGGAGTCGACGAGGATTTCACGATGGCCACCGACCTCAAATCGACAGACCCCCTGTCTAAGATCACGCAGCGGATCGTCGAGACGTACGAGGAATGCGGCGCCATCCATCATCTCGGGCATTTGCCCCTGCCGAGCTACCGCGAAGTCGTCGACATTCTGGGCGACTTGCGAGAGATCCTTTATCCGGGCTATGGACGGCGACAGAATCTGCGGCTTGGCAATGTGGGCTACCACGTCGGCGACTTGATCGACAGTCTGAACAACCGGCTCACCCAGCAGATCGCCCGCGCATTCCGTTATGACTGCAACGACGGCGACGGCGAGGCCGATCTTGAAGCCAAGGCACAGGCGCTCGTGATCCGATTCTTGGAGACGCTGCCCGAGCTGCGGCACACTCTCGCCGAAGACGTGCAAGCCGCTTTTGACGGCGACCCGGCCGCCAAGAGCGCCGACGAGATCGTGTTTTGCTACCCAGGGTTATCGGCGGTCACCGTTTATCGCATGGCTCACGAGCTTTATCGTCTGGGCGTGCCGTTGATTCCCCGGATGATGACCGAATACGCACACGGAAAGACGGGCATTGATATCCATCCTGGCGCCACCATCGGGCGGCGGTTCTTCATCGATCACGGCACGGGCGTGGTCATCGGCGAGACGAGCCGGATCGGCGACGGGGTCAAGCTTTACCAGGGAGTGACTCTGGGGGCCCTCAGCTTCCCCCGCGACGAGAAGACAGGCCAGATCGTCCGCGACGCGAAACGGCACCCGACCATCGGCGACGACGTGGTCATCTACGCCAACGCCACGATCCTGGGGGGAAACACGATCATCGGGCATAACTCCGTCATCGGCTCATCGGCCTGGATTACGCAGAGTACTGCGCCCTACACGATCGTCACCATCGAAAACCCACGGCTTCGCATTCGTGAGTCGAACAGCGGTATCAGCGAATCCGACTACCTGGAGCGGCTTAATTATCAGATCTGAACCGGCTATCGATCGCGGCGTCCTCTGCCTTTGGCGGCGGCGAAACGCGATCGAGCAATACGGCCACGGTCATGTCGCCCAACACGTTGGACGTGGTCCGGCACCGGTCCAGCAGCCAGTCGACGGTGAGCAAGATCGGGATCTTTTCGACGGGGAGGCGAACGGCTGCGAAGATAAGCGGCATGGTCACGAAGCTTCCCGACGGGATTCCGCCCGCTCCCACGCTGGCCACCAGCGTTGTCAGCACGACGACGAGCTGATCCGCCAGGCTCAATTGGTAACCGAGTGCTTGTGCCATGAAGAGCACGGCGCTGGCCTGGTAAAGGGCGGTGCCGTCGTTGTTGAAGTTGGTGCCAATGCAGGCCGTGAGCTGGCTCGACCGCCGCGAGATCCCCAGCCGCGCGAGCGCTCGAAGGGTGATCGGTATGGTGGCGGCCGTGCTCGCCGTGCTCACCGTGCTGGCCATCACGTCAAGCGCCCCTCGCAGAAACCGCAAGGGGGGCATCCGCGCCACCAGCCACATCTGGATCAAATACCAGATCACCTGGATTGCCAGCCCTCCCGTCACGACGACGATCAGCCAAATCAACGAGGCCAAGACGCGCATGCCCTCCTTTTGGCCGACGCTGGCGGCCACGATTCCGAAGACCGCCAAGGGCACGAGGGCCACTACCCAGAGCAAGACCTTCATCAAGAGCTCGAAGCCGATGGTCAGCAAGTCCACAACGACCTGAAAGGAGGTTTCGCCGCGAGCCTTCTGGCTGTCGCGAATCTTCACTAACCCGATCCCCAAAGCCAGGGTGAGCACGACCAGTTGTGCCAGATGGTTTTGGGTAAACGGCTCACCGATGCTTTTGGGAATCAGATCGATCACGAGATCAGTGGCCGTCTTCCTGGCGAGTACCGGGGCGGCCGTCCCCGGTTCGACGAGCGCAGCCCCGAGACCGGGCCGAATCAGGTTCGACAGTGTTAGGCCGATCAGCATTGCCATCAGGGTATTGATCAAATAAAAGAACATCATGAGGACACCGACACGGCCTTTGACCTCATTGGTGACGATCGCGCTCAAGATGGCGAGGACGACCAGCGGAGCAGCCAGGGCCGTCAGGGCGCGGAGGATCACTCGGGGCATGATCTCCAGGTTGGTCGCTCCTTCGCCCCAGAAGATCCCCACAGGAATCGCGACAACGACGGCCAGCATGACCCAGACGTACAGTGGGAGCCCAGCCGGCCGGCTCTCCGGCTCGTCTTGGGCGGCGGCTGGCGGTGATTGATCATCGTCGAACCGAGGGTTTTCGCACACGGTCATCGCGGGCTCCGGCTGGTGAAGCGGGATGAGTCAGCAACTTGCCTATCATTTTCGGATCTACGGAATGTGAAATTATGGCTACCGCGGAATTAAAGTGCCACGTTCTTCCTTACGAGGCTGGATCGGGCCCGGCGAATATGGCGCTCGATGAGGCCCTGCTCGAAAGGGTCGCCGGCGGCGCTGAGACGGCCTATCTCCGGACCTACGGGTGGACGACTCCCACGCTAAGCTTGGGCTACTTTCAGCGACTGGCGGAGGTTCGAGCCGACGCTCGTTTTCAGAACGCCCCGCTGGTGCGTCGCTTGACCGGCGGAGGAGCGATCTGGCACCACCACGAAGTGACGTACGCGCTGGTCATTAACGCGAACCATCCGCTGGTACACCCCCGCGCGGGCTTGTATTACGCGGTACACGCGGCCATCATCGCGGCGCTCGCGGAAGGGGGGATTCGCGCGGCCCGGCGAGGCGGTGCCGGGCGATCAAGTCCTGGCAACCAAGACCGACCCTTGTTATGCTTTAAAGGCGAGGACCCGGAAGATATCGTCATCAACGGTGCAAAGATTGTCGGCAGCTCGCAGCGGCGGCGAGGAGGTGCGGTGCTGCAGCATGGATCTCTGTTGTTGGCTCATTCGTCCCGAACGCCCGAGCTTATTGGTATCTGCGACATGGCGGATGAATCGACCGCACTTCATGCTTGGTCCGATCGTTTGCTGTCGCGGATACCCACGGCTTTAGGCCTGCGATGCCTCGATGCTCAAGCTCCCGCGCAGGCTCGAGACCATGCCCTGGATCTCGAGCGTGCTCGTTACCAAAATCCGGCGTGGACCAATCTACGATAACAGTTCCGAGGCCTTGGGTCGTTTGCTCAACCATGCGGCAACGGGATCACAAGTCAGTGTAATGCGGGCAAAAAAAAGCCGATCCTGTGAATTCGAGGAAGAATCGATTTACCGAGCTTGGGTTAGGATCTTGGAACTCCGATAGAATGAGGTAGAATAACGGTGCTCGATCGGCGAGGATGTCGTCACGAGCCCCCCTCGGCAGTGGCGTTCTGCTCATCGCATTCGCTTTCTTATCAATACGTTGTTCCTGTCGGCGATGATTCTGATCGTTGAAGACCAAAGAGGGCGGGACGATTGTCATGAAAGTGCAACTAGTTGTCGTGCGAGGCAAGCCCGAGGGGAAAGTCATTCCCTTGGTCGGGCCAAATTTCAAGATCGGCCGTGGTGAAACCTGTCACCTCCGACCGAACAGCGAACAAGTGAGCCGTGAGCACGCCGAATTCACCATGAGCGGCGGGGCTGTTATGGTTCGCGACCTGGGCAGCCGCAATGGTACCCTGGTCAATGGCAAGGCCGTGACAGCCGACCCTTGCCGGCTCAAAGACCGAGACCTGGTACAGGTGGGACCACTGACCTTCGCGGTCTCAATCCTGGACTCCCCCGCGACGGCCGCCAAACCGGCCGCCGCCCCCGTAGCACCCAAGACCGCATCACTTGATGATGACATTTCGGGCGATGACATTGATGCGTGGCTAGTCGGTCCCAGCAACGAGCCGACCGCCGAGCGGCCCACCACGGCCGTTTATGGAGGCGACACGATGACGATCGCCGCCTTCAGAGAAGCCAGCTCGGCTGCGCCCAAGCCCACGGCACCGGCGACGCAGCCCGCTTCCGTCTCCGACGAGGAGTACGAACGCCAACCTGACGACGAAGCGGAAGAAGAAATCGACGAGCCGTTTGACCAGCATGAAGACTCCGAGGAGGCAATCGCCGAAGCAGAGTCGGAAGCCGTCGATGACGTGCCCGAGGAGTTTCTCGATCCATCCAACCCGTTTTATGCCGCCAAGAAAGCACAAAAAGAGCAGACTAAACAGGGCCCTGCCAAACCCGAATACAAAGACACCAGCGACGCGGCGAGCGACATCCTACGCCGATTGATGGAACGGCGCCGCGCGGAGAGGTCTTCTTGAGTTTGGCGTCCAGCGAGCGGAACGAGCCTGGTTTCGCCGATTCGCCATCTTCCCTCATCTTGGTCGGCACGGCGCAACGGCGGCTGCGCGCGCTCATCGATCGGATGGAAGACTTGGTGGTCGGACAGCGGGCCCTCCTCGAACGGCTCGTGATCGCGCTCTTGGCTGGTGGTCACGTGCTGATCGAAGGCGTACCAGGCCTGGCCAAGACGCGTGCGGTCCGTGCCTTGGCCCAGGCGCTTGACCTGCCGTTTCGCCGCATTCAGTTCACCCCCGACCTGCTACCCGCCGACCTGACCGGAACGCAGATTTATCGTCCTGCCACGGGCACTTTTGACGTCCGCCCCGGGCCGATCGTCACGTCTGTCCTCCTGGCCGACGAGATCAACCGCGCTCCGGCCAAGGTGCAAAGCGGCGCTCCTGGAGGCCATGCAGGAGGGTCAAATCACCGTCGGTGACGAAACGATTCACCTCCCTGAGACCTTCTGGGTACTCGCCACCCAAAACCCCATCGAGCACGAGGGAACCTACCCGCTTCCCGAAGCCCAGCTCGACCGGTTCTTGATGAAGCTCTTGGTCGGTTACCCCGATCGTGCCTCCGAGCTGCTCATGCTCGATTTGCCGAGCGTATCCGATTCGTCTCGCCCCGAGTCCGAAGCGGTCGTCAGCGAACGGCCTCCGCTCTACGGCCCGGCCGATGTGATCGCGTTTCGCGGCTTGCGGCTTCAATCCGGATCGCCCCTGCCATCAAGGAATACATCGTCGACCTCGTGCGGGCCACACGCGACCCCGCCTCTTTCGGCTTGCCCCTGGCGCCCCTTCTAGAGCTGGGGGCCAGCCCTCGGGCGACGATCGCGCTGGTGCGGGCCGCCCGGGCACACGCCCTTCTCGCCGGGCGCGACTTCGTCACGCCTCACGACGTCAAGAGCCTGGCGCGCGACGTCATGCGGCATCGGATTCTGGTAAGCTTCGAAGCCGACGCCGAGGGCCTCTCACCCGACAATCTCCTGCAGCGCATTCTCGACCAGATTCCCGTCCCCTGATCGGATCACGGCCGCGACGCCGCGACCGGCACCGCATCGCTCGGCTCAACAGCCGGTACATGGTCGTAATAAAGCTCTTGGGGAAAAGTCGACAGCCAGGCCCAATAAAGGCACGCGCCCACGAAAAGCACCACGCTGATCGCCTGCGAGATCGTCATACCGGCGAACATAGCGCTTTCGTCATTCCGCAAATATTCGATCAGAAACCGTGATATTGGATAAGTGAGCATCAACAGCCCAAGCACCTCGCCGTCGCGCCGGCGGAGCGGATAGTAGGCCGTTAGCAGCAATAACAGCACGAAGGCATCGATCGCTGAGTAGATCTGAGTGGGGTGAACCGGTAATGAATAGCGAGCATCCGGCGGAATCAGTCCCAGGTGGTACTGCTGGGCCCAGGGAGGCGAGTTCGCCGGAAACGAGACCCCCCAGGGAAGCCGGCAAAGGTCGCCATAACAACAGCCGTTCATGAAACATCCCACGCGGCCGAAGAGCGTCCCGACGGCGATCGAAGGAGCAATAACGTCCATGTAGGGACGCATGGGAAATGGCCGTAGCCGCCAGAAGAAGAAAAAAGCGGCCACTCCGCCTACGACGCCCCCGTAATAGACGATCCCTCCCTTCCAATACTGAACCACGTCCCAGAGGGTCTTGATGTCTTCTCCCCAGTATTCGGCACAGTAAAACAAGCGAGCCCCGATCAGCCCGAACAGGAAGACCCAAAACGACATATCACTGAGGATCTCGGGATCTAATCGCTCGCGGTGCGCTCGCCAGCAGGCCAGCCATGTCGATGAGACGAAGGCCACCACCAGCATGGCCCCATAGCCGAATACCTTGACGCCGCCGAAGATGGGAATTGTGAACAACACTTGTCGCATCGCCGCAGAGTCCTCCGCAAACGACAAGGAAACCTTGGCTTAATCGCTCAGAAGAGCATTGTCGATCAAACGCGTCGTCCCGATTCGAGCCGCCACCAGAGCCACGGCTGTCTGTCCTTTGCCTAAATCGCCTAAAGGATCGAGTGTCTGTGCGTCGGCGACTTCAGCGTAGTCCAGGCCGAGCAGCCGCTCTGATGTTAGTGTTTCGCGCAGAATCTGTCGAATGCGGTCGGCCTGGCATTCCCCCGCGGCGGCCGCGTGCCGGGCGCGTTCAAGAGCCCGATAGAGCACCGGCGCCGCCTGTCGCTGCTCGGGATTGAGATACTGGTTGCGGCTGCTGATCGCCAGTCCGTCCGCTTCCCGGACGGTCGGGCCGATGGACAATTCGACCGCCAAATGAAGGTCTTCCACCAGGCGCCGAATCACCAATTGTTGTTGGAAATCTTTCTGGCCGAAGACCGCCAGGTCCGGACGCACCAGCTCAAAGAGTTTGAGCACGACCGTGGCAACGCCACGAAAATGCCCCGGGCGGCTGGCCCCTTCGAGGACATCTGAGAGACCGGGCACTTCGACGAAGGTCGAAGACACTCCACGGGGGTAAATCACAGGGACGGTCGGAGTGAAGAGCAGGTCGACCGCGGCGGATTCGCATTGACGCAGGTCGTGCTCGAGCGGTCGGGGGTAGCGGTTGAAATCCTCGCCGGCCCCGAACTGGGTTGGGTTGACGAAAATCGACACAACGACGAAATCGGTGAGAGCGTGACAGCGCCTGATCAGCTCGACGTGGCCCGCGTGCAAGGCCCCCATGGTGGGGACCAAACCCACGCGTTTGCCTCGATCGCGGGCCTGGGTGACGAGCCTCCGAAGCTGAACGGCTGATTCGACGATTTCAGCCACGGGAGTCTCTCCGCGTTGATCCCCCGCGATGGGGACAGTTTGGGTTGTTGAGGCAATCATCGGCGATTAACAGGTCGTTCAAAATCTCCCCGCCCAGGATGGTCTTGGCGACGATCCGGGGCACATCCTCGATCGTGATCCCACCGTACCAGATCCCCTGGGGATAGATCACCACCGTCGGGCCGTGCTCGCATTGGTCCAGGCAGCCGGAATGGTTCGCGCGTGCCAGGGGGCCGAACCCGGCGTCGTTGAGCTCTCTCTTGAACGCCTCTCGCAGCTTCTGACTGCCGTCGGGATCGCAGCACCCTCGCTTGTGGCCGGCTGCCCGAACGTTGCCACAGACGAAAACGTGATGGGTAAAGGTTGGCATGTTCGCCATTCTCAAAGTTCGAAGGTCCGTGGATTTTATCGACACACTGTGAGGAATCGCTCTTTCACGGTATCATGTCGCGGCTTATTTTGCAGTGCGCCACCGCGCGGGACACTGCAATTTAACGGCGTCGCCAGCGCCAGCGAGCCCGCTGGATCCTGGTCATTGCTTGTTTCTGTTTCCCGCTCATGGGGAAGGTGTTACGAATCACAAAACGGATGGCTTGCCAATCCGGCCCACTGTCACTCCCAAAGATGACAAGGCTCCACAGGCATCGCGCGTACTCGATTCCACGCTCAAGGGGCCCGCACTCCAGTCGGGACGATCGGCCGCACGCTGGCGGACCGGCGCCCCGCATCGCGAAAAACAAAAACCACGCTTTGACACAGTTTGGCCCCGTCGGGCGGCGCCGCGCCAGCGGTGCCGCCCGATATGGTATGATTTGGCGATTCGCGATCGCGGTATCTTGCCAAAAGCATCGTGCATGGCTGAGTGCTATTATTATGCCATGCGATCAGGGTACCGTTTGAAGTGCGGACCGACGCTCATGATCGAAAACAAGCCAAGAGTGGGGAGACTTCTCGGATGTGGGCATTGATTGGTGGGCGTCGCCGTCTGTGGAGACGGTCATTTGGCGGCACCAGCACGAGACCGTCGCGCAGCATGCTTCGTCAGCCACGGCTCGACGTGCTCGAAGACCGTCAGTTGTTGACCGGCCCGGCCTCGCTCCAGCCGATCGCATCTCTCACCGTGCCGGCCCTGCAAGGTGATACCATCCCCTTGCTGGCGGAGACCAGCACCACCGACGCCCAGACCTTTACGGTCACCTCGAGTAACCCCGATATCGCCGCATCCATCGCGACGGGACCGTTCTGGACCCTCGGAGTCTCGTTCTCCGATCCCACCGATTCCGCGAAAAGCTTCACTGGCACCTTGACTTACCAGTTATTCCAGAGCCTCACGCCGAACACGGTCAGCGAAATCTCCAATTTGACGGACGGCTACTTCGTGCACACAGGTGACTACTTCAACCGGATCTACGCGGGATTCGTTATTCAGGGCGGCTCGCCGACACCGACCGGAAGTGAGCCGAATCCTCCGGTGACGTTCGCCAACGAAGATTTGCAGCAACTGGCGTTCACGGGAACCTACCAGCTTGCGATGGCGAACGCGGGCGGGACCGACTCGAATGAGACGGAATTCTTCACCACGCTCGCTCCGAACGACTCGTTGCTAGGATACGGGTATACACTGTTTGGTCAGTTGCTCACTGGCATCAGCACGATCAACCAGATGAACTCGGTCCCGCTCATTTACAACACCCTTCTCGGGGAAACCAGCGAGCCGGAATATCCGCTCACGATCAGCTCGGCGACGCTGTCTTCGTTTAACCCCAATGGCACGCTGATCATCGATACGACACAGGCAAGGCCAGGCGAAACGTCGACGATCACCGTGACGGCGAACGACGGGAGCGGCACCGGCACCAAGGCGTCACAGTCGTTCGTCGTTACGGTGGGGGCCTATTCAGGCCCGACCGATCCCACCACGGTCAATTTCAAGCCATATGCAAATCCGGTCACGAAGTCGGTCGCCGAAAACAGCTCTTTGCCCGTCACGCTATCGGGTCAGAACACCTTTCCCGATACCAGCGTGACGGTGCCCCTGACTTATACTCTCACCACGGCACCCAGTCATGGCACGATCAGCGGCTTCAACGCGACGACCGGCACGTTCACCTACACGCCGGCCGCCGGGTACTATGGCGCCGACACGTTCCAGTACACCGCAACCGCGACCGGCCCCAACGCGACGGCTGCGCCGGCGACCAGCAACGCCGCCACCGTGACCATCAACGTCACCAAAGTGTCGACGCCGACTCCGACACCCACGCCAACACCCACGCCGACTCCGACACCCACGCCAACACCCACGCCGACTCCGACACCCACGCCGACACCCACGCCGACACCCACGCCGACTCCGACACCCACGCCAACACCCACACCGACTCCGACACCCACGCCGACTCCGACACCCACACCGACACCAACTCCGACGCCGACACCCACGCCGACTCCGCTCGTCGACGTCGCGAATGTTCAGTTATCCATGAATCGAAGCCATCTGGTGACACAGATTCTGGTGACGTTCAGCGGGGCGGTGAATGCTCAAGAGGCGGACGAGACAGCGAAATACCGCCTGGCCTATCCTGGTAAGAAAGGGTCCTATACCGCCGGCAACGCGGTCGTCGTCGGTCTGCGCTCCGCATCCTACAACGCGATCAATCAGTCCGTGACGCTCAAGCCCAAAAAGCCGTTTTCGCTGACCAAAACGCTTCAGCTTCGGATTGATGGAACGAGCCCGTCGGGCCTTCAGGATGCCGAAGGCCGGTATCTCGACGGTGCGAAGAACGGCCAGGCGGGAAGCAACGCGATCACCTTGATCTCCAAGAGTGGAGTGGACATTGAGTGAAGTGGCGGGTTGCCTGGCATCGGCCCGATCGTCAGCTCAGCGAAGGCGAATTGCAGCGCGGGACACTGCGCCGTCGAACCGCGATTGCCTCTGGCGTATACTTTAGGAAAGAGCAGGGTCGTCTTCCCGGTCCCAAGCCTGGCTCTGAAAACCTTGGAGTGAATGTACATCATGGCAACGACCAGGCACTGCCTGCTGATTGTGGACGACGAGCCTCATGTCTGTGACTCCGTGCATGATTTGTTGCGTCGTGAATTCCGGGTGTTGAAGGCCAATAGCGCCGACGAGGGCTACCGGATCATGCAGGAGGAGGAAGTGCACATCGTGATGTCTGACCAGCGGATGCCTCAGATCACCGGAGTCGAGCTTTTAACGAAGGTCAAGGCGCGGTACCCACAGGCGATCCGCATGCTCTTCACGGGCTACGCCGATCTGGAATCGATCATCGCGGCGATCAATCAGGGCCACATTTTTCAGTTCATGAAAAAGCCGTGGCAGCCGGAAGAGTTGATCACGGCGGTGCGACAGGCCGCGTTGGAGTTTGATCGGCTTGAAGCACAGGCGCATGAGCGCGAGCACCTCGCCGCGGAAGTTACCGAGCTCAAAAAGCGGGTGACGGCGCTCGAGACAGAGGTGCAGAAGTTTCGGCATACTCAGTCGGCCGATTCGCCGCGACCGGCGGCTTCGCCAGGAGAGAGTGGTCTCGCCCTGTGAACGGCGAGCTGGCGGGGGCCTGGCGACAATTCGTGGACCAGTGGTTATGAACCGAGTGCAAGAATACCCGGCGAGTTGGGCCCGATGGCGGCAGAGGCAATTGGAGAAAAGCTGATGGAGCAAAGACGGCATACTCTCCTGGTCGTTGACGATGAAGTGGACGTGCTCGAGAGCCTGCGCCATCAGTTTCACCGCGGCTACCGTGTGCTCACTTCGGTCTCGGGCCACCAAGCCGTCGAGATTCTTCAGAAAGAAGGCGTCGAGCTGATCCTGACCGACCAGCGCATGCCCGGCATGTCGGGCGATCAATTTCTGCGCGAGGCGCGGCGGCTCAAACCCGACGCGATTCGCATGCTCTTCACCGGCTACGCGGACATGCAGGCGGTCATCAATGCGGTCAATGAAGGGCAGATTTTTCGTTATATCATGAAGCCGTGGGAGTCGATCGAGCTGGAATGGATTATCCGCCAGGCGGCGGAACAATACGATCTCCTGGCGGAGAGGAAACGGCTCGTCAGCGAGCTGCAAGCGGCCAATAGCGAGCTGGTGCGGGCCAATGAAGAGCTCGCTCGTGCCGGCCAATTGAAAACGGCGTTCATCGAGGTGGCCAGCCACGAGTTCAACACGCCGATTACCCTGGTTCTCGGGCTGACCGAGCTGTTGCGCCTCTGTAACCCGGCGCGATCTGACCAGGAAAACGAAATTCTCCGCCAGATCACCACCAGCGGCAAGCAACTGGCTCGGCTCGTCAAGAACATGCTGACCTTGCTTCGCGCCGAGAATTTCCGCAGAAACGCTGGAACGCAGCCCGGTCGCACTGACGGATTTGATCCACCGGGTTGTCGATCAGGTCCGGCTCTTCTCGAACGCTCGCCACATCCAGCTTCAGACAAAACTGGCGGCTGAACTGGGCGCATTTGAAATTGACGCCGACAAGATCAGCGCGGTCCTGGTTAACTTGCTGACCAACGCGATCAAGTTCACTCCCGACGGCGGTACCATCGAGCTGACGGCGCGATTGAGCGAGGACGACGGCGCGGAGATCTGGGTGGACGATCGCGGAGTGGGACTGGAGCCGCAAGAGCTGCGCCATCTGTTCCAGCCGTTTTTCACGCAGCTCGACCCCAGCCGCCATTCGTCGGGGGACTTTGGATTCTGCAAGCGTGGATTGGGGCTTGGGCTGAGTATTGCAAAACAATTCGTGGAGATGCATGGTGGAGATATCGAGGCACAGAGTCGGGCCGGAGGCGGAACGCGGGTGAGGGTTCGCCTTCCACGTCCGCGCAAGCGAGCGCGGGGCCCGCGAGGAATCCGTGACAACTTCACCACCGTTTTTCGACGACTGACAGAAAAGTACTGGCTGCGTGTAACGATGGTTCGCGGCAAGACGAAGCGCGGGCTTTTACTCGCATCGGACCGTGCCATGGAACTGCTCGAGCAACTAGCTCGCGAGGATAAGGGATGCCGACTGCACTGATCGTTGAGGACGAGCGCGAAGCGAATAAGCTGCTGTCGATGCTGGTCCAACTGCACGGTTACTCGACCGAATCCGCATTCACCGGCTCTGAAGCCATCGCCAAGGTCCGCGACCGGGTTCCGGATGTCGTCTTCCTCGACCTCATGCTTCCCGATCTCGATGGGTTACGAAGTGTGCCGGGCGCTCAAGTCATCTGGTACGACCAGTCAAGTTCCCGTTGTGATCGTGACCGCTCGCGTCGCCGCGGAAAACCGAATCGAGAGCTTTGACGCCGGCGCCGACGATTATGTTCCTAAGCCGTACACGCCCGACCAGATCTTCGAGGCCCTCGATCAGTCGACGGGCCATGGCCGAGAGGCAGCCGCTCGGGTTCTCGAAGTCGAGGTCGTGCTCGACGGGCGAGACGACGGCGAGACGCTTCGACGTCTCGCCCGGCTTCGCGCTTTACTGCTGGCTAGGAGCGGGCTACCCGCCGAGGCGATTGATCGAATCAGCGCGGCCATCAGCGCGATCTGGTCGAGCGTCGACCGGTGGGCGCGTCAGACGGGCCGGAATCGGGTGGCGACGCTGGCCTACGCGCTCTCCCCCGAGAGCCTGGTTTTGACCGTGCGCGATGAGGGGGGGTGGCTCGCGAGCGTGGGCGATCACGCCGAAGGCCCCCTCTCGATCGTTCTAGCCGCCGCCGGGTTCGAACAGATTGACAGCGATCGTGACGCTCACTGCCTCAAGTTGGTCAAGCGATTCGCGGCCGGCCCATTCGGGTTGCCGGATGGCGGGAGGTGAGGGAGCGATTCTCGAGACTTGGTCAGTGAGCGAGCGGCGGGCTCTGAAGTCGCGAGTTGGGTCCGGGCCGATTTGGGTGTGCGCGTGACGAGCGTGTTCTTGTGACGCGTTAAACCGGATAGACCACCTGGATCATCGCCTGCAAGGCGAGCGTTTGCACGCCCACGAGAGCCGTCGACGCGGCCAGTGGGACGGGTCTGCCGACCCAGCGGTCGAAGCCATACCCGGCGCCCACGAGAAGAGGCGGCAAGTAAAGCATCCAGAGCCGCGCGACCTCGCCCATGTTTCGCCCGGTCAGGTTGGTCAGCGTGAGGACCAGAATCGTCGACCACACCGAAACAGGCATCTCCCTGGGGTAGGCCAGCGCGATCACGCACCACACGACAGACGGGAGCCCCAGCGCAATTGCCAGCTCGAGGGGGTTGATCAATAGCCAGAGGCGAAAAGTGCGGGGATACTCATCGTAAAACCGCGCGTGGTGATAAAGGTTCCACGAGCCGATTACAATCGGATTTGCCCCGAGTCGCGGTCCAGCCACAAAGCACGATCGCGACGAAGCCCAATCCGATTGCCAGAATCGCGAGAACACGCGACCGCCACGAGAGCGATCGGTGGAAGCAAACAACGATCGCGACGATCAGGCCGACAGGGAGAAATGCGAGGGTGAAAAACATTCCGAATGCCATCACTGCTCCAGAAGCGACAGCCAGCAGAATACCGCTGAATACGGGCCAGCCGGGTCGCGGGAGTAAGCGTGCGGACCAGGCAGCCATTGCCAGTGCTGAGGTCGACAGCAGGGGATACGCCGTGTCGGCGATGGGCTGGAAGAGGTTGGCGGCCGGTACCACCGGCCAGAGGGCCGCCGCCGCCCAGGCCGCGGGCGCGGGGAGCGCAGCCCGGGCGAGGAGGTAGAGCGGCACGACTGTGAGGGAACACGCGACCAACGTCAGCAGGGCGGTCGCATACAGGGCCGCTTTGTCGGCTCGCGTCAGCGGTCGTGGATCACGATCCGTAAAGGCCCGAAACCCTTCGTCGACCGCCGTGGGCATATGGTTGAGCAATGAGTCTGCCAGAGATGGTTGCTTTTCCATCAACTCAATCAGGAGACACTGGACGGCGATCAAGCCCGGCGGATGTGTGCCGATGTGCAAAGAATCCTGGTCGCGAATCCACCGGGGATAGTCTCTCAGGAACTTCCAGGGATCGCGAACAGCCTGCTGGCGGGCGACCTGGAAGTAGCCGGCCGACCCGGGAAGATAGTTGGCCGCGGCCCACTTGCTGAGGTCGTAGCCAGACGGCGCTCCCAAAGGGATTGTCACCTGAATGGCGACCGCCGCGGCAAAAAGCCCGGCTAGCCCGCATGCTTCGACCCGCCGCGATGACGTGCTCGTCAGCACCCGCAAACCGAGCCCGACAAACCCCGCATAAGCGGCCACACCTAGGCCGGCAAGGCAAAACCACAGCGAAACCGGCGGAAACTGGACGCGCAGCCACTCCCACTCGCCCGGTATCCCAAGTGGCACGCGCCGTGAACCCACGGCGATCGCCAATAGGGTCACCAGCGCGGATTGCAAGATCAAAATCAGCCAAATCCGTGGTCGCATGCTTTCGATATTAGCCCGCGATGGCGAAGCCCGCGAGGGAACTTCCCCAGGGCCGTTTACACCTTGAACAGTGTTCCATAATCGCAGGTTGACGAACCGCGGCGATCTTGTACAATGTCTCTGTACAAGTTAAGAGGAGGGGGGCCCTATGTCGCCTGAAACCAGCTACAGCCATGCTCGTGCCCATCTCGCCGCGCTTTGCGATGAGGCCATTTCCACTCGTGAGCCGATCATCATTCACCGGCGCGGTGCCGATGACGTCGCATTGATCGCCGCCGAAGAGCTGCGCGGTTGGATGGAAACCGCCCACTTACTACGCTCACCCAAGAATGCCCGGCGGCTCTTGCAGGCCATAGCGGACGCCCAAAGCGAACGTCTTCCCACAGTGACCGTGGACGATCTTCGCCGGGAGTTCGATCTTGGCGAGGCGTAAGGGGCCATCAGAACAACGGCAGCGGGGCCCCCTGGAAGCCGAGTTCCATCCCAAGTTCCGCGAGGATCTGCGATTTTGGATCGAGGCCGACCGACGAACCGCTCCGCGCGTACTGGAGCTTGTCGAGGCCGCCTTGCGTGAGCCCTTTGCCGGGGTAGGCAAGCCTGAGCCGCTCAAGCACGCGCTCGCCGGCGCGTGTTCGCGGCGGATCACCGGAGAGCATCGCCTGGTTTACCTAGTTGAAGGCGACCGCGTCGTCTTTGTCCAAGCCCGATACCATTATTGAACGGTCCGATGCCGACAAACATCGGGAAGGCTAGTCGGGCCAAAGGTCTCGGCTGAGTCATCCGCACCCAAGCCACGCAAGGACCGTTGCCCGAAACCGGAGACAACCCAATGCACTTCGACAAACCGCCCTGCTCCGATCCCCTCCGCGAGCGACAACAATGCCCCATGGTGGCGGGAGCTTACGCGATACCAGTGGTTTGTGTTCGCCGTCGCATCGCTGGGATGGCTTTTCGACACGATGGACCAGCAGCTCTTCAACCTGGCCCGGATCTCGGCGGTCCGCAACCTGCTCGGGGTCGTGCCGGGCGACATGACGATGGAGGGCCAGGTCGACTGGTATGGCGGAGTCGCGACCACGGTCTTCATGATCGGCTGGGCATTGGGCGGGCTCTTCTTCGGGATTCTCGGAGACAAACTGGGCCGGGCCAAGACCATGATGCTGACGGTCTTATGCTACTCGGCATTCACGGGGCTGAGCGCCCTCTCACGGAATGTGATCGACTTCGCGTTCTACCGGTTCCTGACCGGGCTGGGGGTGGGGGGGCAGTTCGCGGTCGGGGTTGCGCTGGTGGCCGAGGTCATGTCGGACCGAGCTCGCCCCTTTGCATTGGGGTTACTGCAAGCTCTCTCGGCCGTCGGGAATATGCTGGCGGCGTCGACCAATCTGGTACTCGGAAAGCTCGAGGAGGCGGGGCAGATCGAAAGCTCTTGGCGAATCATGTTCTTGATCGGGTTGGCCCCTGCCGTGCTCGCGATTCCGATCTTTCTTCGCCTCAAGGAACCCGAGCGCTGGAAAGCCGTCGCCAAAGAAGACGATGCCCCGATCGCCGGAAAACATAAGCGAGGCTCGCTGAGCGAGCTCTTCGGCGATCCGCGCTGGCGGAGAAACACCTTGGTCGGCATGGTCCTCGCTTTCGCGGGCGTGGTCGGGCTCTGGGGCATTGGGTTCTTCAGCTTTGACTTAGTCGATGTCGTCTTTCGCAAGCATTTCCAGGGCCAGGGACTCTCGCACCAGCAAATCGCCGGCAAGCTGACATTCTGGAAGGGGATCACGTCGCTGGTGCAGAATGGTGGGGCCTTCTTCGGAATCTACGCATTCGCCCTGGCGACGCACCGGATCGGCCGCAAGCCGGCGTTCGCGATCTCGTTCGTCTTGGCCGCCGCGGCCACGGCCATGACGTTTTGGTTCCTCGACGCGTTTTGGCAAATCTTTGTGTTGATCCCGATCATGGGTTTCTGCCAGCTCGCGCTTTTTGGTGGTTACGCGATCTACTTCCCCGAGCTCTTTTCCCACCCGGCTGCGGAGCACGGGCACCTCGTTCTGCTACAACGTGGGCCGGCTCGTCGCGGCCGCGGGACCTTCCGTCAAGGGCTTTCTGACCAAACAAGTCTTTGCCGGGTACCCCGAACCGATGCGGTACGCCGGCCTTAGCATGTGCGTGGTGTTCCTGGTGGGCCTGCTCGCCCTGCCCTTCGCGCCGGAGACGAAGGGGAAGCCTTTGCCGGAGTGAACGCCGGAGTCACTTCTTGGGAGTGATCGCCGGTTGCAGTTTTTTCAGTAGTGCCTCGCGCAGAGTGTTTTCATCGAACTTGAGATCACCTTTTCGCGCAACCTCTTTCGCCCAGAATTCGACGAGTTCCTTCAACATGTCGCCATCCTTGGCCTGGTCGACGAGCTGCACGGTTCGAAGCATGCTGGCGATGCGTTGAATCGAATTCGTAGCCGTCTCGATCGGCGCATCGAGCCGGTCCATCGCGGCTATTTTTTCGACGACGGCATTGCGTCCGACGATCAGTCGGTCACCGGGGAAGATTTGGTAATTCGATTTGACTTCCCCTCTGTCCCGAATGGCCTCTAGATCCACCTTGTAGACCCTGGGCGGCCTACCGTTACGACCCGGCCGGACCAGCCGGATGTCTTTGAGTTCGGCGCTCGACGTCAACCCTCCCGCATATTGCAGGGCATCCAAGACCGTGTCGTTCCCCGTCCACGGCAGCTTCCCGGGGATCAAGACGTCACCGAGGACATAGTAGTTCTTCGAGTTATAGGACGTGATATCGACGAAGACCCGCTCGGATGCTGCGGGAGGGACGACTGCCCAATCGCTTGTGTCCCACTCCACCGGTTCTTGAGCCACCGGAGGCTGTCGAGGCTTTTCACCCGCGGGCGCACTTGGGCCGTTAAGCTCGACTGTGATGGTCACTTTTCCTTGAGGGCCGACGGGCACCACGATCGGGTTTTGTGTCGGCACCGGTGCTTCTTGATTCTGGGTGGAAACACGCACGATTCGCGAGCGACTCGAATTTGGGGGAACTCGAACGCCTGTCCCCGGCCGCGCGGCGGACCGAGCACCGCGGATGTGTGGGATTGATGGAATCCTCGAAGACGATGATCGCGGTTTAGTCTTGTTATTCGCCTTCTCTTCAAGATCGAACGGACTTCCCTCGCCCTTGGGAAGTTCAGGAAGCGGTGGCCTTTCTGGGATTTCTGCGGGCATGGCGCCGCCTGGCGCCAAGAGCCCCAAGTTTTCGTCAGCTAAGAATTTTCTGAGGTGCTTGATGATCGCGACTTTGACCTGCTCTGGAGTCAACCCCTTGACGTAAACGTCTCCGTAAAAGCCGATCGATATTTTGCCGTCAGGCCGCACGAGCCGCTCTCCCGAGATCGGCCTACCAGGTAGGGCTTCGAGTACCTCCACGAGAACCAGATCTGGCGGTTCCACAAGATGTGGGAGACTGATCATCGCCCCTTCGTGCGGCGGCGGATCATCGGGGATCACGGGCCATGGTTGCGGCTTGAGATCATATTCCGCGAGCATCTTGGTGATCCGGGCTTCGCGTTCCTCAGTTTCTTCCGGGGACGGTTGCGGTATAGGCTTTGCTTTCTCCTTGGTAGCTTCGCTTGTGGGAGGCTGATTCTTGGCCTTTTCTTGAGGGCCGGCGATGCCAAGACAGAATGCACAGAACGAGACTGAAACAACCATTGTGGCAACGATTAGACCGGCGAGTTGTCGACGGAGCATGGGAGTGATCCTTGGGTGGAAGTAAACCGGTGGTGTCAAAGTGAAATGACGCGGTGCCGCTCCGAAGAATATCGGGCGGGAGTGAGCACCGCAAGCAAAATGAAGAATTGACCGCGCGAACCGGCTCGATGTCAGAGCACGAGCTTGGCCGATTCGCGATCGAGATAGAGCCTCGCCCCCGGGTGCCGGCGCAGCGCCGTCGCGGGACACGACTCGCTGATCGGTCCGCGCAGCGTGGTTAACACCGCATTGGCCTTGCGCGGGCCCGGAACCACCACCGAGACGACCGGGGCTCGCAAAAGCGCGGGGATGGTCAGGGTATAGGCATGAGTGGGCACGTCGGCCAAGCGATCAAAGCAGCCGTCATTGAGCTGCTGGTTGCGGCAGGCCGCGTCGAGGCGTACCACCTTGACGAGAACTGGATCGAGAAAATCGGCAACCGGCGGATCGTTGAACGCCAGGTGGCCATTCTCGCCGATGCCCGCGCAGACGATATCGGTTGGATTGGCAAGCAGAATGTCCTCGTACGCCATGCACGTTTGCAGCGGCCGCTCGACTTGCTCGCCGGCGATGAGCTTCAGTTGCTCGGCGCCGAGCCCGACCAGCCGAAATAAGTGCTCTTGCAGATAACGCCGGAAGGAAACTGGATGATCGGCGTCGATCCCCAGGTATTCGTCCATATGGAACGCGGTCACTCGCGACCAGTCGACGTCGTTGGCCGCAACCAGTCCGGCCAGAAACTCGTTTTGGCTCGGCGCGGCCGCGAACACGACGTTGGCCATTCCATGGGCACGCTGCCGCGCCCGGATCGCTTGCACAATGCCGTACGCGGCCGCTCGCCCCGCAAGCGCTCGATTCTCGTAGACAAACACCTCGACGCTGTCTTCTCGAAATCGTGCGATCGTTGGCAGATCGGCGTAACTCATGGCGATTGGTTCTCGCGCGAAAAGCTGGCCGAAGTCGGCCAACATCGGTTCCGGATCGGGAGTGTGCTTCCTCCAATCTTGGAAGAAACTTTACCGGAATTTCGCGCGGGTGGCTACGGGCTCCTTACAGCGTCGGGGTTCACGTGGCGACCAGACCGAGCGGCCGTCGCTCATGCACGTGGCCGGCGCGGAACTCTTCACACAGCTTTTGGCACTCGTTGAGATCGCCGATCAAGGCGTCTGCCAGAAACGACTCGGTGTCGCCATCGCTGGCCCACTGAAGCTGGTCGTGGCAACGCGACATGTGATCCAACAGGTCTTTCATCCACAACAATGTGTTGCGTCGATTTCGTTTCATGGGTGTTCCCTCACTTCTCCAGGTATCAGAGCGTGTAAGGTGCCGCATTCTAGTCTGTTGCACCGGCGTCTTTTGGCCGCGAAGCTCTGAGCATCCTCTCGCGGCCTCAATTCGTCACGGACATCGCAAAAGCAAAGGACGTGCCATGCACGCGCACGCCGCCACTCGTCGTGCCCAACCCGTTTTCAGGACGAAACTTGAGTAAAAATCGGGAAAACGATCAAAATTGTCGGCGGTCCATCGATTGTAACGGTTACACGCCCAATCGTTGCCGTTTGTGCCGAACGCGGCGTGGTGATTGGTTGGCGGCGGCCAACGATCTTTCAGGCCGCTCCCAATCGAGAGACAGCCAATCGAAAGACAGCCTTTTCTCTTGCCGGCTCAGGCTTTAGACTAGCGTTTGATCGAAAGACACCGTGGCGGAGGGTCGGACATGGGGGCGTGGCAGGCACCGTCGGCCTCGGGGCCAGAGGCTCAGGGAGGCAGTCCGGCTGGACCATATCGCTGGCCTCATTCCGTGGTGCGCTGGCTCTTTGGGCTGGGCGAGGAACATCGTGAGCCGACATCGCCGTCGGTGCAGGTAGCCCGCTTTCAGAACATTTGCATCAGCCGCGAGGCAGGGGCGGGCGGCGGCGCCCTGGCTCGGATAGTGGGCGAACGACTGGGCTGGAAAGTTTACGACGAAGAGCTGATCGAAGCGATCGCCCATCGGATGGAAGTGCCCATTGACGAAGTTCGCGCCCTCGACGAGCAGGCGCCCAGCATGGTTCAGGACTGGCTGCTGCCGCTGCGTGAGGAGTATTACGCCCCGCAGGAGGCCTATCTCGACCACCTGGCGAAATTGATCGAGGCGATCGGCCGCGCGGGCGAGTCGATCTTGGTCGGACGAGGGGCCGGCTTTATGCTCCCGCGCGAGGCGACGCTTTCACTCCGCGTGGTCGCCCCGCTCAAAGCCCGCGCCCAGCGTCTGGCCGAGCGGATGGGGGTGTCGGTCCGTACGGCCCGTCGGGCCGCCCGCGATCTTGATCGGCGGCGTGCCCAGTTCGATCGCACCATGCATCGCGCCGATCCCAACGACCCCCACAATTTCGACATGACGCTCGACACGACTAGTCTGAGCCTGGAATATGCCGCCGAGATCGTCGTTCGAGCCATTGAGGTAGGGCGCCCCGGCGGCTTGCCGGCAGCTCCGGGACCACGCCGCCGTCCCGAGGTTGGTGCCTCACGGCCATTGGTGAATCCGGGCATTCCCGCCATCGGCTTGAAGGGCCTGCCGGCTGGCCCGTTGCCGCAAGCACCTCTAGCGATCGCCCCCGGGCCCGCGGAGCAAGGCCCTCGTGGAGAACCGGCTCCGCTCCAGGATGAAGGGGCGAGTGGTCCTGACTAAAAGGCCGGAAGCTTTCGGGCTGTGCCTTACTTCACGCGAGAGACGAGTGATTTTGAAGGCGTCGGCGACGCTCGATGGCCAACAGCACCAATAGCCCGCACGTAAGCAACGCGGCGCTCTCCGGCTCGGGAACGCTGGATGGAAGTATCACGAACGGCGCGACGTCAAAGTATGTCGATCCGGGCACGAGAGGCTCGTCGCCCAAGTTTTCGACGATTTGCTGCTCGCTCAATTGCGACAGGTTGGCACCGAAGGCGTGATCCAGCGAGTAAACGATCATGTTGGCCAAGATGCCGTCATCCAACGATGACGGGTCATAGCCATCGGGACTGTAGAAACTGGACTGTGGAAACGTGACACCGGCCAGCGTCAGCGACGGCTGCGATAGAATCTGTTGTTCAAAGCTGTATAAGTCCAGCACCGGGTCCCCTTTGCTGAGTGCATAGGCTTCGATCTGGCTGTTGGCAGCCTGGAGATAAGTCTGGACAACCGCGACCTCCGAGGATGGTACCCCATATTCGCTAAAAACCTGTTGCGCCCCCGGTGTGAGAGCGACATCCGGTATATTGGCGATGACCTGAGGAAGACCCGTGGCCGCCACCGCGCTTATCGTCTGCTCGATCTCGCTAACCGACGTGTTAAAGTCCGAAGCAAGGGTCGATACGTTATATCCCGAGTTGTAAAAATCGAGGGCGGCATTGGCCACGTCGTTGCCTCCCACCGTCAGCACCGAGGCATTGATCTGGTGGGCAGACGCCAGCGACACAATCGTCGGGTACTGACTGGCGAGGTTCGCCGCGGTGTCGTAATCCTGTGCCAGGTCGTAAGCGGGGGGTATAGAGACTTGCCCGAGGGTTTGAATCTGCGTGACCCAGTTCGGGTATTGGCCAGATGATGAGCCATTGTTCGAACTAATACTGTCACCCATGACGCCCAACACATAGAGACCAGCTGCGCGGGCGTGGCAATTCCGCCGACCAATAGTCCGATCGACAAAAGGAAACGGCACCGATGACTTCTTCTCACAGAGAACATGTACATTGGCCTCTCCTATAAGCTAGTTGACTCTGACATGTGGGCAAGGC
>CAWHKI010000330.1:0-47637 GCA_963829765.1 uncultured Isosphaeraceae bacterium | reverse complement strand
ACCGGGCAGCGGCACCACAGCATAAGGAAACGACGCGGAAAGCGAACCGCGGGCACTTTGCCTGTGCGACGGTCGATCAATTCAAGGAAAGAACCCAATGGACGATCAGATCCAGCTCCGCCTCGAAGAGGTGCTCTCGCTGATCCCATGTCCCGTCGGGGGATGTTGGGGGATACACGGTGCCAACACGGCCTATTACTACGACGAGTGCTTCGAAAGCCACGTCCTGGAGGTCTGGCCCAAAGCGTTTGAGGACCCTGAAGGTCACGAGGAGAATGGCAACGACCAGGCCGACGGTCATGTTTGCTTTGAGCTCGTCGAGTTTGACTTCATGGAACTGATCAACGAGGATCCTGTCGGTCGAGATCGTTGTTTCGTTCCGCCACACGGGAGGATTTCACCGTGGCAACCGTGGAAGGCCATCCCTCACTGACCATCGTCAAGAACGTCTGCCCGCTCGATTGCCCAGATACGTGCCGCATGCGAGTGACGGTCAAAGACGGCGTGGCGATCGAGCTGCGCGGCGATCCCGACCATCGCTTCACGCAGGGGTTCTTGTGCCAGAAAATGGCTCGGTTTCTCGAGCGCGTCTACAGCCCCGATCGCTTGCTCCAGCCGATGAGGCGGGTCGGCCGCAAAGGGGAAGGGGCGTTCGCAACGATCGGCTGGGACGAGGCCCTCGACGCCATCGCCCGGAATTTCACCGCAATCGCCCGCTCAAGTGATGGCCCGCAGGCAATCTTGCCGTACAGCTACTATGGCACGATGGGCAAGCTCCAGGCCAGCAGCCTAGACCGGCGGTTTTTCTACCGGCTCGGTGCCTCGCTGCTGGACCGCACCATTTGTGCCTCAGCGGGCTCGGCGGGTTATGAATACACGGTCGGCCGCGGACGACTTGGGGCGGATCCGCTCGCTGTGTCCGGGTGCAAGTTCATCGTGAATTGGGGCTCGAACACCGCCAACACCAACAGCCACCTTTGGAGCGTGATGATCGAGGCCCGCAAGGCGGGCGCAACCATTGTCACGGTGGACCCGTACCGGAGCCCCACGGCCCGGCGGTCGGATTGGCACATCCAGCCTCGCCCCGGCACCGACGCCGCCCTCGCCCTGGGGCTCTTGCACGTCATTTGGCGCGATGGCCTTCAGGACGATGAGTACCTCAACAAGGCCACGATCGGCGCCGAGCTCCTTCGCCGGCGCGTCACCGACGAATACCCTCCCGAAAAAGTCGCGGGTATCACCGGAGTCGATGTGGCGACCATCACAATGCTCGCCCATCGCCTGGCCCGTGAGCAGCCGTCGCTCATCCGGCTCAACTATGGCATGCAACGGCATCATGGCGGCGGGATGGCCGTGCGCACGATCGCCTGCCTGCCGGCCATCATCGGCTCGTGGCGTTACCCGGGCGGAGGGGCGTCTTATCGACGAGCGGAACTTATGACTTCGCCATGGACAAGCTCACTCGCCCCGACCTCGTGCCGCCCGGCACGCGCACAGTGAACATGAACCAACTGGGCGAAGCATTGGCGGGTGAATTGCCCGGTCCCCCGGTGCGAGCCCTTTACGTCTATAATAGCAATCCGGCCGCGGTCGCCCCCAACCAGGCCAAGGTTTTGAACGGACTGCGGCGGGACGATTTGTTCGTCGTCGTGCACGAGCTGTTCGCCACCGACACGGTGGATTACGCCGATATCGTCCTGCCCGCCACGTCGCAGCTCGAGGACATTGACATCCACGGGTCGTACGGCCATCTCGACGTGATGTATAACCCGCCTGCGATTCGCCCTTGGGCCAGTGCTGCTCGAACAACGACGTCTTCCGCGCTGGCGAGCGGATGGAATTCGAAGCCGAGCTCTTCCCCGACGACGAGACATTGATCCGCCAGGTATTGGACGGCGGACCGAGCCTGCGAGGGATTACCCTCGAGCGGCTCAAGGATGAGGGCTCAATCCGGCTCGACATACCGGAGTGTTTCACGCCCTTTGCCGACGGCGTCTTCCCCACCCCGTCGGGCAAGTGCGAGTTGTACTCAGAAGCAATGAAAGCCAGTGGACTGGACCCGTTGCCGACTTATATCCCGCCTTATGAGGATCCGCAGACGCGCCCGACCTGGCTGCGCGTTACCCGTTGCAACTGATTAGTCCGCCACGGCCCCAGTTCCTCAACTCGACGTTCGCCAATTCTCCCCGTCATCGTGCCGCCGCCGGCGATCCGACAATCGAGCTTCCGACGAAGACGCAAGGATCCGTGGCTTAGCGCGGGACAGTGGGCCGAGGTCTTTAACGACCGTGGCCGGTTTCAAGCCCGAGTGGCGCTCACCCAGAGCGTGCGCCCGGCGTGGCTGTCGCGACCGGCATTTACTGGAACAAACTTACGCCCGGGGGTGGCAACGTCAATGGCACGACCTCGTCGGCCTTAACCGATATGGGTGGCGGGGCGACGTTTTTTGATAATATGGTAGAAGTGCGGGCAATAACCTCCGAAAGCTGACTCGGCATCGAACTTGTCGCTGGAAAATGGAGCCTGCCGAAGACGAGGCTTGAGATCGACCTTCAGCCGCCCGCCGCCGATCACCCGGAGGAAACGATGACCTCATTAATGACGCATCTCTGTGCCGACCCACCGGAGCCAAGCATCTTACGTTCACAGTTTACACCCGTTCCCAATGCTGCTGCTGCCACAAGGCACTCAATGTGCTCAAGGACGCCCAACGGCGGTTTGGCTTCACGATCGAGGAAATCGATATCGACGGCGACCCTGAACTGGTCGCGCTATTTGACACCGACGTCCCCATCGTGGCGCTCAACGGCAAGGTTCGGTTCCGCGGCGTGGTCAATCCCGCGCTCTTGGATCGACTGGTCGTGGCTGAGGTCCGTACCCGAGATTAGAACGCAATCGGTTTATTGAGCATGCGCCGCACGACCACGAACTGACCGGAATGGTTCAGCGAGTGGATTCCGCACATGGTAAAGAGCGCGCCTACCGTCGGAGCGAAGGGGGGCAGTTTGCCGCCCCGCGTATCATCCAGGTCGGCTTCGGGAGTCGCGTCGAGAAGGGCCTTTATCGCGGTCCGCTGCGCCGCTAACAGCTCGAAGTATTTGTCCTTGCTCACAAAACCCGAGTCGCTCAACTCTTTGTTCTTGAGGTCATGCGCTTCCTTGAATCCATGGGGCAGGGCAGGGGCCGAGCCCGGCTTGATCATGTCGTTGAACATCTGCTCGGCGACGATCAAGTGGCCGAGCTGAAGCGCAATCGGGTGCATCCCCTCGACCGGCCGCAGCCGGAGATCGGCGTCGGCCAAGTCATCCAGATATTTGTGAAGAATGAAGTCGCTCATATCGAGCGTCTGCTTGATGACATCTTTGGGTCCCATGGTCGTCTGGTTCTCCTCTCTCGTGGTTAATCATTCTTGGTTTTTAAAGGCAATCGGAACCGTTTCAGCGAGCCGCGGCCTTTTCGCCGCGGCGAGGCGCTGGCTTCAGGGTAAAATCGGCGATGAAGAGTTGGCTCTTGCGATCGGCGGTCCGCCCGCTCGAAGTCCACATGAGCCGTTTGCCGTCCGGGCTGAACACCGGCAGGCCGTCAAAACCCTCGTGGAAAGTGATCCGTTCCTCGTCGCCGGTCTCCACATTCATTAAATACAACTCATAATTCGAGTGGCCATGCTTGCTCGTCGCGTAAATGATCTCGCGACCGTCCGGATGCCAGTACGGCCCCCAGTTGACGAACTCATTGTGGGTGAGGGCACGCTCGGCGGTCCCCTCGGTGTTATTGACATAAACCTGCAAGAGGTCGTTGCCCTTGCGGTCGCTACGGTAAATAATTCGTTTACCGTCGGGTGAGAAAAATGGCCCGCCGTCGTAACCTTTGGCGTGCGTGATTCGGCGCGGGTTTTTTCCATCGGCGTCCATAACGTAAATCTCGGCATCGCCATCACGGAATGACGTAAAGACAATCCGCGAGCCGTCGGCCGAATAGCTCCCCTCCGCATCGTAACCAGGTGCATCCGTCAGACGATGCAAGTTCTTTCCATCGAGGTCCGCCGTGAAAATGTCCATCGATTCCGGGAACTCCCAACGATAACGCTCCGTCCGACTATAGGCTGGGCCTTTTGAGGGTGCCGCCTTCCGTGCTCGGGCTCAAGTGGGTCGAGGCAAACAAAATCGACTTGCCGCTCGGGTGAAAGAAGGGACACGTGCATCGACCTTTGCCCGTGCTCACCATCTTGGCCGGTGAATCCTCCGTCGAGAACGCCTGTATAGATTTGATATCCATCCTCGTCGGGCTTGGGATGGTGAAAAATCGACGGAGCCAGATAAGACACGGCCTGAAAGATGATCGAATGCCCGTCAGGACTGAAATAGCCCTCACCCGCACGCGAGAAGCCATAAGTGACCTGGCGAATGTTTGTCAAATGAGCGGATTCGAGACGAACGACCTCATCGGCCGAAAGAGCCGGCGCGGCGGGCGAGCCGGAGGGGGGATGCTGGCCGGTCAAGGCCGCCGCGAGGATCAGTTTTGCCAGCGTCAACGTCATAAAAAGGGCTCCGTCTCTCATAAAGTAGGCAGTAGGAACAGACAAAGACCGTTCGTTATTCGGTAGCGGTGCCTCGCTCACCCCTACTCGATGATGAGTCTGCTGCATAGTATAAGGCCGGAGACAGCAACCGCCAATGGTCGAGCGCTCCATCGGCGGAAAAGCGTATGAGTGGGTCAACTGAGTCGATCGGGGCATGACGGTGAAAATCTACACGAAGACGGGTGATCAAGGGATGACGGGGCTCCTCGGGAGCGGTCGCGTGCCCAAGGATCATACGCGAATCGACGCATACGGAACGGTGGATGAGCTGAACGCTGTCCTCGGTTTGGTACGGGCGCACGGGCTCGATCCCGCGGCTGACGGGCTGGTCACACGGCTCCAAAATGAGTTGTTCGTCGTCGGCTCAGCCCTCGCCGATCCTTCGCCCACGGGCCCATTTCACAATGCCATCACGGGCGAGCACATCGCGAGTATCGAGACCACGATCGACGCACTCGAAGCCGAGCTCACGCAGTTGGCAAAGTTCATTCTGCCCGGTGGGACTCTCGCGGCCGCGCACATTCATTTGGCACGTACCGTCTGCCGCCGCGCCGATCGCCTAATCGTCGGCCTATCGCATCACGAGGGAGAGCAAGTTTCCAGCTCTTTGACCATCTATTTGAATCGCCTCAGTGATCTCCTGTTTGTCTTGGCCCGCGTCGTCAACCACCGCGCGGGCATCGCCGATACGGTATGGAACGGAATGTGAGTGGCTGGCCTTAATCGGATCGCCTTCGCGCCGGATCGCTCCGGAAGCCGGTTCCCTCCACATCCACCGCGACACCGCAACCGAGAGTGACCTCATCGCACCTCGCCGGTCGCCGGAATCACCGGCAGGATGACCTGTGATGGGTGCCCGGCGTCGTGATAGACCGTGTTGTCGGCCGGAACGATGCGCCGGTAATCGCCGAGCGGGTCGCCGGTGTTGGGATTGACGTCAAAGCGCGGATAGTTGCTGCTCGATATGTCGACGCGAATGCGATGATTTTTCTTGAAGACATTCGCGGTCGGGTACAGTGTGATCGTGATTGGGACGATGTCATTCGGACGGAGAGGCGAGGCCTGGTGGTCGAGCCCTTCGCGATAACGGACGCGCAGGATGGAATCGCCCAGATTGAGGTCGAACCCAAGAGGATAATCGGGGTTGGGCGGGACCTCGTCGATCAGCTTGGCCGTGAAGTCGGTGTCGGGCACGGTCGAGCCCACCCAGAGTTTGACCTCGACCGTACCTGTGACTTCCAGGTCGCCATCGAGCGGTCCGCTCCGAAACACCACGACGTCCCGGCGCTCGGAGAGCGGCAGCCGATTGTCGGCCGCGTGCGTGGTGTCTCGTGACCGCTGGTCGTAGCCTCCACTGGTGATCAAGCCCTGGTTCGACGAGATATTGCCGCCGACCGTCGGCACGGGATGTTTCGGGTCAAAGGTATAAGTCGTGCGGCTGTCAGCGACTCGGGGCGAAGTGTTCGAGAGCGTACCATCGGCGTTCAAGTAGAGAATCGCGGGCCGGCGTTCGGGCCGGGGGCCATTCGCGCTCGGCACGCCAGAAGCCGCCGTGTCGCAGCCGGCCGGCACTCGATCGGCGGTCGTCACCGGTACCCATGATGTAGAGCAACACCGGTGCGTCGTCGTCGACCCCGTTGGTTACGCCCCGCAGCCAGCGGTCATACCAGCGGAGCCGGAATGCCAGCAGGTCGATGCCGGCCTCTTTCGTGAACTCAACTTCCCCCGCGACGTTTGAGTTCTGCCCCCCGTGTACCCAAGGGCCGATCACCAGCCTCTGGGGTGACTTCTTGGCCTTCGCAAGCGCCTCGTAATTCATGGTGACTTGCCGCGTCCATGAGTCATACCAGCCGGTCACGTGCAACACGGGTACGTCGGCATAATCGTTCACATGATCCACGACCGACATTCCCTTGATGTGCCAGAACGGAGACTCGGGCCCGCTCTTCATGGCATCGACCAACCAGGCCTCGTACTCGGGAACGACCTTGAGCGGAGTCGTGCCCGGACGGATGGGCAGGCTGTCGACGTGCTGGCGGATGCGCACGCCGTTTTCGACGAGGGCACGGCGCAGGGCCGGGTCGGCCAGCGCCTCCTTGCTGTTGGGAGCTCCGATCTGGAAGATCCAGTTCATGAATCGCAGCTCGAACGCACCGCCGTGCCTCATGCCGCTCACCCCGCAGTTGGAGAGGGCATCGATGGGCACCATCGTCGTTAAGTGGGGCGGGTTCATCTCGGCCAGGGCGTGCTGGGTGCCCCCGGGATAACTGGTGCCGAACGTGCCCACTTTGCCGTCGGACCAATCCTGCCGGGCGATCCATTCGACGACGTCGAAACCGTCCCCCGGATCTTGGGCAATCAACCGCCAGGTCCCTTCGCTGGCGTATCGGCCCCGGACGTCGTTGGCGACCACGACGTAGCCTCGCTCGGCATAATAGCGGGCGTCGCCGCGGCTACCGTCCTTGTTATATGGGGTCCGGGTCAGGAGCGTGGGAAACCGCCCACCAGCGGGCTTGCCGTCGCGAGCTGGTCGGTAGATGTCGGCGGCGAGATGAATGCCATCGCGCATCGCGATCCACACGTTCTTCTCAACGACCACCCCAAACTCGAGCGCCCGCCCACTCACCCGCGGCGGCTCGCCGCGGGCGAGTGGGCCCTCAGGTCCCAAGACTGGAACCAGCCCGGCCATTACGAAGAGGAAAAAACCTTCGAGCATTCGTCGCGGCATGGTCATTTACCTCGGCAAGTTCGGTTCCCTCTGATCGTCGATCGTATTCGCACGGCCTTGCTCCGATTGTCGTTCGCCGACCGCGGAAAGCAACAGTCCAGCGGATCAGCTCGAATCGATCGCGAAAAATCCGCAAATCGCCGGGTCGATTTTCATTCACGAGCAGAGCCGAGGAGCGATACGAGGATCAACCGGTTCCACACCGACCAGTTGGCGTGCATCCTTCAAAAGCTGAAATCGACCCCCGACGGCGACGGCACCCTGCTCGACCACTGCATGATCCTTTACGGCAGCGGCATCAGCGACGGCAACGCCCACTGGCATGACGACCTGCCGATCCTGCTGGCGGGCAAGGCCAATGGAACGATCAAGACCGGCCGCCACGTGTGCGTGCCCAATGAGACGCCATTGACCAATCTCTATGTGGCTATGCTCCACCGAATGGGCGTCAAGGTCGACGCCTTCGGCGACAGCACGGGCCGGCTTGCCGCGCTCGACGTTTAGGCGCTGGCGATCGTTCTATCAGACGTATACTATGGATTTATGGTTTACGAAATCGTCGTTCACGAGCTGGCCGTCGGGGAATTGGAGTCTATCCGGGCATTCGATCAGCGGCGTATCCTCGCCGATATTCGCGAACTGCTCACGCACCAGCCCGCCGTGCCCACGCGACGACGTAAGTGCCTGATTGACATGACGCCATCGTTCGAACACGAGCTGCCGGTTTGGGAACTCCGAGTGGGTGCATACCGAGTTTTTTTACGATGTGTTCAAAGGAAGAAAAACGCGTGCACGTTCGGGCCGTGCGGCGCAAAGAAACCTCGCAGCGAACGGAGGATATCGTATGAGTAACGTCCCAGAAAAAGAGCTGCAACAAAACACGGACTCGATTTTGACCCGCAAAGCGAACGCATCGTGATATCCCGGCGAGGAAAGCCGTGCGCGGTGCTGATCGGGATCGAACATTACGATGCGGAGGACCTAAACCTGGCGAGCTCAGAGGACTTTTGTCGCATGATCCACGAGCGGCGGGCCAGCGGCAAATCATTTTCGCTCGCCGAAGTCGAGGCACGATTGAGAATCGAAGGCGGAAAGCCCGCTGGCAAGGCCACGAGGTCCTCGAAATCGCGAAAGCACTCGTGAACGCGCCCAGCGGCCGATCGAGCGTCTCGCCCGCGTTCGTCGTCTTTCGTCGGGACATTTCAACGACACTAGGGTTGTGCTGATCACCGGGCCAACGGGGAGCGGTTGGCCTTGAGAGCACCCACTTTTGGACAACAACGCAGATCAACGCTTAGCGGTCTCTCTGTCGTTCTCATGGGCCATCGCATTCAAGAGGCGATCAATCGCCTCGGCCAGCTCTCTGTGGGCATGATGAGGGAAGTGGACCAGAAGAGCAAGCAACGCGCCCGCTGCTCGCGAACCCTCGCACATGCTTCCGCCTCCCGACTGTGGTCTCGAACCCACACAAGGCGGGACCACGGAAATATTGAGGTAGGTCAGGCTTTCCTGCCTGACATTCTATGTCACGCGGCAAGGCGTCAGGCTAGAAAGCCTGACCTGCACCGCGCAACGGATTTGGCGGGTCCACTTAGCCGCCACGACCCGCCTTCCGGTGAACTGTCTTGAGTCGACAACAATCTCGGATTATATCCCGCTCGCCACTGGTTGAAATCGCAGACGAGCGAGTGAGCCCAGTAAGCTAAAGCACACGTCCATTTTCCTTGATATCGTAATAGTCCCGCCAAAATCCGGCGATCTCTTGAACCATCGGCGCGGAACTGGGGATCAATCCGGACCCAAATCGACCGTCGTAGCGCTCGGCGTAGTCTTTGGCAGCCTGATTAGCCCAGATCGGTGCCTCGGATCTCTTGAGCACCGATTTTAGCGCTTCCCGACCACAACCAGGTCCTTGCTCTTCTGGCTCGGAGCACAGACTCTTGATGGTCGTCAAGCGGGTGATCGGGAAATCGTTTCCCTGGCGCAGCGCCTCGGCGATCTCCGACAGTTCTTTGAGCTTCTTGACGATCTGTGCGTTTGGGGGCTGAGGCATGTCACATCTTCTCATGGGTGGTTACACGTTCAGAGGTCGTTCCCAGATAAAAACAACCGTACTCTTGGCATGGTCAACATTTCGATCATGACCGTTACCACGAACGGCACGTTCACCGCAATCCCGAAGAGCCAAATCGCAATCGGGACCGGCTTGGCGGCGGCGACGAACGTAGGTTACCGTAAAATACGTGATCCGTGCCGTGGGTGCAAAGGTCGGGTCGATTGCCAAAGGCCAATGATCGATCTGCAAGTGGAGGACACGATGATCGAAAGACAGTCACGCTTTGTTGAGATCGAGGGCGGCCGGGTTCATTATCTGACGGAAGGCTCTGAAAAAGGCCGCCCTGTTGTCCTGCTCCACGGGGCGAGCTTCACGTCCGAGACATGGAAGCAGGTTGGCACGATGGAAGCGTTGGCCAAGGCGGGCTACCTTGTGTACGCCTTTGATCTTCCGGGTTTCGGTCAGTCGCCTCCGTCGAAGGCGAATCATCGAACCTGGCTGCGGGGCGTGCTCGACCTGCTCAACATCGACCGTCCCGTGGTCGTCTCCGCGTCGATGAGTGGCCGATACGCGCTGCCGCTCCTGATCGAGACCCCTGATAAGATTTCTGGTTTCGTCGCCGTGGCCCCGGTGGGGATCATGGAGTATCAGGACCGCTTGGGCGAGATCACCGCGCCGGTGCTGGCGGTCTGGGGCGAGCACGATACGCTTATCCCTCAAATCCAGGCGGACCTGCTGATCCGCTCCGTCAATGCCGGCCGAAAGGTCGTCATCCCGAAAGGTAGCCACGCTCCGTATATGAGCGACCCGGCGACATTCAACACCGCACTGTTGGCGTTTCTCTCGGAATTGTTTCGATGAGGATAACCTTGTTTTCGGCTTATCAGCGGGTTTCGGGACGTATCAGTCGATCAACGTGACTTCGCTCGGGTTGACGCTATTCAGCACGTCGTTACTGGTGACGAGGTACCAGTCGTCGTCTGAGCCGACCGTGCCAAAGATCTCATCGACCGCCTCGCTGCCAATCACCGTTGTGCCCGAGATCAGGTAGTTGCCGCCGTTGGCACCGACGGTGACATTAGCGCCGCTCAGATCGGCCACGCGCCTGGCGTAACTGTCCGAGGAGTCCCATTCCGCTAGGGGAGTTTGTCGCGGACTGGCATCTGCTGACGCCTGATGTCAGGGAAAAGTCATGGATTTGGCGCGGGGCACCGGCTGACGTTGCCCGTGAAATGTCAGCCGTGCCCCTGATGCCACGGAGAGGCTCACAAGCAACGGTTGTAATGATTGCGTATTTGGCGTCCTCGGAACTCCAGGGTGTCGGGCAACCTCGGCCATCGGGAGAAGACTGGTGGCCGATTCCGCTGGCAAAGCGCGAGCTGAGTTGTCCGATCATCAGGGAGCCCTTGACCCATCATCTCATTTGGTGGAATCTTTTGGCACGTTTTCGGGGGGCGGAAGCATCGCAACGTCATCCTTTGCACCAGGGATGCCTGGCATCTTCGCCGCGGGGGGGAACGCCTTTTCAGAAATCGATTTCAGCTCTTTTTTTCGGTCCTTGTCGGCCAGTAGCGAATACCGCTTGTCTCCCTTCGAGCCGATCTCGTAGCGGCCCCAGTACACCTGCGACACCGGGTTGTAATAGTAAATGTACGTCGGCTGCGACGGATAATAGACGCAATAGTGATACTCGTACGTCGTGACGGTGACGACCGGCCTGTAGTAGTACCGAACGTAGTAGTACTGATTGGCCGTGCTATAGCTCCAGGTTGTGTCATAATACTGCCGCGCCTCCTGAGCGCGTGCAGGCGAGGCTTGATTCAGGCCGGCGAGTAAAACGATGCCGAAAGTCAGCGTGGCGAAGCGATTTCCGCTCATGATTTGCTCCTGACGTTGGAAGGTCGACGAGACGAACAAGACACCAGATGCGTGAAAAAAACCGCTGTGCCGGCGCCGTGTGATCCGCGCTCGGCCGCGGCGCCCGTTCATCACGTGTGAGCGAGCAGTGGGATAACGTTCGCCGGCGGGGAATCTTCCACTTTTTTTTCGGGCCCCTTCGCGGCAATCCGCGGTCGTATTGCTTGATTCTGTCGTGCCACCGCGCAAACGCGAGAGGCCGCCATCGGTCACGGGGCTTTTTTCTAGAAATCGTTCGCGGCAGCGGGGAAGAACACGCTCCGCCGCACGTTGTCATGGCAGATCGGCCCGGCCAAGGGCCTTCCCAAAAATGGGCGACAATAATCAAAGAGAAGGAAAACGTCATAATGCGCTCGACCGTTAAGCGACTGCGCGTCCTCGTGACTTGCCCGGAGGTGGCTTCATGAGGGCCTGGCTCGGTCGCCTCTTGATCTGCGCGGTCACGGCCGTCAAAATCTGGACCATGAGCGCCGTAACCGAGATCGAGCCGACCGACGACGATCTCGTGGCCGAGATTGTACGCGCCGGGGAGCGCCAGGCTCGACCGCGCAATCGTCACGCGACCCGTTCACCCGGCTGTACGACCGCCACGCGCCGGGCCTGACCGCGTTTATGGCTGCGCGCACCGCGTTATGCCGTCGCCGACCTGCATCAAGAGGTCTGGATCGCGCCTGGCGCGCGCTGCCCGACCGCTACCAGCCCTGCGGCAGCTTTCGGGGCTGGTTGTTTCAAATCGCCCGCAACGTCTTGGCCGACGAGGCACGCGCTCGTGGACGCGAGCTGCGGCCCCCCGGGCCGATCGATTCCGACCCCGTCGCCCCTGTGTCCAAGCCGATTGACACGGAGCGGAGCGAGGTCTTGCGCAAGTGCATTGCCCAGCTCGCGGAGAAGAACCGAATCTTGGTCGAGCTGCGGTTGGGAGGCGAGGATTACGAAACGATTTGCCGGCGGCTGGGACTCAGCGCGCCACGCGCGCACAAGCTGTGGCACAAGACGGTCGCGCTTTTGAGGTCATGCGTGAAACGGGAGGGAGCATGACGCTGGTCATGGCCGACATACCCGACGACCCGGCGGCGCTGCCGGCGTGGCTCGACGAGCGGCTGGTGGGGCTAGACCTGGGGGCGCTTGTTGCCGAGCTCGAGGCGGTGCATGCCGGCTCCGCGGCGCGCCGCGCGACGTTACGCTAGACGCCATGCTGGGCGAGTTTCGCGCCCTGGCCATCGCCGACGGACTGGGGGCATTGCCGCACGAGCGATTGCGGGCGCTGCTCCGCAGCCGCGGCTGCTCTTGAGCTGCAAGAAGCGGTTTGCCTGGAGGGAGGCGCGTATTGGGAGCGGCTGGCTCGCTCGGATCGCGGCGCTGCGCAGCGTTGTCGATCAGGGCCGCGCGCGGCTGGGGCACGCGCCAGTTTCGCGTCGCAGGCTCTCCGCGCGGGCGTGGCTGCGCCGGGCGAGCGCAGCCGCTGGTGATCGCGCTGGCGACGGCCGCCGCGGTCTTGGTTGTCGTCGCGGGCTTTGAAACGAGCGCGTCGCGGCCCCTGTTTGGGCCAAGGGCGACCGCCGCTTGGGGCTGGAACCGCCCCGAAGCAATGCGTCCGGCTTCCACCCCCTCGGCCTACCTCAATCAGCTCGCCGATGCCGCGTCGGAGTGGTTCGATGCGCGGCCCGCCGATCCGCCGGGGCTCGCCCGGCGCATCGGCGAGCTGCGCCAGGGCTGTTCCGCCTTGATCCTGGCCGAGCATTCCCCGCTCTCGGCGGCCGACCGCGCGTGGCTTGTCGAGAAATGCCGCGCCTGGGCCGCAAAGTTCGACGCCGAGCGCCTGGCTATCGAAGCTGGCCGCGACCCGGCGTCGGTCCGCGCCGAGGTCGACGAGACGGTACGCAGACTGGTCAGGCGCGTGCGCGACCGAGCCCAAGCGACGGCGTGAGCAGGACCGTGTTGCCGGCCGCGGGCCCGGCCCCCGAACAGACGAGTCGAGCCCCGCGCGGGCCGCGCCGGCCCAAGCGCCAGCGCGGCCGAGGCGTGGTTTAGCGGCGGTAGCCCCCGTAGGTCGAGAAGCCTAGGCCCCCGCCGTAATAGCTGTTGCCGTAGGAGTAGCCATAGCCTGGGTAATAGCCGTAATACGACGAATACCCCCACGGCCGCCCGCCGCCGTAGTAACCCCCGCCGTAATAGCCGGCGCCGTAGTAACCGCCCCCGTAATGGCGGCCGCCGTAGTAGCCGCGGTTTCCGTAATAATAACCGCGGGGGGCGGCCCCGTATCCATGACGATAACCGCCGTGGCGGTATCCGCCGCCCCGATGTTGGGCCAAGGCCGTGTTCGCGCCTGGCCCGGCCAGGGCCACGGCGGCCAGCACGCCGGCCAGCGCTGCTTTTTTCCAGGTTGCCGTAAACATGTCACGCAGCCTCCCTCATGAGGTCGGGCCCGCCCCTTCGGGTCCGCGCCGGACGCTCCAGGCGGCTTCCCGCGGGGTGGCCCCAAGGGATAACGCCGCCCAGGCCGCGATCTTCCCGCCTTTCCGTTGGTGTTTCGGTAAACCAACGGAACAAGAGCTTGGAATTCCCGCCCAATCATCTCCCTCGCCCCACCGGGGAGAGGGTGCCCGAAGGGCAGGTGAGGGGGCCGCCCCTGGTTATCATCCGAGTCGCTGGCGCGTAGCGGGGTGAGGGTGCCCGAAGGGCGGGTGAGGGGGTCGCCCCATGTTATCATCCGAGTCGCTGGCTAGCGGGGTGAGGGTGCCCGAAGGGCGGGTGAGGGGGGACCCGCTAAACGATCTCCAGCCCCAGTATCTTCCGTAGCCCCAGAATAATGCTCTCACGGTCGTGTAGAACGTCGTCATTGGCCAGGCGAAAGACCTGCAAACCCGCAACCAGCTCCAGGTACTTCTGCCGATCGTGGTCCTGAACCGCGCGATCGTCGTGGCTCTTGCCGTCAAGCTCCACAACGAGTTGGTGTGATGGGCAATAGAAATCCACCACAAAGGGACCAATCGGATGTTGGCGGCGAAACTTAACGCCGCCGAAGCGCCGATCGCGAAGCAAGCCCCAGAGGATTCGCTCGGGGATCGTCAACTGGCTTCGAAGTTGGCGTGCTCGCGCTCGCATGTGATCGAAGGCCGACTTCGAGTGCTTTGGATCGCCCATGGCGTCGATTGCTTGACCTATCTTGAGGCCGAAATCACTGCACAGACTGACCGTCAGCGCTCGGTGGCGCGGCCAACCGGTAAGAACAGCCGTTCCGCTCCACGTTCGGTCGGCCGATACGGTCGATACGAACGGAATTCACGGGGATACGAAGAGCCCTTAGAACAAGTTCGCCCCCGCGGCAAGTTCTGACCGCGACGGTTTCCCGCATAGCGGGAGCCCGTCGCCAAGTTTCGCGCTGTCGCCAAGTGGTCGCCCTCGCCCCAACGGGGAGAGGGATGGGGTGAGGGGGCGAAAATCGTCGCTCCGGGTCGGTTCGCATTCGATCTCGAGTTGGTTCCCCCCTCACCCGCCCTTCGGGCACCCTCTCCCCACCGGGGCGAGGGGAACGAGGGATCTGCCTTTTGGCAAAGCTTCGCGCGATCGCCAAGTGGTCGACCTCGCCCCAACGGGGAGAGGGATGGGGTGAGGGGGCGAAAATCGTCGCTCCGGGTCGGTTCGCATTCGATCTCGAGTTGGTTCCCCCCTCACCCGCCCTTCGGGCACCCTCTCCCCACCGGGGCGAGGGGAACGAGGGATCTCGCCTTTTGGCAAAGCTTCGCGCGATCGCCAAGTGGTCGACCTCGCCCCAACGGGGAGAGGGACGGGGTGAGGGGGCGAAAATCGTCGCTTCGGGTCGCTTCGCATTCGTCGCTCCGGGTCGCTTCGCATTCGTCGCTCCGGGTCGCTTCGCATTCGTCGCTCCGGGTCGCTTCGCATTCGATCTCGAGTTGTTTCCCCCCTCACCCGCCCTTCGGGCACCCTCTCCCCATTGGGGCGAGGGGGAGCGGCGTTCGGCTCCGGGCGCTCCGCCGGGCACGCTCCGGCCTCGGCCGGCTGGGCTCCGCCCCACGGCTCCGCCGCGCCGCCGGCCGGGCCTACGCGACCCGGCTCCGCTCCCCAACTCGCTTGAGCTCAGCGAACAGACTGAACTCGGGCCAGGCGGAAACCCAGGTCGTAGTACCGGTCATCCGGGGAGTACCTGAGGCGGTTCGCCGACCGGACGTAGCGGGGGTTGAAGTCCCAGCACCCGCCGCGGAGCACCCGGAACGAGGCCCCCTCAACCCCTCGCGGGTCATCCTTCGGCGATTGCTTATAGTACTCCTTGTCGTAACCGTCCGAGCACCATTCCCACACATTGCCATGCATATCATACAAGCCCCACGCATTCGGCTGGAAACGCCCCACCGGCGCCGTGTAAACATACCCATCCCGCGCGGCGATCGCCCAAGTCCAGTCAGGGTGCATCTCCCTCGCCGTCCCATCCGGCACGTTCCCGACGGCCGCGAGACCCTCCGGGTCGTCGCCGCAAAAATACCGCGTCTTCGTCCCCGCCCGACACGCGTACTCCCACTCCGCCTCCGTCGGAAGGCGATATACCTCCCCTTGGCCCTCCTTCCGGTTCAACCAATCGATAAACGCACGCGCGTCGTTCCAGCTCACGTTCACAACGGGATGCTCGTCCGTCTGCTCGAAACCGGCGTTTTGCCAATTGTACCTCGGGTTTTGCTCGAACTTCTTGGCATCCTCGTTCCAGCCCCAGCCTCCTTTGCCATCCCTTTCACCCTCTGTCTGATATCCCGCATCATCCACGAACCGCCGGAATTGGCCACGCGTCACCTCGGTGATACTCAGGTAGAAGGGCCGCGTGATCCGCACACGGTGCTTCTCCTTTCGGCCCGCCGTCGCGTCGAGGAACTCGTCGTGTCCGGCGTCGGGTCGGTCGCGTCAGAGCCCATCAGGAACTCCCCGGCCGGAATGAGCTTGAGTTTGATTTTTCCAGTGCGCGTGGTGATCACGCCGGGCGCGAGAGCGCGGCGGGTTTTGCCGCGGCGACTATCGAGCCGATCGCAATACGGCCGACCGCCCCCGCCGAGATCGGCTCTTGATTCGGGTTCAGCTCAAACACCCGATCCTGCACCTGATCAACAAGCGACGACCAGCGCAGGGTCCCCGCGGATGCCCGTAACGTCTCGATCACCGCATGCGTGAACACGCTGTGCTTCAGGGCGTCTCGCTCTTCCGATTTCTGGCCCGCGCGGCAACTAAAAAGAATCGCCGTGTCCTCCGGCAGCGCCACCACCCGCCCCTGGATCCCCTTCTTGCGACTCTCTCCAGGGTTGTCGCGGCACGCGTCGATTAGCAGCAGGTTCTTGCCGCCTCGCTTCCGCAGAATGTCATCGGTCAACGCGTTGATGGCCACCATGTTCTCCGGATCCTCGCTCACCGCGTCCACGGGACAGAAAAAATCGGTGTCTTCAAAACGGCCGTCGCGCTGCCTGACCGTGATCTGCTGCCCATGTCCGCTGAGGCCAACGCAGACCACGTCGTCTTTGTTAATGCCGGCGAGCAGCTCCTTCAGCCGCGGGGTATGTTGACGCTCGTGGCCCTGAGCGGGTTGTCCGCGGCGAGGCTCCCCTTCATCACAATGACTTTGTCAAACCCGAGCCGTTTCAACTCCGCGGCCAGCTCGTCGACGTCGTTCTCTGGCCATTTCAGGTCGATGAACCCGCGCTTCTGTAATGATTCACCCCCACCAAGAGTGCCACTCGCTTCGGCCCGACTCCTTCAGCCTGCCAGGCGTGAAATTTCGCAGGTAATCGCCGTCACCGCCAGCGCCGTCGCGATACGAAGGATGCCGCTACGCATGAAAGGTACTCTCCGCGAAAGTCCGAGTCATTTCCGCCAGACGCGTATCGAGGCTTCCCATGTTACATCAGGTTGAGATAAAAAGCACTGACCATGGTCTACCCGTCGTGTTGAGCGGGCCAACAGGGAAGCCGAAAGCCAAAGCCTTCCTGGTCGACCGACAGCGGACGGCGGGCGCCCCGCACGCGAAGGGAAAACGATCGAGCGAGCCCATTCTTCCCAGCATTTCCCTCCGAGCGGTACACGAAGGCCGGCGCCCGGTCCCAAACGGCCTGGACAATCCATGCAAAAGATCGGAACGGTGTCCGCCGCGGAACTTCAGCGGGTCGAGTGCGCGGTCATGGACTGGCTGGGACTATGAACGGCGCGGCGGCGAGATTTCCGCAAGGTCTGGCCTGACCTCGTGGTCATCTCGCTCGGCCCGCGACGGGAGGGGGGCAAAAAGCCCTTGATTTTCCGCGAGGCTCGAAATTTGCGCTCAGTCGTCGCCCTCGCCCCGACGGGGAGAGGGATGGGGTGAGGGGGCGAAAATCGTCGCTCCGGGTCGGTTCGCATTCGATCTGGAGTTGGTTCCCCCCTCACCCGCCCTTCGGGCACCCTCTCCCCGCTGGGGCGAGGGGAACGAGGGATGCGCCTTTTGGCAAAGCTTCTCGCGCGATCGCCAAGTGGTCGCCCTCGCCCCAACGGGGAGAGGGATGGGGTGAGGGGCCGAAAATCGTCGCTCCGGGTCGGTTCGCAATCGTCGCTTCGGGTCGGCTCGCATTCGTCGCTCCGGGTCGGTTCCCATTCGATCTGGAGTTGTTTCCCCCCTCACCCGCCCTTCGGGCACCCTCTCCCCGGCGGGGCGAGGGGAGGAAGGGCGGGCTCCGGCGTCGGGGCGCTCCGGCCTCGGCCGGCCGAGCTCCGCCCCGCTGGTCCGCTGGCCCCGGAGGAGGCGGAAAACGCCGCCCGGAGCGTTCGCGATCGCTACCAGCACCGGGCGGCCCGAGGAAGATCTTGCCCGCTGCTTGTGGCAGCGGGGCCGGAAGACGGCCGGTTCAGTCTGTCGTGGAGTCCACCACGTCCGCTGAGCTCGGGCCAGGCGGAAACCCAGGTTGTTGTTCCGGTTATCCGGGGAGTTCCTGTTGCGGTTCGCCGACCGGACGTTGCGGGGGTTGTTGTTCCAGCTCCCGCCGCGGTTCACCCGGTTCGAGGCCCTTGGCCGCCTACCAGGAGAGATTGTAACACGCGATGGCGAAACGCCCAACTCCTGACTCCAGGTGTACGCGTGAATGCGACCAGGGATGTCGCGCGGCTCTGAAGTTCCGACTCGTCGAGCTGCCCGGACAGAAACGCGGTCTCGAGCGACTCTCAGCTTGCGACCGAATCGACGCCGGCTACGACGGTTTAGCTGCAGGTGGCCGGGATAAACCCGGCAGCCAAGATAGTCGAGCCCGTGTGTCGTTCGGTTCATGTATGGGCTTTCTCTTGAAGGTCCAGCGAGTCTGACCTGACAAAAACGCCCCCGCCTCCACAAGCTGCTTCCGCAGCTCGCCCGACGAGCCGCCCCACGGACACAGTCGTCCATGTACCGCACGTACCCGCGAACGCGGAGTTGTTCCTTCGCGAAGCGATCGAACTCGCCAAGGTAGACGTTGGCGAAATGCTGCGACGTCAGACTACCGATCCGCAACCCTCGACCGGGGACGATGCGAAGGCACGGATGATCCGCTCGAACAAATCGAGCAGCCGGCGGTCCTTAAACAGCCGCCGAGCCGGCGAGAAGAATGGGTGCGACACGCTATCAAAATACCTTCGCATGTCCAGCTTTAGGAAGTAAGCGAAAGAGCGGCGGAACGACGTGCCGCGCCGAGGCGCGGCGATTCGTCCCTTCCCCTTCCGGCACGCAAACGAATCAGCGATCAGCCACCGCTCGAAGACCGGTTCGCAAACGTTCATGATTGCGTGGTGCAGGACGCGCTCCCCGAAAGCACGGGGCCGTGATCAGGCGTTGCTTCGGGTCGAAGATGGTGAACTGGTGGTAAACACCAACCGGGAAGTCGCCCCGAATCAAGGCCGCCCGCGTCCAGTCCAGGTTTTTGTCCGGCGAAACGAACTCGCGTGCATCGCCCTTGGACCGTTTGCCGCGCAGGGCTTTGTGCACGGCCAAGCGTAAGTTCTCGCGGTCGATGATCCGTTCAAAGAGGTGGTTGACCCGCCGCATCCTGACCGTTACCTCCGGGGCCCCAGGCGGTACGGAGCAGATCGAGGATACGCTCGCCGTACTTGTCGATCCTCGCGTCGCCGACGCCCGCGATCTTCTCGATCGCCGCCTTGGTCGTGGCCCGTGTTCGCACCATCCGCGCCAGTTGCTCGTTCGGTGAAGACGGTATACACGGGGACCGCCTCGCCTTGCGCCATTTCCTGCCGCGCCTGCCGCAGCCGGGCGAAAATCGTGAAGTCCTCCGGGACTCAGCACTTCCCGGTAATCGACACTTGCCCCGCGCGCCGTGTCCTCCGCCGGCCGGCCGCGGCGTCCCGTCCCGCCGTGGTCCAGATAATCGACGCAAAAGCTCCAAAACGATTCCGAGCCAGCGTCTACCCAGCTCGCCGGTCCACGGTCAGCACGCGATGGCCGCGCAGAAACGCGTTGAGGTCGGCCGCGGCCAATCCTTCGTCGTGGATCGGTATGACGAAAAAGCGATAAGCCATAAATTAAATGCATGCATGCATATTCGGCAATTGTATCTCGAAAACAGAGCAGCATCTTACCACAATCCCGCTCCGCCGGCCACGCTCCGGCCTCGGCCGGCTGGGCTCCGCCCACGGCTCCGCCGTGCCGCCGGCCGGGCTACGCGACCCGGCTCCGCTCCCCACTCGCTTGAGCTCAGCGGACAGACTGAACTCGGGCCAGGCGGAAACCCAGGCCGCTGAGTCCGGAGACCCGCGGGGAGAACCTGAAGCGGTACGCCGACCGGACGTCGCGGGGGCCGAAGCCAGCCCCCGCCGCGGTACACCCGGAACGAGGCCCCTCGACGCCGCGGGGGTCATCGACCGGCGACTCTCTTATAATAGCCCGCCCCATAGCCATCCCAGCACCACTCCCACACGTTGCCATGCATGTCGTATAGCCCAAAGCCATTCGGTCGCTTTTCGCCCACGGAGTGTGTTGTACCTCCAGAATTTCCGTTGTACCAGGCAAACTCGCCTAAACTCGCCGCATCGTCCCCAAATGAATACCGCGTCGCCGTGTTCGCGCGGCACGCATACTCCCACTCCGCTTCCGTCGGAAGCCGATACCCTGGCCGATTCCAATCCGCCGGAACGCTCACCTTCTCTCCATCGACCTCATAGAACGGCGCCATCCCCTCCCTCTCACTCAGCCTGTTGGAAAACTTCACCGCATCCAACCACGAAACTTGCTCCACTGGGTGGCGTATCCGTCGACTCGACCGGCGACCTTGTCCTTGCCGCCGCCGCTGGATGCGAAATAACTCGGGTTCACGCCCATCACCGCCTCGTACTGCGCTTGCGTCACCTCATACACCCCAAGGTAAAACGGCTGCGTGATCCGCACGCGGTGCTTCTCCGTCCGCCCGCCAGCCTTGTCGACGAACTCGTCGTCGTAAGCTCCGGATCGGTCGCGGCAGAGCCCATCAGGAACTCCCCGGCCGGAATCAGCTTGAGCTTGATTTGCCCCGTCCGCGTGGTGATCACGTCGGTGCCATGAGGCACCGCGGGGAGTGACTCGGTCCGCGTTAGTCATGGCCATCGCGAGGCCGCCCGCCGGCCGAGAATCACGCGGGGAAACGACCCTGACGCAATTGGCTCCTGCTCAGGGTTCAACTCCGACACCCGCCCTTGCACCTGGTCCACCAGCGAGCCCCATGTCAGATCGCCGTTCAAGCTCCGCACGCGGCGAGCAGGCCCACCGTGAACAAGCTGTGCTTCAGGTCGTCACGCTCTTCCGACTTCTGACCGGCGCGGCAACTAAACAAAATCGCCGTGTCCTCTGGCAACGCCACCACCCGCCCCTGCATCCCGACGCGACCTCGCGCCTCGCTTGCGTCCTTCGCTCGGATTATCGCGGCACGCGTCCAGCAACAGCAGGTTCCGGCCCCCTCGCGTCTTCAGCAGATCGTCGGTCAGATGGTCAATCGCCACCATCGTCTTGCCGTCGCCGTCAACCGCGTCGGCCGGGCAGAAGAAATCGGTATCCACCGTCGACTTGTCGTCATCGCCACCAGGGTGATCTGCTGCCCGTGGCCCGACAGTGACACCCAAACAATGTCTTCCTTGCCAACACCTTTGAGCATCGCCTCTAACCGCTTCGGGACGTTCTCGCTCGTCGCCTTCAGGGGATCGTTATCGGCGAGGCTTCCCTTCATGACCACGACCAGGTCGAGCGCAATCCGCCTCAGCTCGGCGGCCAGCTCGTCGACGTCGTTCTCCGGCCATTTCAGATCGATGAATCCCCGCTTTTCGTAGTGATTCACCCCCACCAGTAACGCGACGCGCTTCGGTGCCTTTGTTGTGCCGACTCTTGTGCGAAAAGCAGCGCCTTGGTGGCAAACACCGCGGTGCCGGTGACGACTATCAAGCAAAAGACGGCACGCTTCATGGGATCAGCCCCTCTCTGCTGTAAGTACTTGACCAGTTCACCGCGCCTCCCATGTGGACTGATGAACAGCCTGCCGTGGTCGGCTCATCAGACAATCGGGTCGTTGGCGTCTCTCACGCCGGCCCCCTCACCCGCCCTTCGGGCCCCCTCTCCCCGGCGGGGAGAGGGGGCGGCTTACCTACCCCACACAAAAGACGATCGGGTCGTTGGCGTCTTCTCTCGCGCCGGCCCCCTCACCCGCCCTTCGGGCACCCTCTCCCCGGCGGGAGGGGGACGCGGGCCCCGCCCGTCGGCGATGCTTCGCGCTATCGCGAAGTCGTCGCCCTCGCCCCGGCGGGGAGAGGGTTGGGGTGAGGGGGCTGAGATCAACGAGTATACCGCGCCGTGATCGCGTCGATAGGGGGTTCGATCTCCCGCTCGACCGGTTTTTGCTCGAACTCGCGCGGCGGCCCGAACCCCGTTTCATTTCGCGCCGAGCGCTTGCGAGCCTGGCCTTTAAGACCCGGCGGCAGCGGCAGAAAGCTTTTCGAAAACTGAACCTGGATCACCCCCACGGGGCCGGTCGCCGGAATGCCCGCCTGCGACGAGGCGCCTTTGCCGTATTCGGTAACCAGAAAGCTGTCAAACCGTTTTTTCTCAACCGACTTGTGCCAACCGACGATCGACTGCGTCGAACCCGGCTTGCCTTTGGGCGGGATCACCAGGTGCGAAAACTTCGGCTTGCTGTTGTCGGACGAGTCGCGGTCCTCGCTGAAGTGAAAGATATCGAGGCCGTCGATAAAGACCTGCACGGCCACCTCGTCGGGCGATTCGTTACGCACACGGATCTCGTACAGATCGCCCCGCTTGACGTCGACAAACGCCAGGCCGCTCTCCTTGTCGGACGTGGCGGCCAGCGGCTGGGCCTCACTCGCCTCGGCGCTGGCGAGGGGCTTGGAGAGGATCTCGATCGCAAACGGCTTCCCCTGGGCGCTTCGGATCAAGGTCGGAGCGGCGGGATCAACAAACGACTTGGGGTGCTTGGCCAGCTCGGCAAGCTCTTTGTTCCGCTCGGCGCGGGCCTCTGAGTCGAGCTTGCCGGTGTCGTTGGTGATCGGGCCGGAGACGTTGAGCAACCGGGCGATCGACGTGTTGTCATCGACGAACCGCTCGATCACGCCCGGAAGCTCTTCGCCGGTCTTGCGGTCGACGATCTTAAAGGCGATCTTGAACGCCTTGAGCCCGGACCGTTCGGGATTCTTCGTGAGCGTGTAATGGCCGTCGACGGCCAGCGGGGCATCGCGGCGAACGATGCCGGCCGTCAGTGACTCGAGCGCCGTCTTGAGCAGTTCGCTGATGGCCGGGCCGCTATTGCTCTCGCCCAGGTCTTCACCGCGGGGGGCGAAGTGGCCGACAAAGAGGGGCTGGTTTTTCGAGATCGCGACAATCGCCCGGGCGGCGTCGCGCATCACTTCATCGAAGCTCCCGACGGTCTTCGCCGCATGGCACGGCGCGGCCGCCGCCGCGGCAAGCGCCAGTGCGGCCGTGAACAACCTTCCAAAATGACGAGCTTGGGCGGTCCCTGTCATGAGCATTCCTGTCTCCCTTTTCTTCTCTGTGGTTTGGTCTTCGTTTGTCGTGGTTTGCGCGGGACGCCCTTACCGGCGGAACACGGGGGTAAAGCGCAGCTCGCGGGCGAGCTGCTGCATCAACGAGAGGCCGTCGACGGCCTCCCACTGGTCACGGCTGACCACGTCACCGCGCGCCAGGCCGTCGAGCCCCAGCCGCTTCAGCGGCGTCTCGCCCACCTGGCGCACCAGCGCCTGCGGGTCTTCGACGTCGAGCTCGCGGGCTACGTTGGCCAGGTTGAGGTAGCCGACGCGGTAGGTCCTCGCGATCGGACCGATCGGCTCGGGAAGCTTCTCGATCGGTTTGGCGGTCCCCGTGCCGGCCCGCCCTCGCAAGAACGGGCCCACGGCCCGGTCGAGCGCGGACAAAAACCACGCCGAGTCCCGAGCCACCAGGCCCTCCATCGTCTTGGCGTCCGGATATCGCGCTTCGACGGCATCGAAGGCTCGGTCAAACACCGCGTTCGACGCGCCAATGGTGTCGGTAAACGCGATCATGCCGTCCTTGTGGCACGCCATGCATGAGATTCCATTGACGATCTCAACCGTTCCCGAGGTCCTGAGGGCCGGGTCGCTGACCACATCGATCGGGCCCGCGTTGATCCGCGTATCGTCACCCTTGACGAGCATATACGCTTGCAGCCCATTGGGCAGCGGGTAGATGATTTCGCCGCCGTCGTGCACAAACGCCTGGTCGGCGAAGGGGTGTTTTCCTTGGGTGAACAGGTTCAGCGGTCCCAGCGGAAACCGGCGCAAGTCAGACCGGGCATTGGCGGGCTTAAAGTCGCGGCTTTTCCAATAGCCGCCGCGTCCGGCCGCTGATTCGTGGCGCTCGAGCATCCGGTTCTGGTTTGACACGCCGCTCCTCGCGAAGCCGGCGGCGGCAAAGCGGTCGGGACGGGGGTTTTGAAAATCGTCCGCCAGTTTGAGGCCGAGCTGGCGGGATCGAGCTCGCCAGGCGGTTTCGGGAATGCGCAACAGCTCGTGGTAAAGCGGCGGCCGCGTCGCCGTGGCAACGAACCAATCGCCCCGGATGACCGGGATAAGCACTTCCTGAGTTAGCTCGCGCACCTCTTTATCGAGCCGGCGAGGTCGGCGTCGGGGTGGTGATCGTCGCGCAGGCCGTAGGGATAAGCCAGCTCGACGTTTTGCCAGAGCTCGTCGCGGTCCCAGCCGAAGTCGCGGACGTCGATCGCGAACACCAGCCGGGCCGCATCCACCGACCTCGGCAGCGAGATCACGGCTCGGTCGCTCAGGCTGTTGGCGGCCTTGGAAAGGGCGGCTCGGGCCAAGCCAAGGTCGGCGTCGGAAGTGGCCGGGTCGTTGGCGAACGTGTGGAGCGTGAAGTGCAAGAACCGCCGGTCACTCGCGTCTGCACTCTTCAGGTCGTCGCGCACGGCGGCCAGCACGGTTTTGAGCGGCACAAACGGCCTGGTCTTGTCGGCGGCGGGAAACTCGGCGGCACCGGCCTCGATCCACTTTTTCATGGCGGCGATGTCGTCGGCCACCGGTCTGGGCTTTTCGCCCGGCGGCGGCATCTCGCCACTGATGATCCGCTCGAGCAGGTAGGAATCATCGGGGTTTCCCGGCTGGACGCGGTCGTTCAAAAGCAGGTCGGCACGATTGAGGAAATCGGCCTTGCCCCCCTTAGAGCCCGGCCCGGCGTGACAGCGGTGGCAATGCTGTTTCAGGATCGTTCGGGCCTCGGCGGCCAGCGCCGCCGGATCGGCGGCGGCTCCGGCCTTCTTCTTCGACGGGGGCGGATCTACCTCCGCCGGCACCGCCGAGCACGCAAGCAGCGCGAAACCAACCGTCGCGAGCCAAGAGCGATTCATGATCAACGCTTCCTCCCGGTGTCTCTAAAAATAACAAGCAAGCTTATCGTACACCCCATGACAACGCTCACGCGGCCCGAATCTTCCCGGAGGCCGCCCCAAAAATCGACCACCGAGAAAAAGACCGAGCCATCCAAGACGGCCCGTGCTCGGCCGGCGCCGCTCCGCGGCAGGCCACCGCCACCGCTGGGCCTCCGTTTCAGGGTCCAGGGCGGCCGCTCCGCTTCCCCGCCCACGTCCCCTTCCACTCCGGGCTCCGCTCAAGCTGAGCCTACTCAGCGGACCGAACCCGGGCCAGGCGGAAACCCAGGCTGCTGTACCGGCAATCCGGGGAGCCCCAGTGCGGCGCGCCGACCGGACGTAGCGGGGGTCGAGGTCCAGCTCCCGCCGCGGTTCACCCGGCGCGAGGCCCCTTGGGCCCCAGGAGGATCGCGCTCTCGGCGATGCCTTATAATAGCCCGCATCGTACTCATCCAGACACCACTCCCAGACATTCCCATGCATATCGTACAGGCCCCACGCGTTCGCACGGGTAGCGCCCACGGGTGCAGTGAACACAAAGCCATCGTCTCCGGAAACCACGGCCCAGTTGGGGAACCGGGCTTTCGCGCTGGCGTCGGCCACGTTGCCGGCAACCGTGAGTGACTCGGGGTCGTCACCAAAGCTGTAAAGCGAATCCGAGCCGGCACGGCACGCATACTCCCACTCGGCCTCCGTCGGCAGCCGGTACGTTCGCCCATCTTTCTTGCTCAGCCAGCGGCAGAAGTCCGTCGCGTCGTTCCAGCTCACGCACGTCACGGGGTGGTCGTCCGACTGCGCGAACCCGGGATTTCGCCATTGATATTTACTATTCTTTTCAAAGTTGCCCGTGTCGGAATTGAAACCGTAAGATCCCTCCCCCGTGGCCTCGGCCTCGGTTTGGTAGTTGGAATCGTTCACGAACGCGCGAAACTGCCCAACCGTTACTTCGTGACGCGAAAGGCCGTCGATCTTTGTGATCCGAACGCGGTGGCGCGGCTGCTCGTCGGCGAATTCCTCTCGCTTTGCGTCGGGGAACTGCTTCAGAACTAGCTCGACTTGTTCCGGGCTCGTTCCCATCAAAAAATCCCCCTTGGGAATCGTCGCGAAGGCGATCCCGATTGACTCGGCAAACGACCGCCGCGCCGGCGCGGCAATATTGGCCGCGACGCGAGCCAAGACCGGCCGTGCGATCATGTTGCTTAAAACGTGCGGGTTTTGTAACGGCCGATCGCCGTGACGCTTTGCCTCTTCGGGAAACCACAGCGGCACGCTGCGCTCGACGTTGCGGCGAACGTAGAGCACCAGCTCTTCCCAGCCGATTTCTCCGGTTTCACGATCGGCGGCGCCACCCTGAAAAGCTTTGATCGCATGGTAGAAGAACACCCCATGGCCACCTCCGGCCTTCGCTGTCTCTCTCGCCTGCTGCTCGGCCGCGCAGCTAAACAGAATCGCCGAATTGGTCGGAATGCGGCCCACCAGGTCGTTCCCCGAGAGCGACCGCAGCCCGCGCTTCGCCGCGGCTTCCGGATCATCGCGGCAGACGTCAGCGAGAACGAGGTTAATTCCACCTTCCGTCTTCAGCCGCTCAAAGAGCCGCGTCAGGCTGACCATCGTCTCGGGGCGGCCAAACACCGCGTCGACCGGACAATAGTAGGCGTCGCTCTGCTCGCGCCCCGCTCGTCGGGCACGAGGTTGCCGTTACGGTCCAACAGCGGAAGCTGCACGCCATGCCCCGCAAAACCCAACAGCACCAAACCCTCAGCCGCCGGGCGCCTAACAGGGCGTTGAGTGCGCTTTCGATTTTCTCCTTACTGGCCTCTGGACCTGTGAGTACGGTTACCTCGTATCCCTGGGCCTTGAGCACCTCGCCCAGCTCTCTGACATCACGCTCGGCGTACTCGAGCGGCTTATCAGCCAAAACCCGCGCCGGTAGCTGTTGACGCCCACCAATAACGCCACCTTCTGTGCCTCGGCCGCGCCGGCTGATTCGCCCAAGATCGCCAGATGCAGCCAGGCAAGCCCGGCCCAGACCTTCCAGAAACGCCGGTGACCGGGAAGAAACGATTTTGTCATCGCTGTCGTCTCCGTTGGAGTTCGCCCCGTCGACGAGTGAAAATGTGCCAGCCGCCCCTCATGGTAAGCCCCGCGGACGCAGACCGCCAGCGGGTAAACCGCCGCACAAGCCGGCAGGAGGTAAAGCCCCCGCCACCCGCTGTCGGATCGCTCCAACACGCGTGTGGCGCTCGTGCGCCACGCGGCACCGCAAGAGATGCTAGGCAGCGCACACCCAAGTTGGCCCGGCGTGTCCCAAAAGCGATAACGAGCGAGTCGTCCGGTTCTTCCCCGGATATTCTAAAACACACGTGTCAGAAATCGTTATTATCGTTTTTCGCGGGCCGGCAAGGGTTTCAGATTCATTGCTGCAGACCCATTGCGCAAGGGGCATCCTCCATCCCCCCCGTCAATCCTGAATTCCGGCGAGAATTGGAGGCGGCGGGACATTCGTCCGCGTCCACAGAAGACGCCAACAATTGTGATCAAACGGCTTATAACAAAAGAAATGGAGGTGGCGGGAATGGGACCCGCGTCCCGGGCTCCGCAAGTCGTTTCTCAGCATAATATCAGCATAATACTTGCTTCGAACAAGGATGCCGGTGGTTGCACTATGTCGGCACTGAAGCGGCACACCGGGAGATTGTAACGATTGTCGGGCTGACACGCTCTAACCTTTTGTGATTTAGGGAGTTACAGAATATTTTCCGAATATGCCGATTCTCCGGCTGACACGCTCTAACTTCTTGGTAATTCAGGGGATGCGGCGTTTTTTCTGGATATGCCGATTGTCGGGCTGACACGCGTAACACAAAGTCCAGCATGGACTTATGGCCGACGAAATTTTCCGATTATGCAGCCGACACGCGGAACCTGGTTTGTCCATCAAGCTTTATGTCGGCGGGCTATTTTTCCGCGGGCCAGACATAGTGCTGCGCTGGAAATCGCGATTATCGTTCGGGGCAGAGTCTTGGGGACGACGTTTCGCCGGCACGGTTCGGGGTCGGGAAACAAAAACGGATAGACGGCTCGACGTCCGGTGCAAGGGGTGGCTGCGGCGCGAGTCTGCAATCTTCGCGACCCATTTTCCGTGCCCCGAACGCGAGTGCGCCTGCTCCTCCGCCGAATTATCCTAACGCATTGCTCTGATTGGTGACCTGAGACAGACGCCCTCTGAAACCGTGCGATTCCGTGCCAGAAAGTGCCATTTCAAATGAAAAAGCATGAAAGAATTCAGGAGCAAACGAGGTGACGGGAGTCCGCCGAATTCACCTTCAGCTCTCTGTCACGACCCTGTTTCGCGGACTCCTCGGGTGAACGAGGGCCTGGCCCGGCGCCGTCTTGAATTGCCCGGCCATTCATGCCCTAATCACGATCGCGCGGTGGGGTTAAGCCGCTGATGGCGGACTGGGCGGCCGTGGTTCGGAAGGCACCTTGACATGAGAAACATCGACGAAGTCTTCGCTCAGCTCCAGCGATCATCATTTCGTCAGCGGTTCCGGCTTCAGGGGCCCGAACGGGAATATCTTGTACGCAAGGGACTGGACGAGATCATGGCGCACGCCGCCGAGTTCATTGGCAAGCGCCTCGCACCTGCTGAGCCGGCCAATGACGGCAAGCAGACGCCAATGCGCAAGCATCCTGTCTTCGTGGCGCAACATGCGACCGCGACATGCTGCCGCGGCTGCCTGGAAAAGTGGCACGCGATTCCGAAGGGACGCGAGCTCTCGGCCGAAGAAAGGCAACACGTCCTCGACGTCATCCGCCGCTGGCTGAAATCGCAGGTGAGCGAGTGAGCCGAGCAAGCGACAGTGCACTTCCCTTGGGTCACACTGACCCCGTGCGGTGCGAGCCATGACACGGCATGCCTCGCTCACCATACTCCGTGATGCCAATACCAAGTCCCGAAGTGCAACACCAGCGTGCACAAGTTCCCGAGCGAGTGCAAGATAACCGGCATGACGACCGTCCCGCTTTTCAAGTAGGCCCAGGCGAGGAAATAGCCCGCGATCAGATTGTCCGGGCCGGGATTGCCATAAAGAATGTGCAAAGCGCCGAAGGTCATCCCGCTGACGACGATCGTGCCCCACGGCTTGAGAACGGGTACAGAGCCTGTGCAAAAACCAAACCGATAGATTGCTTCCTCGAAAATCGGCGGGATTACGCACATTTCGACAAACCTTCCACCAAGCTGTTCGGGTCGCACGACGTAAAGGGGTATCTGGTAACCGATCGATAACGCGGCGGCAACGGCGAGCAAGAGGAACGTCCCGATCGCCGCCCCAATCAGGACAGTCGCTGTTCCCCAGTAGCGGAGGCCCTGAATGGGTATCAAACGCAAGCCCATGGCCGACAAATCGCCCCGGTACAGTACGACATAAGCCGCAAGAGCGACCATGGGCGGGATCATCCGCGATCCAGTCAACGACGTTCTCCCCGTCCAAACCAGCCAATAATCGGCGCACACGACAGCGGCCGCAGTGAGCGCACACGCCGCGCTCCGCCACCCCGACGAGTTTACACTGCTTCCGATCGGGGTCTGGACGGTCATAACAATGTGGTCGAACATGTGATTCCTGGGAGGCGATTCGCGTACGAGATTCTAGCGCCGCCCGCGGCCTGCCTGTTTTTCAGCCCAGCCGCGGTCTTCGGGATTGCGCAATACTGCCAGGGGCGCGGCGTAGTCGATCAATCGACCATAATGCCCCCGTTCGTACGTGAGGGCGAACACCCCCGCGAGATCGAGTGCCACATCAGGCGTCCCGTCCAGTAGCGGAACGGGAATCGACGGAAGGCGATCGCGGATGGTCCAGGCGTAGACGGCGCTGTCGGGGCGCTGCTCGACACGTGAGACGAATGCGTAGAAATCACCGGCCGGCAGTGGCCCGCTCATCGGCAGCCGTCGTCCACCCACTAACAGGTCGAGCTCGACAAGATGGATCTTCTGCCGGACCAACGAGCGACGCTTCAACTTGTACTCGACGAATCCGTCACCGGCCTTGTTCGTCGGCGAGAGGAGCTCGATGACCGTGACTGATGTTCGGCTCGTGCCACGGCGGATCTCGATCCAAACGTCACTGACCTCTGTCTCCGTCGTTGGCAACGGAATCGTCACGGGTTCCAGCGTCAGCGTGCTCGCCGATTTGGATTGGTGCGCGGCCCGTTGGGAGCGTCCCTGTGAGGCCGCGACGACGGCGATATCGGGGCGAACCAGCTTCGATCTTCTTTGCGAAACCTCGACCAGTCGAACACGTTCACCAAGCTGGGCGACGTAGCTCTCTGGCAGGATTTCATTGAGCGCGTCGCGGCAGTAAGTGAGGAAGCTTGGATGGAAGTCGTCCCAGAAGTGCTGGCTCTCGAGGTAAGGGTCGATGCCTGGGAAGGGGCTGGGCATTCTTGAACTCCTGAATGACCGAGAGCACGCGGATCTTCGTAGACACCGAGTATAACCCGCCTTTTCGATCCATGGTAATGCGCCTGCGCTTCTGCTCGCGGCAACGATCAGGCGCACTCGGCCCGCATGCCTTTGGCGCGCCGGCGTGGTGGGCCGAGCTCGACGCGGCAAAGGGATTGAGGCCGAAGATGACTTCGAGCCGCCTTGCGAACCTGGCGAGGCGTGATGGCGGCGATTCGATCGGGCCAGTGCAATGGGTCGTCGAGGCCCAGGCCCCAGCGCTCGAGCTCGAGCAGCCGCTCGGCTCGCTGTTCGACGCTTTGATAATCGAAGACCCACGCGCCGGTGAGATACCGGCGGGCACGGTCGACCTCGTCGTCGGAGAACGCGCCGGCGTGCATGGCCTGGATCTGCTCGGTGATCGTGCCGATGACACGCTCGGCTTGCTCGGGCATCGTCCCGGCGTACACCCGGAACAGGCCGGGCACGACGTCGGCCGAGTCGGTCATGCCGCCGCCGATCGAATAGACCAGCCCGAGCTCGTCGCGGACGATTCGGCCCGAGGCGGTCACAGAAGCCTGGCCCACTGCCGAAGATGTGGTCGAGAATCACCAGTGCATCGAAATCGGGATGCGACCGAGCGACGCCCAGGTGACCCAAAACGATGTGGATCTGCTCGCCGGGGTGATGGATGCGGCGGACGCGTGGGCGTCCTGGTTTGCCGACCGACGGGAACGGAGCGGGGGAACGGCCGCTCGCGGGCCATGTTCCGAAGTGTGCCTTGACCAAGCTCAAGAGCCGGCGGGGATCGAAGTCGCCGACGGCGACCAGCACCGTGTTCTCGGGAACGAAATGACGGCGGTGGTGTAGGGCGGCGTCGTCGCGGGTCAGCCGGGCGATTTCGCGAACCCCGCCCCTGGGATCGCGGGCCAAGGAATGGGTTCCGTAAACCATACTTCGGAAGCTCAATTCGGCGCGAAAGGCCGGATCTTCCAGGTCGGCACTCAGGTCGGCGGCGATACGCTCGGCAACCCAGCTCACCGCATCCGCGGGGAATACCGGTCGGATGGTCACGTCGGCGAGAAGCTCGATCGCCAGCGCCAGGTCTTCGCGGCAAACGCGAATGCGAGCTTCCGGTTGCGCTGCTCTCGAGTGTGCCGCCGACGTCTTCGATCGATTCCGCCAGCTCGGACGCGGTCCTGGTCAATGTTCCCTCTTCGAGCAATCGGCCCGTCAGGCAGGCGAGGCCGGGCTTCGCTTCGCGAACCATTCCGGCGTCGACGTAAAGCTCGAGCGCGACGACCCCTGGGCCCGGCCTCCGCTCGAAGATCAGGCGCAAACCATTGTCGAGCACAGTCCGCTGCGGTTTGTAATCGACGAGCCGCGAGATCCCCGTGGCCATCGCCCAGGGAAGTGGTACCATCGGGTTGTCCTGGCTCACACGCGGGGTAACCGCGCTGGCCGAAACCGAACCGATGACCGGCGGAGACACGCTCGGTGCCGCGACGGCCGATGAGATGATCTCGGTGGAATCCCGGACTGGAGCGTTCAGCGCTCCGCTGGGAGAAGGCAAGGACCACCCGACCGTGAGATTGGCGTCGACCAAGTAAGTCTCCACGACTCGCTGAATATCGTGGGCTTGCACGCTCAGCGAGGCACGCAGTTCTTCCTGCCAGATTCTCCAGTCGTGCCAGAGCGCGCCGGAGCCCAGCCCGCTGGCCAGGCTGGTCAGGTCTTCCTGCTCCCAGCGCCAGCCTGCTTTGATTCTCTGCCGGGATCGGTCCAGCTCGGCTTCCGTGGGCCCTGTTTCGCGCAGGCGAAGCAGTTCGGACGAGATTCGCTTTTCAATAATGGCACTGTCGGTGTCCGGGAGCGGCCTCGAGTTGGATGAAAAACTGACCGGCCCGGTGCGCGGCGGCATGGGCGGCTTCGATCCAGGTGGCTAACTTGTCAGTCTCAGCCAACGACTGCCAGAGACGCGATCGTCGGCCGCCGCAAAGGAGATCAGCGAGCACGTCGAGGATCGGTGCATCGTGATGGGCTCGCGGCACGGTGCGCCAGCCCAGGAGGGATCGCGCCGCCGACTCCAATTCGGGAAGGACGAAGCTGCGCCGACCCCCCTGCGCGGGCTCGATGATCTCGGGCCGGGGCCGAGACGTAGCGCTCGCGGGCACGTCCATGAAATAGCTGGAGATCCGGTCGAGCGCGGCACCTGGATCAAGATCGCCCACCACGACCAGGAGGGCCCCATCGGGGTGGTAGTGTGCCTGGTAGAAGGCCCTCAAATCGTCGGCGCCAATCCGCGCGATGTCGTCGGGCCAACCCAGGATCGGGTTGCGGTAAGGGTGGCGAAGGTAGGTGAGCGCCAGATGAGTTTGGTCGAGACGACCCTGGGGAGAATTGAGCTCTCGGGCCCGTTCCTCGACGATCACTCGCCGCTCGAGCCTCGACCTCAGCCGGATCGAATCGCGCCCCTTGCATCCGGTCGGCCTCGATCGCCAGCGCGAGCTCCCACCGTTCCTTGGGAAAGGCAAACCAGTAGTGGGTGCTGTCTTCGGAGGTCTCGGCGTTGGATTGTCCCCCCGCGAGCAACACCAGCCGGTCGATCTGACCCTTGGGAAATCGCTCGGTCCCTTTCCAGAGCATGTGCTCGACAAAATGGGCCAGGCCCGTCTGGCCTGGCGGCTCGTCGAACGAGCCGACCGGGTAGTACAGGTCGCACACCACGATCGGCGCGCGGCGCACGGGCAAAACCAGGGCCCGCAGACCGTTATCCAGCCGGCGTTCTCGAACCGGCAGATCGTCAAGCCAGGCGGGGGCGAAGGTCCGTTTCAAAGGTCGAGCCATAAGTGCCCCTCACTGACTTCCATGGGAGGCGTCGCTGGAGCCGGCTTGGCAGCAGGCGACAACGACCGTGCCACGAGTATAACACGATCGGCCCTGAGATCGATCACGAGCCAGACAATCGAAGGCGGTCTGCCCGTCAACAAACCCAGAACTAAGCGAAGATCGCTTCGGCTGATCATCCGTCCATTTTGCATGTTGCCCTTGAACGCGGGCGATCGATGCCCGACAATGCAAGGAAGCAAAAGCTCTGCCCTCGCGAAGCGGGGGTCAGGGTGAGCCGGGGGGGACCCGGGCAATGGGGGTATGTGAACCTGGTCAGGGCGGGAACGCAGCAGCCATAAGCAACACCTTCATGTGCCTGGGAGAACCTCCCCGGCTCTCCCCGACCCCCGCGAAGGGAATCGCGAGAGCGAGGCGAACGAGAGAAGGCGGGGTTCACGGCGAGCCGCGGTGCGAGTGCATTTGTTGTCATCCATCAGGCCTCAGGGTTCGTGACGATGAAGCGGGCCAAAGAGGTCAAGGGTCTCGGCTCAAAAGACAGGGCCAAGGCCCCGACCGAAGTCGCGGCCGACGTGCCGGCTGTGCCTGAGTCACTCGGCCCGGCCCCGTGCCGACTTCGCCCGAGCCGCCGAGTCCGGCCGCTTCGTCGCTCCGCCGAGCCAGCCGCTCCGTCGCGAAACGCGTCGTCCTACACGGTGGTCGCCCGGCGCTATCGGCCCCAGCGGTTTGAAGATGTTGGTCGGTCAAGACCATGTCGTGCGGGCCTTGCGCAATGCGATCCGGATGAACCGAATCGCCCAGGCTTATCTGTTTTGCGGTACGCGCGGCGTCGGCAAGACGTCGATGGCGCGGATCTTCGCCAAGTGCCTGAACTGCGTGAAGGGGCCGACCGAGGAGCCGTGCCAGACCTGCGACATCTGCCAGTCGATCGCTCTGGGGCAAGACGTCGACGTGATCGAGATCGACGGTGCCAGCAACAACGGCGTCGAGCAGGTGCGCGAGCTCCGGCAAAACGCCGCGCTGCGGCCCAGCCGGGCTCGGTACAAGATCTACTACATCGACGAAGTACACATGCTCTCGACCGGGGCCTTCAACGCCCTGTTGAAGACGCTAGAAGAGCCGCCGGCTCACGTCAAGTTCTTCTTCGCCACCACCGAGGCAAACAAGATCCCGATCACCGTCCTCTCGCGGTGCCAGCGGTACGACTTCGCCGGCATCACGCCGGAAGTGATCGCGACGACTTTGGGCGAAATCTGCCAGCAAGAGCAAGTCGAGGCCGAGCCCGAGGCCCTGCAGATTGTCGCCCGCCGCGCCGGCGGCTCGTTGCGCGACGCACAATCGCTGCTGGATCGGCTCTTGGCATCGGGCAGTCCGCTGCTCACAGTCGAGGTCGTCAACAGCTTGCTGGGGACGGCGAGCGACGAGCGATTGTTGGCGATGATCGAAGCACTCGCCGGTCACGATGCCGCGGCGGCCCTTCGCCTGCTCGAACAAAGCGCGAGCGAGGGCGTCCAACCGGCGGAACTTCTCTCAGGAATCATCGATTTCACGCGCGATGCCCTGGTGCTGGCCGTCGGCGCACGAGTCGATGCTGATGTCGGTCTCGCCACGGCAGCGACCTCATGTCAAGCGCATCGTCGATCGCTGGACGATCGACTCGATCCTGGCATCCCTACAGATCCTTTCGGAGTGCCGGGCCCGGATGCGAGGCAGTTTGCACGGGCGATTGCTGGTCGAGCTGGCGCTTGTCCGCATCGCGCGGCTTGAAGACCTGACGGAGCTCGGCACGCTCGTCGAGCGGCTCGCCGCGCTCGAGTCGGGCACCGGGCCGGTCTCGAGGAAGGCCGGATCTCGCGGTCAAGCCGACGAAGCCAGGCGACGCACCAGTCGCCGCGCTCAAGTCGCCGAACCGGCCCCGCGCCGGTCGAAGCCGGCTCGTGAGTCGCCGCCGAGAAACCCGCGCTGCACCATCCCCGGCTCCGACGTCGGTCACATCGGCCCGCGCTGGCCGACGAGCCCGGAGAGCGGTCGCCGCCGAAACCCGCGGGCACGTCCGCGGTCGCGGCCGCCGTCGTCCTCCCGCGGTCATGGAGCCGCACCCACGCCAGAAGCGGACCGCAACCACTCCGGAAGGAGAACCAGCGAGATCGCCGTCGGCCCTACCGACTCGTCGCCGCTGGATCTCGCTGCTGTACGGAAAGTCTGGCCTGACCTGTTCAAAAAGGTCGGTGCCCGGCTGGGCATGCATCTGAGCCAGGTCGAGCCCGTCTCGTCATCGGGCCCGACGTTCTGGTCATCGCCGCCAAACCGGGATACAATTCGGTAGCGGATGAGTGCGGAACCGCCGAGTCCCTGGCGAAAATCGAGCAGGCCCTTCAGCGGTTGATCCACCGGTCGGTGACTGTGAAGTACGAACGGTCGCCGAGGTGAAGACGCTGCTTCCGATCAAGTCCGATCGAAGTGCGGCGGCAAGACACGCTTTCGTCCGACCCATTGGTTCAACGGGTGCTGGAGCTTTTCGAGGCCCGTCCACATCGATTGGAATACGATGATACCGACCCGAATCAGCCAACCTGAGCCGCCCAACAGTAGGTCATACCGGTCGTGGCGGTGCTGACTCGTAGTGTTTCTTGAAATTTCGCTGCTAACTTCAACGCCCAGCGGCGCAGAGGGAATCGGTGTTCAATCAACTGGGAATGCTCGCGGACCTGATGCGGAATGCCGGCAAACTGCGCGAATCGTTCGAAAAAGCGTTTGAATCGCTGGGACAGCTCGAGGTGGAAGGATCAGCCGGCGGCGGCGGCGTCACGGTCAAAGTGAACGGTCGGCTCGAAGTCATCTCGGTGCGGATCGATCCCAAACTGTTGATCGAAGCCGACAACGAGTTTCTGGAAGACCTTGTCGCCGCGGCGGTCAACGCCGCGCTGGTCAAGGCTCGCGAGGAAGCGGCCAAGTCTCTTTCGTCGATGACCGGCGGTCTGCCGACGGGCCTCTTCCCCGGCCTGGGAGGCGCGGCCACGGGCCCGGGTGGCGAGGGTCATTGACGATGTCGGGCTCCGGATACGCGGCCGCCGTGGATCGACTGATCACCGCCCTGGGACGGTTTCCCGGCATCGGGGCCAAGTCCGCCGAACGGCTCGCGCATCACCTGCTGCGCTGCCCCACCGAGGAAGCACTCGAGCTGGCCGACGCCATCCGCTCCGCGAAAGAGCGGATCAAGCACTGCCAAGTATGCTTCCATCTCACCGAGGCCGATCATCCGGTCTGCGCCATCTGCGCGACCCACGCCGCGATCAGGCGACCGTGTGCGTGGTCGAGCAGTCGCGTGATCTCATGGCCCTCGAAAAGGCTGGCGCCTTCCACGGCGTTTATCACGTCCTACTGGCCGGCTGGCGCCCCTTTCGGGTATGAACGCCGAACAATTGACGATCGATGCCCTCGTCGCACGCGTTCAATCCGGAGCCATCCGCGAGCTGATCATGGCGACCAACCCCAACCTGGAAGGCGATGGCACCGCCCTCTTGATCGCCAACCGGCTGGCCGAATCGGGAGTGAAAATCACCCGACTCGCCCGCGGTCTGGCCTCCGGCGGCACTCTCGAGTTCGCTAATCGCGACATGCTCAGCGACGCCTTCGCCGGCCGCCAGCCCTTCTAGTGTCTTTTTTTCACTACCACCTCTTGTTTTCATTCGCTTTGTGGCATAATACTTGCTAGCGATTCGTTGGCAATGCTGGCGCCATCGAGTTTCTGTGAGTAACTCTCGATCGACGGCCGGCCACACCCACGACGGAACCGAGGATCATGCGGCTCGATACCAGTCAACAAATGCGGACTGAAATGCGACTGCGCATGGCGCCTCGCATGATTCAGTCGATGGAGATCTTGCAGTTGCCGATCATGGCGTTGCAAGAACGAATCGAGCAGGAGCTGGGCGAGAATCCGGTGCTCGAAGATACCGGAAAGACGTCTGCCATGAGGTCGATGGGGACGAAACAGCTCCCGGCTCGACGGAGCCGGAGCCGGAGGTCGAGCCCGATGAATTTGATAGCCTGATCAGCCTCGATGAAAACTGGAGTGAGCTCTACGACGAAGGGCCGCGGCGGAGCCGTGCTTCGCTCAGCGAGGAATCCGACCGAAAACAAGAAGCCATGCAGAACATGGCCTCGCGTCCCCGCTCGTTCCACGATGACTTGGCCGATCAGCTCGGCTTCTTTGACTGTGAACCGATCGTTCGCGAGGTGGCCGAATACATTATTCACAACCTCGATGAAATGGGTTTGTTCAAGATCGATCTGCAGGATGTGGTTCGCGATTTCAACGGTCGGGCGACGATCGATGACGCCGAGGAAGCGCTTCGGCTCGTGCAGCGTCTCGACCCGCCGGGCGTCGGTGCGCGGGACCTCCGCGAGTGCCTGCTGCTGCAACTTACGCCCGAGGTCCCCTGCCATGACGTGCTGCACATCTTGATCTCGGAGCACTTCGACGACTTGGGACATAACCGGTTGCCGGCGATCGAAAAGAAAACGGGAATCTCCATTGAAAAGATCAAGGAAGCGCTCGAACACCTGAAGCGGCTCAGCTTGCGTCCGGGCGCGGGCTTCGAGTCCGACAATTCCCATTATGTGATTCCCGACCTGATCGTCGAGCACGACGAGCAAGGGGGATACAGCGTCAGGCTCTCGGATGAGAATTCGCCTCAGCTCGGCATCTCGGTTTACTATCAAAAAATGCTGCGTAACAAGCAAACCTCGCCCGAGACTCGCGAATATATTCAAAAAAAGATTCAGTCGGCCCGCTGGTTGATTGACTCGATCGAGCAGCGCCGCAACACGCTCTTGAAGGTCGCCCGGGCCATTATCGCTCACCAGAAGGATTTCCTCGACAAGGGCCCAGAATTTATCGAACCGCTCAAGATGCAGCAAATCGCCGACAAAGTCGGTGTGCATGTCACAACGGTGAGCCGGGCCGTTGATGATAAATGGGTGCAAACACCACGTGGCATTTTCGCACTGAAACGGTTCTTCGGTGGCGGCACCACGACGGCTGATGGCGACGAGATCGCCTGGGATACGATCAAGCAGAAGCTGTTGGAAATCATCGCCAAGGAAGACAAGCAAAAGCCGATGTCCGACGAGGAGATCGTCGACGAGATGGAACGACAAGGCTTGAAGGTGGCCCGCCGCACGGTTACGAAGTACCGCCAGAATCTTTTAATTCCGTCCAGTCGTCAGCGAAAGCAATTTTAATTTTCACGCGGCTGGCTGCCGCGGCAGCCAGCGACCAGCAGGTCTCACACCAGGACAAGCCGCCGTTGGTGGCAACTCTGGGCGTTTTCCCGGCATCGCGCGACCAGCAAGCGTCACACGGCCGTGGAGTTGGTGCGCGACGACACGGCGTTCGCGCCGGCCTGTAACATGCCAGCTCGACCCTCAGCCAATTCTTTATCGACTTCGATGATCGGTTTTCCGCCGACCAGCCGGCTCATGGCGACCTCGTAGCCGAGGAACCTGATGTTCTCTAGGATGGTAAGCACGAGGGAACTGCCGATTTTTTGAGCTAGCGACAGGATTCGCCGCTCCTCTGGGGAAAGATGGTCCTCCGGCCGAGGGGGTTCGACATCCAAACTGTCATCCGCGAGATAATCGAGGGTCACACCCACGGATCTCGCGAGCCGGAACGCGTTGTCCAGGCCGGGGCGCGACTTTCCCTGGAGGATTCGTGAAATCTCCGAATCGCTCACCTGCGACGAACGGGCCAGCTTCTGCCCATTTAAGGCTTGACGGGCCATCAGCATCTGGAGTTTGTCTTTTAGTTCCATGACTCAACCATACCATTTTTCCCCAATGCGGGGATGATAGGTTTCCAAGTTCGCAAAAAACTCCCACTAGTGAACCACGAACACTCGCCCGCGAATAAACCTTGGCAAGGGGGGCCTTGCTCGAGATACCCGTGGCGCAGTCGTTGGTCAACGACTCAGCATGATAACGGATCAGCGGCGAGATGCAATTCAAATTCAAAAACAATCATGTAGGGACACGCGGTCTCGTATGACTTCCTGTTGTCGAAATGGCAATCTGGCACCGCGACTTCTCGCGAGAATGGGCACCCAATCAGCCAAGCGGGTTCTCGGTTCGGACCGCCGATCAAGACGCGCGTCGCACTACGTAGTGGGCGAGATGTCGCAATACCGACCTGGCGTCCGAATCCGGCAAGCAGTCAAGGGCGTCGGCCGCCAATTTTGCGTGGCGTTTGGCGCACTGCCAAGCATATTCGAGCGAGCCTGTTTTTTCGAGATGAGGCCGAAGGCGACGGATGAGCTCTCCATCAGCGTCAGCAAGCAAGCCGCGTATTGCAGCCGCATCGGCCGGCACGGCCTCCTTGATCAGGTGGATGATGGGCAGGGTCAGTTTTTGCTTTTCCAGGTCTGTACCGAGGCTCTTGCCGGCGACTCGTTCTTCTCCCCAGATATCGAGTACATCATCGGCAATCTGAAACGCAATTCCCATGTGGCGACCGTAGCGATCAGCGCGGCCACCGTGGGCTCGGCAGCGCCCGCGTACGAGGCGCCCAGCCGGCAGGAGACGGCGGTCAGCTCTGCGGTCTTCCCTTCGATGATGGCGAAATAGCCGCTTTCGTCGAGATCGAGATTGCCTCGATGGTGCACTTGCTGCATTTCCCCCTCGCAGACCTTGTTCGTCGCGTCGCCGATCCAGCGGCAAGCCCGCGTCGAGTCCAGAGAGGCCGCCAGGTGAAAAGCATGGGTAAAGAGATAGTCGCCGAGCAACACCGCCGTTTCGTTACCCCACTCGGCGTTGACGGTCGCCGCATGACGCCGGATCATTGCCTCGTCAAGAATGTCGTCGTGCACGAGCGTCGCCGTGTGAATCAGCTCCACGACCGCGGCCAGAACGGGATGAGCGTCCGAAAGCGAACCGCACGCCTTGCCAGAGAGAAGAACCAGGGCCGGGCGTAACCGTTTGCCGCGATAGTCGGCACAGTGGTCGATAAGTTGTTGCACAAACGGGAAACGACTTCCTAGCTCATCTTGAAAGATACGCTCGGCCTCGGCCAGCTCCGCCGCGATGGGAGCATACATCGTCGCCAGGTTCCGCCGGTTTTCGCTGACGCCAATCATTGAGTGTAACGACATCCAATCCCTCCTAACCCCTGTCGCGAACCTACCGGTTATCGATCAGGGCTCGATCGCACCGCGCTGGCGGAATCCGTTGCACCGGCAAGAGAATTGCCGTCGCTGCGCCGATAAACCCCACGCCGTCCGCCCGTTTTTTCCTCAAGCTGAATCCGCGAAATGACCATCCCCCGGTCGACGGACTTGCACATGTCATACACGGTAAGGGCCGCCACGCTGACTGCCGTCAGCGCTTCCATCTCCACGCCAGTACGGCCGTGCACCTTGACGTCGGCCTCGATCCGGATCGCGTCCGGCTCGACCGGCCGCAGCGCAAGCTCGATGCTGTCGATGCCCAAGGGATGACACAGTGGAATCAATTCACCCGCCCTCTTGGCTGCCATGATTCCAGCCAGACGAGCGACCTCCAATACGTCCCCCTTGCCCATCCGACGGGCAACGACCATCGCCAGCGTCGACGGCTCGAGCCGGACATAACCACTGGCCCTGGCCGTCCGTAGCGTTACTTCTTTTTCGGTGACGTCGACCATCCGGGTCGCTCCGCTTTCGTCGAAGTGCGTGAATGCAGACATAGTCAACCTCGATTTCGTTCAATTCATTCTGAAAACATTCTACGAATCGTCGGCGCGACGGCTAGAGGGAAGGGACTAAGTTTCCCGAGTTCTATGAGCCGAAAGGCTTTAGTGTGTGAATCTTTGGCCGGTCAGCGTCACGGTAGGGGCGGAATCGGGTTGGTGGAACTAACCGGTGCGCAGTCTTGGGGGGAGGGAAGTGCCATAAAGCAGCTAGCCAAACGCCCTGTCTTGCACGTGTGGCCACCCGTTGGCCTTCTCCGCGACAGCAGCCGCTCCCCGATTTCGGGAGGCCAATACGCTGTACGGCGTGAAACGACAAGCCACTCGGCCCGCGCCACCCTCCTGCTCGTCGTTCAGAATAATATTCGCCTTTGCAAGCGCTCGATTGGTCGTGAGTACGCCTTGCCCCGGGTACAGTGTGGGCACGAGAGCGGACGACGCACCAGGCGTTGCGTTGCGGGCAAGTTCGTCCAGCAGTCGCTGGTCGACGGGGTCGTTCCAGTAGGTCAACTCCAGTCCCAATCGCTCGGCTCCCGGTAAGCCACCGACAAGTTCATTGTAGTAACTGAGCCCAAATGGGTGCAGCGCGATGACGCCGTAACTTTGAGCCAACAGCACGACGGCCAGCGCCGCCCGGGTCCAAGAGTTGGTGAAACACTTCTCCCAGAGCCAGCCAAAACCGGCGCCGATCAACATGGCCAACGCCGGAAAAACGTGGAGAAACAGGCGCTCACCATCATAAACCGGCACCGTGGTGCTAAAAATGATGAGAAAGAGCGCGATCGTGGCAGCCAGGAGCAAAGGAAACGGATCGCCGCGCCGATTGCTCCAGCCACGTGAAATCCCGATGGCGGCGAATGCCAGCAAGCCGACGGGGACTGTGGCGGCGAAATAAAACCAAGGGTAGTGCCACGGCACGTCCCGATCCGCGACGACCTGACCGAAGTAGCGCACCATGATCGCCGACCGCGCCACTCCCGTCCCCCAGTAAGCTTGGAGCCTACTCCATGAATCGTACCAAAGCCAGGGCCAACCAGCCCAAAACAAAGTGATGCCGGTGGCCATCCAGGTCAGCATGGCCGAAACGGCGCGTCGGGGCGAGAGCCAGACGAACGACCACGCGATCAGGACCGGCAGTAAGAACCAAGCATGGATCTTGGTCAAAAGTGCGAGTGCCCAAAGTCCGCCCGCGCCGGCCATCGCCAGGGTTGGCCGATTCGACCGCAAGGCGCGATCGCCCGCCACCAGAGCAACGGTCCAGAACAGGCTCAAGAAAGTGTCGAGAGCCGCCAAATGAGCGTGGGCGAAGACGCGAGGCAGGGCCAGCAGTGCAAAGCCGGCCGCCGCGCCGGCCGCGCCACCCCATCGCCGCCCGGCCGAGATGCGTGACCAAATACACCAGTGCCGCGAATGCCAGCGCTGGGGCCGTGCGGCCGGCCAGCACATACCGGCCCGTCGGGTCCGGTCCTTTCCAGAGCACCTCGATCGGCTCGCCCAACTTCGAGGCGATCCCCAACAGCCACCGGCCCAACGGAGGATGTTCGGCGTTGTCCCGAAAAACCCGATCGACCACCTCGCGATCGATAAAACGCCAACCCCGGGCGCACAACACTTCCACATAGGTCCGGCCCGGCCGAACATCGAGCGGTTCGTCGACCGTCAACCCTGGCCCATCCAGCGTCAACAAGACCGCCAGGGCCGCGAGCCTCCCAGGGCCAGAGCACGGCGTCGGTCAGAGAAACCCACCAATGGCGGCGGTTTCGACGCGGAATCGGGCGGAAGTCTCATCGCGGAGTCATTTCCAGGTCGGGATTCATTGCCGGGTATCGCGTGCGTGACAACCAAGTTATTCTGTAGCGAATTCGCCCGCTATCCACCAGATTCCACAGTGATCACGGTGACACTGGTGCACAGTCATGGTAAGACGGTGACGATCTCGTGGCGATATCGTCCCGCGATTGCAGACCGCGCTGTCGCCCCCGGCTTGGCTTTACGGTTAGTATTGACCCTTCGGTTCCATGGCTTCGGCCGGTATCCTGCGGCACCCGCCGCCATGGTCCATCTCTGCTTTAAGGTGCGGTGCGAGGCGGGGGAGAATACGCTGCATGATGATTCCAGGGATTGCCGACATCGCGCTGATCGCTTGGTACATCGGCGTGCTCGTGTTGCTCGAGGGCCTTTTGAGCGCCGACAACGCGCTGGTGCTGGCGGTCATGGTCCGGCATCTCCCCAAAGACCAGCAACGTCGCGTGTTGTTCTGGGGAATTTGGGGCGCCATCGTATTCCGCGGATTGGCCCTCTTGTTGTCCTCGCTGCTGTTGAAATTCTGGTTCTGCAAAGTATTGGGGGGGGCTATCTCCTTTATCTGGCGCTCGCTCATTTTCTCACGCACAGAGCGTCATCCGCCGCCGCGGACGAAGGGAAATCCTCGAAAAATGGTAGTCGATGGCTTCGTAGTTTTTGGGGAACCGTGACTTCGATCACTCTGGCGGACATTGCCTTCTCGATCGATTCGATCCTTGCCGCCGTCGCCATGGCCGAAGGCTTCCCCGGCCACTTCGGGGAAAACGGCAAGCTCTTCATCGTGTTTATCGGCGGAGTGCTCGGCATCATCACAATGCGCTTCGTCGTGCGTTACTTTCTGATTTTCCTCGAGCGATTTCCCGGGCTGGAAGAGGGGGCCTATTACCTGGTGGCCTGGATTGGACTGAAGCTGTTCATCAGCGGCTTCCACCAAGGAAGATACCTTGGATTTCACATCCCGGAACTCATTTTCTGGCTTGGCATGTTCCTGATCGCTTGCGTCAGCCTCGTGGTCAAGCCCCCTGCAGGACCAGGTTCCGAGACCGAGTTGGCCGAGACCCGAGACTTGTTGGATTGATACGACGATTAGTTCAATTCAGCTCGTAATCGGCGAGCACGGACCGAAGCTTTTGAAGAACACGGGTCTTTTCGTTGCTTACGGTCTTCGGCGCGACACCCCATTGGATGGCGATCTCCGCCGGCGTCTTGCCCATCAGGGTATCTTGAATCAAAGCGGCCTCGCGCGGGCTCAATGTATGCTGAATCGCTTCATGGAGCGCGGCACGGAGCGACGCGACGTGGCTTCGATCTTCACGGGACACATCAATCGACTCGAGCGATTGGTAACTCCGCTCCCGTTGGGCTCGTTTCTTGATCATGTCGACGGCGCGGAAGAATGAGAGCCCGTCAGCCGTCTCTCGACTGAAAACGGCCTTGACTCCCGAGTGGCCCACGTCGGAGATCAGGGCGTCAAATTGTCCGCGGCCCATGGTCTGAAGCAACGTCGCGTAGACTGCCTGCGTACTGTCGTCATGAAGCTGGACCGGAATGCCGGCGCGATACCAGGTCCGGCCCAGGTATTTGTTCAACTGAGACAGTCCAGACGCCAGTGCGACCGGGTCGGTGTTCGTCTTGGTCGACTGAGACGGCGCGGCGGCTGATGAGGCGGTTGACGTACTCTGGGAGGTGGGAGCCGGAGAAGTCAACAGCTCGGAGAGCTGGGTCTGGACGAGGGCTTCATCCCAAGTCGCCGTCGACACGCTTTGCGTCAGCCCTTCGTCGCCGAGCGGCAGCGCGTGCTCCAGCAGATCGCGATCGGTGGCAACGTCCGCCAGCGCATGGGGTTGCGTGGCGCTCGATAGCAGCCGCAACGCCTCGAGCCCTTCCACCGTCGGGCGATAGTCCCGCCGTGAACGCGGATTATTCTCACTTCCGCTCGCCAAACCTAGACCTCCCGACTCTAGCTCTTTCCAGTGACAACGCTGCCATGATTCTTATGGCCAGCGTGGATCGAATGGGACGCGCACCCCATTCTTTTTCAGCACGTCAACATCCTGCCGCGCACCCCGAGCTTCCGACCGGACACCAAATGGCCTCGCACGTAACATAGAACAAACATAAAACGGCATGCTTCACCATGGAACCCGTGCGCCACCTTAATGGAAACCGTACGGGCGTTCGATAGCAAAACAGAAATCGCCTGCAACGATTATATCACCCACGCACTGTTTGGGTAGACCCCCTTCGAAGGTCGAGCATCACATTCGAAGTGCCTGTCAATTCAGGAAAGTCAGGAAAGGGCGCTCGTGCTCATTCTAATTATTGCAATCGGCCTCGACTCAGAATATCCCAAACGGCCTCCACCCGGCCCCTTCGAACGCCGAGAACGCGATCGTGGAGCACGAAAGTAAAATCGCTATAACCCGGAGTAATGTGTACTTTTTCCCCAATGTCCAGATTTGTTTCTGGATCAAGTGCGATCGTGGCGTGCTCTGCGGAAAGACCAACGACTTGGCAATCTGGATAGTCGCGGAGGATAGGCGAAGCTTGATATTGGCTGACGGATTTTTGACCGACGTCGAGGATGGCCCGATCGGGACCAGGCCGGCTGACGACCGTAGCCAGAACCGACAGCGCGGGCCGATGGCCCGCGACGTGGCAGGCCTCGGTGTAGTACCGGCACGCAAAGATGCCGCCACCTGCCTGGAGCTCGGTGACGCCGGCGATGTCGGCAGTGAGCTGGTACGAGCCGGAGCCTCCTGCCGAGATGATCCGGCACTTCAGGCCCGCGGCCTCAACGAGGTCGCGAGCCTCTAACAGCCGGCCGATCGCCGCGGCGACGGCGGCCCGTTTTTCCGCGGGGTCGGCAATCAATAAGGTATGACCCTCGTACCCCATGAGCCCGTCGAAGCGCAGCCCCGGCGTGGCCCAAATCAGCCGAGCGAGCTCGACTGCGGTTTCGAGGGCCGCAACGCCGGTTCGTTTCATCCCCAGGTCGATATCCACCAGCACGCCAATTGTCGTGCCCGCCTCCACCGCCGCGGCGCCGAGCGGGGCCACGTGCTCGTGGTGGTCGACCGTCACCTTGACGTCGGCCTGGCGCTGGAGCGCGGCCAGCCGGGCGGTCTTGCTCGGCCCCACGACCAAGTGGGCGATCAAGATGTCGTCAATCCCGCCAGCGGCCATAACCTCGGCCTCGGACACCTTGGCCACAGTCACCCCGATCGCTCCCGAGCGGCGCAAGAGATGCGCAATCGCGGGACACTTGAACGCCTTGGCATGGGGACGCCAGGCAACATTTCGCGACCGCAAGTGGCCCGCCATTCTCTCAATGTTCTCCTGGAGCGGCTCGAGATCGATCAAGAGGGCTGGCGTGTCGAGCGCATTCACAGGTAGGCCGATCGGGCTGAGTTGCATGGTGGTCGTCGGCTCGGATAGGGGTTCCGGGGAAGCTTTCGTCAGACGTTCGACGGCATTTCGAAGCGTTTGCCATACTCGCGAGACAGCAGCGGATCGGCCTGGGCATCGTGGAACGACTCGAGCCCGGCGTCGAAGGTGAGCTTCTTGCCGGTTCGGAACGCGATATTTCCCAGGTGGCACAGCCGGGTGCTCAGGTGGCCGGTCTCGATGTCGGCATTGGGTTTCTGCCGGCTCTTGACGCAATCGAGAAAGTTGTGGACATGGCGCGTCGGTCCATCGGAGCCGGCTTTGCCCGTGGCCCCGTCGCCTTGTTCGACACGCCATCCCTTGTCGCCGATAATCAGCGTGCCCTTTTCGCCGTCAAAGGCGATGCCGAAGAGGCTGCCCTCGGTGCCGTGGTTCGACCAGATCCGATGTTCGTACGTGATGCAAGCGCCAGGGAACTCCCAGGTGGTGGTTTGCGTATCCGGCGTCTCCTGGTCGTCGTCGAAAACGTACTTGCCGCCGCCCGAGCTGACCGAAACGGGTGCATCGACGCCCAGTCCCCACCGCGCGACGTCGACACCGTGAATGCCATTATTCCCCAGCTCTCCCGTCCCCCAGTTCCAGAACCAGTGCCAGTTGTAATGGAGGCGGTTTGCCTGGTACGGCCGGTCAGGAGCTGGCCCTTGCCACATCGCATAGTCAATGCCGGCGGGCACCGACGCCGGCTGGCCATGGCCGATGCTGGCTCGCTTTTGGTGAGTCCAGACACGGGCCATGGCGACTTTGCCAAGCGCTCCGGAGCGAACGTGCTCGACTGCTTCCTGGACATAGGGGGTGCTCCTGCGCTGGGTACCGAGCTGAACGATGCGGTGATACTTCCGCGCGGCCTCGACCATCCGCCGCCCTTCGACCACGTTGTGGCTGGCCGGCTTTTCGACGTAGACGTCCTTGCCGGCCTGGCAGGCCAGAACGGTCAACATGGCGTGCCAATGGTCGGGGGTAGCGATCGCGACCGCGTCAATCGTCTTGTCGTCGAGCAGGCGGCGGAAGTCTTTTTCGATCGGTGGGGCCGCATTGGCAATCTTTCGCACGGCTTCAACGGGCTTGGCGAACATGGCGTCATCAACGTCACAGAGCGCCGCGACCTCCGAGCCGGGATTGGCGGCGAACATCCGCGCGAGGTCCGTGCCGCGGTTCCCGCAGGCCGATCACGGCAACCCGCACCCGCTCGCTCG
>CAWHKI010000329.1:0-21926 GCA_963829765.1 uncultured Isosphaeraceae bacterium | reverse complement strand
TTTCTCGTGACCGGCCCCGATCCCAAAACCAAGTCGCGGCTGGTTTCCTCGCCCAGCAACGATTTCCTCGAGGTGATCGAGCCCTCGGACCTGGGCATCTGGTCGGTCAAAGCGACCGGGGCCGACAATCGGACGTCGACAATGGGTTTTTCTGTTAACGTTCCCCAGGGGGAAAGCGATTTCGACCCTCTCAAGGAGGCCGATCTCGACACCATCTTCGGCAAGGGGAATTACAAACTTGCCGAGGACGTTCAAACCCTCGAGAAGATCGTGACCATCGGCCGCCTGGGACATGAAATCTTTCCTTGGCTCATGTTCTTGATCCTGATCGTCGTGACGCTCGAAAATTTCCTGGCCAATACGTTTTACAAACAAGCCCGGGCGAAAGAATGAGGACAGAAGAATGAGGACGGAGGACGGAGGAAAACGGAGGACGGACGAATGAAGTACGAGCCCGAACCGGTGTAAGTCGTCGCCTCCTCCGTCCTCCGTCCTCCGTCCTCCGTCCTCCGTCCTCCGTCCTCCGTCCTCATTCCTTAAAGGTGCCATGTTGCATGATGTCAGCCTCACGTTTAATCCGATCGGCCCGTGGCCTGTTTTGTTGGGGGCGTCTGTCGCGGTGACGGCGCTTACGCTCTGGGCCTATTCCCGACGTCTGAAGGGGTCCGACGGTCGCTGGCGTTATGTTGCCGTTGCACTTCGTTTACTCGCGTTGTTGCTCTGTTTGCTGGCGGCCCTGCGGCCGTCGGTGATTTTGAACGAGAAAAAGAAGCAAAATTCCTCCGTGGTCGTCTTGGTTGATACGAGCACGAGCATGACCATCGGCGACGAGGTCCGCGGCCAGACGCGGTGGGACGTCGCGAAGGAAGCGATCTCGCAGGCGAGGGATTTCGCCAAGACGCTGGGGCCCGATCTGGACGTCAAGTTCTATCCATTCGACTCGAAGCTGAGTGAGCCCAAGGCCGGCGAGATGGTGGAAGAGCTGAAACCGTCGGGCCGCGAAACGAAGCTCGGCTCGGGAATGCTGGACGCCCAGAAAAAGACCGAGAATAGCTCGCGCCGGCTGGCCAGGCTCGTGGTTCTTTCGGATTTCGCGAGTAACAACGGCACCGACCCTCTGGAGGCCGCCCGCCGCTTGAAGGGACAAGGCGTATCCGTTGTCACCGTCGGGCTCGGGACCGAAAACGCGGGGGCGGTGCATCGCGATGTCAAGGTGCGCGACATCGTCGCCGGCCCGACCGTTTTTGTGAAAAACCGGCTCCCCGTCGGGGGACACATTGTGGCCAAGGGATACGCCGGTAAGACCTTGACCGTCGAGTTGCTCGTGGAAGGCCAGGAGACGGCGATCGCGAAGACACAGGTGAAGGTCCCCGACGGATCCGACGTGATTCCGATTACGGGCCTGACCTACACGCCGCAATCGCCGGGCGAAAAACAGGTCACTCTCAGGGTCGCCAAGCAAGAGGGTGAGCTGGTCGTCACCAACAATGAGATCAGTACCTTCGTGACGGTTTTGAGCGGCGGTCTCAACGTCTTGTTTCTTCAGGGCTCCAACTTTACCTGGGATTATAAGTACCTGATGCGGGCCATCGAAAGGTCCCCGGATATCCAGGTGGAAGGCTGGGTGATCCGCCGCGCCGCCGAAGGAGAGAAAAGCGAAATCGACGACTCCTACTTCACGCCGGGCCGCTACAACGTCTATGTTCTTTCGGACCTGCCGGCTGATTTTCTGCCGGCGAGGCAACAACAGTTGCTCGCGGATGCCGTGAAGAAAGGGGCGGGCTTCATGATGCTTGGCGGCCGATCCAGCTTCGGCGCCGGCGGCTGGGCCGGCACGCCGATCGAGAAGATCCTTCCCGCCTTTATTCATCCGGGTGACGGTGAGCTTGAGCCGGAGGGAGGAATCAAGTTCATTCCCACCCTAATCGGGCTCGACAGCTACCTTCTCCATGTCGGAGCCACCCGCGATGAGACCAAGCGAATCTGGGACGCGATGCCGCCGATTTCGGGCAGCAACCGCTTTGGTGAGCGGAAGGCCTCCGCGCAGGTCCTGGCCACTTCGCCCGGCGCGGAAGCCGACGCCGAGCCCTTGATGCTCAGCCTCGACATCGGCAGCAGCCGCACCATCGCTTACGGTGGCGATACCTGGGTCTGGGCCCGTTATTCGGAGGAGAGCCGGCTCGCCCATCGCAAGCTCTGGAGACAGATCATTTTCTGGCTGTCGCACAAGGAAAACGATAGCGAGAACCACGTCAAGCTCAGCCTCGACCGCCGCCGGGTGGCGGTGGGTGAAAAGGTCGAGGTCTCCGCCACGGCTCGCGACTCCAAGGGCCAGACGATTCCCAACGTCAAGTACGAAACGAAAGTCGAGCGCGAAGGACCCGATCCTAGCCCCGAGCCCGTGGAGCTCTACGATCAGGCCGATGAAGCGCAGCGGCTCCATTTATGCCACCGAGAAGGTGGGGCAGCCCGGTACTTACACCGTCAGCACCATCGCCCGGCGCGACGGTCAAGAGGTCGGGCGAGACAAGGCGCGGTTTCTCGTTTACCAAGATGACCGTGAGCTCGAAAACCCCTCCGCCGACCTCAAACTGGCTCGTGAGATCGCCGAGATCACCGACGGCGAGCTGGTGTCGCCTGAACGGCTGGGAAGCTACTTGAAGGGGATCGATCGGTCCACTTTCACCGAATACTTAAGCCCCTCCGAGTACAAAGTTTGGGACAACTGGCCGTTCCTCTTGATCTTCACGGCCCTTCTCACTCTGGAGTGGTGGCTGCGTAAGCGGCATGGGTGGGTGTGAGTTCCGTCCGCCCAAGACATCGATCTACGGCGACTGGCCCAAATCCTTGGGCGTGAGCGCCTCCGGCGCGAGCACCTGGCTTGAAACGGAGGCCAGCGACGGCGACAAACCGTAGTCGACGAGGTTGAAGTTATACCGACCCGCGATGCCCGCGCCGCTGTAACGGAGAAACATGACGTTGAGAATCACGTCGCGCTGGTTCTTCACGGCTCGCAGGGGGGTTGCGACGAATTGCGCCATGCTTACCGCTCCGAGTATCAACATTGCGGCGACGGCTCGCCAAGACTGTCGCGGGCCCAACAGCTCTTGCAGTCCCCGCGCGGCGGCGAGGTAGAGCAAGGGGAGGACCGGAAAAATCAGCCCCGCGTTCCCCGCGAATATCATCAACGAGAAACAGAACGACGGCCCAACCCAGAGCAGGGCCACCACCAATCCCCGCCAGTGCGACCGCCACGCCCTTAGTTCGCGGCCCACGCCCCAGGCAAATGGGATGAGCGCGACCGACGAACCCCACGCGAGGAAGAGAACGAACTTGAGCCCGTTACGAAATAGGCCTTCGAACAGGCCCTTCGCGAACAGGGAAAAGCCGTTCCTGTCAAACTCGTGTTTCGCTCGCACCCGCTCGAGATAGATGTTTACTCCGCCCAGGACCCACCCCGTCCCGAAAAACCAGCACGCGCACGACAAAGCCACGATCGCCCCGCCGAAGAGCCAATGTCGAAACGGCGCTCGGCCCAGCGCAAGACAGCCCAGCCAAAGCGGAGCTCCGAAGAAGAGCAAGTCGGGCCGTAGTATCATTCCGATCCCCAGTGCGGCGCTCGTGCCGATCAGGTTAGAGAGCCGCCGGTCCCGCTTGTAGCGCACGCCGAACCAGCCGATCGCCGGCAAAGCGGCGAGCCAGACGGGATAACTCGCGATAATCCCGCCGTGATACCACACGATCGCATTGCAGCTCATCGCGAACGAAAGAGCCGCGGCCAACGAGCGAGGAACGATCATGGCGGAAAAAAGGTAGCAAAAGGCCACCCCAACAACCGTCAGCCCGATGTTCACCGTCAGAAATGCTGTCACCGGGTCGGAGACGACCCAGCTAGCCACTTTGCCCAAGAGCACGTAACCGATGTTTCCCGGCATCGGAACGCGGTAGTTTCCGTCGAGTGCCAGCGAATGGATGTAAAGTGGGCCATCTTTGCCGAGATAGTCGAAATCATTAAGGTAGGGGATTCGGCTCCCCACGACCCAGGCCGAAAGGATCAGGAGGAAGACCAGATCGAGGTAACGTCTGACGGGCCGGACCGGGGCGAGGTTCGACACATCGGCTTCAGCCGGGAGGGTAGTTAGCATTCCATTGCTCCTCAAGATAGCTCGCGGCAATCTCCCACGGTCGCCGTCGACGAGCGTTAAGCCCGTCAACCGACAAACGGCAGAGGCGCGGAAGAGGATATCTTAGCTCGGGGTGCAAAGCAAGCAGAGTTCACATCGGAGGCTTGGTCGCTTGTTTGTTCCGGATTGAGTCGAATTCCGTCGACAGATCCCTTTGGCGATTCCACTTGCCGTGACGCGTCACTTCGGTTAAGAGGGCTGTCTGCAACGGGATTACGGACAAAGGCATACTGCACGGATGTTATTCGCCATGATCTACCAGCCAGCACGTTTCACCATTCCTTTGAGCTCGCCCTCAGCTTGATTCTGGAGCGACTTCTCAGGAGGCGATCGTGGACCCATATTCGGACGAACAAGCCTTGTCCTTGCCCGGGCATTGGCGACGCACCCGACGGTTGCTCGAGGCGGTTTCAGAACGCGAGCTCCCAGGTCCGGCGAGTCGGCTGTTCGATCATGCGCCCTACGCGCAGTGGCTCGTCAAACTCAGCGTGGCGACCGTCGCCAAAGTCGACACCTGGATTTTGTACCGAGTCTTTCTCGTTACGGTATTTCTCGTTTCCCTCGCTTTCGCTGGCGCAACGGCCATTCGCCGGCCGCTCTGGTATGACGAGCTCGTGACTTTTCACCTCGTCTCTCAGCCCGACCTTCAGACGTTCTGGGCCGCGCTCAACGGCGGCACAGACTTGAACCCGCCCCTGCACAATATCACCGTGTGCGCGACGACCTTTCTGTTGGGCCGTGGACCGCTGGCTTTGCGGCTCCCTTCGATCGCCGGATTCGCACTCATGCTGTTTTGCCTGTATCGCATCGCGCAGCGACGCATCGGCACCGCAACCGCGTGGGTTGCCGTGCTGTTCCCGTTCACGACGCGGGGTTATTGGTACGCAGTCGAGGCGCGGCCCTATGGTTTGATGATGGGCTTTAATGCTCTGGCTTTGTGGTGCTGGCAAGTCGCAACGGCCGAGCAGGCGAGGCGTTATGCGCTATTGGGACTTACGCTCAGCCTGGCCGCCGCAATTTCGACCCACTTCTACACCGCTCTCGTCTTCCTTGCACTGTGCTTGGTGAGCTCACGCGGACTGTCTCGCGACGACGATTGGATTGGCCTGTGTGGGCTGCCTTGGCCTTCGGTGCCGCACCCCTTCCGTTATTCCATGCGATCATCGCCGCGGCGCGGCACGCAGGTCCCATTTCTGGTGCCAGCCGAGCTTGACGAAGTGTTTTGACTTTTATTCATGGCTCATCTCTGCCGAAGCGGTTTTCCCCTTGATCATGCTGGGGCTTACCGCGATTTGCCTCACCCGAATCGCGCGCGGCAAATCATCGCGGGACAGCCGTGTCCAAAACTCCGCCCCGGCTAAAATACCGTACCACGAATATGTCGCGATCGCGGCATTCACGCTGATTCCCGTGTTCGCACAGCTACTTGCCTTGGCGATCACCAACGCATTCACGGATCGTTACGCTCTTCCGGCGCTCATCGGGATCAGCCTGATGATCGCGATTTTGGTCGATTGGCGCGTCTGGGGTCGGCTGGCCGCAATAGTGCCGACGCTGGTATTACTGTGCTGGGCCCCTTTCGTCCAGGTCTTGGTCTATCGCCGGGTCGCGACGGAACGGAATGCCTATACCATTTTGCGCGACGAGCTCGAGCGCAACGCTGAGCTACCCATCTTCGTCGCCGACGGCAGAGACTATCTGCAATTGCACCATCAGTCTCCATCATCCATGGAGCGCCGGCTCATCTTCCCCACAGGCGCGGCGTCATCACCTATTGAGGCGTCGAGCGAAAGCGAAGTCGTGAAGCTGGGCAACTGGGTCGACCTCAGGATCGACGACCTGGCCGTGCTGCGAGCGACTCATCCCCGATTCCTGGTTTTTGGCTCGTCTGACTCGGGCTTGGTCAGAAAGCTTGAACAGTCAGGTCCCGAGTCGATCATTACGGCTCGGGGGCCGGAACTATTCCTGGTGGAAGAGGTGAAAGACAACGACCGGCCCGAGTTCAAACAAGGGCTGCGCGAGCAGACCATCGGCTCTCGCCCATCTCCAGGCGACGATCCACATCGACCATCGCATCTAAGCGATCGACCGCAATCAAGGCCGGGATTGGGCTGGCGACGGCGGTGGCGGCCCGGCCGAGATTGGGCCCAGGGCCGCTCGCATCCGCTCGAGCGTCGGCCGCGCGGCTGGATCAGCGGCGAGATTGTGCTGCTCCCTCGCGTCTTGCCGCTTGTTGAATAACTCTTCGCCCCCGTCGCCTTCATTGCGAATGTAAACGAAATCCCCCTCGGCCAGTGAGACCAAGGGGCCGCGATGGGCCGGGCCTCGACCTTGGTTCGGATTGATCGGATTGGGCGCCGCCAGCTCGGAACGGACGGCTGCCTTGCTCGCGAACGGCGTGGGAGTGGCTGCGCCGCGATGATCAGCCCAAAAATGGGCCAACGACTGGCCCGGGAATGGCGAATTCTTGTTCTGGCCGATCACGTCGACGACGGTCGCGGGCAGGTCCCGCAGGCTCACGAACCGATCGACAACGCCACGCGAAGCGCGGCGACCCGCGGGCAAGACGATCAATAACGGCACGCGGATCTCGGTGGCATACAGGCTCTCGCCGTGATCGAACAGCCCGTGCTCCCCAAAGCCTTCGCCATGATCGGCGGTCACGATCACGAGCGTCTGATCGAGCACACCGCGGCGGTCGAGGTCGTCAATCAGCTCACCCAGCCGGTGGTCGACATAAGCCAGGCAGTTATCGTAAGCATCGCGAGCGACGTCTAGCACCGCGGGGTGAAAGCGCCGCTTGTCGACTAATGCCCAGCGAGCGTCGGACAGGAAGCGCAACGTGTCCATCGTTCGGCTGCCCAGGGCCGAGGCGGTACGACGCACCGGGCGGAAGGACGTAGGGCCAATGGGCGTCGTAATAATTCAAAAAGGCGAAGAACGGGCGCCGAGCGTCCCGCCGATGCGACAACCAATCGAGACACTCCTGATTCACGACATCGGCCTCTTTTCGCTCCCCAAGGTAATATTTCATGAGAGTCGCACTGGAAATCGGCAAGTACCGCCCCAGGCGGGTGCTGGCGAATGTCAGCACCACTCTGACCAGGCGGACCGACTGAGCCGCGTTGAGCAGGTCGAGAACATAATCCCGATAATAAGTGAAGCCGCGATCGAGGCCGCAGTCATACGAACAGTAAAGCGTGTTGCCGACGAACCCGGCGGTCGCATAGCCGAGCGATCCCAAATACTCGGCCAAGGTCGGCGCCTCCTGGCCCACCGGGCACATCCACTTGACGTCCAGCTCGTGTGGCCATCTTCCTGTGAACATGCTCGCGTGCGACGGCAGGGTCCAGGGCGCCGTGGCGTCGCCTGGTTGAAGCGAATCCCGCGTTGGGCGAGTTTTTCCAGATTGGGCGTGGTTGGGCGTGGATAGCCATGGAGGCTCAAGTGGTCCGCTCGCACGGTGTCCAGCACGATGAAGAGCACGTTGGGTAAGTCGGCGGCGGGCAAGGGGCGGCTGGCTTCGCGTTTTTGCTTGATCCAATCGCCGCCGAAGACCCAGCCCGCCTGGAAGCAAACAGCACCCCAACAGGAACGGAATGCTCAAGGTCAGCCAGCGCCGCCAGCGGGCCCAACGCCGTTCCACCATCGGGGCGACGGCTATCGCCAGCCCCAGCGCGAGCACCAGTAATGCGTCTAGGTAGACCCTACCGGGTAAACATGACCAGCACTTCCAAGATGGCCAAGCCGATAATCAAGCGCGAGGCCAACCAGGCCGCTCCACGGGGCCAGAGCCGCATCGACCAGGACCAGTAAACCGGCAACACAGAGAAACAGCAGCAGATTGATCAGCGGGCCCAGCCAGACGAAATGCCGGGTTAGCTCGTACATCCGCCGCGTCGAGACGAGGGCCCCCATCAGAATCCGGCCGGCGACCTCGAACTCGCCCCCGGCGAGCCCGCACCAAGCCGCGAGGACCAGCACGCCGGTCGGGCCCAGACGGCCGACGACGGCTTCGGCCGGCGGCGACACCTGTTGAGAGTCGAGCGTCGTCATTGATTCCTCGCACGCAATCAAGGCTGGGATGGGGTTAACGACGGCGGTGGCGGCCCGGCCGAGATGGGACCCAGTGCCGCACGCATCCGATCGAGCGTCGGCCGCGCGGTTGGATCAGCGGCGAGATTGTGCACTTCGTTCGCGTCTTGCCGCTCGTTGAATAACTCTTCGCCCCCGTCGCCTTCATTGCGAATGTAAACGAAATCCCCCTCGGCCAGTGAGACCAAGGGGCCGCGATGGGCGGGGCCTCGACCTTGGTTCGGATTGGCCGGACTGGGCGCCGCCAGCTCGGAACGGACGGTTGCCTCGGTCGCCAACGGCGTGGAAGTGGCTGCCGCGCGATGATCAGCCCAAAAATGGGCCAACGACTGGCCCGGGAACGGCGAATTCTTTCTCTGGCCGATCACGTCGACAACGGTCGCGGGCAGGTCCCGCGGGCTCACGAACCGATCGACAACGCCACGCGAAGCGCGGCGACCCGCGGGCAAGACGATCAATAACGGCACGCGGATCTCGGGGCCATACAGGCTCTCGCCGTGATCGAACAGCCCGTGCTCGCCAAAGCCCTCGCCATGATCGGCGGTGACGATCACGAGCGTCTGTTCGAGCACACCGCGGCGGTCGAGGTCGTCGATCAGTTCACCCAGCCGCTTGTCGAGATAGGCCAGACAGTTGTCGTAACCATCGCGCTGGAGGCCCAGCACCGGGGCGGGGAGTTGCGCGCTTGTCAACCGCGGCCCAGCGTTCGTCGGACAGGAAGCGCAACTCCTCATCGACCGGCTGCGCGCACCCAGTCCGTACGACTCACCGGGCGGCAGGATGTAGGGCCAATGGGCGTCGATATAATTCAAAAAGACGAAGAAGGGGCGCCGGGGTCCCGCCGATGCGATGATCCAGTCGAGAAACTCCTGATTCACGACACGGGCCTCTTTTCGCTCGCCCGCGGAAGAAAACTTCATGAGCGTCGCGGTGGAAATCGTCGAATAGAGCCGTGCCCCATTGCCGCCGAGCTTCAGCAACCAGGTGACCAGGCGGAGCGAGCGAGCCACATTGAGCCCATCGAGAACATAATCCCGGTAATGAGTGAAGCCGCGTTCGAGGCCGGTGCTGTAAGAGCAGTAAGCCGTGTTGCCGACAAACCCGGCGGTCGCATAGCCGAGCGATCCCAAATATTCGGCCAAGGTCGAGCGCCTCCTCGCCCAGCGGGCACATCCACTTGATGTCCAGCTCGTGTGGCCATTTTCCTGTGAACATGTTCGCGTGCGATGGCAGGGTCCAGGGTGCCGCGGCGCGCGCCTGGTCGAAGCGAATCCCGCGTTGGGCGAGTTTTTCGAGGTTGGGCGTCGTGGGGCGTGAATAGCCGTAAAGGCTCAGGTGGTCAGCCCGGACCGTGTCGAGCACGATCAAGAGCACGTTGGGCGAGCCGCTCGGGGGCAAGGGGCGGCTGTCTTCGCGCTCTTGCTCGATCCAATCGCCGCCGAAGACCCAGCCCGCCTGCAGCGCGACGCAGCCCAGCAGGACCGGAACGCTCAAGGTCAGCCAGCGCCGCCAGCGGGCCGGGTGCCGTTCCAGCACCGGGGAGATGCTGGCCGCCGCCCCCATCGCGAACAGCAGCAATGCTTCCGAGTAGATCGACCTGCCGGCGATGATCAAGAGCGATGGAAAGATGGACAAAGTAATGATCAATCGCGGCGCCCACCAGGCCGCTCGGCGGGGCCAGAGCCGCATCGCCAGCACGAGCAATCCCGCGATCCCGAGAAAGAGCAGCACATCCATCAGCGGGACCAGCCAGACGAAGTGCCGGGTCATCCCGTAGATCCGCTCCAATGAGCTGAAGGCCCGAACCAGGATCCTGGCGGCGATCTCAAGCTCTCCCGCGGCGAGTCCGGACCAAACCGCGAGGACCAAGACGTCGGTTGGGCCAAGACGACTTTTGGCTTGGGCCGGCGGCGACGCCTGTTGAGAATCGAAGGTGGTCATCGAATCCTCGCGCGGCCCCTCCGTTGCGAATGACAGGGAAAAAAGAGGGCTGGTTTCCGGCGGCGGAAAACCAACCCTGTTTCTGTCGACTCGCTCGCAATGCTGCCCCGAAAAACCTAGGCTTTCCGCTTTCTACGGCGAGCAGCGACAACCAACAACGAGCTCACCAGTCCCACGCTGGCCAACACGAGCGTGCTCGGCTCGGGAATAGAAGTAACAGAGGCCACGATTTGACCGGTCAAGATGATATCGAGAGTGACGGAGCCGCTGCCGGTCGAAATGTGTTCTGATATGTCCCCATAAATCGGCAGGTCGATCGTGGTAATAGTACCAACAGTGGTCACGGTTCCGGTATTGCCGGTGTCGTTGCCGTAGGAGTCGATGCCGTTTGGAACAGCCCCACTCGCCCCCAGTGTACCGTAGACGATGCCGGCTATCGACCCGGTGTTGAGCCAGTAATTGGCAATTCCTTGAGTAAGCACAACGTTCTGACCCTCGCCGTTGCCGGGAGAAGGAACGCCAACAGTTGCTAAGAACGTACTCGTACCCGGGCCCGTCGAAGTCAGTGCACTCGGACCGACGTAGTTCGTGATATCACCCGCTGCCTGGGCGACTGAAACATAACCGCTGAGCCCGTACGCCTCAGCAGCCGCATTTGTCACCAATCCAATCTGGGCCGGCGCATCCGCCAGTCATGCTCGGGTCGGGACCGGTGGAGTCGCCACCGCCGGAATCCGGCAACTGGTTCGTTGGTTGATTCCCGAAAACGATATTGCTTCCACCATCGAAACTAATGGTGCTGGACCCGACAGCAGCGTTGAGCGTGCCGGTCAGCGTACTCGTGTCGCTCGTCCCCAGACCCGTAGGGCCATTGAAATACACCACCTGCGGCGCCGTGAACAGATTACCCCCGCGCAAGATCCGATCCGCCGAGGTAAGCCTCGATTGTGATATAGCTTTGCGTCGGGTCGATTAAGTAAGTCGAGTCCGCCCTGGCGCGGTTACCCATTGCCACCATCCCGAGCGCGGCGAGCATAAAAGCCCGACCCAGGTTGCATCTCATTGGCTTCCCCTTCCAAAATAACAATTAGCCGCCATTCCCCATTTGAACCCCGCTTGGAACCCAATCCAAGCACATCCCCTAAGCGCATCCCCCTCACCACATGGGCCGATGCGCCCTGAACCGTAGGCCCGACTTTAGTGTCTTGAAACGGCGATTGCAAGAGAATTCTCCAAAAAGGATCCGAAAAAAAATTTCTCTTCCCTCCTTCCGCGCAAATGTAGCTTTTTGGCAACACGCGATGCCAGGAAGCAACACTCGCGGTGCTCTGGTGGCTGAACTGCGATGGGCGATGCCGGTGGGCAACACTCGCCGTGCCATGCTGGCTCAATGGGGACGCGCGAAGCCGTTGGGTAAGACTGGCCCGCGGTGTTGGCTCAACGGCCCAGCCGCGAATCGCCGATCGAGCCCCACCCGCTGGCTCCGTCGCCAACAATACCAACCCGACGCGCCAGCCAGGGAGATGCATCCCAGCACCGCGAGTGACTCGCGGCGGCCCTCGCTGACGAGTTGGGTTGATAAATGTGGCTTCGACCCATCACGATGTCGCTTTTTTGCAACATTACGACCCTGTCGCGACCCCGCGTGGCAAGAAAAACCAGATTCTTGTCCTTTTCCGGAATTTTTTCTTGCAATCGCGGACTCAAGATTTTAGAGTGCCATACGAAGCTTAGGCCGCGTTGGCCCAGGCGTTCAGAATCTTGCGCAAGAAGGGGATCAGCTTATGCGTAGAACCATGCAATTCGGACGTGTTTTACTGACGGCATCTTTGGGCTTGATGCTGTGTGCCAGCAAGGCTTCTGCGGGCGAGATGGATTTCAGCATCATCACCTCGGAGAGTAGCCTGACCATCACACTGATCGATACCACGACGGTCATTTCCTCGGGCCAGATCACGAAGGGCGTCTACCAGGTGGGCAACACCAATACCACGGCACTCGCCGGGACTATTGGCGCCACGATTTCGGGTTACCCCACGATCAACGGCAGCCAAATCACCTTTGGCGGGGATACGACGATCACCGCCTTAAATGCGATGGCGACGGTCGCCGGTGGCGGGTCGGGTGCGGTACTTAGCTTTAAGCCCGGCGTGGGCGGAATCAGTGGCAGCTGCCCGCCGCGGTTGCGATCGGCGGTGCAGTCCATGTTAATTATTCAGGGACTAACACCTATGGCACGGGCGCGATTGCGTTGCGCCACTTGGCGTCGTTTATCATCAGTACCGATGCCCTAATCACAAACGGCAGCTTTTCCTCCACCTCGTTCGGTCTGGGGATAACCTCCGGCGAAGCTGACTACAGTCTCTCCGCCGGGACCACCACGTCCATCTCCGGCTCGTACAATGTTACTGAAAGTGCAATTACGAACGACTCGAAAACGTGGAGCTTGATTTCCACGAGTGGAACCGTCGCGGGTGGTCTCACCACGACGATCACCCTGCCGATCTCTCTCTATTTGAGCAGCTTGATCACCACACTCGGTGCGAATATCAGCATTGAGTTCCACGGCCAGGTTGTGGCGCAGTACATCGCGGCCGCAATACCCGAGCCGGCCTCGCTCACCTTGCTGGGCCTCGGCACCCTGGGCTTGGTCGGTTGGGCCCGGCATCGGCGGAGGCGCGGTATTAAGTGACCGCATCTGGCTCCGTTGCCTTTGCTAATCATCGAAAGCCGGCTCTTCGGGCATAATCATGCGAGAAGAGCCGGCCTTTTCGTTTCTTAGAGGCATCGGAAAGACTTTGCGATGAAGGAGCTTGGGCAGAAAAGCTCAATGCAGACAGCCGTGGTTCCGAGCCAGAGTGCCCGGCCGTGTCAGTATCCCGTGCCCGCCTGGGACCGGCGCATCTGGCTGGTGGCGATTCCCTTGGCCGTGATCACCATCTACGCCTTCAGCCCCATCCTGGAAAACGGCTTTGTGTTGTGGGACGACGACGAGAACTTCCTCGACAACCCCTATTTTCGTGGTCTGGGCGCGGCCCAGGTGAAGTGGGCCTGGACGACCTTTTTGGTGGGCGTTTACCAGCCGCTGGCGTGGTTGCTCTTCGAGACCGAATATCTCTTCCGCCAACTTGATCCACGAGCTTATCACTTCACCAGCCTGGCCTTGCAGGTTTGCAACGCCGTGGTCCTCTATGTCTTGACGGTGGCGTTGCTCACCCGTTGCCAGACCGAATCCTGCTTTGAAAGTCCGTGGACGTGCTCTTTGAGCGCGGGCCTGGCGACCGCCCTGTTCGCGGTGCACCCGCTGCGCGTTGAGGCCGTGGCCTGGGCCTCCTGCCAGCCATATCTACCCTGCATCTTGTTCTCAATGCTGTCGGTCCTCGCCTATCTCCGTGCATTTCCGATGGATTCATCCCCGCGCTGGAGTTGGCTCGCTGGCTCGTTTCTCCTGTTCGTGGCCGCCCTGTTGTTTAAGGCGGTGGCGGTGAGCCTGCCCGCGGTGCTCTTGATCCTGGACGTCTACCCGCTCCGGCGGTTTGGTGAAGGGGCCGGGCGTTGGTTCGGAGCGTCGGCGCGGAGTGCCTTGTTGGAGAAAATCCCGTTTGTGATGGTGAGCCTTGTTTTCATGGGCCTGGCGATCGCGGCCAGGGTGCAATCACCGTTCCTCATTGAGCAGTATGACGCCTCGGAAGCCATTGCCCAAGCGTGTTACGCAATCTGGTTTTACATCGAAAAGACGGTGTTACCGTTGGACCTCATCGCCTTCTACCCGTTACCCAAGGGGCTGAATTGGCTCGCGCTTCCGTACAGTTTGAGCATCGTTGCGACGCTGGCGATGACCGCCGGCTTGTTTCTCTTGCGCCGCCGCTGGCCCGGACTATTGGCGGCTTGGGCGAGTTACCTGGTGATCCTGGCGCCTAACTCGGGCATCATTCGGAACAACAGCTTCGTGATCGCCGCGGATCGGTATAGCTACATGGCCATGCTGGGCTCGGTGATGCTGGCGGCCGCCGGTTTCTGGCGGCTCTGGCGGATGGCGTGGCGGTGGCATCCTCAAGCCGCCGTCGGGATGATTGCGATTGGCCTCGGAGCGCTTCTAGGCCTGACCGCTCTGACGCGGAACGAGTGCCGGACCTGGCTCAACTCGGAAACCCTGTGGACGCATGTTCTCACCCATGGGGGAAACTCGAGCTTTGTGGCACACAACAACTTGGGCGAAGCCCTCCGAGCCAGGGGGATCGATCAGGCGGCGGAGGCTCAATTCATTGAGGCACTCCGGCTCCGTCCCGGCTATGTCGAGGCGATGAACAACTTGGGCCTCATCCTCCAAACCAAGGGGAGCGATCAGGCGGCGGAGGCTTATTTCACCGAGGCGCTCAGGCTCAATCCCCGCTACTTCATTGCACACTACAACCTGGGCAATGTCCTCGTTGGCCGCGGGATGTACGAGGCGGCGGAAGCCCATTTCACCGAGGCGCTGCGGCTCCGGCCCGGCTTTGGCAACGCGCATTACAACCTGGGTGTCGTCCTCTTTAGCTTGGGGAACTATGGGGCGGCGCGGGCTCATTTCGCTGAGTTCCTACGATTCCAACCCGACGACCCGGATGCTTATAACGCCAGCGCGATGCTCATGGCGGCCTGTCCCGAAGCGACGTTCCGGGATGGCAAGCGAGCGGTCCAATTCGCCACTCGGGCCTGCGAGTTGACCCAGTGGAACAATCCAAGCTGTCTCAATACGCTCGCCGCCGCGCAGGCCGAGGCCGGCGACTTCGACGCGGCCGTAAAGGCGCAGCAGCGGGCGATTGAACTGCTGACGGATCAAGGGCAGAAAGCCGACCATCGCTCTCGGCTGGTGCTCTACCAGGCCAAGAAACCTTACCGTCAGGTGTCCCCCCAGCACGCCCCGTCTGAAGCGCGCTCATGAACGTGGAGACTTCCTGATGGATGAGTTTGGGCGAGAAAGGTCAATGCAGGCGGCCGTGGCTCCGGTTCGGGGTCCCAGTGCCGGTCCGAGTCAGGGGCCGTTGCCGGAAAGGGACCGGCGCACCTGGTTGGTTGCGATTCCGTTGGCCTTAATCGTCACCTACGCCTTCATTCCCATCCTCGCCAACGGCTTCGTGGCCTGGGACGACGATAAAAACTTCCTAGACAACCCTTATTACCGTGGTCTGGGCGCAGCCCAGGTGAGATGGGCCTGGATTACATCGTGGCTCGGCGTTTACCAGCCGCTGGCATGGCTGCTCTTCGAGGCACAATATGTCTTCTGCCAACTCGACCCACGAGGTTACCACTTGACCAGCCTGCTCCTCCACGTTGCCAACGCCGTGGTCCTGTATGTCTTGACGGTGGCCTTGCTCGTCCGTTGCAAGACCGATTCCTGCCTCGAAACTCCATGGACGTGCTCCGTGAGCGCGGGGCTGGCGACCGCCCTGTTCGCGGTGCACCCGCTGCGCGTTGAGGCCGTGGCCTGGGCCTCCTGCCAACCGTATTTGCCTTGCGCCCTGTTCTCCATGCTGGCGGTTCTCGCCTATCTCCGGGCATTCCCGATGGATTCATCCCCGCGGTGGGGTTGGCTGGCGGGATCGTTCCTCCTGTTCGTGGCGGCGATCTTGTTCAAGGCGGCGGCGGTGAGCCTGCCGGCGGTGCTCTTGATCCTGGACGTCTACCCTCTCCGCCGATTTCGAGATGAGACCCGGCGATGGTTCGGTGCGTCGGCGCGGAGGGCCCTGTTGGAGAAGGTCCCCCTTGTGATGACAAGCCTTTGCCTCATGGGCCTGGCGATCGCGGTCAGGGCGCAATCACGGTTCCTCGTTGAGCATTACGAAGCCTCGAAAGGCATTGCCCAGGCGTGTTACGCGATCTGGTTTTACATCCAAAAGACGGTACTACCGCTGGACCTCACCGCCACTTACCTGTTACCCAGGGAGCTAAATTGGCTCGCATTCCCGTACAGTTTGGCCATCCTCGCCACGCTGTTGCTCTCCACCGGATTGTTTCTCTTGCGCGGCGCTGGCCCGGACTGTTGGCGGCCTGGCTGAGTTACCTGGTGATCCTGGCGCCCGGCTCGGGCGTCATTCGGAGCAACGACATGGTGATCGCCGCGGATCGCTATAGCTACATAGCCATGTTGGGCTCGGTGATGCTGGCGGCCGCCTGTTTCTGCCGGCTCTGGCGGATGGCGGCGCGGTGGCATCGTGGCGCCGCCGTCGGGGTTATCGCGGTGGGCCTCGGAGCGCTCCTGGGTCTCACCATCCTGACGCGGAATCAGTGCCGGACCTGGCTCGACTCGGAAGCCCTGTGGACGCACGCCCTGACCCATGGGGGAAACTCGAGCTTCGTGGCACACAACAACTTGGGCGAAGCCCTCCGAGCCAAGGGGAACTATCAGGCGGCGGAGGCTCATGCCGCCGAGGCGCTTCGGCTCGATCCCGCCAACGCCGGTGCCCACATCAACCAGGCAACGATCCACTTCCGCCATGGGAAGTACCAGGAGGCGCTGGCTCATCTTGCTCTTGCCATACGGCTTGATCCCAACAACGGCAAAGCTCACAGCAACTTGGCCTTTGTGCTCTATACCCAGGGGAAGTACGAGGAGGCGCTGGCTCATTTAAACAAGGCGCTGCGGCTCAATCCCTGGAATGCCGCTGCCCATAGCAGCTTGGGGCTGGTGCTCTCTGCCCAGCGGAAGTACGAGGAGGCGGAGGCCCATTTGGCTCAAGCGGTGCGGCTCGATCCCGGCGACGACCAAGCACACAACGGCTTGGGGCAGATCCTCTCCCGCGTTGGGAAGCACGAGGCGGCGGCGGCTCATTACGCTGAAGCGGTGCGACTCAATCCCGACTTTGCCGAGGCCCACAATAACTTGGGCCTGGCCCTCCAAACCAGGGGCAGCTACCAGGCGGCGGAAGGTCATTTCAGCGAGGCGCTGCGGCTCGAGCCCGGCTTCGCCAACGCACATTACAACCTGGGCATCTCCCTCGTCGTCCGCGGCAGGTACGAGGCAGCGGCGGCTCATTTCGCCGAGGCCCTCCGGCTTGATCCCGGCTTCGCCGACGCACACTACAACCTGGGCGTGGTCCGTTTCATCCTGGGGAACTATGAGCCGGCGCGGGCTCATTTCGCCGAGGCCGTACGGCTCAAACCCGGCGACCCGGATGCTTTTAACGCCAGCGCGATGCTCATGGCGGCCTGTCCCGAAGCGACGTTCCGGGATGGCAAGCGAGCGGTCCAATTCGCCACTCGGGCCTGCGAGTTGACCCAGTGGAACAATCCAAGCTGTTTGAATACGCTCGCCGCCGCGCAGGCCGAAGCCGGCGACTTCGACGCGGCGGTAAAGACGCAACAGAGGGCGATCGAACTGCTGACGGATCAAGGGCAGAAAGCCGAATATCGCTCCCGGCTGGTGCTCTACCAGGCCAAGAAACCTTACCGTCAGGTGTCCCCCCAGCACGCCCCGTCTGAAGCGCGCTCATGAACATGGAGACTTCCTGATGGATGAGGTTGGGCAAGAAAGGGCAACGCAGGCGGGCGTGGCTCCGGTTTGGAGTCCCAGCGCCGGTCCGAGTCAGGGGCCGTTGCCGGAAAGGGACCGGCGCGCCTGGTTGGTTGCGATTCCGTTGGCCCTAATCGTCGTCTACGCCTTCATTCCCATCCTCGCCAACGACTTCGTCGATTGGGACGACCATGTGAACTTCCTCACCAACACCCATTTTCGAGGTCTGGGGGCAGCCCAGGTGAGGTGGGCCTGGACCACGACCCGGCTTGGCGTTTACCAGCCGTTGGCATGGATGCTCTTCGAGGCGCAATATGTCTGCTGCCGATTCGACCCACGCGGTTACCACTTGACCAGCCTACTTCTTCAAGTTGCCAACGCCGTGGTGCTGTACGTCTTGACGGTGGCCTTGCTCGTCCGTTGCCGGACCGATTCCTGCCTCGAGAGCCCGTGGGCGTGCTTCGTCAGCGCGGGGCTGGCGACCGCCCTGTTCGCGGTGCACCCGCTGCGGGTGGAGCCCGTGGCCTGGCTCTCGTGCCAACCGTATCTGCCCTGCGCCTATTCTCGATGCTGGCGGTGCTCGCCTATCTCCGCGCCTTTCCGGCGGATTCATCGCCACGGTGGGGTTGGCTGGCGGGCTCGTTCCTCTGCTTCGTGGCGGCCCTGTTGTTCCATCCGGTGCCCGTGAACCTGCCCGCGGTGTTCCTGATTCTGGACATCTACCCACTCCGCCGTTTTCCGGACGAGACCGGGCGCTGGTTGGGGGCGGCGGCGCGGAGGGCTTTGTTGGAAAAGGTCCCGTTTGTCATCGTGAGCCTTCTCTTCATGGGTCTCGCAATCGCGATCAGGGCGCAATCACGGTTCCTCCTTGAACATTACGAAGCCTCGAAAGGCATTGCCCAGGCGTGTTACGCGATCTGGTTTTATATCGAGAAGACGGTGTTGCCGCTGGACCTCACCGCCACGTATCTGTTACCCAGAGAGCTGAATTGGCTCGCATTTCCGTACAGTTTGAGCATCGTCGCCACGCTTGCAGTCTCCGCCGGCTTGTTTCTCTCGCGCCGCCGCTGGCCCGGCCTGTTGGCGGCCTGGCTCTGCTACCTGTTGATCCTGGCGCCCAACTCGGGCATCGTTCGGAACAACGACATGGTGATCGCCGGGGATCGCTATAGTTACATCGCCATGTTGGGCGTGGTGATGCCGGCGGCCGCCGGTTTTTGCCGGCTCGGGCGGATGGCCTCGCGATGGCATCGTGACGCCGACATCGTAACGATCGCGATTGGCCTGGGAGTGCTCGTGGGCCTGACCGCCCTGACGCGGAACCAGTGCCGGACGTGGCTCGACTCGCAAACCCTGTGGGCTCATGCTCTCGCCCACCGAGGAAACTCGAACTTCGTGGCCCACAACAACTTGGGCAACATCGTTGCTAAACAGGGGAACACCGAGGCGGCGATGGCTCATTATACCGAAGCGCTGCGGTCGAATCCCGACTTCTTCGATGCCCACTACAACCTGGGGATGATTCTCTTCCGCGAGGGGAGGTACGCGGAGGCGGAGGCTCATTTCACCGCGGCGCTGCGGGTCAGTCCCGGTCACACCGAGGCCCATAACAACCTGGGGATGGTCCTCTCCCGCCAGGGGCGGTATGCGGAGGCGGAGGCTCATTTCACCGAGGCGGTGCGGCTCAATCCCAGCTTGGTCGTGGCACTCTTCAACCTGGGCCGCGTCAAAGCCGACCGGGCGAAGTACGACGAGGCGGCGGCTCAATATGCGGAGGTCATCCGGCGGCAACCCGGCAACGTGGGCGCGCACCAAAACCTGGGCAACGTGCTGGGCCGGCTGGGGAAGTACGAGGAGGCGGCGGCTCATTATGCCGAGGCCATCCGACTCGATCCCGGCTCCGCGGAAGCGTACAACGCCAGCGCGATGCTTATGGCGGCTTGTCCCGAAGCGCGGTTCCGCGACGGCAAGCGGGCGGTTGCATTGGCGACCCGTGCCTGCGAGTTGGCGCAGATGGAGGGACCCGCGCTTTCTTAATACTTTGGCCGCGGCCGAAGCCGAGGCCGGCGACTTCGACACGGCGATAACGTCACAAAAGAGGGCGATCGAAGTTCTTATGGATGAACGGGGGAAAGACGACTATCGCTCCCGGCTGGTTCTTTATCAGGCGAAGAAGCCGTACCGTCAGCGATAGCCGCATGGCTTCAACCCGGCGACCCGAATGCGTACAATACCATGTTCTGACGAATGAACGGCGGAAAGACGACCATCGGTCCCGGCTCGTGCCGCACCAGGCCCCCAAAACCCTGCTGTCATTGGTTTCCGGAATGCGCGCGGACTGATGCGCACCCCTGATCGTGGAGACTTCCTGATGGAGGCGGTAGCGCCAGAAAGCTCAATGCAGGCGGCCGTGGCCGCCGTGAGCATCCCCGTGCCGGGCCGGCTCAGCAGCCATTGCCGGCGGGGGGCTGGCGCGCCTGGCTGGTTGCGATTCCGTTGGCCGTAATCGTCTTCTACGCGTTTTTCCCTGTCCTTGACAACGGCTTCGTGCCGTCGGTCGACGACGACAAGAACTTCCTTGCCAACCCCCATTTCCGTGGTCTCGGCGCGGCCCAGGTCAAGTGGGCCTGGACGACATTTTGGGTCGGCGCTTACCAGCCGCTGGGGTGGTTGCTCTTCGAGACGCAATATGTCTTCTGCAAGCTCGATCCACGAGGTTATCACTTGACCAGCCTGCTCCTCCAGGTTGTCGACGCCGTGGTGCTGTATGTTTTGACGGTGGCCTTGCTCGCGCGATGCCTGCTCATAGCTTTCGTGATCGTAGCAAGGCTTGCGAGGCCCAAGCGGACAGGGCAGGCCACGGGCGATGAAACAAGAGAGATCGTGCTCGTTGAAAGCCTCTACGGCCACGCGACGCAGCAGCACGGCGGCGCCGGCCGCCTTGCCATTGAGAGCGGAAAACGCCTCGGACACCTTGAACCCCAACCGCAGCGCGCAAAGCACGCATCGATTGTGATCGGTTCCCATGCAGGGAGAAAGCTGTGATTCGTACCGGTCCGCCATAATAGCCCCCGTGATCGAACTGTCGTTCCGTCTGTGATTGCTAGAGTTCAAGTTGGCAATTTTGAGGGAAGCAGTAATCCGGTGTTTTAACACATCGTTTCGAGTCTTACTCACACCCATCTTAGCGTGGAGCAAGCATCTCACCATAAGTGCCGGTTGCCTGGTCCCGAAGGCTGTTTCGTATTCGCCTCCATCTGTCTAGTTGCGAAACGGACGTGGAAACCGGCGCGAATAATTTCATTTGTTCCGAAATTTTTACGCAACCACCTAGAGGATGCATAAAACAGAGTTGCGAGCCCCATAGAGTATCCTAAACCGCTCGTACAAGTCAGGGATCTGCTCTAAGTCGGTGGATTGGGCCAACCTGCGGCGGATCCCGGCCAATACGATCATGTCGCTCCAGGGTGAGGTAACGGCCATTTCCTTATATTTCAAATATCCATTTATTCGAATTACTATTGAAAGGGGCAGTCTTCGGTACAATCCACTTCCTTTGGGTGGACGCCCTCGGTCCCTGACCGTCTGTGGTTGCCCTCCTTCTATCTCTAGTCGCGGTTTGACCATCACAACTGCCGCGAGAAATCGACTTCTTTGAAAGATTTTCCCACAGGGCGTCTCGCGCGGCACCCAAATATCACTGTGAGCCGACGATACCTTGATCATCCAAGCTCGCGTTTCTGGGGAAAACTGCGATCGGAACCGCGTGCGTGAAATCAGACTGACCCGGGACTGCATTGATCCTGGAATTGAACAACCGAGACTTGGGCCCGTGCCGTACTTGGCAGGCTTGGTCGAAAAGACATGCAGCCGACTGCACAATCCAATGTGGGCTATTTGAATTCGGCGACGAAAGAGCGGCTGCAATCTGCTTGTTGGGCCCTTGATGCGAGTGTTCGTGGGCCTCGATCTGTTCGGGGCAAAGGTGGTGCGGGCTGCCCCACGCAGGCGTCGCAGAGCGAAGTAAGCACCACGAATCTTCCGGCGACAGACACGGCAGGATGGGCTACAATGGCATCCGGACCGCCTGGCCCCGATCTATCGCGAGTTCTTCACCCAAATCACCCGTCAGCCTTGCCCCCCGCTGGTGCCGAAACCGGCCATCACGTAGACCGAACACGGATAATACGGTGAAAAGCCATCGCCTGCCGTGC
>CAWHKI010000328.1:0-86143 GCA_963829765.1 uncultured Isosphaeraceae bacterium | reverse complement strand
GGCTGGCCGCGCCGACCGTGCGCCGGATCTTTGGCCGCCTAACCCATCCGCTGACGGCACTCGTCCTTTTCGTCACCGCCACCTGGGTCTGGCATGCCCCGCCCGTTTACGACCTGGCCCTCCGCTCGAACGGTTGGCACTACCTGCAGCACGCATGCTTCCTGGGCACGGCCCTCGTGTTCTGGTATCCCATCGTCCGGCCTTACCCGGCCCGGCCTCACTGGTCGCCCTGGCTGCTGCTCCCGTGCCTGTTCCTGGCCGACCTGTCGAACACCGCTTTGGCGGCCCTGCTGACGTTCTCCGACCGCGTGCTGTACCCCTACTACGCGGAGGTGCCGCGCCTGGCGGGGCTCTCCCCCCTGGACGACCAGTCGGCAGCGGGTGTTGTTATGTGGGTTCCGGGCTCCGCGGCGTTCCTCCTGCCGTTCTTTGGAATCGCCGTCCAACTTCTGTCTGGCCGAGGAGAAAGCGTCAGGAGTCAGCGGACGCAGGTCAGCGGACGGACGTCAAGGGTCGGAAGCCAGGGGCCGAGGCCGCGCCCGGACCGGATCTCATTACCTGTGTTGGATTCTTCTCTGCCCTCCGGTCTCCGACCTGGAACCTTCGGCTTTGACCTGCTGCGCCTTCCGCTATTGGGCGGTTTCCTGAAATGGCGACACGCCCGGCTCTGTTTGCAGATCCCTCTGTTGCTGTTGGCGGCGGTGACGATCTACGACGGCCTGCGTGGCCCCCAAGTGGCGCGATGAACCTGGCCGGCGTCCTGCCCGTGGATTCACTGGCGCGGCCTGCTCATCCTCGGGCTGTTGGCGGCCGGCAACGTCTTTTGCATGGGCTGTCCTTTTCTGCTGCCTCGTACCCTTGCCCGCCGCTTCCTGCCGGCGGGCTGGAGCTGGCCGCGGCGCCTACGGAGCAAGTGGTTGGCGATCCTCCTGATCGTTGCTTTTCTTATGGGCTTACGAGGCGCTGGCCCTCTGGGACCAGCCGGGGTGGACGGCATGGCTCATCGCTGGGTTATTTCGCCGCGGCCTTCGTCATCGACGGCCTGTTCCGCGGCGCCTCCTTCTGCAAATACGTCTGCCCGATCGGCCAGTTCAATTTCGTGCAATCGCTGGCCTCGCCGCTGGAGGTCAAGGTGCGTGACCCAGCCGTGTGTGCGTCGTGCCATACGAAGGATTGCATCCGCGGCCGCGACGGCATCCCCGGCTGCGAGCTGAACTTGTTCCTGCCGCGCAAGGCGGGCAACATGGACTGCACCGCCTGCCTCGATTGTGTCCACGCCTGCCCGTACCAGAACGTCGGGCTGATCGCCGGTTTCCCCACGGCCGAGCTGTGGCACGACCGCCAGCGGTCCGGCGTCGGGCGCTTTGGCCGCCGCCACGACATCGCCGCCCTGATCGTCGTGCTGGTGTTCGGTGCCTTCGCCAACGCGGCGGGCATGGTCGTTCCGATCGCGGAGGGGCAGCGGCGGCTCGCATCGCTGGTGGGCGTTCACTCTGCCTTGCTGGCAACGACCGCGTTCTACGTGCTGGCCGTAGTCGGAGTGCCGTTGCTTGCAGTGGGCGGCGCGGCCGCGCTGAGTCGTCGGTGGGGCCGGCGTAGAAGCCGGCACCCTGGAGGTGGCGACGCGCTACGCCTACGCCCTGGTGCCGCTCGGGCTCGGCATGTGGCTGGCGCACTACCGTTTTCATTTTCTGACGAGCTACCAAACCGCCGTGCCCGTCGCGCAGTGCCTCGCGGCAGACCTCGGGCTGACGTTGCTGGGCATGCCTGAATGGGGCTCTGCGTGTTGTCGCCCCGGAATGACGTGGCTGCTCCCCTTCGAGTTCCTGTGCCTGGACGTGGGGCTGCTCCTGTCCCTGTATGCCGGCTACCGCCTGGCGTCCTCGCTGAAGGACCTGCTGCCGTGGGCACTGCTCCTGGTGCTTTTGTTCGCGGCGGGGGTATGGATCCTGCTTCAGCCGATGCAAATGCGCGGCACCCTTTGAGGGACGAGGAACGCATTGACCATGAACCACCGCATCCAGCCGATCCTCATATTGGCGCTTCTCTCAACCCTCGTCATTCGATGTTCATCCGTCGCGAGGGCGGACGGTGGTGCGGTGCGACTCCGCCAGAAGGTCGGGGGCTACCAGATTGCAGTCTTCACTTCGCCCACGCCGTTCCGGGCCGGGCCGGTGGACGTCAGCTTGCTTGTGCAAGACGCCGCGACCGAGGAATGGGTACCGAAGGCGCAGGTGAGAGTGTGCCTGAAGGCGACCAGGACTGGACGCACCCTGGAGTGCCCGGCCACCACGGAGGCGGCAACCAATAAACTTTTCCACGCGGCTGTCTTCGATCTCCCGGAATCGGGCTGGTGGGATGTGGAAGTGGCCGTTGATGGGCCGCCCGGACCGGCCCATCTCCGGTTTAGGATCAGAGCGGACGGACCGACACCGCGTTGGGTGGAGCTGTGGCCGTGGTTCACATGGCCGGCCCTCGTGGTCGCGCTCTTTGGCGTTCACCGGGTACTGGTGCGGCGGAGGATAGCTCTGCCACGCCTCGAAGCCTCTTGAGGGAGGAAGAAGCCAATTAGGTAACCGCTTCATTTCGGTCGTTCGACAAACAGGACGCGGATCGTTTTCTTTTCGCGTGTGAACGTCAGGCCGGTCTGCTCTCGGGACCGACTTATCGTCAATTGATGCTCCCGCACCGAGGCCGTACTCGACTTCGGCGAACCGGACTCGAGCATCTTAGGCGGTCCTACTGACTTTGACTGGAGATTCTGAAATGCCGAGTCAGATTCACTCCACTGACCCGGCCGTTGTGTTGACCGCGTCGCAGATACCTCATAAGGGAAGTTGAAATCCCCGATGCTGAGCCAACCGGGCAATGCCCGCCATTTCGGGACCGTGTAAGACAGGATTGGCAGCAAAAGAAAGGCCAGAAACGCGGTGTGCCAGATCAGGTGTCGCACGACCGCGGATGACCGAGAGAGCAGGATCGCTGCCAAACCCGCAACGAGAGAAATGATACAGATCTTGACGGTGGCGTCGAGAAAAACTGGCAGAAAAGAACTGGAAACCGATGCGAACGATATGCACTGGGCCAGCCCCATCATCGCCGCTACCCGCCTTTCTTGCGCCGTTGTCGATCAACTCCATCATCCGACTGAGCTGCTCATCCGTGATACGGGAGTCCTTCGCACCGAGGTGCACGGCAAAGGCCTCATCGAGAGCACCGTCGAAAAACGTGTCCAGCAAACGTTTCAGCGCCTGTGCCCCGGCCTGCTTTCTAGACTGAATTGGCCGGTAAACGAATTCACGTTTAGTGTCCTGTGAAGGTCCTGTCAATGTTAGTACGCCACATTCTGAGAGTCTGGCGACGAAAACCAGGCGATGTTGATGCCTGGCCCCTTTTGGCCATTTCGGTGCTCATGCCAAGATTTTCAGGCGACGATGTGAGACACGCCGTAGCGCGCGACATGGCGATCGCGGCTGATAAACTTGAATCCCTCATGCCGGGCCTGGGCAATTAGCAAGCGGTCGAAAGGATCGCTGTGGTGATGCGGCAGCGTTTCGAGGGCCAGGGCGTGAGGAATGGTCACGGGAAACGGCAGAAAACGGTTGGCCGCCATGGCCGCTTCGATATCCGCCGGGGCATCGAGTTTACCCAGCGATCGCTTGATGGCGATTTCCCAGACGACGGCGGCGGAAACGAAGACGGTGTTCCTTCCGTCGCCAATGGCGTTACGGGCGGCCTTTGATAGAAGCTGAGGATCGTCGAGCCACCAGAGGAACACTTGGGTATCCAGAGAAACCGTCATGCCGGATCGACCCCGAAGGCGGCGGCGATGTCATCGGGCAAGGTATCGAAATCCTCGGCAATGCGAACACGGCCTTTCCACTGACCGCCGACGCGTGCGGAATGATCGGCGTGGATCGGCACAAGCCGGACCATCGGTTGCCCGGCCTTCGCGATGATGACTTCTTCGCCGTTCATGGCGTGCTCAACCAGCTTGGAGAGCTGGGACTTGGCTTCGTGGATGTTGGCGATTTCCATGGCGACCTCCTGACTTAGCTAAGTCTAGGCTAAATCGATGATTTTAGCAAGGACAACGGTGCGACATTCCAGACCAGTTCTCCAACTCTGCGAGCGCACAAGTCGCCGAGCATCCAAATAAGCTGCCGAGCCGGATCAGCCTCTTCCCTCTGGGCATCGGTCCATCGCTCCGCGAGCCACGCAACCCACTCGGGATGTTTGCCACTCGCGGCCGCGTGTGCCAAGGTGCTTTCAATCAGATTTACGGCTCTCCGTCGGTGAGCCACCGGGCGAGCCGCGTCGGCTGCAAAAAACCTGGGTTGAGTGCCGGGATTATGCCGTCGAATTGCTATCCCGGATGCTACACAAGCGATTGTTCACGATCTTAAGTACCGTGGGTGCCGGGCGTTGCGAATCGTGAACTGTTTCCGGTCATTAATCGTAAGCCGTTTGGCTGTTAGGTCTCATGACGCACTGCGATATTTTCCGATGTACCCCGGAGGGAAGAAATGGTACTGGTAGTGATTGCTCCAAAAATAGGTCTCATACCTCCGGAGGTCATGGGGTCGGGTGAGGTCTCCGTTTGTCGACTCGACGGAGCCACATCATTACCCATTTCACTGTTCCACTTCGGCGAGCGCGGATCAACGGTCCTGGCGCCGATCATCAAGGAAGTACTCATGTTCAGGACGAGCAGAGTTAGGCCAGGATTTGATGTGTCGGACAGCATGGTCCTCGTTTCGGGAGCGGTCATTACGGCTTCTTCGGCGGCGACCGCCGACAATCCGCGCGGAGCGCATCTGGAACTCAACGGAACGCTTCACGCGAACAAGACCGTCCCCGTCGGGGATGACAGGACTAATTTGGCGGCTGATTCACGGAATGCCGAACGCAGGCTCTCCACTTTCGAGACCAGCGGGCGTCTGACCACGCTGGGAAAGGTCAGCGGCTCTTTCGGCCTCGTGGAGGACAGCGATACGCCGTGGGGTGAGCTTCCCAACCTGAGCAACTTGACACTCGACTTGTGCAATCACGCGGGAAGCGTGCGATTGACCTTGTCGCCGTCGCCGACGAATCGCTATCAGTTCCGACTTTCGGGCGGCACGGGCAGCTACTCGGCGGCTTACGGGTCGGGATCGCTAACCATTACATTTCGGCATAGCTCGAATGAGTACCTTCTCCGAGTGCAATCGACGAGGGGCTAGGCGTGGCGCGCTCGGGCTGTGTCCTGGCCTTGATCATAGGATCGCGGCGAACTTCTTCCGCCCTTCATTTCCAGCCTAAAGCCTTTCCGCGGAGGTTAGCCCGATGCTTACTCGCCGCGGCGCGATCAGCGTGGTGGCGATCGCTGTTGCGATGGTCGCGGGCTGCCGAAATCCGGGGATCGTCGCGGCGCCACCAGCTCGAGCCGCGCTTGTGGCTCGGACGCCTTCCGTCGCGCCATCGAGCCAGGGATCGCGCTCGGTCAGAACATTCACGATCACGTTCGCGACGTTTATTCCGGCCGATCATCTCGTAGGACCGGCCCTTCACCCGCAATCCTATGCCAGCATCTTACCGCCTCGGCGCCTGGCGTTCGCCGGGGATGGTCGCGGGTTTGACGTCGATGCGGCATCTTTTCGTGCCAAGCAGGTCGTGACCGTCGTTCCCGACGAGTCTGACAATGCGGATGGTCTCGTGGAAGGCTCGAAGCGCAACCTCGGAGGTATCACGGAGTCTTTCGACGCTCGATTGGCCTTGGTTAACGGCCGCATCGACGCCGCTGATCGTGCCCAGACAGCGAGCGCCCGGCGTATCAAGCATGGCGAGGTGGCGGTTAAGACCGGCGGCCTGATCATCGACGATCCGGTTCGTCTCGGCCCACATCGCGTCTTTGTGAGGTTGCGAACAGCGAGGTCTGGCGGCCCACGCAACGAGCTGATCGCTGGCTCGCCTTCCATCGACTGGAATATCGCCGTCACGATCGACACGTCCGGGCCGAAGCCGACATATGAGGTCGCCGGCAGATGGGACGGATACCCGGCCGCAGAGCTTTATATCAACCGCGAGCCGGTGTTATTGTTGACGCCAGGCGCCGGGCCAGGCTCGCCAGTAGAACTTCTGAAACTCCTTCCGGGCATTGGCGATTACAAGTTCGTACGGACGGGAACGCTCCCCAGCCCGAGTGGTGATATTCGAAAGAACCAGTCATAACGCCGCGCGGTGGGTTCCGTCCTTAATGCCGCCAAGAGTTGTACTCTGACCCGGTTTGTTTCCGGGAGGGGAGGGTGAATGGCAAGGGTGTACTTTCCGGCATCTCGATCCCAGAGGATCGTCGCGATCCTCGCACGAATCGGATGGGTTACTGTGTTCTTGTTGATCGCGAGTGGCGAACCATGGTACACCGTCGGCGCCGCGCCGGATGACATCCGAGTGATCCACGACATCGCGTATCGAACAGGCGCCAGCCGGCAATGGAAGCTGGACCTGGCGATGAAAGCTGAAACGCCCGCAACGCCCAGACCGGGGATCGTGGTCATCCACGGAGGAGGCTGGCTCGAAGGAGACAAAACGAGCTTCGCATCACGTGAACATGGCGTTCCGGGCAACATTGTTGACTTCGCCGCGCTCGGCTTCGTGGCCGTCACGGTCAACTATCGGCTCTCGGGCGAAGCACCGTTTCCGGCCGCGCTGGAAGATTGCAAGTGCGCGGTCCGGTGGCTTAGGGCCCATGCGAAGGATTATCGCCTCGACCCCGCTCGCATCGGCGCTTTTGGCAATTCCGCGGGCGGTCACCTCGCGTTGCTCTTGGGCATGATGGGCAAGGATGCGGGCCTGGAAGGTGACGGGCCTTACCAGGACCAATCTAGCGCCGTGCAATCGGTCGTGAGTGACAGCGGGCCGATCGATTTGTTCGATCAGTACAGAACCGGTACCCTTCGAGAGGTATGCTCTCGATTCTTAGGAGGCTCACCCGAGGGGAAACGCGCCACCGCCTACAGGAAGGCGTCGCCGATGTATCAGCTAGCGGGCTCGTTACCACCGTTCCTCCTGATCTACGGGGTTGACGACGGCCAGGTACCGGTCGAGACCGCCGATCGGTTTGTGCTCGCATTGGGGCGCCGCCGGGCACGACGACGTCAGCTACCATCGACTTGGCCGCGTCGATCACTGCCCTTATTCGCTCGTTCGAGTCCCGACGTTGCTGCCGGTCGTCAATGAGTTCTTCCTTCGCACTTTGATGAGGCCGTCGAAGAAAACAGCCAAATAGACGCGGGCCATCACGGAACACCTCTAGCCCATCGCGATGCGATTCGAGCCGCTCCCGCAGGTTCGGGTCTGCGTTGGACCAGTCGACCGGCGGACCGAGTTCAGTCGGGCCAGGGCTCCGCGCTTTTCACCGCCGCTTCCCGTTCATCCGGGATAGGGGTTTGTATTCCTCCCTCGACCATCCCCGTGAAGCGCGAGCGGGCCGCGCCGTCGGGACTGACGAGTTCACGCTGCTTCTCTCCGAACGCGGAGATCGAAGATTTTTCGATTTTGCCTGACTGACCCCGTGCCTCTGCCGGAGAGCGTGGTTATGATGGGTGGCGATCTGGTGGTGACGACACGTTGACGCGACCACCTGTCGAGGAGCTGAGAGGAGATGAAACATGTGTTTGGTGCCGATCGCGAACGAATTGGCGCGATGTAGCCTCCAGCCGGTGCGAAGGGAGAATGGCGGTCGTCGGGGCCGAATCGGTCTTTGTCTCACCATCCTGATGCTCGCCGTGCTCTTATTCCCATTTCAGGTTGCATTCGGAATCGTGCCCAGTACGCAGGCGGTTGATAATCCGGTCATCGACTTCAATGCAGTCGTCCAGATGGATGGGTTTCCCGGTACATCGAAACCGGGCGGAGGAGTGAACGGTCCTAACGGAAGAGGCGTAGGGACTGGCTCGATCGTCATGAAGTTCCTTGGACAGAATGGTGATTATTATGTCTGCGTACTGACCGCCGACCACGTGGTGAGTGAGCCAGCGTTGAGCGGAAAGCCTTTGCCCAATGACGCCAACGCCATCGGCTTCGGCAATAGCGTTGCCGCGGGAACTGGGTCCTTCAACGAGTACAAAATCGTCGCCTCGGCAGTAGGCGGTGCTACATTCGCGGCTAATGGCACAACATTGGCACCTGCGAAAGAGGATCTCGCGATGGAGCTTGTGAATCTCGGAAACAACCCCACCGCCAACATCGCGCCCGGCCTGACGTATAACGACATTATTCCGCTGACACCGGTATCCCTCAATAATGGACTACCGGCGGCGGGCACGAATTTCACCATCGTCGGATTCGGGGACACCGGCATGGCGAACGCAGCCGGGAACACTTATACCTCGGAACCCGGCTCTTTTGGGACGAAGCGTTTCTTTAACAATACAACTAACCTCTCGATTGCTAATGCGAATGACCGTAAATATATCAATAACCTAGTGCGGTGGAGTCCCGGATTCGGACCCGGCCAAGGCGCGGTCTTGCCCGGCGACTCAGGGGCTCCCATGCTTACGACCTCTGTTCTTCCGAACGGTATGAATGCTCCTACTATGACCTACGCTGGGGTCAATAACGTTGCTGCTAGCAACAGCAACGTTGCTACTTTATTCGGTGTTGCGGAGGGCGGTCCCGTCCCGGTGCGAACGGCGTTGTCACTCTCGTGGCGGGGACCAATCAATACGGCGTGGCTCTCACTAACGCGGACGTCATGTGGATTACTCAGACTTGCAACACGTTCAAGGCAATGAACACGCCCGAGCCTGCGACATGGGTACTGTTCGTCATTGGCCTGAGCGGTGTCGTCCTGGCGACTCGGCGGTGCCAAGGCAAAAGATCAGATTGATGACGATCTGCAAAGTCTCCAATAGCACTCACGTTCCACACTTGCACGCAGATCGGCGAGACGATGCGGTCGGGTGATCGACACCGAGTGGATCGATGGCGGCTGAGAGACCAACCATCTCGGCGATCGCCGTGGGCGGCGTGCGGTCGTCTTTTTCGCTTCGAAGCTTCACGTCAACTTTGAACGCGGCGACAGCCGGACCGAGTTCAGTTGAGCCGGGGTTCGATGCTTCGAGACCCGGGGTTCCCCGCACGAGATCCGTCACGTCGATCGGCGAAGCATCGCGCAGCGCCTCCAGAAACCGCGGAAGCGTTGCTGCCTGCCGGAACCGAATCCCGTCGCCGACCTCGATTCCGTCCTGCCCGAACAAATGCACGACGTGTGGGAATAGTGGTTGCGTTCCTTCCGTATCGCAAGGGACGACTTCGATTCGGACAATCAGAGGTGATCCCGGTGGATGCTCGAGCAGTAACTCCCTGTTCCAGAGAGAGCTCTTGTGCCGAACCACGCCGTCGGCAATGACCCAGGTCTCAACCCTAACTCCGAAGAGCGCCACGAGTGCCAGCGTGACCACCCCCAAACCTGCCCAGATCCTGCTGTGGTGTGGGTATGGATCGGTCAAGAAGCACGCAACAAGGATCACGAGCGCGATCACTCCGGGCCCCAGAGCGGGAAGAGCTTGCCAGAGAGAGATTTGCAGTCCCTCGGGAACGTGGGTGACGGCGTAGCGCTCGTATTTGTCTGCAGCCATCGATCGCCCCGTACGTAACTCACCGATGATGAGTCGTTTCCGGACGGCATTGCAAGAGCCGGCGGCCCGGCGATCAGAGCTGTTCTGACTGGCCGGCCTTTCACCTGGCCGCGCCACGATGGTTTGGCTATCCGTCCACGGATCGTGCCTTGGCGAAGCGTGAATATCGCTCCTATAATGACGCTCGGCGCCGGTCGTGCAACGACGGCGGCAAGCCGACCTCGCATTGCGAGTCTTTGCATTTTTTTCACTGCCTGCTGCCTAGCTGCTTGGAAAGCCACCGCCTCGGTACCCGGCAAGGAGCGAGCGATGTTGTCGATTCAGGATCGATCCACCCGGCTGTGTGACGGCATCTCTCGGCGCGAACTTTTGCGAGTGGGCGGCCTGAGCACGCTCGGCTTGTCGCTGCCGGCGCTGCTCGCGGCAAGCGAAGAACCAGGTGACGGCCAGGCCATGAGCCGTTCGTTCGGACGGGCGAAGAACGTCATTTTTCTGTGGTTGCAAGGTGGACCGCCCCAGCATGAGACCTTCGACCCGAAACCCGATGCGCCCGCCGAGATTCGTGGCGAATTCGCCGCGATCCAGACGAACATTCCGGGCGTTCGTTTCGGCGAGTTGCTGCCTCGCACGGCGGCGCGGGCCGACAAGCTCGCCGTCGTGCGGTCTATTTGCACGAACAGCGACCTTCATGACGCGAGTGGGTACTGGGTGCTTACCGGATATCCGTACACCGGTCAGCAATCGCGGCAAATCAGCCCGAACGACTGGCCGTATCTCGGTTCGGTGATCAAGCGGCTCAAGCCGAGCAAGACTGCCCCCGGGTTCACCTCGGTCTGGCTGCCGGATGTGATGCGTTTGAACGACAATGTCATGCCAGCCGGCCAGACGGCGGGGTTTCTCGGGCCGGCTTGGGAGCCGAACCGCCTGGTGTGCGATCCCGCCGACCCCCATTTTCAGGTCGCGGGTTTGACGTTGCCGGCCGAAGTTCCGCCCCTGAGGTTGTTGGCACGCCAAGACTTGCTCTCGCAGGTCAATCGACACCTGGACGCTCTTGGAGGGCAGCCGGCCATGGAGACCTACGGCCGGCACTCGCGCGAAGCTTTTGGCTTACTGGCCTCCGGAAGAGGTCGCCAGGCGTTCGACTTGCATCGGGAACCTGCGCCGGACGAGAGAACGCTTCGGGTGGAACAAGTGGGGCCAGTCGCTGATTCTCGCCCGACGGTTGGTGGAAGCGGGGGCGAGGCTGGTTCACGTCAATTGGCCGCGAGATCCCGGCGACGAGGCCGTCTCGAACCCCCTCTGGGACACGCACGCCCAAAACGCCGACCGCCTTCAAGACGTGTTGTGCCCGATCTTCGACATTGGTTTCACGGCGCTCCTCGACGACCTCGCCGATCGCGGACTGCTCGGCGAGACCCTGGTCGTGGCCATCGGCGAATTCGGCCGCACGCCCAGGATCAATGCTCACGGCGGGCGCGATCACTGGGGAAATGTTTTCAGCTTCGCACTCGCAGGTGCCGGCATCAGCGGCGGACAGGTGTTCGGCTCGAGTGATCGCAACGGCGCCTACCCACGCGAGAATCGACTCGAACCCCAGGACCTCACGGCGACCATCTTTCACTTGCTGGGTATCCGCCATAACGCCACGTTCACCGATATGACGGGACGGCCGTTTCTCGTGTCGAAGGGAGAGCCGATTTCCGCCCTGCTGGGCGACGATCCGGCGACCTCCGAGCGTGTCACGCCCACGGGTAACCTGGCGCTTGTCCCCGCGTTCACGCAGGACCGACTCTTAAACCTCGGCTTTGAAGAGGACCAGCCCCTTGGTGCGGTGGGGCCTGGCAAACGGTTGAAAGGCTGGTTGGCCGCGCCCCTGGCCGGACATGATTCCCCTATCCTCACCGTGCAAGTTCTCGAAGGCCCTCGCTCGCTGCCGCGGTCGGGCCGGCGGCATGCGGCCATCGGCTATGACCTGACAGGCGCATCGTCAGGTGGTCGAATCGCGGCGGCATCCGCGCCATCCTCGCGCAAGAGGTGCGAAACCCGCGTGCCGGCACGTACACGGTCGCCGCCTATGTCGCCGCCTCGGGCGAGCCCGACGCGTATGCTCGCTTTTTGAACCACTGCCGCTGTCGCCTGGTGCTATTTGGCTATAAAGATCTTTCCAAGGACCCCACAAAGGATCGCCGCGAGTTCGCCGCAGCCGAATTCAGGCCCCCGCTGGCGAAGTCGGCGGCGGACTACGTGGAAGTGAAAGTGACGTGCCGCCTTCGCAGCCAGGAAGCCGGCGCCAGCGAGATCGAGATGGGGATCGGCGTTGCCATTGTCGTCGAGAAGCTCACCCCAGGCGACCTCCCGATCCCGGCCGGCGAGCGATTCATGGTCTACTTCGACGATTTCGCAATCGGTTTCGTTCCACGCCCGAGGAACGACGACGTGACCGTATGACGGACATTGATTGGGGTTGGATGCGTTTGTGGATTTCCGCCGAGAAAAACAACCGATCAAATCGACGCAGGTGCTCAAGAAACCGTGGCGTCCGCGGATCGATGACCGGCGGGTTATTCGGACGAGGCGGCCTGTTGATACAATAGAATCGCGCGGATCGTACTCGCGCGGCCCGCGGGGCCCTCTGCTTCTCCGACCTTCCAAGATCCCGACAGGAACATTCTATGAGATTCGCTTATCTCTCGTTCGCGACTTTCGTCGCCTTAATGGTCCCCGGCGCGTCCGGCGCTGACAAAGTTCTGCCGTACACGCAGAAAAAAGACATTGTTTACGCCGAGGTCCACGGCACCGGCTTGCTGATGGATGTTTTCACGCCGACGGGCAAGCCGAACGGCCTGGCCATGGTCGACGTCGCCAGCGGCGCGTGGTATTCCGACCGTGACAAGATCCGCGACCATACACTTGCACAGGTATTTTCGACCTTTTGCTCGCGCGGTTATGTGGTTTTTGCCGTCCGCCCGGGCTCGAGGACGCGGTACACCGGTGCCGAGATGGACCATCACGTCAAGTCGGCCATCCGGTTTGTCAAGGCACACGCCGGCGAATACAAGATCGACCCGGCCCGGCTAGGCCTCACGGGGGCCTCGGCCGGCGGGCATCTGGCGTCGTTGGCTGGTTTGACACCCGAGGCGGGGAAGCCCAAAGCCAAAAACCCGCTCGATCGGCTGGACACGTCTGTACAAGCGGTCGGTGTCTTTTTCCCGCCGACCGACTTCCTCGACTGGGATGGTCGTAAAGAAGCCCGGCTGGATATCCTGGGCCCGCTGCTGTTCGTGGGGGGCGTGCGCGGGCAATCCGCCGACGAGATCAAAAGCGCGGCCAAGGCGATTTCACCCTTGCATCGGGTCGAGAAGCCAAAGATCCCATTCCTGCTGATCCACGGCGACGCTGATCCGCTGGTGCCCCTGTCTCAGTCGAAAAAGCTGGTCGACGCGATCAATAAGACCGGCGGCTCGGCCAAGTTGATCGTCAAAGCGGGGGGCGGACACCCCTGGCTCACACTGCCGCAGGAGGTCAAGATCATGGCGGACTGGTTCGACAAGGAACTGGCGGCCTGTACGTGCGACTGCGGGAAGTAGACAACACCCAGAAACGACTGGGGGGTGATCCGAATGCACAGGCAGCACTTGACAATCGAAACTCGCGGCCGTGGAACCATCGAGATCACCCGCCAGATTCAGCAAATCGTCGAGCAGTCCGGCGTGGCTCTGGGCCTCTGTCACGTTTTCGTCCATCACACGAGCGCATCGTTGATCGTCTGCGAAAACGCAGACCCCACGGTGCGCCGCGACCTGGAGCAATTCGCCGCGAGGCTGGCTCGCGACGGTGATCCCGCGTATGTCCACGATAGCGAGGGCCCCGACGATATGTCGGCCCACATCCGATCGATCCTCACCCTCACGTCGCTCACGATCCCCGTCGAAAGCCGTCGGTGCGATTTGGGGACCTGGCAAGGCGTCTTTCTCTGGGAACATCGCACCAGCCCGCATCGGCGACGCATCACCGTCACCGTGACGGGTGACGAATCTTAGTCTCGATGAAAGACCTGAAACGCCGGGCCGGCAGCCAGAAGAGAGGTAGGCCCGCGGCCATGTCGGGCGACATGACATCGGGCCGGGTGAGCAAGCCAAGTGTTCAACAGGCTGGTCAAGCTTCCCTGGGAAGGCTTCATAAGTTCCGGTTTCTTGCATCGGCCGGTAAGGGTTGGTGGGGACACCCGAGACGCCATAGCCGGAATCGGGCTCTGCCCAGCGCCGATACCGCTGTTCAGGATCGACCCGACGCGAAGTGAATTCGTGTCTCCCCACTCATTCCAGGCGAGGGGGAGACACGGGTTGTTCTCGGACTCGTATCGATTAATACGAGTCGGCGCTAACAACTTCGCCGCCGGCGATGGAGCCAAGCGCTCGCCACACGCTAGCGTCTACTGAGTTTTTAATGAACCGTACTGAGCCGTCCCCGAATGCGGCATTGACACCGCCGGGGTGCCTACTGGTTGCAGTCGAGTTCATGTATGTGGGCCCGCCGTCGTTTTCATCGACGGAGTCCCAATCCATCTGCACCATCTGTCCGGCACTTGAATCGTTGCTGCGATCCAACACCAACGGGGATGAATTCGGGGGAAGCGCCGTTGTGAATCCCGAATAATATACGCCGCCGTTTGTCCAGCGGGTGTGGTTGAGTGCCCCGCCGGCTTTGATTTTGCCGCTCGCCGTGCTGCAACTGTTGGCGAGCGCAGCGGCCGCAGCCAGTGATGCTGGCCCAGGCGGTGGCACATTCGTTGGCGTCCAGGCCCCCACCGATGCATCGGATGGAGAGGCCGGGGTTGTCAGGCACGACCTCATCTGATGGTATCCAATCAGGCCTTCGCTGACGGCAAGAGTATTGGATAGACCGTCAGTGACCTGCGCAATTTGTTTGGCATATATTGGGCCGAACAGCGTTCGGCTGGGTGGACCAATCGTAGCTGGCGCGGGTGTCCAATTGACGCTCCACACATACCAGTCGCCATCACAGGTGCCATAGCTGGTCGTTGCGTATCCGGTTGCACCCGGATATGCGTCATCATAGTGGTCACCTGGGTCGCTGGGGCAAAACAAAAGTGATAGCGGCGTGTTCGTGATTGTTGTGTTCATCGCCGCTGAGTAGGTCTCGCTGAAATTAATTGCATTGTAGACCGCCGTCTGCTCCCAGAAGTTTGATACTCTGGCGAACGCGCTCCAAGACTCTTGTTGGCCGATCCAGGTCCCTGGCGGCCCGTTCGGGGCTGGGATCAGGATGGTTGTCGGAGGAAAGGCACAGTTACTACTTTCGTAGTTTGCGAACGACAACCCCAACTGCTTGAGATTGTTCGCGCACTGGATCCGCCGGGCGGCCTCGCGGGCTGCCTGGACGGCTGGCAACAACAGGGCGATCAAGACGGCGATGATCGCAATGACGACTAGCAATTCGATCAACGTAAATGCCGCGCGGATGGACTTTGATCCCGTCCGAGATTTCATGGGTTCTTTTTCCTACGGAAGTACTCGATGTAGTGGAAAAACAAGGGTGGTTGCTCTCGGTCTTCAACGGAAGGTAGCGAGGAAACGGATCGAGATTGACGCGTCGCGTCCATGCATAACTTCACGTCGCACAAATTGCTCGTGTCGATTCCAACTCAAAAGATGGTGGACTAACCGAAGCACACCGCAGCCCCCTGCGTCGCACGTCAACGCGGAGACCACGACCCGTGCGTGGAAATGGTATTCGATCGGGCCGCCAAAACCTAATGAATGTTTTATGATGTTATGATTAAGGGCCAGAGATCGAAGCGCGCTGGCAAGGCCGAGCCGCCAGGTACTCGTGGTGGCTCGCTTCCGGCTGGTTGACGAGCGGCCGGTTCGCATCCTTGGAAAAGCGGGACGAGGCCACATCGCAATAGCGACTCTTGCTTCCATTCGCTTCGTGGCCGAAGATGGGAACAACCCGAGTTTGGCCGCGATTAAAAGCCGATGTAGTTACACGTCAAGACGCGATGGGCCAACTTCATCACGCCACATTTGAACTTCCGCTTGATGACCTCAAAAACATGATCGGCCACGATACCAATCTTCATGGCACGTTATTGGCGGCGAGCTCCGCACATGATCCCGATCCCAAGACTCAGGTTTTTGTGAGTCGGTTTCTTCTAAAGCGCGGACTCGCTATCAGCGAGACGGACAAGAGCGGCGTCACGCCGCTGCATCGCGCAGTCCGATTTCGGAGCCCCGCCGCAGTTAGGTATGGCGTCCCCGGAATTCCCGGAATTCGCAGTTAGGTATGGCGTCCCCGGAATTCCCGGAATTCGCAGTTAGGTATGGCGTCCCCGGAATTCCGGAATTCGTCCCCGGAATTACATTTTCAGCTTTGGAGGACACGCTGGATCTGTTGCGCTCTCGGGCCCTCGCACAAGGGTGAATGAGGAAGGCAGGAAACCAGGAACAGACTCACTCAGGCAGGGATCACTCGCTTCGGTTCCAGCGTTGCTTTAGCGAAGTTGATTGCCGCGCCAATGATCGGCTCGGTCAACGCTTCGTGTTCCAGAGCCATTTTTCTCTCTCCTGCATTCCTGGTTTCCTTATTGAACCTTCCCATCCGTCCGCAGTTGCAATGGGGGGATAGGTCGTCTCGGCGATGCCCCGCCTGCGACAGATATCAGAAACAGCCAGCCCTTTGGCCAGATCGTGATCGGCTTCACGGAGTGATCGCGCGACCTCGTCGGCGTTCCTTCGCCTTCTCATGGGTCCCTCCGGGGCTCACTCTACCCGGACACCCTCATTTCGACTGGACCAATTTTCGGGGGCAGCCCAAGGCACTTCCGAGACCATCTTCCCCTTCCGTGCTCTTCCGTCCCTTCCGTGGACAAAATCTGCCTCGCGGGCCGGGGTCACAAGCGTGTGACTCGGCGGTGTCAGGATGGTCGGGATACATGTCCTTTCTCCCCTCGATGCCGCGGATGCCCAGAATCATGGCCGATATCCCATTCGTAAACTCGTCGACTTGCTCTTTCGTGTACCGCAATCCCATCAAGACTCAAGTCGCAGTCCAAAGGATTGCGACCTCCTCATCGCGCAACAAGAACCGGCCGGCGCAGGGGCCGTTGAGACCGTGGCCAACCGAACTTTTCACACGCCCTGAGCCTGTCCCCCGGCATGTCCCCCGGGGCCGGTCAGATTTTGACGCTTCCCAGCAGGTCGCCATGTCGCGTTTCCAGTGTGTCCAAGTACTCCGGACAAAAATTCTTGTCAAATATTCTAAGCTCCATCTGGGCCAAGTCTTCCATCCGCATCTTACCCGCCAAACGGCATCGGAAACTTGACAAAATCGGCGCAGCGCGTATAATGTACTAGAGGAGAGAGATTCCGCACCCAGCTTTTTGTCCCTGATGTTCGGCCAGCCGTCCGGTTGCCGAAACTATCGGCGGCCTATGAGCCGGGTTGATCTCGGTCGGTGTCCGCCTTGAGGCCGGTTGACTGATCGGCGCGATCGTCAAATCCCTCACGTCTCCCTTCCCACACCCTTCGAGGGTATGCCGGCCAGCCTGAGCCCCGGGCTGAGAACCGCGAGCGGGGCCAAGCGCAGGCGCGATGGATACCTTCGGTACCCTCCGTCAAAATTTCTTAGCGAGCGACATCTCCATGCCGGCCGCGGTTCGTCAGGTCCGCAGCGCTGGCGTACACGACCTCTGGGTCGCGTCGAAAATCTCCTCGCCCGAAAATGGCGCCCGCCATTTTTCTCGCCCTCGGGCGCCAAAAAAGCCGTCTGACATAAGAGCTTCTGAATCAATGGCTTGTGTTTTGGGGCGTTGGCTCCAGTGACCGAAAAATGGCGCTTTTTGGCTTCGAAAAAGCGCCATTCTCCGCCATTTTTTCCCCTGTCGATTCAGGGTGCCGGCCAGCCTGGGCCCCGGGCTGAGAACCGCGAGTGGGGCCAAAGCGAGGCGCGGTGGCCCTTGTCATCGCGCGATGATGAGCACCATGTCTAAATTCGAACCGTCGAAACGCCGCGTCGAATGGCCTAATGGCGCCGGGCGATCTGCTTAAGCGGCGAAGAGCCCGAGCGGGCCCGCGGGCTCAATATCGATACCCTCTGGGCCGACGAGCTGGCCTGCTGGCAGCGAGCCGAGCCAACCTGGGACCTCGTGATGCTGGCACTTCGCGCCGGCACCAATCCCCAGGCCATGATCACCACAACCCCACGCCGGCTGACGGTGCTCCGCCGCATCCTCGCCGAGCCTGCGACCGTCAAAACAACGGATTCGACCTACGCGAACCAAGCCCAGCTTCCGCGAGAGTTTCTCAGTGCGGGAAAATCGCCTCGCGACTCTTGCTTCCGTTCGCATCGAGGCCGAAGATGGGAACAACCAGTCGCATCCCGAGAGTGCCCGCCAATTAACGGCGACGCAGGGTGGGCGAGCATCGGGAGTCCTCGTACGAAAACACCGGAGCGTGGAGAATTGACCGTGACGAGTCGGCGATGGATGGCGCTGATGGGCCTGATGGCAACGTTTTTGTTTTGCGCCGTCAACTCGCGGTCCCAGGGCGGCGAGAGCCCGCTCGATCATCCACCGCCGCTTTCGCCCGAAGAAGAACTCAAAAAGCTAAAAGTCGCCGACGGCCTGCGCATCAAACTGGTTGCCGCCGAGCCCATGATCACTCAGCCGCTCTCGATAAGCTTCGACGACCGGGGCCGGATGTGGGTCCTCCAGTACCGGCAATACCCTCACCCGGTCGGGATTAAACCGGTTGCCGTCGACCAATACCTGCGCACCAAGTACGACCGTCGTCCGGAACCACCCCCCACGGGACCAAAAGGGAACGACCGGATCGCCGTTTACGAAGACACCGATGGCGACGGCCGCGCCGATGTTGTCAGGGATTTTATCACCGACCTCAATCTCGCATCCGGGATGGCGCTGGGGTACGGCGGCGTATTCATCACGCAGCCGCCGTATCTCTTGTTCTACGCCGATCGCGATGGTGACGATCGACCGGATGGACCGCCCAAGGTTCTGCTGACGGGCTTCGGCATGGAAGACGCGCACGCCTTCGCCAACTCGTTGACATGGGGGCCCGATGGCTGGCTGTACGGGGCCCAGGGGAGCACAGTCGACGCCGACATTCGCGGCATCGGCTTTCAACAAGGTATCTGGCGCGATCACCCGCGCTGGGATCCATTCGAACTGTTCTCCGAAGGGGGCGGCAACACCTGGGGCGTCGAGTTCGATCGATTCGGCAGCCTGTTCCCCGCCGGCAATACGGCCGAACCGCTCGAGCACCATGTTCAGGGCGCTTATCTCGTCAAGGGCTTCGGCAAACATGGCCCGCTGCATAATCCCCATACCTACGGTTATTTTCAGCCAGTGCTCCATCATGGCTACTTGGGCGACAGCCTCTCGGGCGGAGCGATCATCTACCAGGGGGGCGCGTTTCCGGCTCAGTTCAACAACGCCTGCATTTGCCCGCACACCCGACATAGCGCCTGCAGGTGGGCAACCCTCGAAACGCGCGGCTCGACATTCGCGACCCGCGCGGCCGGCGATTTCGTCACGAGTGACGACATCTGGTTTCGTCCCGTCGACATGACGGTCGGGCCCGACGGGGCCGTCTACATCGCCGATTGGTACGACTACAATATCTCCCACTCCTCGCCCAAGAACCGGAGCCATTGGTACGAGCCCAGCCGTCTCGACGGCCGTGTGTGGCGGGTTGCGCCGCCCAACCTGCCCCCGGTCAAGGCCGGCACTTTGAACCTGAGCCGGAAGTCGAGCGCCGAGCTCGTCGAGCTGCTGTCGCACCGCAACGACTGGTACGCCCGCCAGGCCAGACGTTTGCTGGCCGAGCGCTGCGATCAGTCCGTTGTCCCCGCGCTCACCAAGCTGGCGCTTGATAGCGCGGACGAGCGGCTTGCATTGCAGGGGCTGTGGTCACTTTATGTGCTGGGAGCGCTCGACGCGCCGCTCGCGGAGAAGGCGCTCGCCAGCCGGCATGAATACGTCCGCGCGTGGACGATCCGCTTGCTCGGGGACGAGCGTCTCGTGTCGCCCCCTTATTGCGCCGGTTCGTCGAGCTGGCTCATCGCGATCCGAGTGTCGTCGTACGCAGCCAGCTCGCGTGCACGGCCAAACGACTGCCCGCTAGCGAGACGATCCCGATTGTCGAACAGTTGCTCTGTCATGACGAAGATGCCGGCGACGTACAGATACCGCTCTTAATCTGGTGGGCCATCGAAGATAAAGCGATTTCGGATAGCGATCGCGTGTTACGCATGGTTCAGTCCGGCAACCTCTGGCATCGGCCGCTCATGACAAGATTCATCATCGAGCGGCTGGCGCGGCGCTTCCTGGCGGAAGGAACCAACGCATCCGCGGCCGCGTGCGCGGCGTTATTGCGATCTGCCCAGCAGCAAAAGACGGTCCCCCTCGTGCTCACAGGCATGTTAGAAGCGCTCGCCGGGCAAAAGCGCGATCATGTCACTCTCCCGCTGGAAGGGGCGGTCGGTGAAATCATTCGCCACGAATCGGCCAACCCGCGCCGATCGAGCTGGCGCTGCGGCTAAACGTCGCGGGCGCGGCCAACGCGACGATTCCGCTGACGCTCAGTCGTGCGACTGCCACGGCCGATCGGCTCGCGCTCATCAAAGCGCTCGGCGAATGCAAAACGGCGGCGGCGGTCGAGAGCCTCCTCTCGCTTTTGACCGGCGACTGGGATGATCCGATCAAGATGGCCGCCCTGTCGGCCCTGGGCTACTTCAGCGACGGTCGCATTGGCGACGCGATTCTCAACCGACTCTCGGCGCTCTCTCCGCAATCGCGGGCTCGCGCCATCGAACTTTTGTGCAGCCGCCCGAATTGGGCCCTCAAACTGCTAGAGTCGATCGATCGCCACGCAATCCCAGCGGCCGCCGTCTCGCGTGATCTGGCTCAGCGCCTGCGTCAATACGACGATCCGCGATTGGTCACGCTGATCGAGAAGACTTGGGGCAAGGTCCGCCCACTGACTCCCTTCGAAACGCAAGGACGAGTGACCGCCGTCTTGCAACTGCTGGCCAAGCAACCCGGCGACGCCGCGAGGGGGCAGCCAATTTCGAAAAGACGTGTGCGACCTGCCACAAGCTGCATGGATCGGGAGCGGCGGTCGGTCCGGACCTCACCGGTGCCGATGCAGGAACCGCGAATTGCTGGTGCAAAATATCGTCGACCCGAGCGTGGTCATTCGCCAGGAATTCATGACGCACATCGCCATGACCAAGGACGGACGGGTGCTCACTGGACTTTTGGGTGATTCGACGGCTGACACGATCACGCTGGTCGACGCTAAAAATCAGCGCACCGTGCTCAAACGCACCGACCTCGAAGCCCTCAAGGAATCCCCCGTGTCGCTGATGCCGGAAAAGCTGTTGGATGAGCTGACCGACCAGCAAATCCGCGACTTGGTCGCGTACGTGCAATCGGAAGACAACCCTCGAACGCGAACCGAGATCCAGAGGGCCGAGCGGATAAACACCAGATCACGGCTGCTCAACGAATCACGCCATTGACGAGCTTGGAAAGCCGATGGCCGGTTTCGGTGAGTGTGTAGACGTTTTTCTTCCCCTGGCGGCGGCGTTCGATGATTCCCCCATGCCTCAACATGGCCAAGTGGTGGCTCACGGCGGGCTGCGTCATGCTGAACTGGTCACACAGCCCTCCGACGTCGTGCTCCGCTTGCGACAGCAGAGTAATGACGTGGAGTCGGGTCGGGTCGCTGACTTGCTTGAGCAGACTAGCCGCCCGCTGAATGGCCTTTATACGCAGCGCGCTCTCATCTTTAGCCGGTGCGGATTTCGTCGCCGTCTTCGTCTTAAGGGTTGCCGTCGCCATCGAATTCTGTCTCCAAACGAGTGTGATGAACTGGATGCAAGTAAGCACATCACCTTGCCTACCGGGGCAGCCGTTGAAACCAGGTGAGCCTTGAGCCCCACCCGCAAAGGGGCGGATCGTTCGAAATTCAGCCTCCAGGCAGTTCCGCGTTCCTGTTTCACTCTCGGCCCGCCACTTGTCTCTTCACGATTTATTATACTATCGTAATGGTCTGATATAGTCAATTTCAAATTCTTTGCACTTACTAAATGTCCGTGGGTCAATTTTGTTCGGCGACGACCCGGTTGGCTGCTTGCCGAAGGGAAGAGATTGGTGATCAGAACATGCTCTTGACCATGTGTGTGTCGCGCCGGGCCATGGGAGATAACCACCACTTGAAGCGGCGGCGGCTTGACAATTCGGCATCCTAATTGCAGGCTTGCATAAGGCCCGGATGGGGAGAAAAGCCCGACAGGGTGATCAAGGAACCGTCATCCATGCGAACCCGTAGCCTTTGCCGGCTCGTCTTGACAACCCAGGCTTCCTATTTTACCATGGCATTGGAGCGCGTTATTTTCCTGGACACCCTCGATCACAGCCGATCCTTGCAAGAAAGGTCTTCAGTTCCATGTCTGTCAATTCGGTTGCTGGAAAAGCGTCGGACGATCGCTTGAGGAGCGCCGCCGATGTGCTTGAAACGGCGGTTCAGGCTGCAAGGGACGGTGCGGCTGATGCGAAGTCGGCGGTGGAAGAGGCGCTGCCAGCGGCGAGCCAGTTTGTGTCGCGGTTCATCTATACCACCAGCTATACGTTTTCGTTTGGAGTCGTTTTCCCTGTGGTGTTGATCGCCAAAGCGATTCCCGCGGACAATGCGGTCGTGCACGGGCTGATTGATGGAGCGATGGCTGCGAGCGATGCCGTCGACCAGTGGAGAAGCAGCCGCGGCGGATCATCGCTGGCGGATTCAACAGCGTCGCTGAATTCCTGAACGGACATGTAACGAAAGCAAACCTGATCTTGGAAGCGGAGGCCGATCGATATGCCAGTGACCAGGTCGGAAATGATGTTTTTTGCCGCGGGTGTCGCGCTTGGGGCCGCCGCGGGCGCGAATTTTCCTCTTCTCAAGGAGAAGTTCGGGCCACTGCTGGCGGCTGCCCTGGCCGGTGCGAGTTCGGCGGTCGGCGATTCGTACGCCGATCTTGCCAAGAATGTCGCCGAGAAGGTTGAAGCGGTCCAGGATGCCATGGCCGAGATGAAGGAAAAGGCCGCCACTGCCACGGCGGAGGTCCCATCCGTTTAAGTTTTTCGCGGAATTCACCCAGTCGGGACCACGAGGCGTTTTTGACAGCAGACCACGGGATAGATCACCCAGCCTGGCTTTTACGAGCCGACCCACTTGCAACGAAAACTGACCATGGACCTTGCTATCCGTTTTCCGGCCCAGGGACGAATTCACCTGGAGAGTCGCTTCCTGTTCGCCGAGCCTGACGAGCGCAACTGCCGGCGATTTCTTGAACGCGTCTTCGAGGCGCCCGAGATCACCCAGGTCACGATCCGCAGTCAGGCCGGGTCGAACGAGGTGCCGCGCGCAGAACTCGGTTTCTGTCCACGAACCTACACGCTCCATCAGGTCGTCGAGCGTGTCAAAAACACGTTGAGTCCGCGCAAGGCGGCTGCCCAAGGCGTGCATCAATCCAATGGCCATGGTGGCCCCAAGGGCCACGCTCATGCCAATGGACATCGGTCTAGCGATGGGCACGTGAGCAAGAACGGTACCGCGGCCGTCTCTCCCGCGGCGGCGCTCGAGCCTGTCGGCGTTTCCATCACTTCGGTCACTCCGGTTCGTGATGCCAAGGGCGAGATTCGCTACTTCCGATACGGCACGGTCGTCACGCACTGGGAGATCAAGCACGAGCTGCCCGGCGCCTTCGGCTCAAGAATCCGGTGATCCACCGCAAGGCGGACCTCTGCCAGGCCATCGAGCGCGAGCTGATGGGAGTTCTGGGGATCGACTATTTCAAGACGAACGCGCTCACGAACACCGTCTTGGTGCATTACGACCGCAAGCAACTGAGCAGGGACCAGATCATCGAGATCGTTGAAACCGCGCTGGCGCACGCTACGTGCCCGGCTGATAAAGACAAGCTCGACCTGCATCTGCCCTTATGCACCGCCTCAGTTCCCATGGCGGCGATCGCGCAGTTCGCGGTGCCAGGGCTTCTGCCCGCCGCGGCGGTGCTGTTTGCCTATACCTCGATCCCCACCTTCAAGGCGGCGCGCGAGGTCTTGGTTGACGAGCGACGGCTGGGGGTCGATGTTCTTGATGCCATCGTCGTGGTCGGATGTCTGGGGACCATGTCGATTTTCCCGGGGACTGTCCTCTGCTGGTGCCTTGGCTTCGGCCGGGTTTTGGTCAAGAAAACGCAGGACGATTCCAAGAAGCTGCTCTTGAATGCCTTCGGCAAGCAGCCACGCTACGTCTGGCTTTACCGCGACGGGGCCGAGGTCCAGATATCGCTCGATCAACTGCAGCCGCTGGATGTGATCGTGGTCAACACGGGTGAGGTCGTTCCGGTCGACGGGATCATCGCCCAGGGCATGGCCATGATCGATCAGCACGCGCTGACCGGCGAATCGACACCGGCGGAGAAAGGAGTCGGCGACCGGGTCTTCGCGGCGACCTTGATGGTTGCCGGCAAGATTTTGGTTCAGGTCGAGAAATCGGGCAGCGAAACGGCATCGGCGAAGATCAGCCAGATTTTGAACGACACGGCCGGCTACAAGCTGAGCTCGCAGCACAAGGGCGAACGGCTGGCCGACAAGGCCGTGGTTCCGACCCTGGCCGTGGGAGCAATCGGCCTGGCGGCGATGGGGCCCGCGGGGGCCGTCGCCGTGCTCAACAGCGACTTCGGCACCGGGATTCGCATGGCGGCGCCCCTGGCTATGCTCTCGTCGCTGGCGCTCTGCGCCAACAAGGGCATCCTCGTCAAGGATGGACGAGCGCTCGAATTGATGAACGAGATCGACACCGTCTTGTTCGACAAGACCGGCACGCTGACTCGCGAGCGGCCCGAGGTGGGCCGAATCATCGCCAGCCACGGCTTTGCCCCCGAACGAATTCTCCAGTTCGCGGCCGCGGCGGAACGTAAGTTTCATCACCCGATCGCACTGGCGATCTTGCACAAGGCCCAGGAGTTGGGCCTCGAGCTGCCGCCAACGGACGACACGCAGTACAAAGTCGGCTACGGCATCACGGTTGGGGTGGAGGGACACACCATCCGCGTCGGCAGCAAGCGCTTCATGGATTTGGAGGGGGTGGAGATGACTTCCGAGGTCGCGCCCGCCCTCGAGCAGGCTCATCTCGAAGGCCACACGATGGTCATGGTGTCGGTCGACGGCCGGTTAGGCGGGGCGATCGAGCTGCACGCCGCGGTCAGGCCCGAGGTCCGCCAGATTGTCCAGGGTCTGCGAGCGCGCGGCATAAAACATATTGCCATTATTTCGGGCGATCATGAGGCCCCCACGCGCAAGCTGGCCGAGTCGCTGGGTATGGACCGATACTTCGCCCAGGTCCTGCCCGCCGACAAGGCCGACCATGTGATCGCCCTGCAAAAAGAAGGCCGCAAAGTCTGCTTCGTGGGCGACGGCATCAACGACTCGATCGCCCTTAAGCAAGCCAATGTGTCGATCTCACTTCGCGGAGCGTCGACGATCGCCACCGATACGGCGCACATCGTCTTTCTCGAGGAAGGGTTGTCGAAGCTTTGCGATTTACGTGACATTTCCGGCGATCTCGACCGCAACGTCCGGCGGAGCTGGCGGTTGATCCTGGCCCCGAATATCGCCTGCATCGCCGGCGTCTTCACGATGGGGTTCGGGATCATGGCGTCGGTTGTCACCAACAACGTCGCGGCCTTGGCGGCCCTGGGCAACGGCATGCTACCGTTGCGGAAGATCGCTCAGATCGAAGCTGAAAAACGCCACCAGCGAGAACTGACGCAATCGTATTCGCTGGACAGAACCGTTTAGTCGCACGCGGCTCCCCGGCGTACCCCTTTCACCGGAGAGCGTCTTCTCGACTCGTTGATTCATTTTGGGAATACGGAAAATGGCTGACAAGAAAGATGCATCCGCCCGGAAGCGCGCGGCCCTGGATTTGCGGTTCAAGTCCAGCGATCAGCCGCACGATCCCAATGCCAAGAGATTTGACTTCTTTTTGATTGACACATGTTGGAACTCCGGAGTGTCCAAGGCCGTTCATTTCCATTTGAAATCCCTGATGAGCATTGAAAGCAAGGAAGCGTTTTATATCCTCTCGCAACAACAATCGTTCGAGCTTCTCAAACGCGCGCCCGACCTCATCGGGCACGATCCGATCATCTTGGTCTATGACCACTACGCCCATCCTGATCGCAAAACCCGGGGTTACCGCGGCTTTCGCCTCAACCTGGGCTTACTCAAGAATGCCGAGCAAGCCCTGGCGCGGCTCCAAGAGTTCCTCCGCTTCGTCGCCATGAACCGCGACTCGGGCCGTCTTCAAGTCGCAGTCCGCCGCGAATTGTACCGTGAGGGCTTTGATGGCATGATCAAGATCCTGCGCGAGACGTCGACGGAATTGATTTGAAGGACCCGCCGTGAACATTCGCAACGCTTTTGGATTTTGCGTTCTGATTTGCGCCTTGGCGGCGCATCCCGTCTGGAGTGCCGAGAAATTGTCGGTGCGGACACTCGGAGGCCGGCTTGCGGCCAGTCCCGCCGGCGCGGACGCCCGGACGCTCGGCGAAGAATTGCGGGCTTGGTTTGGCAACGACCCCTCCGGTAAGGCCGCTCTCACTCACGGAGCGTCTCCGAAAGTCGAAGGGCTTGAGACGGCTTGGGCTATCGAAGCACCTGACGCGAAAACGGCCGCGGTCGTCACCAGTGAAGGAAAAAACGTGCCGCTTTTGCACATCGATGGCACACCGCTCTTCGCGGCCACGCTTTCGCTCGACCCCGGGGCTGCCTTTCGCTGGACCTATGTGCTCGACGGTCGCAAAGAAGGCAAAAGGGGACAGCTTGAAGTCTACATCGACGCTCCTGAACTCAAGCAAATACCCGATGTGCCCAAGGGCAAGCTGACACATCAGGCCCCTTGGGAAAGCAAAATCTTCCCCAACACGCAAGCGCGAGTGGTGGATCTATGTCCCAGCTCAGTACCAGGAAGACCAGCCCGCCTGCGTCATGGTATTTCAGGATGGGGCGGGTTACCTCGCTTTCGTTCCGACTGTCTTCGACAATCTGATTGCCAAGGGGGAAATGCCTGTGACGGTGGCCGTGTTTATCAACCCTGGAACTGGGCGCGGCGAGGAGGGCCGCGGCCAGCGCAGCGTTGAGTACGACACGTTGTCCGACCGCTACTCGCGATTCCTGCTCGAGGAAATTCTGCCCGAGGTCGAGAAAAGCGTGAAACTCCGACGCGATCCCGACAGCCGTGCGATCGCCGGGATCAGTAGCGGCGGGATTTGCGCGTGGACCGTCGCGTGGGAGCACCCCGACGAGTTTCGCAAGGTGCTTTCATGGGTGGGCAGCTTCACCAATATCGCCGGCGGCAAGACCGGGCGCGAAGGGGGCCACAACTATCAGGCATTGATTCGCAAGGCCCCCAAGAAGCCGATCAGGGTCTTCCTTCAGGACGGCGCCAATGACCTGGACAATGCCTACGGCAACTGGCCGCTGGCGAACCAGCAGATGGCCAAGGCCCTGGAGTTCTCCAAGTACGACTACAAATTCGTGTATAGCCAGGGCTTTCACAGCAACCGTCATGGCCGGGCCATCCTGCCCGACTCGCTCCGCTGGCTGTGGCGTGACTACAAGCCCGGCACAAAGGACAGCGACAGCAGATGACCTGGGAAACTCGTCGAGAGCCCAGTACTTCAAGCTGGCGGGATTGATTCACCGCGAATCAGGTCCTCGAACGTTTGCCGCCGCCGGACCAGATGGCTGCTTCCGTCGGGACCAATCATGACCTCGGCGGCGAGCGGCTTTGAGTTATAGTTGGACCCCATGGCAAAACCGTAGGCACCCGCCCGCTCGATCACCAGGAAGTCGCCAACTTTCGCGACGGGTAGCAGGCGCGTGCTGACGACTCCGCCATCGGACTGCGTGAAGATGTCGCCCGATTCACAAAGCGGACCGCCGACGACCACCGACTGCTTTTCGCCATCGGTTGATCCGTCGGCCCGCGCGATCGACATCGGATGGTAGGCACCGTAGAGGATGGGACGGGCCAGGTTGTTGAAGCCGGCGTCGACAAGGTAAAACGTGTTCGACCCCATCTTCTTGACTGCCCGAATTTCGGCCACGAGATAGCCGCTCTCGGCCACCAGGTACCGGCCTGGCTCAATTTCGAGCCGAATAGGATGGCCAAGGGCGTCCTGAAGGCGGCGTCGGGTCGCATTCCAAAGGTCGAAGTAGGCGGCGATGTCGATTCTCAGGTCGGTCGCGCGATACGGTGTCGGCAAGCCGCCGCCGGCGCTGATCGTGGTAATGGTCTCGCCGATCACCAGCGCGACGCGCTCGAGCGCTCCGCAGACCTGCGACAGGTGCTCCAAATCGGTACCCGAACCGATGTGCATATGGAGACCGGCGATCTTGAGTCGGTAGTTGGCTGCCAGCTTGCGGCATTCACCGATCTGCTCGTGCCAGATGCCGTGCTTGGAGTGTTCGCCGCCGGTATTGGTCTTTTGACTGTGGCCGTGGCCGAAGCCGGGGTTCACCCGCAAAGTGATTTCACGACCGGGAGCCCGCTCGCCATACTGGGCGATCATGTCGGGCGACCCGCAGTTTACGTGGATCCCCTTGTCGACGATCAGGTCGAGCGATTCGCGGTCGAAGATGTCGGAGGTGTAAACGATCGGCGGTGGATCGCCAGTCGGCAAATAGCCGGCGGCGATGGCCCGACCGATCTCGCCGGCGCTGACGGCGTCGACCAGCACGCCTTGGCGCCGCACCTGGTCGAGTATCGCCAGGTTGGAGTTGGCCTTCTGAGCGTAGCGGATCGTGTCGAAGGCCCGTAAATCGTCGATCCGCTCCTGGATCATCGCGGATTCGTACACGAAAGTGGGCGTCCCAAATCGGCGGGCGATCTCCCTGACGGGAACGCCGGCGATCTCTCCTCGCGCGTCGGGGAACGCGCTGGCGATCGAGGCTCTTGGTGGGGTCGTCATGCTGCTAAGACCGCGTTGGCCGTTCCGCCGGAGACGGTGACCGGATGTTGGCTGATTGTCTGGCCTGCGATAACTTATTGTGATAACCGGCGGCCATGGTTTCGGAAAGGCCAAAGCCGACGAAAAATTACGGGTCTACGAAAAAATAAGTTGCGACCCCCGAACACGTTTTTCATGGCGTTCGATCGACTTTTGTCCACCGGAGCAAACCAATTCTCTTGATTGGCGCCTCCTTGAATGTGATCGTGTTCGGCATAGAAAAATAGATTGAGCCCTTATCACAAAATAGAATTTGCGGGGCGGTTCGTGGTAAACTACATCGTCGCATCCAAGTGATCGCCCTGCGGCTGCGCAACATTCTGTGTTAGAGCAATCGAACAATCGGGGGGGATCATTACGACGGGCTGACCGAGCCGAGAGTAGCTGCCGGATCTCGCTTCTGAACGAGCTATCAACATCGCGGGTTGTTATATCAGCGTGCCTACGTGTTCTTGCCCGCGGTGCGGAGTGCCCGTCGAGGCGTTGTTGCGAGAGAGAACCATGGAAACCGGGCATCGAAACCCTGCTAACGCTCTGACTTTAGCAGAGACCAGCGGGTTGTCCGTCGTCGAATCCGCCACCTTGGTCGATTCAGGGCGGACGGTCGATCGTTTCACAGCCGTGACCGTGCTTGCAAAACCCGTTGATGATCTCGGCCGCACTGTGGCTGAGTTGTCTTCGTCGGAAACCCTTGACGTGCCCTCCCAGGCCCCAGTTGGGTCTTCTTCGTCTTCGGTAGCCGTCGACAGTTCGTCTCTCGCCCCGCCGGTGTCTTGGCGGTCTGAACCGAATGAAGTCCCCTCTTGCGCCGAATTTCTCTTGCAGACGAGCGTTCCGCCCGCCCCGGGCTCGCCCTGCTCGGCGGCTTCGTCTACCGACGAGACCCAAGAGGCGACGATGGACCACGTGTCCGGGATTTCCGATCAGACCACCGACTTCGGCACCGAAATTAAAACCCGACTCGCCAATACTGTGCCGAACGCGTTCGCCGGCCCGACGCCGGCGGCAAAAAGCGGGCCGGAGGAGTATGAGCTGCTTGGCGAGCTGGGGCGTGGGGGCATGGGGGTCGTCTACAAGGCCCGCCATCGTCGGTTGAACCGGCTCGTCGCCTTGAAGATGATCCGCGGAGCGAATGTCGATGAGGTGCAGATCGCGCGGTTCAAGATCGAGGCCGAAGCGGTGGCCACCCTGCGCCACCCCAATATTTTGCAGATCTACGATGTTGGTGAGTACAACGGCGCGCCTTATGTGGCACTCGAGCTGCTCGAAGGGGGGAGCCTCTTCGACCGGCTGCGGGCGAGTCTCCTGCCCCCCAGGCAGGCGGCTGAGTGGATGGTCCCGCTGGTCCTGGCGATGGACGCCGCCCACAAGGCCGGCATCGTGCATCGCGACCTGAAACCAGCCAACGTCCTTTTTACCGCCGACGGCGTGCCCAAGATCACCGACTTCGGCCTTGCCAAGCGGCTGGAGAAGGACGAGGGACAGACACGCACCGGCCAGGTAATGGGTACGCCGTCGTACATGGCGCCCGAGCAAGCACGGGGTGATACCAAGCTGGCGGGCCCGCCGGCCGATATCTACTCGTTGGGGGCGATCCTCTACGAAATGCTCGCCGGCCGGCCTCCTTTCAAGGGGGCGTCGGCGATGGATACCGTCAAGCAGGTGATCGAGGTCGAGCCCGTCTCGCCCTCGCGCGTACAGATACCGCGTCCCGCGCGACCTCGAGACCATCTGCTTGAAATGCTTGCAGAAGGAGCCGCGAAAGCGGTACGTCACCGCCAAGGAAATGGCCGACGACCTCAATCGCTACCTGCACGGCGAGCCGATCCGGGCGCGGCGGACACCCATGGTCGAGCGTGGGGTCAAATGGACGAAGCGCCATCCGGCCTACGCGGTTACCTGGGGATTCACGGCCATCGCCACCGTCGCGCTGCTCGGCTTTGGGTTGAGATCGCTGCGGCTCGAAGCCGACCTGCGGAGGGCGACCACCGACGACCTCTTCCAAGCCCAGGAGCAGATCTCGAAGAAAGACTTGAACGCGGCCAAGGTGGCCCTCAACGGCGCAAGCGTATCATTGAACGCGAGGCCAAAAAGAGCTACGAGATCGCGAAACTCTACGATCGGACGGACGTCAAGCTTCAAGAGGTCAACCGGTTGTTAGCCGAGGAAAGCTGCAAGGCAGGCCGAGGAGAAGGCGCGGGAGGAAGTCCAGAAGAGTTATCGGCACTTCCTCGACCGCCGCAAGGAGGCGCTCTTCCGCGACACGGGTTATACTGGCATTCTCCCAACGGACAACTTCGATCTCACTCGCAAGGCCGCCCTCGAGGCCCTGGGCGTTTTTGGGCAAACCGGAAATAGGGGCGGCTGGACGCTCGGCGCTCTGCCCGCGTCGCTCTCAAGCGAGCAGCAGACTGATGTTAAGGAAGGCTGCTACGAGCTGCTGCTGGTTCTGGCCGATGCGATGGCCGCCACCCAAGACAAAGTGCAGATCGACCTCGCCCTGCGGGTACTCGAGAATGCCGATCGGTTAAGGCCCGGTCATTCTCGCGCCTACTACATGACGAAAGCGTCGTGCCTGGCGGCACGGAAAGACGACAAAAAGGCTGAGGCTGAGGCAGCCCGGGCACGTGCCGAGGCCGACCGCGTTCTACCCACGACCGCCTTCGATTTCTTCCTGATTGGACAAAAAGAATACAAAAGTAAACAGTATCGCGCGGCGATCCAGGACTTCGAGAGTGCCCTGGGACGGAAACCCGACCACTTCTGGGCTAAATGCCTGCAAGCCATCTGCTATATCCAGACGGGCGAGTGCAAAGCGGCCAAGGCGTCGTTGGATGGGTGTCTCACGACCGACCCCGACTTCGCCTGGCTCTATCTGCTGCGCGGCTTTGCCAGCGGACAGATCGCCGCCGAGGACTTCAAAAAACTTGCGAAAACGAGTGTAGGGCGGGAGGCCGACCGCCTGAAAAAATCGGCCGAGTTCGAGTTTGGCCAGGCCGAGGACGACCTTCAAGAGGCGCTTAAGCGACTGACAAGCACGTCTGCCGATGACCTTCAGTATACGCTCCTCGTTAACCGCGGTCTTATTCGATTTGAGCGGGGGCTCCTCGATCAGGCCGCCGCTGACTATCAGGAGGCCATCCGACTGAAGAAAGACCGGTACTTCGCCTACGCCTCGCTCGCCCAGGTTTATGACAAACAAGGCAAGATCGACCTGGCGGTCGAGCAGTTCACGCATGCCATCAACGTCGCCTCGAAACCGGTCGATTGGGCGCCGCTCTATCGCGGGCGAGCCAAGGTGCTTCAAGCCAGCGGCGAAAATGACGCCGCGCGCCGCGAGTTGGCCCTGTCGGACCTCGACAAGGCAATCCTCTACGAGAAAAGGGACAATACGGTCCTGGCGGTGGACCACACCAATCGGGGTAACCTGCTTTATAGGGACAAACATTTTGAAGATGCACTCAAGGAAAGCCGCCGGGCCCTTGAGATCGAGCCAAGGTATCCCGACGCTCACGTCCTTCAGGTGAAGAGCTTGCTGAAGTTGCGGCGCTACGACGAGCTGTTTCGATCGTGCGATGTCGCGCTCGCGATGGGGAAAAAATCGGCCGTGCTCTATGAGGTACGCGGTCTGGCCCACGTCGCGCGTCATGAGTATCCCGCCGCGATCCGGGACTACGGCGAAGCACTGGAGGTCCGCCCTGACGACGCCGGATTGCTGGCCGAACGGGGCTGGGCGTACCTGATGTTCGAGTCGCCCAAGCTAGCCTTGGTTGACTTCGAGGCGGCGATCAAGCTCAACCCGGCCGATGGCGATGCCTATAACGGGCGCGGTACAGCCCGAGCACTTCTTGGCGACCATGCCGCGGCCGTGGCCGACGCCCACGAGGCCGTCCGGCGCGGCGAGGCGAGCCCGGATCAACTACAATGCCGCGCGGATTTACGCGGTCGCGGCGTCGGTCGCGTCCGCCGAGGTGGGGGCCAAGGGACGTCAGGCCAGGCTACTCTCGGCCAAATACGAGGAGATCGCCCTGCGGTTGATCCGGGCGGAACTCGAACGCCAAACTCCCGCCGAGCGGGCGGCCTTCTGGAGAGAAACGGTCCAGGGCGACCCGGCCTTGAAGGCGATCCGCCGCAGGCTCAGATTCGACGATTTAATCATCACGAGTCAGTAGAGATTCAAGAGGGGTGGAACACGAGCCCGCGCAACAGGATCAATCATCATAGCTCGCGATTACGCGGGAAACGCCGGATGGCTTTGCCATCGCTTGAGACCTTCGAGCCACGACTGCTCTTGGCCTCGGGCGCGGGGTTTATCCAGGGGTTCGTCCTGGACAGTTCCAGTCAACCGGTCGGGGGGGCGACCGTCGATTTGTGGGACAACTCGGGCAATCGCGACCCAGGCGACTTGCTCGCGACCACCACGACCAACTCAAGTGGTTACTACAATTTCGACGGCTATTCCTTGGTGGCGGGCACGACGTACCAGATCACCGAGAGCGCGGCGAGTTACTCGTCGAGTGTGGAGAGTGGTGACATTCAGACGACGGTTAATCCGGCGACCGCCATCGCCGGCGATACCGCCATCCAGGTCACGGTTGAGAACCTGAGCACGCAGTCGTTCACGCTGGATTTCACCGGCGAACCGTATCCTTTGGATACCGCCTATCTGGAACTCAACGCATCAAGCGATAACCAGGCCAGCCCTGGCAACTCGATACTCGAAAATGGAGACACCGTGGGAGGACTCGATGTCGAGCTCGCGGGTAACCTGGGTAACGTCGCCACATTTCAATCGGTGTGCGCTGACTTGCTTCATGGAGTCTCGGTGGGGATGACCTACCCCGTTTCGCCGAGCTTGACCCCCAACCCGACTTACAATACGAGCTTGACGGCGAACATCGGAGAACTGGGGTACCTGTACAACGAATACGCACTCACCAACCAGACCGGCTCGCCCGAGAATAACGCCGCGGTCAACGGCGCCGGCCTGCAGCTCGCCATCTGGGCACTCGAGTACAACCAGACCGGGAGCCTGAACCTCAAAGACGTCGACTCCAGCCTCCCGTATGCTGTCCTTCAAGGCTCCACGGCCCAGAACATCATCAACGCGGCCAATGCCTACCTCAGTGCCGCGGCCGGCAACTCTGAAGACGTCTATTTCCTGACGGTAAACCAACCTCCAGGGCCCGGTCACGGCCAGGGCATGCTGTCCACCGACCTGCTGAATTTCACCGACACGGCCCGAGAAACCGGCCCATCGGTGCCGTCGCTCAACACGACGCCAGGCGGAACGGTGGTGCTGGGCAGCGGTGTCGGCTTGACCGACACGGCCGTGCTGTCGGGCGGGTCTGACTTCCTGGCTGGTGACACGATCACTTTCACATTGTACGGCCCTAACAATACGGCCGTTGACACGGAGACGGTCCCCGTCACCGGCAACGGCACGTACACCACGCCCACCGCGTATGTACCCAGCGAAGCCGGGACGTACGAGTGGGCGGCAGCGTTCAGCGGCGACGCGAATAACTTGGCCGTGAGCAGCCCGCCGACGGCGGAGCTGGAGGTGGTGAGCGCGGCCACGCCGACGATCAGCACCAGCCAGCAGCCGGCCACTGCCATTGTTGGGACCTCGATCGCCGACCAGGCCACGGTCAGCGGCGGGTACAACCCGACCGGGACGGTCACGTTCAACCTTTACGGCAACTCGAACGGCACGGGCACGCGTTTGTACACCGACGCCGACGTAGGCGCTCGTGAACGGCGTGGCAACATCGGTGGGTTACACGGCAACAGCCACGGGCACGGATTACTGGGTGGCCACCTACAACGGCGACAGCGACAACGCCTCGGTCACCAGCGGCACCGGCCTCGAGCCGGTGACGATCACCAAGACCATGGCGAGTGTGAGCACGACAATCTATGATTCGGCCGGCGGTGCGGTGACCGACACGCTCGGCGAGTCGGTGTACGACTCGGCAACTGTGACCGGAGTTTCGGGCGTGCCCCCCACTGGGACGGTGACCTACGAATTTTTCACGACCGCAAACGGCACCGGAACGCCCACGGATGAGGTGGTGACATTGAATGCCGACGGGACTGTGCCGATTTCGGCGGTAACGACGGCGCTGGCGGCAGGGAGCTACTCATATATCGCTACCTATAGCGGTGATAACAACTACATGGGCGCCACGGGTGCCGTTGAGCCGCTGACGATTAACCGAGGGACGCTCACACTCACCACGACGATCTACAATGCCGCGAACAACACGGTCGTCATCAGGGCCCTGCCTTTGGGCGCGTCCGTTTACGATACCATCAGCTTCAGCGGTGCTGTCGCGGGCTTTACTCCGACGCTTAGCGATGTGAGTTACACATTCACCAGCCCGAGCGGCATGGCCAGCGCCGGCAGCGGAGGTCAGTCGACAATCCAAGGGCCGCTGGGCGCGGGCAGTTATCAATTCAATGCTTCATTCGCTGGCGATGCCAACTACAATGTGGCAACGGCCAGCGCAGAGCCCCTTACGATCAACAAGGGGACGATCACCGTCACCACGACTGTTTACAACGCCGCCGATGGTTCGGTGGTCACCGGGGCGCTGCCTTTGGGCGCATCGGTCTACGATGCCGTCAGCTTCAGCGGTGCTGTCGCGGGCTTCACGCCCACGCTCAGCGATGTGAGTTACACATTCACGAGCCCGAGCGGCACGGCTAGCGCCGGCAGCGGCGCTCGAGTCAACCACGGAAGGCCCGCTGGGAGCGAGCAGTTACCAGTTCGACGCTTCGTTTGCTGGTGACTCCAACTACAAAGTGGCGACGGCGAGCGACTGAACCCCTGACGATCAACAAGGGGACGATCACCGTCACCACCACCATTTACAACGCCGCCACCAACACGGTCGTCACCGACGCCCTGCCATTGGGCGCGTCGGTCTACGACACCGTCAGCTTTACTGGCGCTGTCGCGGGCTTCACGCCCACCCCCAGCGATGTGAGTTACACGTTCACGACCCCGAGCGGCACGGCCAGCGCCGGCAGTGGCAGCCAGTCGACCACGGAAGGTCCACTGGGCGCTGGCAGTTACCAATTCAACGCTTCATTCGCGGGCGATGCCAACTACGTCGTGGTAGTGAGCAACCCTGAACCACTAACGATTAACCAGGGGACGCTCACACTCACCACGACGATCTACAACGCCGCGAACAACACGGTCGTCACCGGCGCCCTGCCTTTGGGCGCCTCGGTCTACGATACCGTCAACTTCACTGGCATTGTCGCGGGCTTTACGCCGACGCTCAGCGATGTCAGTTATACGTTCACGAGCCCAAGCGGCAACGCCAGTGCCGGCAGCGGTGGTCAGTCGACAACCGAGGGGCCGCTGGGAGCGGGCAGTTACCAGTTCAATGCTTCATTCGCGGGCGACGCCAACTACGTCGTGGCAGTGAGCAACCCTGAACCCCTAACGATTAACCAAGGGACGCTCACACTCACCACGACGATCTACAACGCCGCGAACAACACGGTCGTCACCGGCGCCCTGCCCTTGGGCGCCTCGGTCTACGATACCGTTAGCTTCAGCGGCGCCGTCGCCGGCTTCACTCCGACGCTCGACGATGTGAGTTACACATTCACCAGCCCGAGCGGCACGGCCAGCGCCGGCAGCGGCAGCCAGTCGACCACGGAAGGGCCGCTGGGGGCGGGCAGTTACCAGTTCGATGCTTCATTCGCGGGCGATGCCAACTACAACGTGACGGTGAGCAACCCTGAACCACTAACGATTAACCAAGGGACGCTCACACTCACCACGACGATCTACAACGCCGCGAACAACACGGTCGTCACCGGCGCCCTGCCCTTGGGCGCCTCGGTCTACGATACCGTTAGCTTCAGCGGCGCCGTCGCCGGCTTCACGCCGACACTCGGCGATGTGAGTTACACATTCACCAGCCCGAGCGGCACGGCCGGCGCCGGCAGCGGCAGCCAGTCGACCACGGAAGGGCCGCTGGGGGCGGGCAGTTACCAGTTCGATGCTTCATTCGCTGGTGATGCCAACTACAACGTGGCGACGGCCAGCACAGAGCCCCTGACGATCAACAAGGGGACGATCACCGTCACTACTTCGATTTACAACGCCGCTAATAACACCGTGGTCACCGGCGCCCTGCCTTTGGGCGCGTCGGTTTACGATACCGTCAGCTTCGGCGGCGCCGTCGCGGGCTTTACCCCGACGCTTAGCGATGTGAGTTACTCATTCACGAGCACGAGCGGCGCGGCCAGCGCCGGCAGCGGCGCTCAGTCGGCCACGGAAGGCCCGCTGGGGGCGGGCAGTTACCAGTTCGACACTTCATTCGCGGGTGATGCCAACTACAACGTGGCGACGGCCAGCGCAGAGCCCCTGACGATCAACAAGGGGACGATCACCGTCACCACCATCATTTACAATGCCGCTAATAACACGGTGGTCACGGGGGCCCTGCCTTTGGGCACATCGGTCTACGATGTCGTCAGCTTTAGCGGTGCCATCGCGGGCTTTGCTCCGACGCTCAGTGATGTGAGTTACACATTCACCAGCCCAAGCGGCACCACCGGTGCCGGCAGCGGTAGTCAGTCGACGACCGAAGGGCCGCTGGGGGCAGGCAGCTACCAGTTCAACGCTTCGTTCGCGGGTGATGCCAACTACAATGTGGCGACGGCCAGCGCGGGGCCCCTGACGATCAACAAGGGGATGATCACGCTCAGCACCACGATCTACGACGCCGCCGATGGTTCGGTGGTCACCGGGGCCCTGCCTTTGGGCGCGGCGGTCTACGACACCGTCAGCTTCACTGGCGCTGTCGCAGGCTTCACGCCCACCCTCAGCGATGTGAGTTACACCTTCATGAACCCGAGCGGCACCGCCACTGCCGGCACCGGCAGCCAGTCGACCACGGAAAGGCCGTTGGGGGCGGGCAGTTACCAATTCAATGGTTCATTCGCTGGCGATGCCAACTACAACGTGGCGACGGCTAGCGCTGAACCCCTGACGATCAACAAGGGGACGATCACCGTCGCCACGACCATTTTCAATGCCGCCACCAACACGGCCGTCACCGGCGCCCTGCCTTTCGGCGCCTCGGTCTACGATACCGTCAGCTTGACTGGCGCTGTCGCGGGCTTCACGCCCACCCTTGGCGATGTGAGTTACACCTTCACGAGCCCAAGCGGCACGGCCAGCGCTGGCAGCGGCAGCCAGTCCACCACGGAAGGCCCGCTGGGAGCGGGCAGTTACGACTTCAGCGGTTCATTCGCGGGTGATGCCAACTACAACGTGGCGACGGCCAGCGCTGAACCCTTGACGATCAACAAGGGGACGATCACCGTCACCACCACCATTTACAATGCCGCCAATAACACGGTGGTCACGGGACCGCTGCCTTTGGGCGCGTCAGTGTATGATACCGTCAGCGTCACTGGCGCCGTCGCGGGCTTTACTCCCACGCTCAGTGATGTCAGTGATACGTTCACGAGCCCGAGCGGCACGGCCAGTGCCGGCAGCGGCGCTCAGTCGACAACGGAAGGGCCGCTGGGGCCGGGCAGTTACCAGTTCAACGCTTCGTTTGCCGGTGACTCCGACTACAATGTGGCGACGGCCAGCGCTGAATCGCTGACGATTTACAGCGCCGCCGACAACGAGGTAACCGGCGATTTCACCGACAACGGTAGCCTTGGTGTCGCTGTCATCAACCTGGACTCCGACACCATCGCCATTCTGCCGGGCAATGGCGACGGCACGTTCCAGCAATCCTTGACCGTCGCCTTGCCACCTGGCGCCGACGCCACGTCGATCGTGGCGGCTGACTTCAACGACGACGGTCGTACCGACCTCGCTGTCGCCGACCCTGGATTGAACGAGGTCTCCATTTTCCTGGGCAATGGCAACGGCACATTTGACAGCTTGCCGCCGATCCCGGTGCCAGGCGGTCCCTATGCGCTTGTCGCGGGCGACTTCACGGGTAACGGACGGGTCGACCTCGCCGTCGCCGATCAAAGCTCGAGCAGCGTGACGATTTTGCTCGGTAACGGCGACGGAACATTCGACCCACTGCCGCCGATCCCCCTCGCGCCTGACTCTGACCCCGGCGCGATCGTCGCGGGGTACTTCACCACCAACGGCCACCTCGACCTGGCCGTCGCCGACCCATTGACCAACGATGTCACGGTGCTCCTGGGCAACGGCGATGGCACGTTCCAGGTTCAGCAGCCGATCTCGCTCGGGCCCGGCTTGCCCTCAACCATGTCGCTGGTGGCCGGTGATTTCCGCAACAACGGCGTCACCGACCTCGCCGTGGCCGTCACCGATTACGTTGACGGAGATTCCGTCGATGTGCTCCTGGGCAACGGGAATGGGACCTTCCAGGCCCAAGATGTGATGTCCATCGGGTATGGCGTGTATCCGGTCGCGATCGCCGCGGGCGATTTCACCAATAACGGCATCCTCGACCTCGTCACCGCCGATGCCAACGATGACGGCAGCGACGACTACTCAATCTATCTGGGTAACGGTGACGGAACGTTTCAGAGCCCGACGCCTTACGCGATCGGCGGCTTGGGCATGTCGACGGACATCGTCGTTGGTAATTTCACCGGCGGCGAACTGACCGATCTGGCGATCTCCAGGACGAGTCCCGACGACGTGCAGGTTGAGTTGAGCAACGGCAATGGCACGTTCTCCAGCCCGTCGGCGGTTGACCTCGCCCGTCGCGAAACGCCGCTTGTCGCCGACGTGAACGGGGATAACGTCCCGGATGTTTTGGTCGTTGATGCGGCCGGCAACATCCTTTATCGCGCGGGACGGCCGGGCGAGCCCGACGGCTTCGCCCCCCCGGTCACGGTTAACCCCGGCGATCCGTCGCGCGACATCGCTTTCGTCAGCACTGAGTACGGCCCGACGATCGCCAGCGTCGACGCTGACGACAACGCGATTTCGTTCTTCGTTCTTCGCTCCACCGGGTTCGTTTTGGTTGGAAAGCTCGCCACCGGTTTCGAACCCGCTGAGATTCTTTCAGCCGACTTAGATGATAACGGCATCGCCGATCTCATCGTGCGCAACGCCGGTGACGGGACGCTCTCGATCTACGACGGCGATGGGCACGGCTGGTTCCTGCCGGTGATCACACTTCAGGTTGGGCCGGGCGCCTCGGATGTCCAGGTGGCGGACCTGGGACAGAATGGCCTGCTCGACATCATTTATACCAACAAAATGACGGGCGACGTCGGCGTCATCACGAACCTTGGGGGCGGGGCGTTCGGCTCTCCCGTCCTCTACCCAGGCGGTCCGGGCCCCAATGGCGTGGCAAGCGCGGCTGCGTCGTCCCCGTTTTCGGACCTGGCGTTGACCACGAGCGTCGCCGCCGGCACATTCTCGCCCGGCGTTTTCCCCGCACTTGCGGTTGATCCGCCGCCGGTTTCAAGCTCGGACGGCACCACGGATGTCGCCGTCGGGACATTCACGCCCGGCGGTCAGCCCTTTCTCATCACGCTTGTTCCAGGCGCGAAGAGCTTTGGTGTGCTCACGGAACTGGGCGATGGCACTTTCTCGAGCCCGACCTACGTGTCGACGCCGGCACCGGGGTTGGTAATCCAAAGCGTTGATTTTAACGGAGACGGCGAAACCGGGCTGGCGGTGCTCACGTCGGTCGGGCTCTTCGTCTACGTCCCGAATGGACAAGGTGGGTTCTTGCCGCCGACGGAGTACGGCGCCGGTTTCGAACCAAACGGCCTGACAGTCGCCTACTTGAACGGTAACAACATCGCCGATTTGCTCATCAGCAACCCGTTGGGGCAGGTGCAGGTTTTGACGGGGAACGGCGATGGTACGTTTCAGCCCGCTGAAAACCTCGACCAGCAGGTGGGCCTGGCGGTGTATGCTCCGGGCGGAAGCGCGCCGGCCGTGTTCGTCTATAGCGATCAGCTCACCGATCAGCTTATCGTTACCACCACCACCGGGGTCACGAGCGTCTTGGGAGATGCATCCACCGGGCTGGTCACTCCCGGCGCGGTTGCGCTGGCGGACCTCAACAACAACGGGATCCTCGACCTGATCGTCGCCAATAGCGGCAGCAATAATGTACTCATTTACCCCGGGCTGGGTAATGGGGCGTTCGGTCCGGCACTGAACGACGGCAATGGCTTTTTCACCGGCACCGACCCGTCGGGCATCACCGTTGCCGACCTTACCGGCAACGGCCGGCTCGACCTGATCATCGCCAACCAGGGATCAAATAATGTGACGATCTTGCTCAACGAGCAAGTGGGCAACTCCTTCGCATTCGTGCAGGGGCCTACTCTCCAAGCAGGTGTCGGGCCCACCTCGACGGTGGTCGCGGACCTTATGGGCACCGGCCTGCCCGACCTGGCGATCGTCAACAGCGGCTCGAACACCGTATGGGTGCTCCCGGGCGTGCCCAACGGCTTTTTTAATGATCAATCGCCGATCATCGTCCCCGTCGGAACCAACCCGACTGCGATATTCGCCGGGCAATTCACGACGGGCTTGGGTCAAGACCTCGTTACTGTCAACGCTGGTTCCAACAACTTGACGATGATCACCGGGATCGGGTCGGCGTCACCCCTCATGCAAACGATCTCGAGTGGCGGCATCGACCCCACGGCGGCGTTCGCGGTGCCGCTCGCGTCCAATGGTCTGGAAGGGCTGGTGGTTGCCAACAACGCCGACGGCAACATCTCGCTGTTTCAGCCTGGTGACAACGGGCTCGCGTTGACGTCGGTCTTATCGTCGTCCGGGCTCCCCAATCCATCCGGCCTGGCACTGGCGAGCTTCAGCGGTGCCAACCTCGAGTTCTATGCGACGAACGACGGTGAAGCATCCGCGTCGCTTTTAGGATTTCAGCTCGCGGAAACCACGACAACAACCGGTCTCACGCTCAGCGAGGCCGGCGGCTCAGCCCAGCTTCTCTCCCTGAACGATACGTCGCTCGCCCTCGTTGGCACGCTTTTGACGCTCACGCTCGAAATGCAGGACGAGAGCGAACAATCTTCCGAAGACGCCAGCGCCGTGGTAGCTTCCGCCGGGCCTGGCGCGTCCGGCCAAAGCCTGCTCGGTCGGGGTCGCACTCCAGACGACTCGGAAGAACTGGAAGACACCGAGGGAGAACCGGCGGTCAATGCGACACCTGCTTTGTCTTGGACCCGATTTGTCGTCGGCCTGGATCAAGCCATCGAGGCGATCCGCAAGGAGATCGACGCTCGGTTGCTCCAGGAAGAACAACCGGCGAAGGCGGACGACGCGGACACAACGTTGTTCGACCAGGACGACGCGGCCCGACCGGCCGATACGACGTCGTCGCGGGAACAGTCGAGGTGGGGCGACGAATATTGGTTGAAGGCCGACGACGATTGGATAGGCGCCCTCGACATGGCCATCGACAGCTTGGGATCGCCAAAATCCTCGGCGAGAGAATCAGTCTTCCCCGTTCTTCCCGATTCCACGATCACGAAATCATCCAAAGGATCACTACGAGTGATCGAACTCAGAATGGGGGCGACGCTCTTCCCATCCGTTGATGTCGATCAACCTGATCGCGTCGAGGACAAGCTTGCACGCGACGTCACGGTTGTCGCCATTCCGGCAATTGCGATCGCGGCGCGCGAGCGGCTCCGCAAGCGAGCAGTCTGGCGAGTCCGGGCCGAGCGATCAAGGGCGGGGCGGCGCTGAAACCGAGGCCAGAGACCGATCGACGCGACGGCGCTTGCTCACCAGGTCAGGCCTCGTCTTGTCCCTCCCGATCCGGACTGTTAATGTACACGCATTGCCGTGAAAGGCCAGGGTGCTGGCGGGAATCGCTGCCGATGAATCAATATCGACCAACTTATGAAAACTTCTCACGCTTGCTTGGCAAAGCGTCGTGCATTCCCGTGTACCGCCAGTTGACGGGCGACGGTTTGACGCCGGTGTCGGCGTTTGGGCGGATCGAGCGGTCCGCCCCCTCGTTCCTGTTTGAGAGCGTGGTCGGCGGCGAGAAGGTGGGTCGGTTCAGCTTTTTGGGCACCGAGCCCTTCTTGCGATTCGAGGCGAGGGGCAATGACGTGACAATCGCCGCGCCCGGTCGTCCCGATTCTTCCCGGCGATTTTCGGCGCCCGATCCGTTCCGCGAGCTCCAGGCGTTGGTCGAAACGTATCGGGCAGTCCCGGTCACGGGCTTGCCGCGGTTCGCGGGGGGGCGGTCGGTTATGCTTCCTACGATGCTGTCCGGTACACCGAGAATCTGCCGAAGATGCCCCCCGATGATCGCGGACTTCCCGATCTTTCGTTTGCGTTTTACGACCGGATGGTTCTCTTTGATCATATCCGCAAGACGATCTTGGTCGTCGCCCAGGCACATGTCGGTTCTCACGTCGACCCACATGCGGCCTACGAAACGGCGTGTCGCCGGATCGACGAGCTGGTCGATTGCCTGGCCACGCCCGGCCCAGAGCTGAGATTACGCGACATCGACACGGAATCGCCGGTCACGCTTCAGCCTCGATCGAATTTCACCCGCCCGCAATACGAAGCGATTGTGCGTCATTGTCAGGAATACATCAAGGCCGGCGACATTTTTCAGGTGGTTCCCAGCCAGCGGTTCGCGATCGAGACCAAGGCCGCGCCGTTCGATATTTACCGGGCCCTGCGCGTGGTCAATCCCAGCCCTTTTCTGTTTTATCTGCCCTATGGCGATTTCGCATTAATCGGCAGCTCGCCAGAAATCTTGGTGCGGGTGGAAGAAGGGATGGTGACGTACCGGCCGCTGGCGGGGACCCGGCGCCGGGGTGCCGACGAAGCGGAAGACCGCGCTTTGGCCGAAGAGCTCCTGGCCGATCCCAAAGAGCGGGCCGAGCATATCATGCTCGTGGACCTGGGACGCAACGACGTGGGCCGCGTGGCCGATTATAACACGGTCCGTCTGACCGACGTGATGAAGGTCGAGCGGTACTCGCACGTGATGCACATCACGTCCAATGTGACCGGCCGGCTCCGGGCCGATCAGACAGCCTTTGACGCCCTGCGTCGGGCCTTCCCGCGGGTACCGTCTCGGGCGCGCCCAAGGTCCGGGCCATGCAAATCATCGACGAAGTCGAGCCGCAGAAGCGCGGACCTTACGGTGGAGCGGTCGGCTATATCGATTTCACCGGCAACATGGATACCTGCATTGCGCTTCGAACCCTGGTCATTCAAGGGACGACGGCCTATATCCAGGCTGGTGGTGGTGTCGTTTACGACAGTGATCCGGGAACCGAGTACGAAGAAACCGTGAGCAAGGCGCGGGGGCTCTTGAAGGCAATCGAGATCGCCGAATCGCAGCTCACGCACTAGCACTCAAAGCAGCCTCTCCATGACTTACGCCCGGACACTGGTCGTGATTCGCGAGCGATCCTTCCTAGACCTGCTCGATCTCGCGCTTCTCGTCGTGCGCGATCGGCCGATCGTGCTCGGCCTGACGGCCTTAGTCGGCATCGCGCCGTTTGCCTTATTCAATGTCTGGCTGTCGACCGCCAGCAACGCGTGGTCCGGCCTCTGGGTCCTCCTCCTACTGATGGAAACACCCTGCGCGACCGCCCCGTTAACCCTCGTTCTGGGCGACTTGATGTTTGGGGTGCGTCCCCGGCTGGCCAAGATCGTGAAGACGCTCATCGTCTCGTCCCCCGCGTTGTTCTTCACTCAGGTCTGGGTTCGAGGCGTGTTGTTGCTCTTTTGCATCGGCTGTTTTCTGGTGCCGGCGCGGTTCTCATTCGTCAACGAAACGCTCTTGCTTGAGCGCGTGGGGCCGCTTCGCGCTCTCAGACGGTCCGGCGAGATCAGCCGTGGATTTGGAGGCGACCTCTACCTGCGCTTTATCGGGCAGATCGCGCTAGGCGCGATGTTCGCGTGGTGTTTTCAAAAAGGGACCGAGCAACTGGGCTCGGTGCTCGCCGGCGGCGAGCTGACCTGGGATCAATCGGCGGACGTCGATGTCAGCGATATTCTCTTCCAAGCGGGCGTATGGATCGCGATCGCTTTTTTCGCGGTCGTGCGCTTTCTGTCCTATATCGACCGTCGGATTCGACTCGAGGGCTGGGAACTTCAGCTAAGACTAAAGAGCGTCGGCCTCGCCCTGGAGGAACGACAGACGTGATTTTCCTCCGCATTGTGGTGGTTGTAGTTGTGCTGTCGGGTTTGGTAGGTGGCCAAGGCAAACAGCCAGCGGCAGACCCGCCCATTTCCCCTTGTGACGTTCATGGGGCAGCGGTCGCAGCGCAAGTGACCGGGCTTTCGGAAACGACCGATAACTTGTTCAAGAAGGCACTCAAAGAGGGCAACTATCCGTGGTACGACTCAAAAGCCGACCGCATCCAGCCTGTCTGGCCCGTGCGGATCTCTTGGCTAGAGTGGCTGAACGAGCGAGTGGATCGGTTCTTCCGATCGTTGTGGAAGTTTTTCGACAAGTTCAAACTTGGCCAAATGCGTGGTTCCTCGCTCGCCGGCAATTCCATCGGTACCGTGCTGTTGCTGGTGGCGCTGATGGCATTCTTTGCATGTATCTTCATGCTCTGGGTTCGTCGTGAGCGGGGGCCCGGCCGCACTCAAACCGCCGCGGCGAGGTCAGGAATTGCCGCTCGTCTCGGCGAGATTCCCGACGAAGTTTGGCCGGCGCACTCCGATCCCTGGGCCGAAGCAAACCGGCGACGGGTCGCGGGGGATCGGGCGGGCGCGATTATCTGCTTATTCGCGCACCAGTTGCTTACCCTCGATCAAATGGGGTTAATCCGGCTCGCGCCGGCCGAACCGGGCGGCAATACGTCCAGTCGCTCCGGGACCGCGATTTGATCGATTGCATAGGCGCGACCCTGGGCCTTTTCGAGGAGGTTTATTACGGGCGAAGATCGCCCACCGCCGAAGCATTCGAATCCGTTTGGAATCGGGCCCAATGGTTCCAGGAACGAAGACGGGCGGGCAGAGTGGGAGTATCGCCATGACGCCCCTCTTCCGTCCTCGGTCCGCTTTCCTCTTTCCTCTGGCATTAATCGGTCTGGCGTGCGCGGGGTGCGCACCGACGCTCGACGCGACGTACGGCAAGAGCCGAGGAACGAGCTTGAATGGGACGTCCGTACTCACCAAAATGCTGCGCGACAGGCAGCGCGAGGTGCGAGCGGCCATCCGACTCAATGACGAGCTGGCGGCCTGGGCGAGGGCAATCATCCGTTTCGCTCCCTACCCCGGCCCTCCGTCACTCGAGGAGTCGCGGTGGTACCGCGACTGGCTCGCCGCGGATGGTGGCCGTCTGCTGGTCTATGTGGTGCGCGACTTCGATACCGTCGCTGAGTACTGGCAAGGGGTGCGGGCCACTCTCACTGAGTCGAGCGACGAGGTCCGCCGGGCCGAAGCGGAAGAGAAGCGAAACGCCGCGGCTAACTGGGTTGACAAGTTGCCCGCGAAGGCAAATCCTGGCGCCGATCCACGCTGTTGGTTTGGAACCGACACCGCGTGGAACCCCCCGCGAGCCTGCACCAGACTGAGTGGTCCCTGGGCTGATGGCATCGATGCGGCAGCGGCCGGGCTCATTGTTCACGAGCCGCTCAAGACGGCTCGCGGATTGCGACTGCTTGAATGTGACGGCAAGCCGCTGGTGATCGAAAAGGGGATCGGCCGGGGGAGAGTACTGATGATCGGCAACGGATCATTCCTGTTGAACGAGGCCATTGTCAATCCGGCACGCCGGCCCCTCGCCGAGCGTGCGATCGACTGGGTCTGCGCAAGCGCAATGCAAGTGGCCTTGGTCGAGGGGCCTTTCGTGCTGGCCGGCGATGCGGAACCGCCGACGATTTGGAGCCTGATGCGGCGGATTTCGTCGTTGCGCTGGGTAGCGATCCAAGTGGGCCTGGCCGCTTTAATGGCCGCGCTGGCGCGTGCTTCTCGCCTCGGCCGCCCCCGCCCAGACCCACCCTCAGGGGCCAATCGGCCTGCCGAACATGCCGCTGGCCTTGGGGACGTTGTTGGCGCGAGCGAAAGCCGCGCCAGAGGCCCGGGATCTCCTCGATCGCTACCAGCGCTGGCGGTTTCCTCGAACCTCGCGGGCCACGGAGATTCGAGCCGTTTCCACGGCCGTTGGTGCCCGGTACCGGCGCGAGCACGCGGCTGACTCGTTCACGCAAACCTGATTTCAGCCAGAAGGCGATTCTTGAATGGATGACAACGAGAACAAATCGAACGCCCCCGCCGACCTGAGCTCTCAGCCTTCCCATGCGGCCGTGCCCGGGGCGATGGCGATCCGTCCCCCCACACAGTCGTGAGCTGGGCGGAGCGTGTGCTGGGCGAAGTCAACAAGGTATTTGTCGGTCAGCGGAAGCTGGTGCGCGGAGTGCTGGCGTCGCTTCTGGCCGAGGGCCATGTGTTGATTGAAAGCGTGCCCGGTCTGGGCAAGACACTGCTAGTGCGCGTGCTCGGCCGGGCTTTGGGCTGCTCGTTCAATCGCATCCAGTTTACGCCCGACTTGATGCCTTCCGATGTCACCGGCTCGCCCATCTACGACGAGCGGATCAACGATTTCCGCTTCCGCCCCGGGCCAGTTTTCACACAGTTGCTTTTGGCTGACGAGATCAATCGCGCACCAGCCAAGACCCACTCGGCATTACTGGAGATCATGCAAGAAAACCGCGTGACCGTCGATGGAGTGAGCTACCCGATCGAGCCGCCGTTTCTGGTCATGGCCACACAGAATCCGATCGAATCGGAAGGTACCTACAACCTGCCGGAGGCGCAACTCGATCGCTTTCTCTTCAAGCTGGTGGTCGAGTATCCAACCGCGGGCGAGGAAACCGACATCCTCAGGCTGCACACGCGGGGATTCGCCCTTGACCGTGGAGTGGCCGATCAAATCGACGTCGTCACGAGCCCCTCCGAGGTGCGCGAGATGCAACAGCGGGCTGAGAGCGTTCTGGTTGAAGACCACCTGCTGGCCTACATTGCAAGCCTGGTGCGCAAAACGCGGCAGTGGCCCACGCTGTCGCTAGGGGCCTCGCCCCGCGCCGGCGTTGCGATCCTGCGGGGGGCGCGGGCCGTCGCGGCGCTGGAAGGCCGCTCTTATGTTCTTCCCGACGACGTTCAAGACATCGTCCTGCCGGCATTGCGGCATCGCGTCATGCTCACACCCGAGGCCGAGATCGAGGGACAATCCGCTGATGCGTTGCTCACCGAGCTCATCAAATCGGTCGAGGTGCCCCTGCGATGAAGATGATCTGGCCGGGTCGAGCGCCGGGAGTCGCGCTACTGGCGCCGGCACTGCTGTCACTGGTGCTCTTCGTGACCGAGGCGGTCTGGCCCCTCGTACTGGTGCTCGACGCGGCGGTTGCCATGGCGGCTTTGATCGACCTGTTCACCCTCGCGGTCGCCGGCCGTCTGAGAGTGGAGCGGTCGGTGGGCCGGGTCTGTTCGCTCGGTGAGCCCCAACACGTCGAGCTGGTGGTTGAGAACCCGGGCCGTCGGGCCCGTACGATGTGGCTGCGCGACGATGTTCCCGACGAGTTCGCCGCGGAGCCGTCCACATTTGAGGTTTCCGTGCCGGGCCGGCGGCGGGCCATCTTGGACTACCGATTCGTGCCCAAAGTGAGAGGGACTTATGTCTTCGAACAGGTCGATGCGCTCGTGGCCAGCCGTCTGGGATTTTGGCAGGGGCAATATCGCTGGCCGCTGCGCACCGAGGTTCGGGTTTATCCCGACATTCAGCAGGTCGCGAGGTACACGATGCTGGCGCGGCGCGACCGGCTAAGCTCGATCGGAGTGCGGGGTTCGCGCCGGCTGGGCAGCGACAACGAGTTCGAGCGGCTGCGCGACTACATCGAAGGGGACGATCCGCGCCACATCGACTGGCGGGCCTCAGCGCGGCGGAACAAGCTGACTTCCCGGTCATTTCAGCAGAACCAAAGCCAGCGGATCATCTTCCTGATCGATTGCGGCCGGTTGATGGCGGGAGACACCGGCCAAGGTCTCTCGCCCTTGGACCACGCGTTTAACGCCATGCTGCTCTTGGCCCACGTGGCGCTCGATCCGGGGCGATCAAGTCGGATTGCTGGCGTTCTCGAATCGGGTGCGGGCGTTCGTGGCTCCCCGAGGGGGCCCGCGGCAAATCAACCGGCTGGTCCATAGCGTTCACAACGTCTTCCCTGAAATGGTCGAACCTCGCTATGATCGGGCCTTCCTCGAGCTGGAACAGCGCTCTCGTAAGCGTTCCCTGGTCGTTTTAATGACCAACCTGTTCGACGAGCTCTCGGCTCAGCTTGCCGGTGAATACCTGCGAAACCTGATGGGGCGACATTTGCCGTTGGGGGTTTTTCTCCGCGACCATGACTTGTTCGCCGTGGCCGACGGCGCGCGGGGCGAGGGCCTGAGCTTGTATCAAGGAGCCGCGGCCGCGGCCGTTTTGAACTGGCGCGAGCGCGTCCTGGCCGGGCTGCGGCTGCGCGGGATCTTGACCCTCGACGTGTTTCCTGAAGAATTGACGGCGGTGCTGGTGAATCGATACCTCGAGATCAAGGCCCGGCACATGCTCTGACACGCGAATCTCTCGCGCGTATCCGTTTCCGGAGATTGATGATGGACCCGTATCAGCTCCCCCACAGCCAGTTTGGCGACAATCCCTATGCTCCGCCGCAATCCGCGCCGGCGCAGCCGCGAGCGAGCGGTGCCCCTTTCGCCATCAACGACGTTTTCAACTGGAGCTGGTTGATTTTCAGGGAACGAATGCGCGCTTGCCTGTCGATCTTCTGGGGAGTTTATGGGCTCAATTTCGTCCTCGTTTTCCTCTTGATGGCCGCGCAGGACAGCTTGCAGGCCGGAGTGAGGGATGAAATTGCTTTCAAGTTGCTGTACCTTCTGTCACTGTTCGCCGCCTATGTCATCCAGTTTTGGCTGAGCATTGGCATGACGCTCGCCATGCTCAAGATCGCGCGTGGGCAGCCGGTGATGTTTGAAGACGTCTTCCGCGGCGGCCACCTCGTTTTGACGGTGATTCTCGCCTGCATCGTTCATAAAGTCTTGATCGCCATACCGATCGCGGTTGCCGTCGGCATCATTGTCGGTGGCATCCTTCTGCTGGAAAATCAGGCGGGCGTCGCAGCCTTTCTCTTGTTTATGGTCGTGAGCGGATTGGCCGGGCTTGTCTTCATTTATCTGGCCGCTCGCGTGTCGATGTATTCTTACCTGGTCGTCGACCGCGGCGCCGGCGTGTTTGATTCGTTGCAAGGATCGTGGCGGTTGTGCCGTACCCAGGTGGGAACGATCATCTTGATGTACTCCGTCCAGAGCGCGATCTTCCTCGCGGGCCTCCTGGCGCTTTGCGTGGGGCTCATCTTCGCGTTCCCACTTTTGACCCTGATCGAGACGGTCACCTACCTGGCCCTAGTCAGCGGCGCGACGTCCAGAGGGGCCAAACCGAGTTTTTCATGGGATGAAGAGATTTGAATCGACCTTGATGGGCCCGAGACCGCGGCGAAGTCGTCAGCCTCGAGCTCACTTGCCACGCTTACCGCGCATGGGATACACTTTGCTACAGGAGGATCGAATCATGCAGACCGTCTTCATCAGGTTTTCCACAGAGGACGATCGCGTGCGCGGTTTCTACGAGCTAGCGACAAAGGCGCGAGTCGGTAGCTTTCCGGGCGAAATCTATCAGGTCCCCCTCGAGGCGCTGAAGCTACTCGACGGTCAATCGATCGCCTATAGGCGCGCCACTGACGTTGAAGTCAAGGCGGCCCATGATCAGGTTCGAAATCCTTCTCCCGCTGTTTTATAACGATGGCCGACCCATCGAGCGGGAAAAGTTCATCGAAACCGACGACGAACTCGTCCGCCGGTTCGGCGCGGTGAGCACGGACTCGGCCACGATTCGCGGACTCTGGCAATACCAGAGCACCGTGTATCATGACCAGCTTCTTCGCGCGGGTCGACGTCGAGGATTGCGAGGAGAACTGGGTGGCGATGCGGCAAGTTAAAGAGCGGTTAAAGGCCCGCTTCGAGCAATTAGACATCTGGATTACAGCTTATCGGATCGATGTCGTCTGAGTCCGTTATTCACCGCCAGACGCGAAAGAGTGCCAAGGAGATCGATGAGACCGCTCCTAACCCGTGAGCATGGCGTCCAGCATCGACTCGACGATCCGCTCCATCTCCTGCCTCTGGCGCCTCCCGACGACCCGGCACGTTCAGGCGGAGAGGACGAGATCTACGGTGGGGCGGATTGCCCAAAGGCTCTATGGGCGGCTCCCCATGTCATACGTTCCAGTGTGTCCGAGCACGCCAAAGAAAATGTTTGGCAAATGCCGTAAATCATATCAACATACAGAGTTCCATTTGCAATTCACACACTCAATGGAATTCAAATGTTGACACAATATGGGAACGGCACATAGTGTACATATTGTGGATAAATTGCGCACTGAGCTTTTTGTCGCTGATGTTCGGCCAGCCATCGGGTTGGCGGAATAATGAATGGCCTTTGGGCCGGGCTGATCTCCTTCAGTGGTCAGCCTGAGGCCGGTTGACTGAACGACACAATCCTCAAATCCCTCGCGTCCCATTTCCCATGCCCTTCGAGGGCAGTAGCAGCAAACAAGTCAATGTGGCACCTGGGAGGGCCGATGGGGCAATCGTTGCGGGCCAGAGACCTAGGTCGTGTTTGGCCAGGGAGATCGGCAATGGGAACCTCCGAAAAAGCGCGAAAATGCGCCATTTCAGTCGGTAGGCATAAAGGCACGCAGCAGATGCAGATTTCCCGTAGGACGCGTTGCCAATCGGTCCCACTGTCACTCGGTCCTGCGCATTTGTGTGGGGCGCCGTCAACATCGCGATTGCTCGATCACCGCGCTGACGCAGGCGGCGCCGGGGCGGCGAGCTTGTCAAGAAATTCAACGACTTCGGGTTGGTTCCAGTCGGCGGCGCCCACCTCGAAGCCCACGATGCGGCCGTCCGGCGCGATCACGAATGTCGCTGGAATCCCTTCGGAATAAAACACGGGCGGTATCTTTTCAGTGCGCAGGATCGTCATGGGCCAATTCTTGCCGGCGACGAACTCGCGGACCACGTCGGACGAGCTGTCGGTCGACGCGCAAACAAACGCGATATTCTTTCCTTGGAGCTGCGGGTTCCTTGCCAGCTTGACGATCGACGGCATTTCTCCGACGCAAGGCCCGCACCACGTGGCCCAGAAATTCAGGAAGACGGTCTTGCCCTTGAACCGCGAAAACATGACGGGCTGGTCGCTCAAGTCAACCAGCGACCAGTCGTAGCTTGCCGGCGTGCTCATGCCGGAGTTGCCGAGCAGTTTTCGCCGGCTCGGCGAAGAAAAAGAGGCAGACGGCCCAGAAAACAACGAAGCCGACGGCGAGATACCACCATATCCGGCTCGGTTTGGGGAGAGATTCGGTCACGTGAAGTTCTCCGGCGATTTATCGTGTCAAAGACCAAGAGTAAGGCCGCTCAATCATCGTCGCCGCGAGTTTCGGCGACGGGAGCGAGCAGGTTTTCGACGGGTGCATAGTCGTCTGAGAGGATGATGTTCCGCGATCGGTTTGCCACGACCTTTTCATCCTCGGGCCCGTAGGGCTTAGGCTCGGTCCTTTTTCCCTTGGTATAAAACTTGGGGTCATCGAACCGGCTTCCCAACTCTTTCAAGTCGAGCGGCTTCATGGAGGCGACGACCACGAACGTCTCGCGTAGCCCGAGCCCGGGCTCGCTGTCGGTCCCGAAGATGTAGACCTCGGGGAAAGTGAGCCTGGCGGTCTGAGCCCAGGCACCGAGAAAGCCGCCGTAGGCACTGCGCCTTGGCCAGGAACTTGTCGCGGACCTCGGCCTGCTGGGCAGGGTCGGTGATCTCGCTCTCGTCAATCTTCTTCTGGGCCGCTAGAAGGGCGTGGTGATCAGTCTCATAGGCGTCGATGATGTTGATCATATAGACACCGTTGGGAGTGAGCATTTTCTTGATTTTCTCGTTGAATTCGCGGGTGGTCAGGTGCCAGGGGACCGAAAAGTCATTAAACGCGTCGCCGAAGACCAGGTCGTATTTTTTGACGTCTTGGTTGAGCTCGACGAACTGGCGGGCGTCGCCCCAGTAGGTCTTGATCGGGGTATCCCTGGGAAGCCCGGTGGCCTGGAAATTGGCTTCTGTCACATGGGTGTCGATCTCGGCGACGTCGACGGCCGTCCCCGGGTAGGCGTATTGCATGTGGCGCTGAAAGCAGTAAGCACCTCCCCCCAAAAATAGGGTTTTCATGGTCGATTGTCTCGACCGCGGGAATCGAAGAGTCGGGCTCTGAGTCGGCCGTGTCGGCCTCGACTTGTCGCGGTTCGGCGAACGGATTCTTGGGGAAGTCGTCAGTCGCGTTTGCTCGGGGAAGGTTGAGACGCCGGGCCGTCTCGCTCTTGCCGCTGACGGACGGGGTGGTCTTGAATTTCACATTGCCGCTCGCCTTGGCGGTGCGAGGGTGACGAGGGCGTAAATGTGCTCGTAATCGTAGTCGAGCCGTTCGGGGTGATCGAGGATAAAGTAGCCGTGGATCAAGTTGTCAAGCACCAGGGTCCGTTTCTGGGTTTCGCCGGCTTCTTCGAACTCATTTTCGACCTTGATGTAGTAGTAGTTGCTTTCGTCGACCCAGGCGAAGTCGTGCTGGACCAGGTCAGGTCTGCCCAGTTGTTCACGAATGCCCCATCGCTCGCCAATCTCCCTGAATGACTCGCTTTTGAACGACGGGATCACCTTGCCAATCCGGTCGACAAACGAAGGAGGCGTGAATGCCAGGAAGCAGAGGCCCAGCGGTATGCCCGCCCAGATGGCGTGCCAGACCGAGCCCATCGTCGTGGCTCCGAAGGCCATTGTCGTTCCGAGCAAGAGGATCACCCCCTTCGTGCCGAAGGTATCGATCAAGAAAAAACCGGTGAGAAAGGTGCCGACAATGCTGCCAACCATCCCCCAGGCGTAGACCTGGCCGATCGCGGTTCCCGTACGCTTGTAACTTCTCAGCCGGTCGACCGCCAGTTTGGCCACCACGGGGCTGACGGTCCCAGAGAGAGCGCGGGCAGAAAGAACACGAGCGCGACGACGAGAAGGATGCGGTACGGCCAGGCCAGCGGAATTCCGCCGGAGCCTATTGGCAGCTTCGACAACGTGATGGCCTGGCTCAGGAGCGATTTGGTGTCGCCGCCCAAAAACCTTTCAGCCAACCATTTCGGCTGGGTCTCGAGAAGGAGGATGCTCAAGAGCAGAATCGACGCCGCCAGGAACAGCCAGCTTGCATGCCTCTCGTTCTTGATGAAGTCGGCGATTTTTCCCCCCAGGAAGTTGCCGAATGAAAGGCCGGCCAGAAGGACCCCGATGACGCTCGTCCAGCCGTAGATGCTCGATCCCAAATGTCTCTGCACCAGGCGCCCGGCGACCATCTCGATGGCCATGAACGCGAGGCTCGCCACGAACGCGAGCGCGGCCAGGTCTGAGAGGCCGGGCCGAGGCGTCTCGGTGCTTGGTTCGAGCCCGGCCGACTTGGTGTCGGCGGCCAGAAGGGCGTCGTCAGCGCGGCGGGCACGTGCCAGTTCCGTCAAGCCGACGATTCCCAGCACGATCAGCGCCTGCATTGCCGGCCAGGACGAGGTAATTCAATTGGTAAGAGCCGAGGTCGACTGCCCCCAGCTTCAGCCAGCTCGCCAAGGGAGGGATCGAACCCAATCCCAGCAAGACGGCCCCGAGAATGCCCGCGGCACGCCCGGCGGGTTCCTTGATCAGCGAGGCCGACAAATTGCCATCGCCGCGGCGACCAGAATGACAATCGTCGAAGTCGGCACCAGATACATGAGAACGAAGCCGCAGAGGAACGTACCGGCGATCGAGCCCATGGCCCCCCAGAAATAGACGTCGCCGATCGCGCTTCCGGCTCTCCGCGCTTGTTCCACGGCGATCTTCGCGACCACCGGCCCGACCGTCCCCAAGATCGTGGCCGGTACGAGGAAGTCGAGCACGACCACGAGCACCGTTCGTAGCTCCCAGTTCATCTGTTCCGGCGTGGGAATGACGAGGTCCAACTTGGCATTAACCCAAAGCGAACCCAGCGTGAGCAGCGAGCCCAGCGCAAACAGCGGGCCCACGGCGCGCCGCGGCTCGACGCGGTCGGCCAGCCGGCCTCCCAGCACGTTACCCAGGCAAATGCCCGCCAAGATGATCCCGATCACGCTCGTCCAAACCGTGAGGGATTGTCCCACGTGCGGAGCAACCAGCCGGCTCGAAACCAGCTCGAGGATCATGATGCAAAGGCTGCTGGTAAACGCCAGAGCATAAGGCAACAACCGCGCGGCTAGACCTAGCATATCAGTGAACACTCCCTCGGAGGGTTGATCCCGTCGTCCGAAACGCTTCGTAGTAAAAGACACAAGGAAGGCTGGGACCAGGATATCCGACGACCAGATGGTCGACAACCGGGCGAAATCAGGGCAAGGGGGCCAGCGCGTTCACCACGGCGACCCTGCCCAAGCCGACGAGGATCAGCCGAACGCCAAACACTTGAACCCGGCCCGCGTTGCCCAGCGCCCCTAGCCACTTCTTCAGCGGTTCCCTTGACGAGCATAGGTAATGCCGTACTCCCCGTGCGCGCCTCCCCTCTGGTGGATGTACGTGAGGAAGCAAACACCCATCAGGGCCTGGGCGACGACCAGGCCCACCAAAACGCGGCGCCACGGCAGCATAAATACGGCGACGAATACGAACAGAAATGGGCAAAATACAAAATAGTAATGGTAAAAGTGAACGTTGATGGTTACGAGCTGGACGACGCAGGGAATGGCCAGGGTCGACCAGAGGTAAAACCCGGTGGATGCGCTTCGTCCGCGGTGCGGGCCGGTGCAGCGGATACGGATGCATCCTCATGCGGGTGTGCCGCGATACCGTCGGTCATTGTTCGCCGAGACCAGCGACGGCCCACCGCGGCGATTGCGTCGATCAGCCGGGCAATGAGCCTCGCGACGGACACCATGAGAATGAAAAGGATCAGTGCATCATAAAAGTGCAGCGGCACCCCATCGATGACGGGGCCAACCAGAAACGGCTGCAAATCGTTGCCAATCCCCAGGATTTGGTAAGGCAACGCGACTCGACGCGGTCCCAGCCAATCCGTACAGAATCGCCAAGGCTCTATCTTTGAACATCAGAGCATAAAATCCAGGGAGAAGGGAGGGGGCCGACGTCCACAGGAGGCGTGCCCAGGAGACAGCCAAGGTCAGGCCCAGAGCAGTGCCCGAGAGCCACCAGTGCCAGTAGTGCGATCTCGGCAGCCAGCCCCGCCACTCGGCGACCACCGTGCCCACGACCAGTCCCGGGCGACAAACCAGCCGCTCAAGTGCACCTGGCCGATCAAGGCACCGACCAGTCCCCAGGTAAAAGCGCCCCAGCGGGCCAGACGAAACCGATGGCTGACCCAGAGCACGAGCAAGAAGGGCGTTAAAATCGACGGCGGCCAGATCTTTCTGGACATGCGGATGGCGAATGGACTCACCGCTTGCAGCGCCAGCCCCCAGAGCCAGGGCTCCCTCGCCCTCGCGGGAAGATAGACGCGAACCACCGCCGCAAAACCGATCAGGCCGAGCATGTTCAGCACCGCAATCGCACGCGCCATCGACGTCGGCGTGCTAGCCACGCGACCGATCGGCACGAAAATCCACACGCTCAGCCCGGGATTCGGGAACCCGACGCTGGTGTCCATCCCCACGAAGGACCATGGCCGTGTCCGTCCCAGCTCCTGGCTCATCTGGTACGACCAACGCTCGTCTTTCTTCCATTCCATGTCCTCGATCCAGATCCAACGGAGCATTCCGCCGGAGATCAGGGCGAGGGCCAGAGTCCACCACGCGAAGCGCGACGGACCACCGGATCTGCCCGATGTTGTCTTCGACGTGTTCACGTTTGCAGCGCTCATCAGGATCGTGATCGGGTGACAATAGCGTAAGCCTAATCTCGTCTGAGGGCTTATAGCAACCGTACTGGCTCTTGGCCACCGCGGCGATCTGATTTTTGAAGCCCTTGACGGTCGCTTTGAGTTCTTGGTACTTCTGCTTCCAGCGATCGCGGCTCTTTCGAAAGAACCAGATCAAAAGAACTACAATTCGGCAAGGTTATTTGGCCGGGTCAAGTCCAACTTTGCACCGCGCCAGCCTCGCCTTCCCGGAATCACGCAAGGCCGTTTAAGCGGAGGAACTCTGATGAGCGAAGCGACCGAACTGGACTTCGAGCATTTACCGGGTGATGGCCCTCTCGATGAAACCGATATCAACCTACGCGCTATTTCGCACGCCTGACCGACGACCACCTCGATGAGTACGACCCCGCGTGGTCCGACGATCGCGTCATCGAATGGGATGGGAACTTTCGGTCTGATGGAACGCTGATGCTGACTTGCTGTGAACGCGATGTGGACGTCGAGGAGTATCGCCGGGTTCTTGAAAAGCACATCGAGTATCGCGGCGGAGCTTCGCATTGAACGAGCGTAGCGGCCGCTCAATCAACCCGGAAGCGCTGGAGCTGACTCTCATCGAGAGCGACCCCCAGGCCCGGGCCGTTGGGAACCCTGGCTCCGCGGGGATCGAGGGCCAGTGGCTGCGCGAGCAAATCGGCCTCATGATAGTGAGGGCCGAGGATATCGGCGGGGTAGGTCTCGCTATCGATATTCTGGACGGCACAGGCGAGATGCAGCATCGCCGCCGAGCCGACTCCGAGCTCGAGGTTGCTGCCGACATGGCAGGGAACATCGGCGGCAAGCGGCGACATTTGCAATCTCGATGGACGCGGCAATGCCGCCGTTCTTCCCGGGGTAGATACTCACCACATCGGCGGCGTGCCCGCGCAACACGTTCCAGGCATCGCGAAGTGTGAAAACGCTTTCGTCGACCATGATTGGAATGCCCGCGGATCGAAGCGAGGCCATCGCCTCGTTGTCGCCGGGGGCGATCGGTTGTTCGGCGACCAAGATATGGAACGGGCGTAATCGCTCGAGCGCGATCCGGGCCGTCGTCACGTTCCAGCCGCAATTGGCGTCGATCGTGATCGGGATATCGGGGCCCGCGACGTCACGAACCGCTTTCACGCGAGCCAAATCGCCGGCGAGGTCGAGCCCCACTTTCACCTTCAGGCAGCCGACGCCCCAGCCCAGGAACTGTTCGGCAAGCGCCGGACGCGTGGCGGCTCGAAGGCGCAATCATCATCTTGGTGGGGACGATATCCCGCAATTTGCCTCCCAAAAGCTGGTACACCGGCACGCCGCGTGCCTTACCGGCGATGTCCCAAAGCGCCATCTCGACGGCGGCCTTGGTGAATGGGTTGAGCTTAATCAGGAAATCCATGAGCTTGCGGAGCGCCGAGATCTGGGTCGGGTCGGCACCCATCAAGGCCGGCCCGATCAAGTCGGCAAGTGTCGCCACGCAGCTCTTGCTGGTCTCGCCGCTCCAGAGCGCCGACACGGTCGCCTCGCCCAAGCCAACCAGTCCGTCGTCGGTGTGCAGCTTGACGATGACATAGTCCGACGTGTGATGATCGCCATGAGCCGTCTTGGTGACCATGCCGGCCTTCAAGGGCACACGCACCGGGATCGCTTCGAGCTTGGTGATTCGCATGGGGTATCCAGGAACTATGCCGGAACTTCTTAGGAACGGGTCAGTAATAAATTCCCTGATTGAAATTGTGCGCGCCGCGGAGCGGCAAGCGGACCGCTCCCACGCCGGAGCGTGGGAGCGAGAATTTTCGGGTCGCCAAGCATCCCCTCTCGAAATCAGGAAGTTATTCCCGGCCCGTTCCTTAGGCCTTGGCAATCTACTCGATCTCAGCCTTCGGCGTCCTCATCATCCCAGGCGATCAAGCCTTTTCGGGGAACACCCGCGGTGTCAAACGACCAGTGTACCAGGCCCTCCTTTCGCCGCGTAGCGTACCTCAGAGCTTGGATCGCACGAATGCGTTCAGCTTTCTCCTGATCTCGGGAGACTCTTCGGAGTTCCTCAATCAGCGATTCGTGTTCGACCACCCGGATCCCAACAAAGGCATATTTCGTATCGGTTCAAACGGCCGCCGGCATGATCACGCATCACTTGGCCCTTTGCACTTTCACGCAGTGCTTGCGACGAGTGGACGATCCCGGCGGTGTATGATATATCTGGCGAGACGGGAATTGTTGAATAAAGGTGTAACAGCAAATAGGCGACCGGGGTGAGGTGTGATTGGGGCGAGGTTCGTCAGGGTGGGCTTGGGCCTGGCGCTCGCGGCATTCGTGGCCGTGCCTTGTCTGGCTGCGCCGCCCCGATTCGAGACGGACGTTGCGCCGATTCTGCGACATCATTGCGTTAAATGCCATGGGCCCGAGGCGAGGAAAGGGGGGCTGGACCTCCGTACGGTCGACGCCCTGATGCACGGCGGCGACACTGGCCCGGCGGCGGTTTCCGCCAAGAGCAGTGAAAGCCTGATCGTCGAACAGGTCACGTCGAAGGCGATGCCGCCGGGCAAGAACCCGAAGCTGACCGATGCCGAAGTGGCCGTCATTCGCGCCTGGATCGACGCGGGCACACCCGGAGAAACGAAGGGCGCCGACGGCGTCTCGGCCGGCACTGCGAACTTCTGGTCGTTTCGGCCGCCGGCGCGTCCGCCGAAGCCGGTGGTCCGTGACGCCGCGAAAGTTCGCAACCCGGTCGACGCGTTCCTGCTCGCAGCCCTCGAGGCCAAGGGCCTGACCTTCTCGCCCGAGGCCAAGCCGGCGGACGCTGGTGCGGCGGTTGTATTTCGACCTCTGGGGCCTACCGCCCACGCCCGAACAGACCGACGCGCTTCCTCGCTGACCTTCGGCCCGATGCGTGGGAGCGACTGATCGACTCGCTGCTGGCAAGCTCCACGATACGGCGAGCGCTGGGGACGGCACTGGCTCGATCTCGCGGGTACGCCGATTCGGAGGGCATCCTGGCCGCCGACTACGAGCGCTCGGCCGCCTGGCGCTATCGAGACTATGTGATCCGCGCATTCAACGCCGATACTCCTTACGACCAGTTCCTTCGCCTTCAGATCGCTGGCGACGAGGTTGTCGATTATCCGTCCGTCGTTTCAAACCGAGAAGACGCTCGGCCCGCGCGTGGTCGAGGCACTCGTCGCCACCGGGTATCTCCGGTGTGCCTCGGATACGAGCCGGCCCGACTTCGCCAAGATCAAGAACGCACCGGGGTATTACTACCAGACGCTCGAAGACACGATGAAGATCGTGGCGTCGTCAACCATGGGGCTGACCGTTCAGTGCGCGAAGTGCCACACGCACAAGTACGACCCGATCACGCAGGAGGAATATTACCAGATTCAGGCGGTGTTCATGAGCGGCTACCGCCCGGCGCAATGGATACCGCAGGGAGCGGAAGCTGAGCGAGTCGACAGCAGCCCAGAATGCCGAGGCCGCTGCCTATAATGCGCGGATCGATGCGAAGGTGGCCGAACTCACGCGAAGGCCCAGTCGCTCAAGACGAGCTTCACCGCGGCTGTTCGAGGATCGTCTGGCCACTCCCCGAGCCGATCCGCGACGACACGCGTGGCTCGCGGCCGAGGCCGCCAACGAACCGAGGTCCAGAAGTGCCTCGCGTCCTCAAGCTATCTCCGTCCGCCGGCGAATTGATGCCCACCGCGACCTATCGAAACGCCGCCCACGCGACGATCGCCGCCGAGCAAGCGCGAAACGAACTTTCCCGAGATCCGCGCTTTTTACGACCTGCCGGGTGATGTGAAGACGCCGATTCTCAAACGAGGCGAGTACACTCAGCCTGGCCGTGAGGTCGGGCCAGGAGTGATCCAAGCCATCGCGACGCCGACGCCATTCGCCTGGTCGGCTCCCGAGAACAGGTGCTCGCACAAGCGGCCGCCGGCTGGCATTTGCGCAATGGCTGACTCAGCCCGGTCATCCGCTCACCGCACGCGTGATGGTCAACCGGATCTGGCTGCTCCATTTCGGCGAGGGAATCGTATCCACTCCCGACAACTTCGGCAAGGCCGGGGCGGCACCGAGCCACCCCGAGCTGCTCGATTGGCTGGCGACGGAGTTTGTCGCGCGCGGTTGGAGCATCAAGGCAATGCATCGGTTGATCCTTACATCGAATGCCTACCGCCAGTCGAGCGCGATCGACCCAGCCTCGCCGGGGCACGCACGTGCGAAGACAAGTCGACCCGGAGAATCGGCTCCTTTGGCGACAGCGAATGCGGCGACTCGAAGCCGAGCCGCTCCGCGATGCGATGCTCGCCGTCTCTGGTTCGCTCAACGGCGGAATGTTCGGCCCGCCCGTGCCGCTTGTGGTTCGAGAGGACGGCGAGGTCGTTGAGCCGGATGCCGCCGCCGGCGCACGGCGATCGATCTATTTCACTGTGCGGCGGTCGCTGCCGCTCACGCTGCTTCAGTCGTTCGACCAGCCGGTGATGGAGACGAATTGCACCAGGCGAAGCGTTTCGACGGTCGCTTCGCAGGCACTTAACCTCTTTAATAGCGACGGACTGACGAAGCACGCGAAGGCATTGGCCGCACACGTTGAAAACGAAGTGTCGTGTGACCCAGCCGCTCAGGCGTTCCGGACGGCCCTGAGTCGCCCACCAAGCGACGCCGAGCGATCGATGCTCGACGCATTCCTTGCCACGCAGACCCAGCGCCACGCACGGGCGTTGGCGGGATCGAGCTCCGAACCGACGAGCGACCAGCTCGCACGCGGACGCCGGCTGGCGCTGGCCGACCTCTGCCAAATGCTCATGAGCTCCAACGAATTTGCCTACGTCGATTGAGATCGATTGACGCGAAGGGGAAACTCCAATGCCGACGCGATCGCAGGAACCGACGCTCGCGGGGCTGACGCGGCGGAAGGCGCTCGCGCAGCTTGGGCGGCGGATTCGGTGGGATGGTGGTCGCGGCACTTCTGGGCGAATCATGCTCGGGAGCCGACGGATCACCAGCCGCCCGCCAGACGTTTGACGTCCGGCTTCGGGCTCCACATCACCCTGCACGGGCGAAGGCGGTGATTCAGCTTTTCATGCACGGCGGGCCGAGCCAGGTCGATCTGTTCGACCCCAAACCGATGCTCACCAAATACGACGGCCAGGCCCCGCCGAAGGAAGTCGCCGACGACGAGAAGCTCACCGGCAATGTTGCTCCGCAGCCCGTACCGGTTTTCACGACACGGCAAGTCTGGGCTGGAATTCTCCGAAACGCTGCCGCGCATCGCACAACACGCGGACGACATCGCCGTGGTTCACTCAATGTTCAGTTTGCATCGAAATCACGAGCAAGCCATCTGGGCGATGCACACCGGCATGACGGTCGCCGGCAGGCCGACGCTGCCCGCCTGGGTTGCCTACGGGCTGGGCACCGAGAACCAAGACCTGCCAGCCTACGTTGTGCTGCCCGATCCTCGCGGCCTGCCCGTTGACGGCATTCGCAACTGGTCGAACGGCTGGCTCCCGCCGGTGTACCAGGGCACGCCGTTCCGCGCCGAGGGGATGCCCGTGTTGAACCTCGTGCCGCGAACGCCTCGCCCGGCCGACGTCGAGCGCGGCCGGCTCGATCTGCTCTCCGCACTCAACCTCGAGCACAAGGCCCACCACCCTGAGGAGCTCGAGCTCGATGCCCGCATCGCCAGCTTCGAGTTGGCCGCGCGGATGCAGCTCTCGGCCACCGATGCACTCGACCTGTCGCGCGAATCAATGACAACGCAAACGCTGTACGGGCTCGATAACCCGGTCACCCGCTCTTACGGGACGCGGTGCCTGATGGCCAGGCGGCTGGTCGAACGCGGGGTTCGGTTTGTTCAGCTCTTCATGGCCGGGCAGCCCTGGGACACGCATGCCAATAACGCCGCCGGCACCCGCTCTTGCTGCGAACAAACCGACCTGCCGATCGCCGGCCTGCTCACTGATCTGAAGCAGCGCGGTCTGCTCGACCAGACGCTGGTCGTCTGGGGCGGCGAATTCGGCCGAACCCCAGGTGCCCAAGGCAAAGATGGGCGTGACCACCACCCGTACGGCTTCTCGGTTTGGCTCGCGGGCGGCGGGATTCGAGGGGGGCAAACTTACGGCGCGACCGACGAGTTCGGCTACCACGCCGTCACAGACCGCTGCCATGTCTCCGACCTCCACGCCACGATTCTTCATGTGCTCGGGCTCGACTACCACCACCTGACCTTCGCCCGGCAGGGACGCGACGAGCGCCTTACCGACGTCCATCCCGCGAAGGTGCTCACGCGGCTCCTGGCGTAAGCGGCTCGGCGGCCTGTTCACGACTCGCAGTCGTTGAGAACTTCATAGCCCGCGCGCGGATTTGTCATGACTGGCGTTTCCAAAAACCGCGTCAGTCGCCTGACGACGCGCATTCCGGTTTCGTGATAAGATGTCGGCTTGAAAGCCCGGTATGGCGGATGCCGCCGGGCGTACGAAGCACGCGCGGCTACTTATTCTTTGGACCAGAGTCATGCGTTCTCATCATGCACAAATGAAGGCACTCTTTCGCTCGGCATCATTGGCGTTTACACCGTTGGTGTGTTTGTGGTTGGGGTGCTTCGCAGAAGCCGATTCAAGGCCGTTTACCCCGGCGGTGATTGTCGGATCAGGACGTTTGGTCCTGCGAACGACCGATCCAGAAAGCGCTTTGATCAACGAATCGGTCGCTTTTTCGCCGGACGGAAAAGAACTGGCGGCCGGGCGAGTGGAATTGAGTCAGGATCAGGCTGGAAATCACGTTGCGCCGTCAGCCGTGGTGTTCATCTGTGGCGCGAGCGACGGAAGTTCGCGGGCGCAGATCGCGTTGCCCGACAGCGCGGGCTGCTCTCTCGCGTATTCGCCGGACGGACTTACGTTGGCGATCGGCCTGGCGAAAGAAGTGAAACTTTACGACTCGCGGACAAATCGAGAACGAGCCACTTTGAAATTGCGCGGAAGGGGATACTTCGAGAGCCTCGCCTTCTCGCCCGATGCGCGGACACTGGCGACCGCCTCGTACGATTCGGTTGTCGTCTGGGACCTGACCTCCGGCCAGGCGGTCGCCGCTTTCAATGCCGGAACCGGCATGGTTCATTCCGTTTCGTTCGCCCCGGATGGTAAGACGCTTGCTTCCGCGCTCGAGGGCCCACGGGAAGGCGACTTGCAACACAATGGCTCGGCCTCCTCGGCCGTGGCCGGTGAGATCAGGCTCTGGAACCTGCAGGGCAAGCCCATTGGGGATCGCATTGAATTCCGGGAACCGACTTATGCCGTCTGCTTCTCGCCCGATGGCCAGACCTTGGCCACGGCAGGAAACGACGGCGCCCGGTTGATAGATCGCGCCGGAAAGACACGAACATACATCACCACCACGCCTGTTCATTGCCTGGCTTATTCCCGCGATGGCCGTTACCTGGCCTTGGGGATGGAAGAAATCGGGTACGAGGGAGCCCCCGGCGAAGTCAGACTTTGGGACACAGAAACAGGCCAAGACCGTGTGATCTTCCAGGAAGGCATGAGCCGCGTGCACGCCCTGGCCTTCACGCCCGACGGCCGCACGCTGGCGGGGGCCACTCGCGACGGCGTTTTCCTTTGGGACATCGTTTCCTCACTGGAGCATCGCCTTAAAATCGACGCAAGCCGATTGGCAAATGGCCGGAGGTCGAATGTCCTGATCGGAAGTCTCGAAGACTTGGTGTGGTTATTGATCACCGTCCTGAGCTTTGTCGCCGTGCCACTGATATTCGTCTTGGGCGTGAGGGCCGCTTTGTTGATCTTCGAGGCACAGGAGGATTGTCAGTCATTCCTCCAAAATCGGGTGCGGCGAGATGGATTGAGCCTGCGCTGGGTTCGCATGTTTTTGATCCCCGTGATCTATCGCGTGATCGTCGAGGACCAGAGCGGTTTGCAGCACCAAGGCTGGGCGATCATCACGGGAACGGTCGCGAAGATGACCACGGGCAGGAGAATCAGGTTTCTGCCGCGTATGTTCACAAGAGTAACGACCCGCCAGTTCGTTCCGCAGCAGGTGAAATATCTAATGATGCGGCCCGTCGGCGGAGGGCCCACGTCGATGACGACCCGCGAGATCATTGCCCGGCGGGACGATTGGCACGACCGGCAATCCAAACCTTGATCGCCGGCGGAATTCGTTTTCAGCCGACAACGCCGGTACTCCCGCGCAGACTCCTTGACGCTCCCTCAGGGATGAATTCAAAGATTTCATGATGGGATCACTTTCTCGCCCTGAAAACCTCGAGCGGCTGCGTCACCAGGCGGTCTGGGACATCGCTGTGATCGGCGGCGGTGCCACGGGCTTGGGGTCGGCCGTCGACGCGGCGGCGCGGGGTCATCGAACGCTCTTGCTCGAAGCTCAGGATTTCGCCCACGGGACCTCGAGCCGGAGCACTAAGCTGATCCACGGCGGTGTGCGTTACCTCGCGCAAGGAAATGTCGCTCTGGTGCGCGAGGCCCTCGCGGAGCGCGGTATTCTGCTTCGAAACGCGCCTCAGCTTATTCATCCACGCGACTTCGTGGTGCCAGCCTATCGCTGGCACGAGCTGCCGTATTACGGAGCGGGACTCAAGCTTTATGATCTCTTCGCGGGCCCACTGAGGCTTGGCTGGTCGCATCGGATCTCACGAGCCGAAGTCCAGCAAAGAATTTCCACAATCCGCGGCCAAGGTCTGCACGGCGGCATCGTGTACACCGACGGCCAGTTTGACGATTCGCGGCTGGCGATTACGCTGGCACGCACTCTGGCTGACCTGGGGGGCACGGTTCTCAACTACGCGAGCGTCACCAGTTTCACGCGTCGCGACGGCCGGATCGCCGGACTGATTGCCCGCGACAGCGAAACCGGCCTGGAGCTAACGATCCAGGCGAAGGCCGTGATCAACGCGACCGGAGTGTTCGTCGACGCCGTGCGGCAGCTTGACGACGCCAGAGCTGCGCCGCTGTTGACGCTCAGTCAGGGGGCCCATCTGGTCCTGGACCGCTCGTTCCTGCCGGGGAGCACGGCTCTCTTGGTTCCGCGCACCGATGACGGCCGCGTTCTCTTCGCGATCCCGTGGCATGGCCGCGTCTTGGTCGGCACGACGGACACGCCGACAACCGCGCTTGTGATCGAGCCCCGCCCGCTTCAGGAGGAGGTTGCTTACCTGAGCGAGTACGTCGGCCGATATCTCGATCGTCGCCCGCGGCCTAACGAGATCCTGAGTACCTTCGCCGGTCTGAGGCCACTACTCCGGCGCAAAAGCGGCTCGCGGACGTCGCGACTTTCGCGCGAGCACGCGGTCGTCGTCTCGGCGTCGGGATTGATCACAGTCACGGGGGGCAAGTGGACGACTTATCGCCGCATGGCGATCGACGCCGTCGATCAGGCTGCGCGAGTGGCAAGCCTTCCGCGCGTGCCATCCCCGACCGCCGACCTCAAGCTGCACGGTTGGCAAGAAGACGTCGGTCATGCCGATGATCCGCTCTTAGTTTATGGCGCAGACTGTTCCGAACTTAAAAACCTCGCCGTCGACCATCCGCAATGGAACCAACTCTTGCATCCCTCGCTCCCTTATCGCATGAGCGAGGTGGTCTGGGCAGCGCGTCATGAGGCAGCCCGATCCGTTCAGGATGTCCTCGCACGCCGGACGCGTGCGCTCTTTCTCGATGCCAGAGCCAGCGTCGAGGCGGCTCCACAAGTCGCCTCGCTACTAGCGGCGGAGCTGGGCAAAGATAAAAAGTGGGAGGAGGATCAGTTGGCTGATTTCCGGACACTCGCGGCAGGTTATACCGTACGCGGGCTGATTTGAGACATCTCGGGAGGGCGAGCCTCCGTGCGAGCCGAGTGCCAATGCCGGCTCGGGCGGAACCTCGCCCTCCCCGCGCCCATGTCGTGCCTCACACCGCGAGCGGTATATCTCGCCACGCCGCGAGCTCGACAATGGCTTACGAGCGACTTCACAGCCCGAAGGGCGCCGCAACTATTCGACGGCTCATGCGGCCGTCGGGTACATTAAAGTAACTTGGACAACATCGTTCCTAACTGGGAGGCGAGACTCAACGTCGACAATGGACATAGCGAAGTTGGCGCTGGAAGATGGCACTGTCTACACGGGCAAGGCCTTTGGGGCCCGAGGCGAGCGCGACGGCGAGGTCGTTTTTAACACGAGCATGACCGGCTATCAGGAAGTGCTTACCGACCCATCGTATCACGGCCAGATCGTGGCGATGACTTATCCTCAGATTGGGAATTATGGTGTCAACGTCGAGGACGCCGAGAGCCCGCGGCCCTGGGTCCGTGGGTTCGTGATCCGTGAGCTCAGTTCCCGCGTGAGCAATTACCGCGCGGTCGGAGACCTCGCGACCTATCTCCAGGAGCATGGGGTGATCGGCATCGAGGGGATCGACACCCGCGCCTTGGTTCGCCACACGCGCGAGCAGGGCGCGATGAAGGGGGTTCTCTCGACCACTGATCTCGACGATGCGAGCCTGGTCGCGAAGGCTCAAGCCAGCCCGGGCCTCGTGGGCCGCGACTTGGCCCACGAAGTGATGCCTAAGGGGTCGACCTCGTGGGAGCTGGGTCTGGACCGCTCGTTTCTCATACGGACGACCACCGGCGAACACCCGGCCGGCGACAAGCCGTCTTCCGCCGCGCCTTCAGGTGCGCACCGCCCGCACGTCGTCGCCCTTGATTTCGGGATGAAATGGAACATCCTTCGCCACCTGGTAGACATTGGCTGCAAGGTGACCGTCATGCCGGGCTCAGCTTCCGCCGAGACGATCCTCGACGCCGCGCCGGATGGGATCTTCCTCTCGAACGGGCCGGGGGATCCCACCGCCCTCACTGGACCCACGGCCACGCTGCGCACGCTGATCCGAACCGCCGCCGGCGGCAGCGGTATCCCCATCTTCGGGATCTGCCTGGGTCATCAACTTCTCGGCCAGGCATTCGGTGCTGACACCTTCAAGCTCAAATTCGGCCATCGAGGCGCCAACCACCCCGTCCGCAACCAGGCGACCGGCAAGATCGAGATCACGACTCAAAACCACGGTTTCGCGGTCAACCCGGCGGGGTTGCCATCCGACGTCGAGGCCAGTCACATCAACCTCAACGACCAAACGCTCGAAGGATTGCGCCACAAACGCTTGCCCGTCTTCGGCGTTCAGTATCACCCCGAGGCCTCCGCCGGTCCGCATGACAGCCTTTATCTGTTCGACGAGTTCCGTGAAATGATGCGGTAGGGGGGCGGAGAAATGAGCCCGAACATCCGCCTGGCCACCCTGGAAAAAGGGACGACCCTGAAAAGAGGGACGGGAATCTTTTTCCGTCCCCTTTTTGCGGTCAACCGACGTGCCCCTGAGCGATCACCTGCTCCGTCCCGGTGAGATGTGAGGATTCGTCGGACGCGAAATAGAGAGTCGTCCTCGCGATCTCCTCAGCCGTGGAATACTGTCGCAAGGCCGAGTTGCCCGCCATCGCGGCGAATGCCTGTTCGCTTCCGCCCAGCTTCTCGACCAGGTTCTGGAGGAAGTCGACCGAGTCCCAGATCGGCGTCTTGACGCCGCCTGGCGAGATGACGTTGACCCGGATCCCGGTGCGAGCGTCGGCACACTCGATCGCCGCGATCTTCGAGAACTGGCGGACAAATCTTATTCGAAACGCGACCGCGACTGATCTGTCTCTCTCCCTCAAGGCTTCTGCATGAACGATCTGACTGCGTGCCTCGACGATGGATTGTCGCTGAACCCGTTTTCATGGGTCAACGGTCCGGTGATCGGGCAATCGTTATTGGCCTCAGTTTTGCACGCTCAGTCACGATCAATTCCGGCATCCGTAATTCTATATCGTCTCGCGCAGGTAGGATGCGCAGGCCGAGCGAGGGGCGCGATGGACATCAACCAGAAGCGACGACAGGGGCGTCTTTAACCGCGGCGAGTCGCTTCGCCATTCCAGGAACAGCCAAGAGAATCAGTCATGCGTTCGAGCAAGGCGACTCGTCGGAGTGTTGCATCGCGGCGTGTAAGGTCGTTGCGAGTATTGCTGGAGGAATTGGAGCCGCGAGTCGTTTTGAGCACCTTCAATGTTTCGACGGAGAGCGAGCTGCGACAGCGCGATCTTCGCCGCCGACATGAATAGCGCCACCGCGAACACGATCAACCTGACGGCCTCGATCACCCTTACGAGCGGGCCCGACGGCGAGTTGGAGGTCGAGAATACGACGGGCACCCACAAGACGTTGACAATAGAGGGTCAGGGAGCAAATTCGTCGGACACGGTTCTGTCTGGCTCTTCTTCCCTGAATTCTCGGGTCTTGGAGATTGTTGGGACGGCCGTGGGGGGCGTGACGGTCATTCTCGCCGACCTGACGATCACCGGCGGTGAGGGGCACGGAGGAGGCGAGTTGGGTGGCTCCGCGGCGCGGGGCGGCGGGGTCTTGTTTGATGGAGGAGCGCTCACGCTTAGCCATGTGAACGTCAGTCGAAACGACCTGACGGGCAGCCCCGGTTCAGACGGCTCAGCGGGCGCGGCGGGAGAGGCCGGCGGCAACGGCACGGATGGCCAAGCGGCCTATGGCGGCGGGATCTACATGGCCGGCGGTACACTGACTCTGATCGATTCAACAATTCAATCCAATGGCGCCGAGGGGGGCGCGGGCGGTGATGGCGGCCGCGGCGGCAATGGTGACACCGGTTCGGCCGGCGGCCGTGGCGGCAATGGCGGCGGTGGTGGATCGGCCGCGGGTGGCGGTCTCTACGAGGCCGGCGGCGAGCTGATCATGATCTCGTCGAACAACCACGTGTCCGGCTTTTCAGGGCAGTATGGGCTGGCGATCGAGGACAACGGCGCGCGTGGCGGCCGTGGCGGCAACGGCGGCAGCGGCGGCAACGGCGGCGATGGGGGAAACGGACGCACGGGCGCAACGGCAAGACCGGCGGAGAGACCGGCCACGGCCACGGCAGCGCGGGCCAAAACGGCGAAGCGGGCCAGAATGGCGGCAACGGCGGTGCCGGCGGTAATGGAGCCAACGGCGGTAATGCTTATGGAGGTGGTCTCTACATCGCCGGTGGGACGATGACCATCACCGGCGGTATCGTCAGTGATAACGGCGCGATCGGGGGACATAACGGCGTAGGTGGGTTCGGCGGGCACGGCGGCATTGGCGGTGACGGCGGCAGCGCCGGCAACGGCGGCGCCGGTGCCAACGGCGCCACGGGAACGGGCCTTGGCCATATCAATGGTCAATTCGGCGGTGCCGGCGGCAAGGGGGGTGCCGGCGGCAAGGGGGGCAATGGCGGCAACGGCGGCCTGGCGGCCACAGGGGGCGCAGCCGAGGGAGGCGGCCTTTACCTGGCAGCCGGAAACGTAAGCCTTGTCAGCGTGAGTTTTTCGTCCAATGCCGCCGACGGCGGCAATGCGTTAAGCAACGTGGGATCGGGGGCCTTCGATGCAAACCGCGGCGGGGGATATGGCGCAGCGGGAGGCCGCGGTGGCCGTGGGGGCGATGGCGGCGCCGGCGGCCGGGGAGCTGTCGGCGCCGTCGGCGGACTCGGCGGCTCGGGAGGATCTGGAGGGAGCGCCGGCAACGGTGGCAACGGCGGCGTGTCGCAGCCCGGCGGCACGGGCGGCATGGGCTTGGGCGGGGCCATTTACGTGGCGGGCGGGACGCTCAGCTTGGAGGCGTCGACCCTGTCGGCCAACGAGGCCCGCGGCGGCAACGGCGGAAAAGGTGGCATCATCGGTGTGGGGGGCGGTTACGGCGGTGGCGGCGGATCTGGTGGCGGCGCCGGTGGCGGTGGCTCAGGTGGCGAGGGCGGCCCCGGGAGATTGAGCGGAGGAGCCGGTGGTGCCGCGGGCAACGCCGGGCCTGGCGGTCTCGGCGGGCCTGGCGGTAACGCGGGCAATGCCGTTAATGGCGGAGCCGGCGGAGTGGGGGGCCTCGGTGCGGGTGGCGGTATCGCCGTGGCCGGCGGTACGGTGACGCTGACTCTCGACTTGGTCCAAGGTAATACCGCCCAAGGGGGAGCAGGCGGTCCCGGCGCTGCCGGCGGCTCGGATCATCTCCACGTTTACTCCGATTCCGTGCCCGTCGGCCAGGGCGGCGCGGGGGCAAGCGGTGGGCCAGGGGGCTTTGGAGGCGATGGTGGCAGTCCCAGCGGCCATGGTGGCAACGGCGGCAACGGCGGTCCGGGCGGCAACGGCGGCAACGGTGGTAACGCCGGCAATGGCGGCAATGGTGGCATGGGAGGTAATGCCTATGGGGGTGGGATTTATGTCAGCGGCGGTGAATTAACCCTGACTAACGCGACGGACTCGGGCAATACGACCACCGCCGGCCACGGTGGCGCCGGCGGAAGCGCTCCCGGCGGAGCCGGGCTCGGCGGTGTGGCCGATCACGGTGGCTCGGCCGGCTCTCGTGGCATCGGTGCGACCACACTTGGCGGTGGACGTGCCCCCAATGGCAATTATGGGACCAATGGCGGCAAAGGCGTGGCCGGCAATAAAGGCAGGACCGGCACGCCCGTGCCGCCGAGAGCGCCGGGCACCGCCAGCGACCCAAATCAGTCGCCGGTTGGCGAGCCGCCAGATGTTTCGTCTCTCATTCTGAAAATCACCACGCCGCCGCCGGGCTCGGTTCAAGCGAACGGTGGGTTTACCATGGCCGTGAGCGTCGAAGAGACCAACGGCACAGTCGACACCGGCTTCGATGGCGCGATCACCGTCTTCCTGTCAACAAATCCCGCCGGCGCCACGCTGGGCGGAAAGGTCATAGTCTATGCGACCAGCGGCGTCGCCACTTACTCGGGACTATCCATCAACCAAGCGGCCAGCGGTTACGCCATCGAAGGCGAAACCGGCGGTACGAGCTCGATGCCGGATTCGATAAACGTGTTTGCGCCAACTCCCACCAACACCGACGCCCACTCCAACACCGACGCCAACACCAACGCCAACACCAACGCCAACGCCTACGCCGACACCGACGCCGACACCAACGCCGACGCAGGTGTCTTCGACGCCCGGCGTGGTCAAATCCAAGAAAGGGGTCACGGGATACGCGGTGCCATTTAGCCAGGCGCTCAACGTGGCCTCCGCCCAAAATCTCGGGCTTTATCACGTATACGAGGGCTCAAAGAAGAAGCACAACGAAGTATTCACGAAGTCGCTTAAGCTAAAGAGCGTGATCTACAATACGTCGAATGACACGGTGACGATCAACCTCAAGAAGCCCTACAACGGAATTGTGGAAGTGGCGGTCGACGGTGCGATCGAGGCCCTCGACGGCAGCTTCACGACGGTCGCATACGCGGCGATCGTCAAATAGTGGAGCATCACGCCGAATTCCAACGGAGCCAACTGCGCCCCTGCACATGCATGACCGAGAAACTCGATACAAACGACCCGGCGACGAGACAAGCCGTCCGATCAACCACCGGGTGATTGATCAGAATCTCGACTTCGGCTTCGCTTCTCTAAGACCGCACCTGCCCCTCGCCGACAACGATCCACTTCGTGCTCGTCAACTCACGGAGGCCGCAGGGGCCCCGGGCGTGGATCTTGTCGGTGCTGATGCCGATTTCGGCCCCGAGACCAAGCTGGCCGCCGTCGTTGAATCTGGTGCTGGCATTGACCATCACGGCCGAGCTGTCCACCTCATTGACGAACCGCTGCGAGGCTGCGAGGTCGCTGGTCACGATCGCTTCGGTGTGCCCCGAGCCGTGAAACGTGATGTGGCCGATCGCCTCGTCGATCGACTCGACAACGGCCACGGCCAGGATCTTGTCGAGATACTCGGTGTCCCAGTCGGCAGGCTCGGCGACGTTCATCGCGGGCACGATCTTGCAGGCGATCGGGTCGCCACGCAACTCCACTCCCTCGCGCAAGAGCGCCTCGGCTGCCCTGGGGAGGAAGGACGCGGCGATCGCGTGATGAACCAAAAGCGTCTCGGCCGCATTGCACACACCGGGCCGCTGAACCTTTGAGTTCACGATGATCTTGACCGCCATATCGAGGTCGCAATGCGCGTCGACATACACGTGGCAGTTCCCCTGATAGTGCTTCAGAACGGGCATTTTCGCTTCGGCGGCCACTCTGCGGATCAAACTTTCGCCCCCGCGAGGAATCGCCAGATCGATGTATTCGGACAGCCGTAACAACTCGCCGACCGCCGCACGGTCAGTCGTCGCGACGAGCTGAACCGCCTGCTCGGGCAAACCACATCTGATCAGCTCGTCGGCCAGGATGCGATGGAGGGCACGGTTGGTATGGATGGCTTCCTTCCCCGCGGCAGAATGACCGCGTTGCCGCTCTTCACGCAAAGAGCAGCCGCGTCGACCGTCACGTTGGGTCGGCTCTCGTAAATCATAAACACAACGCCCAGCGGCACCCTGACCTGCCGGACGTCAAGCCCGTTGGGCCGCCGGCTTGAGGCCACCGTCTCACCGATCGGGTCGGGGAGCGCCGCCACGTCTTTCAATGTCTGGGCCATGTCGTCGATCCGCCTCTGATTCAACATCAGCCGGTCGATCGCCGCGGCGTTAAAACCTTGCGAGGGCGCGGCCTGTACGTCGCGAGTATTGGCCGCGAGAATCTCCTCTCGGCGCTCCAGCAGGGCATTCGCGCAACCTGAAAGCCAGGCATTCTTCGCCGCCCCGTGAGCCACCGCCAAGTGGCGCGAGGCCAGTTTGGCTCCCTGAGCCAACTCGCGACAAAGACTCTGAGTGATCGTGCTGCTCACTTCGTCGCACGCGTCAACCTCAACGATGGTGCTCATCGCGAATCCCCCCAAGCCCGCACAGCGGTCCAGACCTTAATCATGTCGACCATTGGGCCTACATCATGAACCCGCACGACCCGCGCTCCTCGAGACACGCCGCCAACGAACAGGCGGCGGTTGCCGACGCTCGTTCCTGGATCGGGCGTCCGGTGATCTTACCCAGAAACCCTTTTCTCGACGCGCCGACAAGAACGACACACCCTAGGTTCTCAAACCGGCGCATGCTCCGCAAGATTTCAAGGTTATGATGAGACCTCTTGCCGAACCCGATTCCGGGATCGATGGTGATACGCTCGCGGGGAATACCGTGGGCAACGGCCCACTCGACTCGCCGTGCCAGGAAGTCGTAAACCTCGGTCACGACATTGTCGTAGTGCGCGTTCTGCTGCATTGTGGCGGGCGTGCCTTGCATGTGCATGAGCACGACGCCCGCGCCGGTCTCAGCGGCGACACGCGTCATGGCCGGGTCCGTTCGCGAGCGCGCTGATGTCATTGATGATCACAGCACCAAACTTGATCGCTTGCCGCGCGACCTGGGCCTTGGTTGTATCGATCGAGAGCGGTATCTCGATGGTCGAGCCGATCGCTTCGACGATCGGGATCACCCGTTTCAGTTCTTCGGCGAGCGAAACCGGTTCGGCACCTGGCCGGCTGGATTCGCCCCCCAGATCGAGCAAGTCGGCTCCTTCGGCCGCGAGCCGGCTCGCGTGGGCAAGTGCGGCTTCGGGGTGCAACGTGCTTCCGCCGTCGGAAAAGCTGTCCGGCGTCAGGTTGACGATTCCCATCACCTTGGGAATCGGGTCGTCTGCGGCGACGATCTCTCGCCCACGTGCTTCCCACCTTGCTGACAAAGGCTGCTGGCTCACGTTTTAACCCACTAAGCAATGAGCTCCCACCTGCATCGATGCCCCGCGAAGCGTCCCCAATCAATGCCGGGAAGCGTCCCGACTGTCATTGAACATCGCTCTCGTTAAACCAGGGCTGTTCCATCATATCGACAATTTGCTTGGCCAAACTCTGCACGACGTGGTTGGTGGCTGTCAAAGTCGTGTCGCCAACCTCCGGCACGAAGTTAATCGTTTCGGTGACGATCGTTGGGATCTGCTTATCCTCGAGCTCGGTCGGAGGATTGCGAGTCCATTTCACCGCGACACTGATCGTCATGTTCAGCTCGCGAGCGAAGTTGGTCGGGGCTTCGACAACCAGGTTCTTGCCGGCGTTCGTGATCGTGCCCGAGAGTAACGAGTCAGCCTTCGTATGATCACCCACGACCTTGTAGGGCGTTCTCAACGTGATTTCCTTAACCACGGCTTCGGTCAGTTGCTTCTCTATGTCACGGCGAAACGAATTCGTCTTGAAGAAAATAGCGACCGTCTTGACCTCGGATGTGTCGAAAGGCGCATAAAAATGCCAACCGAAGAACCCGCCTTCCGACGGGGACCGTCCAAAAGTACCACACCCAGCCAAGCTCGAAAGCAGTGATGTCAAAAGGAGAGCCAGCACGCGACGCCCATTTCGTCGTCGCGACCTTCCTGTGAAGACGGTTTCCATGACATCCCCCTTTGTCCTTCGTCCGTTGTCCGTTGTCCGTTGTAGGAGCTACCGCTCCAATCCGCCGGCAGTTGTCGGGGGGTGCCGAGTCTTTTCGGCATTCGGCTCATCCATCCGCGAAGCGAACAACGGACCACGGACAACTGACAACGGACACTTACATCATTCCACCCATTCCACCCATTCCACCCATGCCCATGCCGCCCATGCCCATGCCGCCCATGCCACCCATGCCCATGCCGCCCATCCCGCCGCCGCCGCCGAACGGATTTGTTGAGCCGGGCGGGATCATGATCTTACTGGGTTTGGAGGGAGTTCGAGGCATCTTGGCCAGTTGAGCCAATTCGACCTTGGCCTTGGCCGCCCAGGGACTGCCAGGCCACCGCTGGGGGATCTTACCGAAATAAAACTCGGCGGAGGCAATCTTTTTAACGCGTTTGTAATAGCTCGCGGTCACAAACGTCTTTTCCGCCTCGGCGTTGTTGATCACGTCGAGTGTATGGTAGAGCCCGTCGTAGCTCGCCTGCTGTTCGGGAAAAGTGTCGAGGGTCTTTCTGACCAAGTCGCGTGCTTTCTCCAGGCCCGACGCGTCATATTCGGGACCGAGATACGCTTTGAGTCGCGCGTCGATGGACGCGTGCTGAACCTTCTGAAGGAACGGACTCTTGGTGTATTCGGTGATGAACTGGTCGTAGTAGATCGCGGCGGATTCGTAGTCATGATGCTTCATGTAATAATCCGCGATCTGGATTGCGGCATCGTCGGCCAGCTCGCCGGTCGGATCGTTGTGGCGGACATGCTCAAGGGCCTTGAGAGCGTATCCGGAAGTGTCAATGATCGGCAAACCGCCGTCGAACCGTCTGTACCAGGGAAGCAACTTGTCCTTGGGCGCGTCGGGATCGGATTGAAGGTTCCAGAGTTGGGCAATGGCGAACTCGCGGCTGACCAGCTTCTCGCGGTAGTCAGTTGCGGGATAGGTGTTGTAGAGTTTCTCGAAGCTGTCGTGAGCATCCACGTATTTTTCACGCTGAAATTGCGACTCGGCCAGGTAATACAGGGCGGTCTCGCCCCACGGCGTCCCCTTGCGGTCCTTGGCGATCTTGGAAAATTGCTGCTCTGACTCGGCAAATTTGCCTTGTTCAAACAGCTTTTTGGCGGCTTCCAGTTCGGCATCCGCCTTGGGATCCTTGGGTTTTTTGGCGATCGGCCGCCAGCCATCGGAGCCGAGGATGAGCGTTGAAGGGGCCGAGCCGTCGTTCGCGCCCCCTCCCGTGCGCGGGGCGTTATCCAGCGGTCGAACAGATTCTGCGAATCCGCCGACCCGCTGGTGTCGGCCATCTCTTCGTTTGAGATGGGCCTGATAAGACTGCCATCGTAGGCCGCCCGCCACGCACTAAGAGGACTGGTGAAACTCTGGCAACCGGCGAGCAAGAGGGGAAGAAGCGTTATCCCCACGCGTGCCAGCCTGTGCCGGCGCTGGTTCGAGATACTAAACAGCTTGTCCGGCCAAGGCTGGGCCTTAGTCTGGTATCGGCCCCCAAAAAAGCAACCCACGCGGGAGGACCAGGGGGTCTGGGAACGCGTAGCGACATTTCGACGAACCCGAGCCATCGGGTCACACTCCCAGTAAGTGCCGGAGCCGAGGACCATGGCCCAAGACATGACTGATAACCGCCCCGACCGTCTTCCAAGCCGGTGCCCACAACGCGGGACGGGCGTCTAAAATTCGCCAGGCATTGCCTGGGCTGGCCAAAATGCGAATCGTTTCCCAGTCAGCGACGGTGAGTTGGGCGACATGCGGCGTTCCGGGCCCGCACCGGCCGCACACCACTCCGCCACAACCCGCCCCAAACAACACTGTGCCGGCGGCGAAGTCGACCGGGGCACCGCACTGGGTGCAATGATCGAGCGCCGGCATCAAGCCCAGCTCGCGCAGACAGGCCAGTTCGAACCGCATGATCCTCCGTGTCCGCAGCTCGGAATCGCCCAAATGCCGCAATGTGATTCTCGCCGCGTCGAACAATCGCGGATGCGGGTCGTGGGGGTCCGTCAGATCGATCAACAGCTCGGCGATATAGAAGCCGGCATAAAAGGCCCCAAGATCGCGGCGTAGAGATGCGAAGCGTTCGACCGGCGCGGCTTCGGCCAGCAAGTCGAGCGTTTCGGACGCCTTGGGAAAAAGTACGATATCGGAAACCCCGAGAAGGTCAAGCCCACCCTGGATCGGCGATTTGAGGCGACGTGCACCTTTGGCCAGTACCGCAACCTTCCCCAGTTCGCGAGTGAACAGGGTCGCCACCAGGCTGGTCTCGAAAACCTCGACCGTCCGCAGCACCAGTGCTAGGGTTCGATTCGCGGGCACTGACGGCGCACTCCCACGTGCTGCGCTTCGGCTTTACGTGCTGGAGCCGGAAGGCTGATGACTGGCGGTGGCGCCGGCGGGCGCGAGGTCGATCATCAAACGCCGGATCGTATGGTCAGAGACCTCGACCACGGAAAACGCCACTGCGAAAGCGTTCACCGAATCTCCTTGGGCAGGAAGCCGGCCCAGCTCATGAAACACCAGGCCGCCAATGGTCTGGAATTCCGCGTCTGTCGGCAACTGAAGATTGAATCGCTCATTCACCTCTTCGAGCGTCATCGCCGCGTCCACATCGTAAAGCGAGCCCCCCAGCTTGCGCACGGGATCGGCCGACGGCAGAAAGTCGTGTTCGTCGTCGATCGGGCCGACCAGCTCTTCGAGGAGGTCCTCCAGGCTCACCAGCCCCGCCACGCCCCCGTATTCATCCAGAACGATCGCGAAATGCCTCCTTTCCAGCCGCATTTCCTCGAGGAGATCGTAAGCATTCTTGCTTTCCGGCACGAAGAGCGCGGGCCGAACCAGGTCTCGTGGCGTGATCGCGTGCAGCGGCCGAGCTTCGGTCATGCGGCCGAACAGGTCTTTCGCATAAAGAATACCGACGATGTCGTCACGACTTTCCTCGAAGATAGGTACGCGGGAAAGGCCCGTTCTTCGAAAGGTCTTGGCGGCCTCCGCGGCGGAGACCGTTGAGGGAAGTGAGACGATCGACGACCGCGGCTTCATGAGTGTGCCAACATCCGTGCGCGTCAAGAGGATCGCTTGCTGAACCAGAGCCCGGGCCGATTGCGACAGCTCAGGCTCGTCATCTTGGGCGGTCGCCTCGTCCTCCCCCGGGACCTCGACCTGCAAATGGGCCGGCCGATGGACCGATCGGGGATCGGCCGCAAACGATCCGACCAGGTGCTCGACTTGGCGCAGGCCGAACGTGAGCGGCGCGGCAACGGCGCGTAAGAGCGGCGAAAGCGGCCACAGGGTATCGATGACAACCTCAGCGAACACCTTGCCGACCACACCGGCGATCACATAGCCGAGCAGCCCGATCACCAGGACCGGGAAGACCACGAACCCCGCGCCAGAAGGCAAACTCGTCATTTGAGCCCAGACCCCCATGAGAGAGGCCAGCAGCAAACCGGTCAGAACGGCGAGAGACTCGGCCGCTCGCTCCGTTTTTTGGGCCCAACGTTCCACTTCGTGCACGCGGTCAGCGTGCCCGCTACTTTCGCAGCGCCCTGCAAGCAGGCTACGAGAATACGACTGCAGTGCTTTCGTCAGGGCGATCGAGACCAGATGCGGCACCAGGATCGCCAAACCCAGCGCGAGCATCCAGGTGAAGCTCATGCCGTCCATGGCCGGCCCTCCCATCCGTTGCAGAGCCCTGAGCGCGACAGCATTTCGTCTTCGCGCTGGCGCATTCGCCGCGCGCTCGGCGTCGTCGCGGTCGTCGAAGCCACAAAGATGCAGCAGTCCGTGAACCACGTAAAGCGCCAGCTCCTCGCTCGCGTCGACACCAAATTCACTCGCGGCCGTACAGGCCATCTCGGCGGAGATCACCAGTTCCCCGGCAAAGACCGAGTCATCAGGACTGCCAAGAGGGAAAGTGATGACGTCGGTCGGCCAATCGTGGGCCAGGTGCGCGCGATTGATCGCGTGAATGGTCGCATTGTCGACCAATGCGATCGAAACCGAACCGGCTCGACGGCCCTCCTCGGCCAGCACGAAACGCACCAGTTGGTCAAGAGCGGCCGAATCGACCCGCAGATGGCCTTGTGTGTCGCTGATTTCGACTTCGATCTCGGGGCCCATGAGGCACATTCCCACGAAAAGCTTCTGCTCCAGCATTGGCACATCCTGGATCGAGCCCGGGCGCAGGTTGAACCGGCCATCCCAGGCTGCATGTCTCATGCCGTGCGATGTTCGGGGTACTTGACACGACCGTGGTAGATTCCAATCAGCGACTTGATCAGGCTGTCACGGATCTCGGCGATTTCGCAGAGGTTGAGCCCGCATTCGTCGAATTGACCGTCGCGAAGCCGCCTATCGGTCAACTCGCTGACCAGCCCCTCGAGGCGTGCCGGGGTGGGGTCAGTGAGGCTTCGGCTGGCGCTCTCCGCGGCGTCAGCGATCATCAAGATGGCCGCCTCCTTGGTTTGCGGCTTGGGGCCGGGGTAGCGATAAGCGCTTTCGGAGACCGGCGAGGCATGTGGGATCGCGCCGTTACGCCGGTTGGCCTCATAGTAAAAGAATTCGACCAGGGTCGTCCCGTGGTGCTGTTCGATCAAGTCGATGATCGGCTCGGGCAAGTGATGTTGCCGGCCCAGATCAACCCCGTCCTTGACGTGACCGATGATGATCAGGGTGCTCATGGCGGGCGCCAGCTTGGCGTGCCGGCTCGTCGGTCCGACCTGGTTTTCCACGAAGTAGTGGGGCTTGAGCATTTTGCCAATATCGTGGAAATAAGCACCAATGCGAACTAACAGGGCATTCGCACCTACGCGTTCGGCCGCCGCCTCGGCGATGGCGCCAACGGTAATCGAGTGGTTATGGGTGCCCGGGGCCCGGCGGACCAGTTCTTGGAGGAGCGGGTGAGTGTTGTCGCCCAGTTCGAGCAGGCTGATTCCCGTGACGATTCCCAAGGCGTTTTCAATAAATGGCAAGCTTCCCCCCAGAAAAAAGCCGGCCATCAGTCCCCAGCCGGCACGCCAAAAACTATCGGCGCGGACCAGCTCGAGTGGTTCATCCTGCCAGAGTCCAGTCGCCCATGTCATGAGAAAATAGGTGATCGCGGCCGTGGCGCCGACCTTGATGAGCTTGGTACGGGTGCGCACTTCACCCAGTGTGAGCACCCCCGCCGCCGTTCCTCCCATCAAGACCAGAAAGTGAGGCATCTCCGTACCGAGCGCGATCGCCGTCAAGATGGACAGGCCAAACGTGACCATCATGGCGAAGCTTTGGCTATGAGCGATCGCCACGATCATCCCGGCGACCGCCACCGGGACCACCTCGGCGTTCCAGGTCTGCGCCGCCAAGATCCGCACGATCGCCAGGGCAAGGATCACCAGTCCACAAATCATCGCGACCCGCCCCGGATCGCGAGCAAACCCCGGCTCGCGCCTGTAGACATAAGATCCCGCCAAAGAGTAAAGCGCCGCCACCAGGGCCAAGATCCCGATGATCCGCCGGGCCCGGTCGCCGAAACCCAGTTCGCCGAGCGCCGCGTCGTGCTCCAGGCGAAGCAGGATGAGCTGCTCTTCGCCAATCGTCTGGCCCTGATCGACCAAAACCTCGCCGCGGGCATAGAGATCGTAATGATCCGGGACCCGATTACGGGCCTCTTCTCGCAGCCGGGCCGTGGCTTCGGCCTCATATTTCAAAGTGGGCACGCTATCCAGTTGATCGGCGATCAATCCCAAGAGAATCTGGCCGGTTCGCGGCGAAGTAAAGGCCGAGCAGAATTGTTGATAGACCGGGCCTTCGGGCTTGACGATTCGTTCCGGCACGACGCGATCTCGCGGTACCAGACGAGCCGCCGTGGCGGGCTCGCCGACCTTACGAATCGACAACAGCCGGCTCGAGTCCTCGTTGGGGGGCAGGGTGTCTGGGCCCAGCACCCCATCGCGAAGCAGGGGAGAGAACGCCGCGGCGATCTGAGCATGCAAGCGATCGCGGCGATCTCGAGTGTCGGCGGCCGCCTTGAGATCAAGATAAGTCTTGGAAGTCAATTTCCAGGCCGCCCGAACGTTCTCGTGCAATCCCTCCAGTCGTGTCGATTTCGCAACCAGGGCCGTGAGGTCGTCGAGCTTCTCGGCCAGCTCCTGGATCGGCCCCGGATCATTGACAAGCGATGGCGGAACCTGATCGGCGGCGGCCTGCCGCTCGTTACTGGTCTTCGTCTGATTACGGATGTGGAACTCCTTGACGTTCACCCGAAGCTGCCGGTCCGGCCGTTGACCGATGCGATAAGTGAAAGGAGGCCCGGGCCCGTGAACCAGCCCAGCGCATACAAGCATCGATACGACAAGCAGAGCAATCCGAACCGCGCAGGCGCTGCTTCGCGACACGGCCTTCTTTGATCACACCTGAATCGGAGGGGCGCAGTTGGGCCCTTAAATGTTTAGGACGCCGACGGCCGTTACTCATGGAATCGTCTCAACTCGGCGTCCTCGAGGAAGGCCCTCGTCACACGCGGGAGTGCACCTAGGCCACGCGGCCCGGGCTTTGCGATGTGTTCAGCTTGCTCTGGAGGTTTCATGAATCTTCGATGAAAGAGAGCATAAAGCCAACGGCACCGCGACGCCCTCACTCCGGGGCGGTCATTCTGGCGGGAGAAGGAACGAGGGGCTCGGCCAGGGGAGGGTCGCGCCGCCCCTCGCTCTCCCCAGCCGGCTCACTTGCTTCGTATGCGTCTACAATCGCCTGGACCAGCGGATGGCGCACAATGTCCGACCGGTCGAGAAAGGCCACCGCCAGACCGGATACTTCCCGCAGCCGATCGACCGCGTCAGCCAGCCCGCTTCTGGTCCCGATCGGCAGATCGACCTGGGTGATGTCTCCAGTCACGACAATTCGCGCGTTCTGGCCCATGCGAGTCAAAAACATCTTCATCTGGGGCACGGTTGCATTCTGGCCCTCGTCGAGAATGATGACGGCATCATTGAGCGTGCGCCGCGCATGTAGGCCAATGGGGCAATCTCGATCAGGTCGTGATCCATGTAGCGGCGGATCTGGTCGTAATCCATAAGGTCGTGAAGCGCATCCAAAAGCGGGCGAAGATAGGGGTTGATCTTGGCCTCGAGGTCGCCGGGCAAGAAACCGAGGTGTTCGCCGGCTTCAACCGCCGGCCGAACCAGGACGATCTTCTTGATGCGTCCGCGGCGCAAGAGCGATACCGCCATGGCCACCGCGAGATAGGTCTTGCCCGTGCCGGCCGGTCCGATACAAAAGACCAGCTCATTGTCGAAGAGCGCCTTCATATAGCGCGCTTGCCCGGCGGAGCGGGGCCGTACCGACCGATGACCTTCCCGAATCTCGAGAGTATCCGGCTGGTCACCGAGCGTCACTTGCAGCGTCGCATCGATCAGCTCGCTGACATCGCTCGATCCGATCGCCCTGCGCCGCGGTAGATCGACCTCAATCCCTCGAAGATCCGCCGCGCCAGATCAGCCCGATCGGGGTCGCCCTCGATCCGGACCTCCCCGTGCCGGGCAAGAACCTTCACTCCAACCGCGTCGCGAATCTGCCTGAGAAACTGGTCACGATTACCGAAGACGGCAAGTTCCTCGGCGTGACCGTCCAGACTGATTGTGACTTCCGACATGCCTCCCCTTTCGCCGACCCTGGTGGAGGGGACGCACCCTCGACACGGCCGGGGGCCATCTCTCAAAACCTCGCACGCGGATTAGGGCGGCCTTTGTACCGCGCATTATGGAATCGATCAGGAAAAAAAAGCAACAGCGAGATTCACCGCCCCGAAGGCTGTTTCGTTTTCACCCCGAGAGCGTCGCTCCATCCCAGACAGCCTTGAACTAGAAAAAATAGGGCGAATCGGCAAGATACTCTCAATGCCACATCGTTCGGAGCCGAAAAAGGAAACGGCCCTGTTCATGGCCCAAACCAGAGCCATAGTCCATAAGCCACCGGGCCCGCGAAGACGAGCGAGTCGATCACATCCAGCACGCCACCGAAGCCCGGGACCGTGGCCGAGGCATCCTTGCGCTCACAATCGCGCTTGATCATCGACTCCATCAAGTCGCCGAGCTGAGCGACCGCGCCGACGATCAGCCCATAACCGGCGGCCTGGAACCAGTCGAACGTGGGTACTCGAACCAGGTAGCGGGCAATCGCCGCCACAACAAGGGCGAACGCCACACTGAAAATGATTCCGCCCATTGCCCCCTCGACGGTCTTCTTGGGGCTCAGCGACGGCCACAGTTTGTGTCGGCCCGCGATCCGCCCAAGCGTGTATGCACCCGTGTCGGCCCCTTTGGCCGTGGCGATCAAATAGACAAGCGCGATGATCCCCTCATGAGGGCCCTCGAACCATCGCATCTGGATTGTGAAACTTCCCAGGAGCCCAACATACGCGACGGCCAAGACCGTCCCGCCGATCTTCGCCATCGTGTGGCCAGGTTTCTCAAACTGTAGACTCTGTACCACGAAGATGATCATCAGGACAGCACCAAAGCACAGGAACGGCCAGGCGAGGACGTTGACCGCACGCGTAACCTCGTAGCTCAGGGCTGAGCCGCCATCCGCCGCCTCGCCCGGGCCCGTGACATGCGGGAGCCAGTTTGCGATAAGCAGGGCCAGCACCCCGCCAATCACCGAGTTTGCAGACGGGCGGGCACTCGTCGCACCGAGCAGGCCGATCAGCTCACTCGCCCCTGAGACCAGCGCAAAGCCGCACAAAAGAAACCAGAATGGATACCACGGCGCGAGCCATTCGTCGGCGATGAGTGCGGCCAGAAGCCCGGCTACCATGGAAAGGCCAATTAAAACTCGGGTGGCAAGCATGTTGGCGGCAGCGACCTCGGAGTTCGAGAGTTCTTGGACCGGTGCGACGGGAACAAGATCCACGATCGATCCCACGAAATCAACCTCCCTATGCTCGACCCGGTCGAGCCGACCCACGGTCGGCCAGCGCGGGGGCCATGGCGGTCGTGGCGGATGGGAGCCCGCCAAACTTACGTTCGCGGCCCGCGAAGGCGCGGCATCCTTGAATCATGTCGTCGCCGCGAAAGTCGGGCCAGAGCGTCGAAGTAACCCAGAGTTCGGCATACGAGATCTGCCAGAGCAGAAAATTGCTCACCCGCATCTCGCCCGCGGTCCGTATCAACAGGTCGGGATCGCTCATTCCTTCGGTGTAGAGATACGTGGCAAACGTTGCCTCGTCGACCTGATCCGGGTCGAGACGCCCCGCCCGCACGTCCTCCGCGAGCCGCCGCGCGGCATCGCCGATTTCGGACCGGCCCCCATAATTGACGGCCAAGCAAAGGATCATCCCGCGGTTGGGCGCCGTCAGCTCGGCCGTTCGCTCAAACTCGCGCAAGACATCCGCCGGTAGGCCAGCCCGGCGGCCGATCATCTTGAGCTGAACGTTCTGTTCGATCAGCTCCCGTCGTTCCACCACCAAAAAGTGCCGGAGTAAGCGCATCAAGAACGTCAGCTCCCGCGGCGGCCGCTTCCAGTTCTCGACCGACAGGCAGTACAGCGTCAATTGCTCTAATCCCAGCCGCACCCCTTCCTCGACCACTGCGCGCACGCTCTGGATGCCCCGGCGATGACCGACGATGCGCGGCAGCCCGCGCCGCTGGGCCCAGCGCCCGTTGCCATCCATGATGATGGCGATATGCCGCGGAAGCTGCTCGGGTTTCAGCCCCGCCGCCTCGATCCTCGCCATTCCCTCTTCAGTGATCCCCATATCAACTTTCAATGAATTCCTCAGGTGAGCTCGAATGTGCGCGGATAAGTAGGCTTTTTCACCCGTGGTCAACCCGCTCTCGGCTGATCGTTAGGGCATAAAGATGGTTTGGCGGTGCTCCGGCCCGACGGAGACGATCGTTACGGGCACCCCCACCTGACGCCCGACGAACTCGACATAATCGCGTGCTTGCTTCGGCAAGTCGGACCACTGCTTGACCGCGGTGAGGTCTTCGCTCCACCCGGGAAGGGTCTCGTAAATCGGGCGATAGTGCTCGAAGTCGGCGAGCGAGCTGGGAAGCTCGGCCGTCCGTTGCCCCTGGTGATCATAGGCCACGGCGACGTTGAGCTCGTCAATACCGCTAAGCACATCCAGCAGCATGACGGCCAGCTCGGTCGACCCGCTCACCCGCGCCCGCACCGAACGGCGACGGCGTCAAACCAACCGCACCGCCGCGGACGGCCGGTCACCGTTCCGTATTCCTTGCCCACGCGTCTGATCCGCTCGCCGATCGCGTTGTCTTGTTCGGTCGGAAACGGGCCGCCCCCCACCCGGGTCGTGTAAGCTTTGACCACACCAATCCAGCGATCGATGTGCCGGGTCGGCACGCCCGATCCCGCGGCGATCCCGGCCGCGCTGCTATTCGAGCTGGTCACATACGGGTAACTCCCGTGATCGACGTCCAAGAGCGAACCCTGGGCCCCCTCGAAGAGCAGGCGCCGGCCCTCCGCGAGCGACCGGTGCAGCCAAGCTGTCGTGTCCCGGATAAACGGACGAAGCCGTTCGGCGAAACCTAGATATTCGTCGGCGACGGCCGAGGCCTCAAACGGCGTGAAGTCCGGCAGCATTGCCCCCAGCAGCCGGTTTTTGTAGTCAATAATCCGCGCCAGCCGATCGCGAAACGCTCCGGCGTGATACAGGTCGGCGACGCGAACGCCGTGCACCCGGCCGACCTTGTCCCGATAACACGGACCGATGCCCCGGCGCGTCGTCCCCAGGTGGTCGGCCTGCGACGCCGACTCTTCGGTCAGCCGCTCTTCCTCAAGGTGATAAGGAAGGATTACGTGGCCCGGTCGCTAATATGCAGCCGCTGCCCCACGTCGATCCCCTGGGCCGCCAGCGTGTCGATCTCCCTGAGCAGAGCAGGGGGATGGATCACGACGCCATTGCCCACAACCGCATCAACGCCGGGTCGCAAGATCCCGGTCGGTACCAGCGATAGTTTGTAGGTCACCCCGTCGACGACGACGGTATGCCCCGCGTTAGCGCCGCCCTGGTAACGCACAACCACATCATGCTGATCGCAG
>CAWHKI010000327.1:0-13913 GCA_963829765.1 uncultured Isosphaeraceae bacterium | reverse complement strand
GCCATCGCCGTCATGGCCCAACTCAATCGCGATGCATCCGCCGTGTTCGCCCGCGCCGGAGCCCGTGCGCTCACCGACATCACGGGTTTTGGGCTCCTCGGCCACCTCCGCAATCTGGCCGCTGCAAGCCAGGTCTCGGCGGTGGTCTGGAATGACCGCGTGCCCGTGTTGGCTCCAGCCAGAGAATATGTCCAGCAAGGGCTTCGGCCCGGTGGCACACACGCGAACCGTCGCTTCCTGTCCAACTGGGTTTCCTACGACGCTGACATCGCCGAATTTGAACAGCTTTTGCTTTGCGACGCCCAGACTTCAGGCGGCCTCCTGGCCGCCGTTTCCTGCGATCAAGCAGAATCGGTGGTTGGCGAGCTTCGTTCCGGAGGGGCAAAAAGCGCCGCCGTCATCGGCGCGATCGTGGCCGGCGAGCCCGGCCGGATTCATGTGCACAGGGGAGGCCCCTAGCCTCACACAGGCGCAGATCGTCATTCGACGGCTTGCCGCTTGCGATTGGCCCGACCGCTCCTCGGTCCCCACAACGGCTTGGCGAGTTCTCTTTCCCACACTTGCCAGTCCGCGAGCAGTTCCTGGACTTTTTGCGGATTCTCGCTGGCAAGATCGTGACTTTCGCCCAGATCTTGAGCCAGATTGTAGAGGCGGTCAGCCGTCACCTTTGCATCGATTGGACCGGAGCCCTTCCCCGTCATGTCCGCGGTTTGGTCGTATCGAACCAGCTTCCAGTCGCCGCGACGGATCGCCCTCTGGTCGCCCAGCCGCCAGAACAGGGCTTCGTGTGGGGCCGTCGTATCTTCGGCTTTCAGTCGCGACAAGAGATCGACACCGTCGAGCTTCCACTCCGGCTTGGCGGCGACGCCGGCCGCCGCGAGCGCGGTCGGCAGGATATCGAGCTGGATCACAGGCTGGCCATACACCGAACCCGCCGGCAGCTTGCCTTTCCACTGGACCACGAACGGCACGCGAATGCCCCCTTCCAGCGTCGTCCGCTTGGAGCCGCGCAGCGGGTCATTGCGCGAGCCATTGATGGTCGTCCCCCGCATGGTCGGGCCGCCATTATCGCTCAGGAAGAAAATCAGCGTGTTCTCCTCCAGTCGCGCGGACCGCAGCGTGTCGAGGACCTTGCCGACGGCCTCGTCCATCGCGGCGAGCATCGCCGCGTAGGTCTTGCGCGTGGGGTCGGAGATCGACCCGAACCGCTTCAATCGGGCGTCGGTCGCGTGCATCGGGGTGTGTACCGCGTTGAAGGCGACGTAAAGCAAGAACGGCTGGTCCTTGTGCCGCATGACAAACGCGGCCGCTTCGCGCCCAAACGCGTCGGTCAGATACTCTTTCTCGCTGACGATCGCCGTCCCTCGATAGATGGGTGCTCCAAGGCCCGGGAAGTACGGGTGCGCGCCCCCGAGGAAACCGAAGAACTCATCGAATCCGCGCCGCGACGGGTGAAACCGCGGCGCTGTCCCCAGGTGCCATTTGCCGACCAAGCCCGTCACATATCCGGCAGCCTTGAGTCGGTCGGCCAGAGTTGTTTCCGACAGGGGCAAGCCAATACTGGCATTATCCGTATTGCCGGGATTGAACTCATGCCCGAACCGCTGCTGATATCGGCCGGTCAACAGACCGGCCCGGGTAGGACTGCAATACGGGCCCGAGACATAGCCGTTCGTGCAGCGCACGCCGTTTCTGGCCAGCGTGTCAATGTTTGGAGTAGGTATGTCGACACATCCCTGAAAACCCGCGTCGGCATAGCCCATGTCATCGGCCAGGATGATGACGACGTTTGGTTTGGTAAGGCCGGTCGCGGACGCGACTCCGAGGTTCACTGCCAACCAGAATGGCAGTATGGCCGGCACGAGCCCGCGCCATCGCCTGAAAAAGCTTTCGGTTCGATGCACGACAGCAATCTCCCGAGGTGGAGGGAACGACATGCTTCGACTTTCAATCGAGTTCAATCGTGCCGAAGACGGCTAGGTGGTCGGAGATCCGCGGTCCTGCAGGATCGACGATCGTGGATGCGGCTTTGACGTCGCCGAAGGTCAACAGATAATCGATCCGCTTCTTCCGCTGTTTGTCGTTGCGGGTCGTCGTCGTTAGCGGCCCGAGTCGCTCTTGATAGCTATCGCGGGCGCCGTTGAGTCGCGTGAAGATGGCTTTATACTCTGCCGGATCGGTCGAGCGGATGTTGAAGTCGCCGGCCAGGACGACTATCTCGTCTTTGTGGTCACCGACAAACTTGCCAATGAAGTCGTTGCATTCGCGAAGTTGGTCCGGTTTGACCGACGGATCCCTTTGTCCGCCCGCTTGCAGATGCGTGGTGAACACCGCGACGTGTCGCGAGTTCTTCGTCAGCCGGGCGCCGACGATACCCTTGCGAGCTAGTTTGTCGCCGCGGATGCCCCGGGTGAATTCCTTGAAGCCGAAATCCTCCAGAGGATACTTGCTGAACACCACCAATCCGGAGGCCTGCAGCACGGCTGCCCCAGCGCCGATGGTCTGCGGATGCTTGCAATAGGAATACTCGTGGGCCAGGTCCTTGATCAGTCGATCCCTCGCCTTGACGGACCAGATCTCCTGCAACAGCACGACGTCGGGATCGCCCTCAAACTCCATCAATGCCCGTGCCAACAGCGCCGCCCGCTCCTCTTCGTCCGAAATGATCTGCTTCTTCTTCTCCTTGAGCTTCTCCGGATAAAGCGCGACGATGTGTTGCGGAAAGATGCCAACGTTATTGGATAGCACCTTGAGACTTTTGTCCCCCTTCGCCGCATGCCCCGTGCCGAAACCGCTTGCGGCGCAAGTCAACAGGATCGCACCGACCATCAACCCTCGCATGACATCAAACTCCTAATCGGGAAGTTGTGCTGGTGAAATTTCCTCTGTCGGTCGGCGTCGTGGCAGTGATAGGATTGCACGGATGTATTAGACTCGCTCGAAAACACGTGGTCAATCGGGCCGGTCCACCAATGGCGATAGTGCCGTTGAATCAGCGGTCCCGGAAGTCATCGATCGTGGCACCAGTCCATTGATGTACCATGTTCTCTGGCCGCTGCCGCTATCCTATGCGTCTGGTGACTCGGAACAGGTATGATCAAAGTCGATAAAGGTAAAGCTCATGCGGATTGATCGACCACGGTCGCTCGCACCGGAGACCCTAACGCTGCCGGCATCCCTGAGTGGAGGCCCTACAACGCTCAAAACGAACCGGCGATGGAATTTGGTGAGACGGTGACTTTGGTCAGCCACGTGCGCCAGCCCAAGCTCGACATGCTTGAACGGCTCTTGCGGAAGCGCGGACCTTCGGCCGCCCGCTGAGCTCCAACGGTTATTAGAGCACGGGAGCAGCCGTCGGGGCATGATGAACCGCGTGAGGGACGAAAACCGGGACGCGACTGCTCCGTGGAAAAGGCAAATTCATTTCATCAGCGCGTCGCCGTCTCTCTCGCCTGTTTCAAAGACGAGGTGCGCCCGTCCGACGATGAGGGGATCGAGTGCCCCGATCGCTTCGATCGATTTGTTCGTATAGGGCAGGCGGTGCAGGACATAACGCATCGCCGACAAGCGAGCCCGCTTCTTGCAGTCGGACTTGATCACGGTCCAGGGCACGTCCGCCGTGTCGGTGTGGAAGAACATCGTCTCCTTGGCCTTGGTATAGGCGTCCCATTTGTCGAGCGACGCCTTGTCGATTGGCGAGAGCTTCCAGTGCTTGAGCGGGTGGGCCTCGCGTTCTTTGAAGCGGCGGCGCTGTTCCTCGCGGCTTACCGAAAACCAAAACTTGACCAAGTGCGTGCCGCTCCGGACCAAGTTACGCTCAAACTCGGGCGTTTGCCTCAGAAATTCAGCATATTCTTCGGCAGTGCAGAACCCCATGACCCGTTCCACCCCGGCCCGGTTGTACCACGAGCGGTCGAAGAACACCATTTCCCCGGCGGTCGGCAGGTGCTCGACATAGCGTTGGAAGTACCACTGCCCGCTTTCGACTTCGCTTGGCTTTTCGAGCGCCACGACTCGCGCGCCTCGAGGGTTGAGGTGCTCCATGAACCGCTTGATCGTGCCCCCTTTGCCGGCGGCGTCACGTCCCTCGAAGAGAATCACGACCTTCTGTCCGGTCGACTTCACCCAGGCCTGAAGTTTGAGCAATTCCACCTGTAAGTGATATTTCTGTTCCTCATAGCTCTTGCGCGATAGCAGATTCTTGTAGGGATATCCGCCTTTTCGCCAGCTTTTGGAGAGTTCTTCATCCGGGTGAGTGTCGACGAGCGTTTCGCGCCCGGCCGCATCGTCGGCCAGAATGCCGCGCAGCAGGGCGGCGTCTTCCGGAGAGGCCCCGTCGAGGATCGCTCTCAGAGAGCTGGCCACGGCGGGTATGTCATGGACCGGAGCGCTCGCGATGATGTCGTGCATCGCCGCGGCTTGTGCTTCCTGGGCCGCGGCGACCGACTCTTTAATCACGAACGACTCGATCCCTTCCGGAGTGATTCGGGGGGAGGTGTCCCCGCGGCTCACCCTTCGCGCGGTGAACGTACCATTGCTATGGAGTGTCGGGTTAGACGTGTCGTTGGTCAGCACGCTCTCGGTGAGGCTATTTTCGCTCATGGCTGGTCCTGGAAACTGGGTGGCATTTGAGGAACATGGTGTGTGTCGATGCCTACGAGCGGAATGCCCGAGCGTCCATGTGCGGGAAACCACTCTGAGGGGGCGTTTCTTGAAAGTGAGGCGGCGGCACGCTCGCGTCGATGTTGCGCACTCCGCCTCGCGGGTCGTCGCGTGCCGCGTCGCGCTTCAGCGCCTCGCTCGGGCCGCGTGCTCCGCATACGGGAATCGCGAATCCGACCACGTGTAGCCATTATAACGCTGCGCGAGAACCCGCACCTAGAGCCTGCCCGGTAGAAATGAAGTCTTGGCACCATCCGGTCGATTTTTCTGGTCCGTTTGCGGAAAAGGGTGACCGGGATGACGAATCAACAGCAAGGACAGCCACATTCAAGCCGACCAGTGGGCAGTCCTCAATGACATCCCCTTGCGTCAAAGGGTCACTTGCGGTCGAGTGAGCGAACATTTCCTAACCCTGCGCGGGGAGATCCGCGGCATGGCATCTCATCCCCTGGACGGTCAGCCCATGACCCCGAGCCCGTCGCGAATCCCGTCGATCAGGGCATGGGTGAAAGCCGTGACGGCCAGGTTTCCACTCTTTCGCCAGTAGATCGCCAGCGGGACGCCGATCAAAGCGTGCACCACCATCAGGGCCAGGCGCCCCCCAGGTTCCGGAACTCGGGCCGGACGATCGGAAGATGCCAGAGGCCCCACAGTATCGATCCGAGCAACGCCGAGGTGAAACGCAAGGATTCGCCCGGGCGATGCAGATGGCTGTCGAGCATGCCCCGGAATGTGACCTCTTCGAGGACGAAACAGACGGGGAAAAACAGCAGGAAGTGCCGCAAGCCCACCAGCGGCATCGGCTCGCCCCGGTCCGCGGCGGCGAGCTTCACGGCGATCATCACCGCGACTCCGATCGTCCCGGCAGTGAGTTGGCACATCACGAACGGCCGGATCGTTGACCGCGCGCACACTCCGCAAGGCATAGCCCGCCGCGCCCGCCCCGACTACCGCGGCGATGCACCAGCCGCCGACGAGCCACTGGCGACGCCCGATCACCTCGACCAGCTTGATCGCCGGCAAAATCGCCATTGGAACCGCCGGGCCAATCCAGCCCCGGCCCAAGGGGGGCGCCCTGCGGACCCACATCGCCCGCAACCGCTCACGGCATATCCCGCGCTGGAAGAGGATCGTCAGCGGAATCCCCGCCAGGAGGTAGCCGTAGGCATCCAGCGCGAACCCCCAGCCCAGCCCCATCCAAACCCCAACGAAGATGATCCCTTCGGCCCACCGGCGCACCCAGCCACCACCCCCGGCCGCCGGGGCGGGCTCGCTCGAATTCGGTCCCACAATCGAATCCGGGTGGATGGCGATCGGCTCGCCAGGGTTTGTCATGGCTCCGATCTCGCACGACACCCCGGCCCCCGAACGATCTCACCTGGCTTCGCCCCCGTATGCCGCCCATTCTGGACCACTTGAACGCCATTGACGAAGACAGCCGAGACCCCGATCGAGACCTGGTGCGGCTTTTCGTAAGTTGCACGATCCGCGATCGTGTCGGGGTCAAAGATGACAACGTCGGCGTGGAATCCCTCGCGCAATAGGCCGCGATCGCGGATCGATAACCGGTTGGCGACGGCCGAGGTCATCTTGCGGATCGCCTCTTCGAGCGGAATCACATTCTCATCACGCACATATTTGCCCAGAATGCGTGGAAATGTTCCGTATGAGCGGGGATGGGCCAGGCTGGTCGCGTGCGCGGGGTCGATCCCCTCGGCATCGGTCCCAAACTTCATCCAGGGCTGGCGTAACTGAAGGTGGACGTTTTCTTCGCTCATCATGAAATAGACGGCGGCGACGCGCTTGCGCTCCGACAGAATCAAGTCCATCGCCGTGTCGACCCAGTGCTTACCTTGGTCGCGGGCGATGGCGGCGAGACGCATGCCGACATACTTTTTGTTGGCGGGCTTCTCCAGACCGAGGATCAAGATATTCTCAGGATTGGAAAGCATTCCCATGTTTTCCCATTCCGACTTCTGTTCGAGAACCTCGGCGCGGATCTTTGCTCGCTCGCTTGGGTCAGCGAGCCGTTTCGAACAGCTTGCCACCGGCCGAGCCGAAGGGGGGCAAAACCGCGGCCAAGCCCGTCGACCCAGCGACGTAGGGATACATATCGGCGCCGACGTCGAGACCTTGCGAGCGGGCCGCGTTGATGCGGGCGATGGCGGCCGCGGCCTTCTCCCAGTTGCGCCGGCCCGCCGCTTTCAAGTGATAGATCTCGACGGGCACTCCCCCTTCGCGCCCGATCTCGATCGCCTCGTCGATCGCTTCGAGCAAGTGGTCGGCCTCGGATCGAATGTGGGAAATATAAATGCCGCCATAGGGCGCCATCACTTTGGCCAGCTCGGTCAAGTCATGCTTGGAGACAAAGTTGTCGGGCGGGTAGATCAGCGCGGAGGCCAGGCCGAAGGCGCCGTCTTCCATCGCGCTTTGAACCAGCCCTCGCATCGTTTCAAGCTCAGCGGGCGTGGGCGAGCCCTGGTCCATGCCCTTCACGTAGGCACGGACCGTCGCCGATCCGACGAACGAGCCAAAGTTCACCGACGAGCCGTGGGTCTTCATCGCTTGTAGCCACGCGTCAAAGCCGTGCTTGCCGCCAAATGCCTTGGCGCGATGAGCTGCGCCCGGGTCGAGGACGTTGGTAATGCCGATCGTGCGGTCGTTCGCCGGTGCATTCGTCCAGCCCTCGCCCATGATTTCGGTGGTTACGCCTTGAGTGACTTTGCTGATGACACGGCCGTCGCCGCTGAGCAGTGCCTCGCGGGAATGGCTTTGAATGTCGATGAACCCCGGAGCGACCACCATGCCTCGCGCATCGATCCGCAATTTGGCGGGCGAATTCCTGAGCATTCCCTGTGGGGTTATCCGCGCGATGCGGCCCGCCGTTATGGCGACGTCGCCTTTAAACCAGCCGTTGCCAGTGCCGTCGATCACCCTGCCGCCGAGGATCAACACATCGTAATGCTCGTTTGCGGCCCGCGCGGTCGCCCCGTGGGATGCGACCGCCGTGCCTGGTTGCTCAAGCGGCCTAGCGGCGTGGCTGCGCGACCCGTGAGACACACAGACGAAAAAGAAGACAACGCAGAGCGATTGGACTCGGAGCATGATCGAGCCAAATTCAATAGAGTCCGTTGAAAAGCGGGTATTGGGCCCGACCCGCCTCGATGACCCGACGGAAGTCGCGCCGATTTTCGTCGGTGTCGCTCTGAGCGGCCGGTTGATCGAGCACCGTGAGCATGCGGACGACCGTGTGGTGCCTGGCAACCGGTCGCTGGACTGGACTCTAACACAATTGGTAACTGTTAAGCAATTCGTCTCTCCCGATTTTGGATTTTCGCGCAAACTACAGCGGTCACGGACGACCGAATCGAACAACTTCTGATGGAAACCCGGCGAGCTCTGTACCTGCAATCGAATCAAATTAAAGGGAAGATGAAGGAATGCGCCTGCCGACGATCTCGCTCGATCAACTCGCATCATTGCCTGTGGTCTACCGCGCGGTGATCCCGCCTGCCTATGAGGACCGAAACGGCCACATGAACGTACGCTGGTATCTGGCCCTTTACGACGAAGCGGGAGACGCGCTGTATCCGATGCTCGGGCTCACCGCGGATTACCTCGCGACATCGGGAATGAGCGGCTTCGATCTGGAACACCACCTTTGGTATCCCGCCGAGGTGTGCATCGGTGACACCGTCGTGATCAGGGCACGCATCCTCGCGCGAAGCTCGAAGCTAATGCATTACTTAATGTTTATGGAAAACGAGACACGGGGCGTCCTCTCATCGATCTTCGAGTGCGTGAACGCACATATCGACCTCAACGCCCGTCGCACCGCCGCGTTCCCAGCGCAGGTGGCGGCCAAGATCGATGCCTTGATCACCTCGCATCGCGCTGAACATGGCCCGCGCCTGTCTCGGGGTCCATGTGCGTAGACTTGGCTCCGCCTTCGTGACGGGCGAAACTGTGCACTGGTCCGTGATGAGCAGCTTAACCCGTCGTTCGAGCTACGCCGAACGGTCGACCAACTCGCAGACGGAGGTCTGTTCGGTTATAAATACCACGGGATTGCGACACACCTTTCGAGCGAACGGCTGCACAAAATCAAGGAGGAGAACAGGCTACCGGCGGACTTCGGTCTGCTATTCGACATAACTGGAAACGTCTTTCGTTCTGACGATCGGACCTACATCGGAAGTTTGACCGCCGGTGGTAAGACGGGAGGAAAAGGGTGATGTCTGGAGAATTGAAGCCCAATAGAAAATACCAGCACATTTACGCGATCATCCGTTATGACATCGACGCAGACAGCGATGCGCCGATCGATCTCCGCATCACGGTCAAGAAGGTGGTCGTCGATCCGCAGTATGCGGAAGCTGAGGTCAAGCGACTGAACGAACTGAACAAGGATAAAGACTCCTACTATTTCTACCAAGTCACGCGATTCGAGGATGCCCTGGTCCAAGCTCAGACCCTTCCGCAAACGGAGTGGTCTACAACGGCGAAATCGTAATCTTAATCGAGTAAGAACTAAACGCCCTAACGAGTTGGTATCAGAAAGGAGCGTGAGTGACACCCGGCCATCTTCGAATGAGCGTTTTGTGGGATACCGGTCATGGCGACACTCCACGGTGTGATTCACGGGAAGACCATCGAGCTTGAGAGCGAGCCCGGGCTCGATGACCGCCAAGAGGTTTCCGTCGAAATCTCGAATGGACAAGACAACATCGAAAGGTCAGCCGACCGAGAATTTAGGTCACGCACAACACTGCAGACTATGCTCGCGTGCCTGGATTGGCGCTTTCCGATTGGTTGCTGCCCTGAATTGGAACCCCGTTAACTCGCCCGACGCCTTTGCCGGAGGCTATCGTCAAGTCGTCGAGCGTTTCGAACAAGACGTTGGCCCAGACAGCTCGTTTCAGATGGCCCCACTGTCGCCCGATCAGATTCAGACTGGGGCCGGACGGTGGCTGCCGGAAGACTGTGATCCAGTCGAAATTGGCGTTGAGCCACTCCTTGATTATCGGTCAACGTTCTCGCTTTCGCTGCTCGCGGCGGACCGCGTGGACGAGTGCATCGAGCCTTGCCAGGAATCGGGAGCGGTCTGCGTTGACGAAGGGGGCAGGGCCGCCGCCGAACTCGCCGGACTGCCTGAGCATGTCCAAAAGCTGCGGGTCGCCAGGGCGTTTCCGATCGCGTCTTCCGTGAACTCGACGCCCTTGGGTCCCAGCACGTGAGCTCCGCGCTTGAGACACCGATCGGCGAGTGGGATATCGGCGGTGATCGCGATATCACCCTCGTTGATTCGTTCGGCGATCCAATCATCCGCCGCGTCGAATCCACCTTTTACGACGACGAGCTCGATCAAGTCCTCCGGCGGCACTCGCAGCAGCGTGTTGGCCACAACATACACTTTGATTTCATAGCGACGCGCGACCCGATACACCTCCGCCTTGACCGGGCAGGCGTCGCCATCCATATAAATGGGCATCCCTATCCGGCGCGTCCCATTCGGCTGTTTCGGCTGGATGAATGCGAGAGGCCAGGCTGTCACCGGCAAGAAAAGCAGGAAAACCAGTCCGGCCCGAGAAAACTCTCGAAAAATCGGCATTTCACTTGATCACTTTTTGATTTTGGACGGTTTTGTGGTTTCAAGGACCTTCTGGTTGGCCCGCTCTGCCTGCTCTGGCGTCATTACGGAAGCTTTCACGACGCCTCATTTTCATAGAATTATCGTTAATTTCAGAATCGGCGCCGCTCACCTCATTAATCGGCCCAGCAGTCGACCGGAGCAGTCTCAAAGAAGTCCCCATTCCGCCGATTAAGAAAGCTTATTCGACCGCGCGACACAATGCAACGCGACGCTAGGCCGGGCGTGTCTCTTTTGCCCAATCGCAACTGGCCGTTTCATGTTGAAGCAGCCATTCCTTACGGTCAAGGCCGCCGCCGTATCCGCCCAAGGTCCCATCGGCGGCGATGACGCGGTGGCAGGGAATGATGATGGAAATGGGGTTGCGCCCATTCGCCGAGCCGACGGCTCGCGGTGCTCCCTGACGCCCAATCCTGCGTGCAAGCTCCGCGTAGCTTATGGTCTCTCCGTAACGAATCGCTCGCAATCCCTCCCAGACTTGATCCTGGAAGCGCGTGCCAGCCATCCGCAAAGGTAGGTCAAACTCACGCAGCGTGCCCTTGAAATAAGCGTCTAACTGCTCTTTGACCGGTTGAAAAACCGAGTCGTTCCGCTGCCAGCTCGCCTCCGGTCCCCGGGCGGGCTTCCCCCTGTGCTGGCACATGGTGAGCCCCGTCAGGGCCTCTCCGTCGGAAGTCAGCAAGAGCTCGCCGATCGGGCTGGAGTAGACGGAGTAGTAAACGCCGCGGCAAGTCGATTCAATCATCGTGGTTCTCCGAATGGCTGATGTGTTGACTTTCCCAAAGATAGATGGCTGCGTAAGCACGCCAGGGGCTCCATGCCTCTGACGCATCGCTCAGACGTTGGACTGACGTGTCACTCCAGGCCTTTTGTAATCCCAAATCGCTGGCTGGGAAGGCGTTTGGCCAGCGCAAGGCTCGCATGGCGATGTATTGGGCCGTCCAGTCGCCGATACCGGGAAGTTCTCGGAGTTTTTCCGTCACGGCCTCAAGATCGTCGCTCGGTTCCAGGCCGATCTCTCCCGCGGCGACCGCCTGGGCGATGGCACGAATGCTGGCGGCGCGGGGGGCGGCGATCCCAATGCGCCGTGAGGTCCGCTTCGTTGGCAGACGCCAGTCGTGCGGGCGTGGGAGATAAACGGGTCAGGCCGGGTACCGGCGTCTCGGTCGGCTCTCCGAAGCGGTCCGCCAGCCGGCCGGCAAGAGTCGTCGCGGCCCGCACCGAGATACGCTGGCCCAGGATGGCGCGGATCGCCAGCTCGAACCCAAAAAAGGCGCCCGGCACCCGTAGTCCAGGGCAGCGAGTGACGATGCGGGCCAGCCGCGAATCGGCCGAAAGATGATTGGCGATCACATCCGGCCGTGCGCTCAAATCAAAAAGGTTCTTGAGCCGCGCGAGAATTTCCGGTAAGGCCGGCATGAGCGAAGTGGCCAGCTCGACTGAGAGCATGTCTCGTCCGGCGACCGGCGCGACCCTCAGCCATCCCTGAAGGTTGCCGACGGCGACTGTCCGGCTGTAACACTGATCACCGACCCATTCGACGCCCTCCATCGCCCGTCCGGCGAGGAAACGCATCAGCACCTGCCACGCGAGCGGCGGGCGATAAGCCAGCGTGAGCCGAATGCAACCGCCGGCATGGCTTGTCGGCGATGCTCGCCGCATCCGCGACGGGGTGAGACCGTAGTGCGAGCGAAAGAGGGCATTGAATCTGCGCACGCTCTCGAACCCGCTCGCGAAGGCGACCTGAATGATCGGCAGATCGGATTCGGTGAGTAATTGCTTAGCCAAAAGCAATCGCTGGGTCTGTGCCAGCTCAACTGGCGACACGCCGAACTCTCGCTGGACCACGCGGCGCAGTTGGCGTGCGCGAGTCCGAGGTCGTCGGCCAATTGTTCCAGGCTGCCGCCGTTGTTCAAGGCACCCGCTTCGATCCGACGAGCCGCCGCCCGCGGCAGAACGACAGGCGGCATCCACCGGAGCATGACCCGGCGCCAACTCGGGCCGGCACCGTAGGCAAGGCCGAAATCCCTCCCGCTCCGCCAGGGCACAGTTGGAGAAAAACCGGCAGCGGGCGCGGCCCGCGGTCCGGGCGGCGCAGATCGGCCGGCAATAAATCCCCGTGGATGTGACGCCGACGAAGAACAGTCCGTCGAACTGCGCGTCATGCGCGGCCAGGGCTCGATAACAGGCTTCGTCGTCGATTGTCATGCCCGGATTCTAACCGCGATCACGGCGAGAGTCTGGCCATTTTCGGACCCCGAAATCTTGGTTCAACTCCGATCCAAGCTGGCGGCACTCGGGAATTGGCACGCTGCCGGCGACGATCGACTTCAAATGGGCTGACAATATTCAGCAGACCGGCGAATGGTCTGATTTCACGTAGAACGGCGACGCCGCCCCGAATGATCGTTACGATTATCGAGCGAAGATTTGCGCGGCCGCGCGGTGAGCCGATCGAAGGATCGAACAAACCTTCATCATAAACCCGAAAGTGGGTGCGACGGTACTCGGAGGATTCGAGAACAACCTTGTCCGTGTGGTTCGGCTGGACCAGCTCGTACGTCAACCTCCCCATCCTTTCGCCGCGGCTGTGCGAATCGACAAGGTCGGGATTCTCTCGGGTAAACAACGCGGCTGAGATCGTTCTCGCCAAACGGATGCTCAGTAGTGCCCGGCGGCCGACCATTTTATTCTACCACGTAGCTGGGGCGCACTGGTATCGTAGGGCGTCGCAGGTCTCGCACCAGTATCGCTGGGGTTCGGTTCCCCTGCACACCGGGCATTTTCTTCCGATCTCTTCGTGCCGCAGCCGCGGGTCTCGGCGGTCTTGGCCATTCCTGATGACCCTTCGTCAGTACTCTGGACCACCATGGGTGGCGTCACTTCCCGCAGCATTTCTTGTACTTGAAGCCGCTGCCGCAGGTGCAGGGGTCGTTGCGGCCGATCTTGACGACGGAGAGCGGTTTCGGCTTCATCACCGCCCCCTCGGTAAAGTACCACTTCCCGCTCTTGCGTTTAATCGCTCGGCTTCCGCGGATCCCGCAAGGGAACTCCGTTTGCGGCCCAACAGGCAGCTTCGAACGCAACCGGTGCGGCGCGCGATCACGGCATGCGTGCCTGCGATGTCCGTGTTGCTGGTCCGGGTTCAGGGCCGCGAGTTCGGCCATTCGTTCGCTTGCAGCCGCCGGCATCGAAGTGCGCTCCATCCGCGACGTTACGCCGATGCCGCACAACGGTTGCCGTCCGCCGAAGAGAAGGCGCGTCTAAGAACAGTCCGAGTGTGAAGTGTGAGTGTGAGAATCAATCACACCTCACACTGTCACTTCCAAATCCACAGGGCCGGGACGACATGCGCTCCGTCGCACGTAAACCGGCCGACATCCGAAGTCAGGAGAAGAAATGGCACGTTATACCGGTGCAGTATGCCGCCTTTGCCGTCGCGAAGGCACCAAGCTCTTTTTGAAGGGCACCAAATGTACATCCGATCGCTGCCCGCTGGAGAAGCGCAACTTTGCGCCCGGCATGCACGGCAAGGACCGCAAGGCCAAGATCGTTGGCTACGGCCTCCAGTTTGGGTGGGAAGACAGAAGGCGAAGCGCAT
>CAWHKI010000326.1:0-19028 GCA_963829765.1 uncultured Isosphaeraceae bacterium | reverse complement strand
TCAATTCAAAACAATACGCCAGGAAGCCCATCTCTGTGACTTCCGCAACGAGATTGGTAGAATGTGTGGGAAAATCCGGACGTAACAACCATGAATGCATTGATAGAGCCTCACTTGAACCGGCCAACCGCCGTTGCTAGAGCATGTGTGGTCTCGTGAACACACTGATGAGCCCCGAATTGGCGACGATAGGGGAACCGACACCATGATGAGAAGTGCATGCTCCTCTATGAGTAAACCAATAATTCACGACCCGACCGGTGATTGGACGGCCTGTCCCCGGGACGGATCGGAGGCGGGGGCGACGCTTTTCGTCAGCAGCGACGTGGTTGGTCATGATTTTGGCGGCGGTGGCCTTGGTCGTCCGGTACGGCGTGGACGTCCCCCTCTGGGATGACTTCGCGGTGGTCCCTGTTCTCACCGGCGAGGAGCCTTTGACAGTGGACTGGCTCTGGGCTGACAGCATAACGAGCACCGCATCGCCCTCTCCAAGCTGGTCCTGCTGGGCGCCTATCGACTTTCGGGCTTCGACTTTCGCGCGGGAATGTTTCTCAACGTGCCGCGCTGGGTCGCTGGCGTGCGGCCTGATCAGAGGTCGGCGGGGGCTCCGCCGCGCGATCGACCTGTTATTCCGACGCCTTCTTCCCGACCGCCCTGCTCAACTGGGGCCTGCACACCGACCTCTTGTGGAGCATCCAGGTCACCAATGTCCTTGGAGTGACGCTGGCGAGTTTCCTGCTGCTGCTGATTCTGGCTCGCCCGTCCCCTCCGGGGTTGGGGAGACAGCCTTGGCGGCCGCTTGCTCGTGCTCTTGCCGTTCAATGGGGCGACCGGGTTAGCGTTCGTGCCTCCCTTTTGTGGCTGGTTCCTTGCCCTGGCCGCGTCGCACTGGCGCAGGCGCGAACCAGGCGGCAAGCGATCGGCTTTCCTGGTCGCCGCGCTTCATGGCCCCCGCTCTGGCGGTTACCCTCCTGTATTTTCGGGGGTATCGGTCCCCTTCGCACCATGCGATCGAGGGAGGGCTCGCCGGCACCTTTAAGACAGGCGTACAGTTCCTGGGGATCGGCTTCGGTCCGCCGGCGTCGGTACTCTGGCCTTGGTCCGGGCTTGTCGTGGTTGTCTTGTTCCTTTCCAGCGTGGCGTTGGTCGTACGCGTCGTGGCGAGGCAACCCGAGGAGCGCCTGCGGTCGTTGGGAATGCTCTGCTTCTTCGCCGCCACCGGCGTGCTCGCCGCCGGCGTGGGGTGGGGCCGAGCGGCGGCCGGCGAGCTCGCCGGCTTCCAGGATCGCTACGTCGTCATTTCCGTCCCTTGGCTCTGCTTCGCCTCCCTCGCCTGGGACCTCTACGGGACAACGACGGCCCGCCGGTTGGTCCCGATGTGCCTGCTCGTCGCCGCCAGTATTTTGCTCTGGCCGAACACGCTCACCGGCTTAGAAGATGCCGAGGCTGGGCGGGCGAAGGCTGCGGCGTTCGCCCGTGACGTCCGCAAAGGCGTACCGATTTATCGCATCTTGAAACGTTACACACCCTTCCTTTATCCGTCTCAAGACAAGTTGGCCGACTTTCTGCGAATGTTACGTCGCGCCCGCATCCGTCCGTTCACCGGCCTTCGGGAAAACCCCCGGTTTCACGAGGTCCGGATATCGCCGGTGCCCACGTCGTTAATCCAGGCGACTTGGGACGGCGAAACCACTCACGTCGCTAACGTCGACCCGTACCTCATCTACGATTTGCCCGAAGTCCGCAACGTCTGCGGCATCCGCCTGCGGTATTCGCACGTGAATCGGGACGGCGAGCCCGGCTCATTTCAAAATAACCTGGAGTCAGGATGGACGGGCCGAGGTCCCCATCAATCAGGTTTATAGCAACTGGACCTTACCCACCGGCGACGGCCTCGAGACGACCGTCTGGGTCGGCGACAGCGTCAAACAGTTTCGGATCCAGCCCGACAACCGACCGTGCGGCTTCCGCGTCCTGGAGCTGGTCCTTCTGGTTCCGGAATCGCCGGAGAGTTTCCCATGAATGACGAGGTCGTGTTCGCGACACCTTTGGGATGCGACCCCGAGGCCGAGGAGATGGCCGCCCAGCAGTTCGTTGTGAACGTACCGAGTGTAAGGACTTACTCGCTTCCCAGCCGGCGACTGCAACGTCCCTTCGACGATCATGCGGACGTTGTATCGGCCCAAATGGTAAGATAAAGACTTCAAGCGAGCGTCGCGCCAGATGGATTAGTGACCCGGATGACGAAAACCAGCGACTTTCCCAAGTGAAAACCCCAGGGGCCGCTAATTGCTGATGTTTCACCGCCCGTCACGCGATGCGCTCTGGGCAATCATCCTGCTGGCGATTCTGCTGCGGGCGGCGGTCATGGTTCGAGGTCCCGGTCGATTCGACGATCCTGACAATTATGTTCCGTTGGCCCGCTCGCTGTCGACCGGGGCCGGCTTCACGTTCAACGGACGTCCGACCGGGTATCGGCCTCCACTCTACCCCCTCTTGCTGGCTCCTCTGATCTCGCACGATGGCCAACTTTCGACTCTGGGAATTATGCTCATGCACCTCGGGCTGGGCGCAGGCGCCGTATGGCTGACGGCGGCCGCGGCGAAAGGTTCGGGCTTCTCTCAGGGGCAAGTCGCGATCGCCGCGCTCGTGACGGCATGCGATCCGGTCCTGGTCTGGCAGAGCCGCTCGGTGATGACCGAGACGCCGGCGGCCTTCTTGATCGCCGCGAGCCTGGCCGCGCTCTGTCGGCCGGGATGGTCGGGGCCGGTCCTGGGCGGTTTCGGCTTTGGGCTCGCCGGCCTTTGCCGGCCGAGCCTGCTCGCGGGAGCCGTTCTGACGATCACGGCCGCGTTCGTGGCGAAACCAGGCGAGCCGAAGGCCCGCCTGGTGCGCGGCGGCGTGCTCGCCATCACGCTCGTCGTTGTTCTGTTGCCGTGGATGATTCGCAATACTCTGGTTCTCGGCGAGCCCGTGTGGACGACGACCCACGGCGGCTACACCCTGGCGCTGGCGAACAATCCCGTTTACTACGACCAAGTCTTGAACGGTCCGCGGGGTCGCGTGTGGACCGGCGAGGATCAGTGGCTCTGGTGGGATTCGGTCAACCGTGCGACAAAGGGCATGTCCGAGCCCCGAGGCCGATCGCTACTTGAGAACCCAGGTTTGGAAACTGGCTCGAGATCGGCCGGTCGACTTCGGCCGTGCCATGCTGACCCGGATCGGACACTTCTGGAGCGTGGCCCCGGCGTCCTCCGTTTATTCCAGCATGGCACGGTGGGCCGCCATCGTGTGGACGATGCCCCTCTGGGCCGCGGTCTGTATTGGGTTCGTACAGCCGGGCCTCTGGCGCTGGCCGCGGATCGCGGCTCCCTTGGTCGCAATCGGCCTGACGCTCGTCCACGTCTTGTTTTGGACCGACCTGGCCATGCGTGCCCCGATTGTGCCGGCGATCGCGCTCATGGCCGCCGGCGTCCCCCTGCGGTTCTATCGGCCGCTCGTGGCACGACGCTCTAGCCGGAGGGTAAGATATCCCCGGCCTCGACAAACCGCGGTCCGAGTCGGTGCGTACTCCGACTTCCAACCGCCGCGTCTCAGGATCGAAGAGTCAGGTTCAGCGCGATCGCGGGGTCTGTCGCCGCCATGCGTCTATCAGGGAGTCGAGCTCACCATGCGTAAACTGCTGTTGTTATTCGTCGCGGCCGGGTCGATACCAAGTGTTTGCCAAGGGGAGGAAAAGGACGCCTTCGACCGCAAAGTCGATGTGGTCTACGCCCGCAAGTTCGGTACGGCCCTCACGATGGACGTTTTCACTCCCAAAGCCAATCCCAATGGGGCCGCTATTGTCTGGGTAGTCAGCGGTGGGTGGTTCTCGGCGCATGAATCGATCAACGCGGGATTCATCGCCGAATTACTCAATCGCGGATACACGGTTTTCGCCGTCGTCCACGGCAGCCAGCCCAAGTTCACGATTCCCGAGATCGTCAAGGACATGAATCGGTCCGTGCGCTTCATCCGGTTTCATGCGAAGGACTATCACATCGACCCGGACCGGATCGGGATTACAGGGGCCTCGGCCGGAGGGCACCTGTCGCTCATGCAGGGAACTGCCGGCGACACCGGCGATAAGAATGCCAGGGACCCCGTCGACCAGACTTCGAGTCGCGTCCAGGCGGTCGGCTGCTTCTTCCCACCGACGGATTTTCTCAACTACGGCAAGCCCGGCGAGATTGCCATCGGTTGCGGCGTCCTCAAGGGATTCAAGCCGCCGTTCGATTTCCATGAGCAAGACCCGAACACAAAGACCTTCGTCCGCGTCACGGACATGGACAAGATTCTCGAGATCGGCCGCCAGATCAGCCCGGTTTATCACGCCTCGTCGGACGATCCTCCCACGCTGATCATCCACGGCGATGCGGATAAACTGGTCCCGATCCAACAGGCCGAGGTCGTCCTTGACAAGCTCAAGTCTTCGGGGGTCGAGACCAAGCTGGTTGTCAAGCAAGGGGCCGCCCATGGCTGGCCCAATCTGATTAAGGATACGGCAATTATTGCCGATTGGTTTGACGCACATCTCAAACCGGACAAAGAGGCCCATCCAACCGCCAAACCATGACGAGGCAGCGGCAAACCTGCCGAGCCAGCCGTTAGCTCAGACCGGCCGCGACGGAACTCTGGTCCACTCTCGCTTGAACTCCAGAAAACGCCGCTCGTAGCCGTAATACGAGGCAGCCGCGAGCGCGATGGTCAGCGCCAGTGTCGCGATCGTCAGCAGCTCCTCTCTATTCGGGAACCAGGGGAGCACGCTGTAGATCCGCTCGCGGGCCCACAGGGCGATTTCGTGGTACATGTACAGCCCGTAGCTAATCTTGCCCAGCCAGACGAGCCGAGAGTACGAGAGGACTGTCCGAAGCCAACCCTGGCCCCACACCGCCACAATCACGACACCCAGTCCGCAGAGCCACACCCAGACAAAATCCCAGGTCTTATGCCAGACGGTACCATGCGCCAGCAGACTCTGGCTCATGAGCCAGCCGATGGCCGCGTAGAGCGGCCACTGGAGCCAGCGCAGCCAACGCGCCAGACGGGGTCGGTCGCGGTCCCAGCCCAGCCAGAGTGCCAGAAACACTCCGCAAAGCAGCGTGTCGAACTGGGCTGGCGTGTTGAAGATGATCATCAGCTCTGAACCGTAGTGATCGGCGCAGAACCAACGCACAGCGATGGCCATGGCCATAAGAGCGGCGACCAGCGGCCGTCGATACCGGGGCAAAACAAACGCGATCATAAGCGGTACGATCACGTAAAACTGCTCTTCGACGCACACGCTCCAGAGAATGCTGAGCCAGTCGGGCAGGGGGGTGACCAGGGCCATCGACCAGTTGCCGAGGAATGCCAGAAAAGGAATGAGATGAATTCGCAACATGTCGCGATAGCCAGCCGTTTTAAGGTTCCCGTCGAGCGCGGGGATCAGCCCAAAGCCGATGAAAACAATGAGGTAATAGAGGGGCCAGATTCGCAGAATGCGACGAATCCAGAATGCGCGGAGCGAGATGCGGCCGTAGCAAGCTTCCTCGCGGAGCAAAAGGGTCGCGATCAGGTATCCGCTCAGGATGAAAAAGAGTTGGACCCCGAATCGGCCATTTTCGCGCAATGCCGACGCGGCCCGCGAGCCGATCAGCCGTGCCATGATTCCCTGGGAAACGCCTTCATGGAACACATAAACCATCATGAAGGCAATAAAGCGGAGGCCGTCGAGCTCGGGGAAGTAGATGCGCTCGCCCGTCTCGGGCGGCGACGCGGCAGGGCGGGGCTCGGTTTCGCCGTGATCGCTCATGTTGGATCGACCGCCGGAGATGTTCCGGCCCAACGCATCACACGCGCGACCAGTCGATCGGCGAGGTCCTCGCCTGGCTCGAGCGTTTCGGGATCATGGCCAGGGCGGACCAGATGAATAGTGTGTTTCCCCTGACGAACGGTCTGAAGGTCGTTGGCGACAGTCAGGTCGGCCCGATTGTCGCGACAAGCGGCGTCGGCGCGAAGGATGAGCTCTTCTGTGGTCGCCTGCGATAAGAGTTTAAATCCGACCAAGTAAACCGACGGAGACCAGTCGCGCACCTGGCGAATGACTTTGGGCGTGCGCCGGCAGTGCAAGACCAAAGATTCCGGGAAGGAGCTAATTTTACCCGGCTGGTGCGCCGGCTCGTAATCAGCAACCGCCATCGGCAGGAAGACCACGTCGATCGGCTGTGATTTGAGGGTCGCTTTCAAGGTCGCTGCGTAGTCGTCAACGTTACCGATCGCGAGGGGACAAAGCTGTAACCGATCGCGCTGGCTAAGCCACTTTTCTCGGAGCCTCGCCAGGCGAAGCAGCTCCGCGGACGGATCGTCGTCGTCGAGTGCGAACTCGCCGAAACGCCGCAAGGGAAGCTGGGCTGAAGCAGTATGAATGTGCCAAACCCTGGCGCCGCGATCCAGACACGCTTCCGTGATGGCCGCGGCGAATCGCCCCGAGGAGATGTTGGTCAGCAGACGCACGTCATCGATCCTCGCGATGGTACCGCCCCCTGTGACAACGATGTTGATCGCGGACTTATACTGCATCATCTTTGCCGAGCCCTCCACGCCCCCGTGGGGCCATCCGTCACGTTGCCTCACATGGCCCTTGCGGCCCGCGGCCATGACGGCTAACCTGGGCAGGAGTTACCCCGACGGGGACCACAGAACCGCTGAGCGAACGACTTCACGATTGCCACCGATCATGCCCCCACGCCAAATGCCGGCAAACTCGTCAGCCCGCGAGCTCTTTGACGAGATGGCGCGCTGGCCGATCTACGATCCGCACACCCACATCGATCCGCGCCGGCCGGCCGCGCGACATTTCGATGAAATCCTGGGATACCACTACTATACAGAGCTCGCGCACTCAACCGGAATGCCCAGCCAACTGGTCTCACCCGACCTCGATCCCGCGGTGCGCGTTCGGAACCTCGTCGAATATCTCGATCGCATCGACTCGACGGTCCAGTATTCGTGGCTGCTGGAAATCGCGCGGACGTTTCATCGATTTTCCCACGATCGGATCACCCCTGAGAATATCGGCGACCTGCTCGATCGGTCCAACCATGACCGCGACGGCGCGGAGTGGGACCGAGAAGTCTGGAGAGCGAGCAACCTTGAGGCCGTGTTTCTCACCAACGAGTTTGACGACAGCTTGGACGGCTGGGACACGGGGGCATTCATCCCGTGCTTGCGCACCGACGACCTGGTGTTAAAGCTGCATGATCCCAAGACGATCGCCCGATTGCGGCTGGCCGCCGATGTCGACGTTCAGGATTGGGCCAGCTTGAGGGATGCCATCGGCCGGTTGTTCGAGCGATTTGTCAAACGCGGGGCCAGGGCCTGCGCGATCAGTTTGCCGCCGGATTTCGCACCGCGGCGGGCATCGCCACGGCGCGCGGTCACGCCCGTTCGCAAGGCGATTCACGGCTTGGAGCTGCGTGCCGATGAGCACGAGGAAGTGCGGTCCGCCGTCTTCTGGATGCTGGCCGAGTTTTGCGCGGAGTTCCGGCTCCCATTCGATTTGATGATCGGCCCGGTTCGCAATGTTTATCCCGCGGGAGTGCCCGGCGGACGCGACCTGTTCGATCGTCGGGTCAGCCTGTACGACTACCGCGAGTTGTTCAACCACTTTTCGAACGTGACCTTCCCGGTTTCGACCCTGGCCCCCGACGCGGGCGCGGAACTCGTGGCTTACGCCTGGATCTTCCCCAATGTGCTGCCAATGGGGCACTGGTGGTACGCCAATGTGCCGGTCTATATCGCAACCGACTTGCGCGCCAGGCTCCAGGCCCTCCCCAAAGTCAAGCTTTTGGGATATTATTCAGATGCGTACAAGCTAGAGTTCATCGCGCCGAAATTTAATATGTTTAGACGGATTCTCGCGGATGTTCTCAGCGAAGCGGGGATGACCGGCCGGGGATGGTCGACCGAAGAGTCGCTTCAACTGGCACGGCTTATTCTGATTGACAATCCGAAGCGAATTTTCGGCGGGGGCGGACCAACTTAGGGAGATCCCATTTGACCTGGGGGCGTTCTCAAGGCATCCTTCCCAAAGGCGATGCGACCGCGGGCCGGTTCGAGGTGGTACGGGTCATCTACGCCCGAATGGCCGCCGCTTCGTGATCGAATGCAGAAGCACACCGCATCGGGAGATCAGCCGGATGTTCAGCACACTTCGCGCCGTCACAAAATCGGCGATTCTCGTCGTTCCTCTGGCCCTTTGTTGGAGCTTTCCGGTACTTGCCCAGATGACGGGGGGGCCGGGGCTCTCATCGGGCACTGGGTCCGGCACCGGCGCGGGTGGCTTCACAGGTGTGATCCGCAACCGGTCCGGCTCGATGTCGGGTGCGGGCCCGGGCGACACCGGCGGCATCGATCTTCGCGGTCGCCCCGTTCCTCTGCTGCCGGGATATGATTCGCGACCGGGACTTACCAGCTTCGGGCCGGGGGTCGATGTCACTTTCCCCAACGATCCCTACCTGATTCCTTTCATGGTGATGGAAGAGCCCGCCGGTGGCAGTAAGCGGGTACCGAACCGAATCAGTCAGGACCTCGTAAAGAATGCCCGGTTGATCGCCACCCCGGAAGAGCGGAGCCTGGCCTTGCAGCGCATCGCCAACGGGGCCATCGGCGCCAACCAACTGAATCTCGCACACCAGGTCCTCGAAGAAGCAATCACGGCCACGTCGGACGTGTCGATACCGTTGGTGCGCGACCAGCGACTCATTGCGATCGTGACTTCACTGAATTTTTTGACAGAGGCGTTACTCCGCGAAGGCAATCAATATCTCAACGTGCCACCCTCCGGCGACACCGACGCTAAACCAGAGGCATTGCCCAAGCGCCGCGACACTCAGGTGCTGATCCGGATGGCTCGCCTCGAATGGCAGCGTGGGGTCTACCTGGCTTCGATCATCGGCAACCCGACCTATCGCAACGAAATGCTTTACAAGGTCGCCGAAAGTGAGGCATCGGGTAGCGCCAGCATCGCCAACGGATATCTGAACGCTATGGATACCAACTCACTGGCGGATCGACCCTCTCCGGGCGAGCGTGTCGAGCCCCGGAAAATACCGACCGTCGACGATCGTGCTCAACGTCGCGCCACGCTGAACACGAGCGAGACGATCCGCAAGTTGGCCGACGCTGTCCTGATCGATTCGTTCGAGGTCGCGAAGAAAATCGACCGGTTGATTTGGAAATATCGCGCCATGGTTCGGATCGCCCTTTCGGCCGCTGACTCTGGTCAATTCGCCCGAGCAGTGGAACTCTCTCGGAGCATGGAGAATGGCGAATCGCGTGCCGAGGCCATGCTTCTTTTAGCCGAAGCCCAATGCCGCGCCGGCGAGCAGGAGAGTCAGGCGGCGACGGCGACATACCAGTCGGCCGCTGAAGCCGTGGCCTCGGTTCATCAAGACGGGCTGCGCGGGGTGCTGACCGGCTTCTTGGTCGACAGCCTCATCTCGACTGGCCGATTCGACGACGCCCGAGCCTGCGTGGTCATTTACCCGACTCTCGCCGAGCAACTCGTCGCCTTAGGCGCCATCGCCGAACAACAAGGTCGCCGCGGCGCGGCCGAGGCGGCCCGACGATGGATCGCCAACGAAGTTCCCGAACAATACCGGCCCCCCCTCTACCGCCACGTCGCCTCCGGCGTGCTCTGGACAATCGAGCAAAATCGCAGCAAAGAGGTTCCTGGCGAACCGATCCCGCCCACCACACCATGATGGCGTGATCGCGAACAAATCTCCCCGTCATCATGGCCAAACCGGGGGTAAAACCAGTAAGATCATCTCAATCAGGGGATGCGATTCTTACCTAGCCGTCCGAGTGAAGGTCCCCAACAGCGTCGTTATTTCCTCTTCGAAAGTAGGCGATCCCATGTTCCGCACGGTACTCGTGCCTCTTGACGGCTCTCCTTTCGCTGAGCAGGCGCTGCCATACGCCGTCGGTATTGTCCGCCGCGCCGGCGCTACCCTCGATCTGGTCCACGTCCATGTCCTCCAAGTGTTGGAGGAGCACAAGGCCGGTCGTTATGCGTATGATCCCGGTTTCGACAAGGAACACCAGCGCAAGGAGCGGCTCTATTTGGAAAGCACGGCGAAATCGCTGGCGACCGTGTCGGCGGTGCCGTGGACCGCGGCCGTAGTCAGCGGTTTGGACACCGAGGGCATTCTCTCGCGTGTCCAGGATGCCAAGGCAGACCTGATCGTGATGACCACGCACGGTCGCGGACCGCTAGATCGCTTCTTCCTCGGCGGCGTGGCCGATGAGCTGGTCCGACAAGCAGCGGTTCCCGTGCTGCTGGTTCGCCCGCGAGATCCTGCCGCTAGCATCGTGCCGGAGGACCATCTGCTGGAGCATGTACTGGTGCCGCTGGACGGCTCCTCGTTGGCCGAGCGCATTCTGGAACCGGCCTTGGACTTCGTGCGGTTGTGGGCGGGCCGCTGTACGTTGCTTCGAGTCATCGAAGCCAGCCCGGCAACCACCGCCGGATGGCCGACCCGACCGCGCCCGCCGGAACAGGAACAAGAGGTAGCGGCCGAAGCATACTTGGAGAAGATCGCCGGACGGCTGCGTGAGGACGGCACGGCCGTGCAGACGCGCATTGTCGTCGCCCCACACGCCGCGCCCGCCATTCTGGAGGAAGCGCAGACGCAGCGCTGCGATTTCATCGCCTTGGCGACGCATGGATGGAGCGGCCTACGGCGGATGCTGTTGGGCAGCGTCACCGACAAGGTGATCCGCGGATCTTCTCTCCCAGTACTTGCGTACCGGCCGACTGGTTAGGACGAAGCGCACGATTGTCTGATGTCATGGGCTCGCTTTAGTCAGGGCGTGCCGTGAGGGTAGCTCACGGTAGGGTTTTTTGCCCTGGTAGAGCGCGAGCCGGGAGCGATAGTTGGCTTTCTGCCGCTCGTTCGTCAGAAGTTCGATCGCCCTCTTTTGCGACGAGACCGCCGCGTCGAAGTCGCCGGCCTCGGCCTTCGCGGCAGCGAGCGTATCAAGAAAGCGTGGATCTTTCCACTTCGTCAACTCGCAGGCGCGGGTTGCGAATGCGACTGCCCCCTTGCCGTCACGAAACTTCGCATCGGGATGGGTAGCCATGATGAACGCGCTGGCGTTGTACGCTTCCGCGAAGCCGGGATCGAGCCGTATGGCAAGAGCGTAATGATCCTTCGCTGCCTCGCAATTCCCCAGGCGCGACAAGACGACGCCCAGGTTGTAGTGTGCGCCGACGTAGCCGGGTTGGAGCCGTATGGCCTCGGCGTAATGAGCCTGCGCCTCCTCGTACTTCCCCTGTTCGGCGTGGACAAAGCCCAGGTTGAAGTGTGCCGCGACTGAGCCGGGATTGAGCCGCACGGCTTCAGCGAAATGAGCCTCCGCCTCCGCATACCTCCGCTGGCGAAAGTGGACCAGCCCCAGGCTCATGTGGGCATCCGCGTAGCCGGGACTGAGCCGCAGGGCCTCAGTGTAATGAGCCTCTGCCTCCGCGTACCTCCCCTGGCCGGAGTGGAGATTGCCCAGGTTGTAGTGTGCGTTGACGTAGCCGGGATTGAGCCGCAGGGCCTCGGTGTAATGAGCCTCTGCCTCCGCGTACCTCCCCTGGCCGGAGAGGAGATTGCCCAGGTTGTAATGTGCGTTGAAGTAGCGGGGATTGAGCCGGAGCGCCTCGGTGAAATGAGCCTCCGCCGCCTGATAGCTCCTCTTTGTTTGGAGGATGATGCCCAAGTTGTTGAGCGCCGCGATATAGTCGGGACGGAGCCGGAGCGCCTCGACGAAATGAGCCTCCGCCGCCTGATAGCTCCCCTTGGCTCGGAGGGCTTCGCCCAAATTGTTGTGTGCCACAAAGCCCGAGTTTCCCGCATGGGTCAGAGCATGCGTCCACAGGGCTTCCGAGTCGAGCCAGGTCCGGCACTGGTCCCGCGTCAGAGCGGTCAGCCCCAGAAGCACTCCGAGGCCAATCGCGATCATCCCGATGGCGGCTTGAGGATGCCACCGCCACGCCATCCGCCAGAGCCGGCAAAAAACGGCGGCCGCCAATATCACCGAACCCAGCGTGGCCGTGTAACTATAGCGATCCGCGGCGATCACGGCGCTGTTGTTTCGAATGATGCCCGAGTTCGGCGCCAGGATCACCAGGTAGCTCAGCCAGGCCGCCAACAGTCCGGGCCAGCGCCGGCGCATCAGAAACAAGCCGGCGCTCACTGTTACCGTGGCGAGGATGCTCAAACTGTACGGGAGTGCGAGCCAATTCAGGTCCTTGGGTAACGGGTAGAAGGTTATGAGGTCCAGCGGGAACACCGTCTTCTGGATGTAGAACCAGATCGCGTGACATGCCTGGGCAACGCCTTCCGAGGCGTGGTAAGGCTCAAGTGAGGAAAGGTGATTGCGCCCTGACAGCGATGGCGCGGCTCATAAAGAAAACGCTCGCCACCACGAACGGGACCTTCTCCAACAAGGCCCTCCGCGCGACGCCCCGAACCATCGCCTGGTCCCGTCGCCCAACCGGCGGAGTGGGTAGACGTCCAGAATCAGCAGCACCGCGGGCAGGCTCACCGCCAACGCCTTGAATAACAGGGCCACCACGAACAGGACGAACGAGCCCGCCAGCCAACCCCGCCGCGGGGATGAACTCGCCCAGAACGCACGGAGATAGGAGAGAACCGCCAGCATGGAGAACAGGGCGCAGGGTAAATAAGGCTGGCTGGAAGCCCAGGCCACGGCCTCAACGCGCAGGGGGTGCAGCGCGAACAGGGCGGTCGCCAGCCCGGCGCTTAAGGAACACGTCCACGGGCTCTCAAGGGCGGAATCGGTCCGGCAGCGGACGAGCACGGCCACCGTCAAGACATACAGCACCACGGCGTTGGCAACCTGAAGGAGCAGGCTGATCAGGTGGTAACCTCGTGGGTCGAGTTGCCAGAGGAAATATTGCGTCTCGAAGAGCATCCACGCGAGCGGCTGGTAAACGCCGACCAAGTTCGTAGTCCAGGCCCACCTCACCTGGGCTATGCCCAAACCACGGAAATAGGGGTTGTCGAGGAAGTTCTGATCGTCGTCCCACGTCACGAAGCCATTGTCCAGGCAGGGCATGAAGGCGTAGATGACGAGCAAGGCCACGGGAATCGGCACCAACCAGGTGCGCCGGTCCCAGGCCGGCACCGGCATCCGACTCGGGCTGGCACTCGCAGTCGGAACCGGAGCCACGGCCGTCTGCGTTGACCTTTCCTGCCCAGCCTTCTCCATCAGGAAGTCTCCGTCTAACCGCATTCGCGAATCGGTTTCACTCGAGTCGAGTCTGATGTCATGGGCGTGCTTCAGCCGGGGCGTGCCGTGAGGGTAGCTCACGGTAGGGTTTTTTGCCCTGGTAGAGCGCGAGCCGGGAGCGATAGTTGGCTTTCTGCCGCTCGCCCGTCAGAAGTTCGATCGCCCTCTTTTGCGACGAGACCGCCGCGTCGAAGTCGCCGGCCTCGGCCTTCGCGGCAGCGAGCGTATCGAGAAAGCGTGGATCTTTCCACTTCGTCAACTCGCAGGCGCGGGTTGCGAGTGCGACTGCCCCCTTGCCGTCACGAAACTTCGCTTCGGGATGGGTCGCCATGATGAACGCGCTGGCGTTGTACGCTTCCGCGAAGCCGGGATCGAGCCGTGTGGCAAGAGCGTAATGAACCTTTGCTGCCTCGCAGTTCCCCGAGCGCGACAAGACGACACCCAGGTTGTAGTGTGCGGCGACATTGTCCGGTTGGAGCCGGATGGCCTCAGCGTAATGAGCCTCCGCCTCCTCGTACTTCCCCTGTTCAGCGTCGACAAAGCCCAGGTTGAAGTGTGCTGTAGATGAGCCGGGATTGACCCGTAGGGCGTCAGCGAAATGAGCCTCCGCCTCCGCATACCTTCTCTGGCGGAAGCGGACCAGCCCCAGGTTATTCTGGGCATCCGCGTAGCCGGGACTGAGGCACAGCGCTCGGTGAAATCAGCCGCAGCCTCCTCGTCCCTCCCCTGTAGGCTGTAGACAAGGCCTCGGTTGAGGTGTGCTTTGTGGAAGCGGGGATTGAGCCGCAGCGCCTCGTTGTAATGAGCCGCCGCCTTCTGGTATCTTCTCTTGGTTTGGAGGGCGACGCCCAAGTTGTTGTGTGCCAAATAGCTAGAGTTTGCCCCATGGGAGAGAGCATAGGCCCACAGGCTTTCCGCGTCGAGCCAGGTCCGGCACTGGTTCCGCGTCAGGGCGGTCAGCCCCAAGAGCACTCCGAAGCCAGTCGCGATCATCCCGATGGCGGCGGCAGGACGCCAGCGCGACGCCATCCGCCAGAGCCGGCAGAAACAGGCGGCCGCCACCATCACGCAGCCCAGCATAGCCATGTAAGTATAGCGATCCGCGGCAAGCTGCTTGTTGATCCGAATGATGCCCGAGTTCGGCGCCAGGATCACCAGGTAACTCGCCCAGGCCGCCAACAGCCCCGGCCAGCGCCGGCGCAGAGAAACAAGCCGGCCGAGATCGCCAGCGTGGCGAGGATGCTCAAACTGAATGGGAATGCGAGCCAATTCTGCTCCCTGGGCGCCGGGTAGAAGGCGATGATGTCGCGCGGGAACACCGTCTTGACGATATAAAACCAGGTTCCGTAGCACGCCCAGGCAATGCTTGCCGAGGCGCCGTAATGCACAGTTGGTAATTGTGATTGGGGCTTGGCCGCAATCGCGAGGCCCGTAAAGAGAAGGCTCGTCATTACAAATGGAATCTTCTCCAATAGGGTTTTCCGCGCCGATGCACCGAACCATCGCCCGGTCTCGTCCGGAAGTCGGCGGAGGGGGTAGACGTCTAGGATCACGAGCACCGCGGGCAGAGTCACCGCCGTCGCATGGAACAACAGGGCCGCCACGAACAGGAGGAACGAGCCCACGAGCCAACCCCACCGCGGGGATGAGTCCATCGGGAATGCACGGAGATAGGCAATTACCGCCAGCATGGAGAACAGGATGCACGGTAGATACGGTTGGCAGGAGGCCCAGGCCACGGCCTCAACGCGCAGGGGGTGTACCGCGAACAGGGCGGTCGCCAGGCCGGCGCTTAAGGAGCAAATCCACGGGCTCTCGAGGCAGGAATCGGTCCGGCAGCGGACGAGCAAGGCCACCGTCAAGACATACAGCACCAAGGCGTCGACAACTTGGAGGAGCAGGCTGGTGAGGTGGTAACCTCGTGGGTCGAGTTGGCAGAAGACATATTGCGCCTCGAAGAGCAACCACGCCAGCGGCTGGTAAGCGCCGACCCAAAATGTCGTCCAGGCCCACTTGAACTGGGCTGTGCCCAGACCACGGAAATAGGGGTTGTCGAGGAAGTTCTCATCGTCGTCCCACCCTGGCACGAAGCTATTATCCAGTGCGGGTAGGAAGGCGTACATGACGATCAAGGCCAACGGAATCGCAATCAGCCAGGCGCGCCAATCCCAGGCCGATAACGGCTTCGGACTTAGCGCGGCACTCACACTCGGAACCGGTGCCATGGCCGCCGGCATGGGGCTTTCTTGACCGAACTCATTCATCCCCAAGCCTCCATTTAACCGAATTCAGGGACCGGTCGATCGAGCCACCGGGTTCGGAGGCCGGGTGCCATGCCCGAGACATCCCCATCATCTCATCACAGTCGAACGCCTATATCAACGGCATGGCCGACTCTGCCTGCGATGCGACCCCGAACACTGGCCGGCAACCTTGTAAACCCGTCGAGTTGCTCGATCGGCAGGGCGTTTCACTTTTTGAAGATACCCAGTTTGACGATGAGCTTTCCGACCTGGCAATCAAACTGTCACAGCCCTGGGAACAGGCGAGAGGTCCTTGACATTTCGGGAAGATATGGTGAACATGGTAGGTGCTAACTCAAAATTGGTGATGGAAAGATAGAAATATGGTATCCTTGCGCCCGCCTAATTTTTCTGGAAAGCAACCGCTTTTGGCATCATCTGTTATACTCGATCGGTTGGACTCGTTAATCGACGACCTGCTTAACGATACCAAGCTTTCGTCCTCGTCCCTGGCGTCGATACTGATGGCGGCCCGCGAGTCGGTGATCGAGGGTTATCATGTCGCCCTGGCCCGGCGCACCTGGGATGCGAGCAACGATCTCAAGCTCAGGCAATCTCCAGGAGAGCCGGAATCGCTCAACTCGCGATAAGTCGACCGGCGTCTGCGATTTGCTCCCGCGCGAGGTCGAACTGATGCCAGCCGTTGACCGCGACGTATTCCTGGTCGTAGGACTGACCCTGTCGAGCGGCCTGCTCGCCGCGTCGGAGTTCGCGATGAGCTCGACGCGAAAGTCGCGTTTGGTCCGACCCGAATGGATCGCCCGGGTGATCTCACGGCCCATCCGGGCCTTGGCGACCATCGCGATCCCGTTCGCCGGTCTCTTGAGCCGAGCGACGGAGCGCGTGTTGCGCCTCCTTGGGGTCGGTGCCAGGTCGGAGCCGCCCATCACGCAGGAAGAGATTTCTGTGTTGCTGCGCAAGGGACCAAGGCGGGCGTCTTCGAGGAGGGGGAGCACGACATGATCAAACGCGTCTTCCGCTTCAGTGACCGTCGCGCTCGCACGCTCATGACGCCTCGGAACGACATCATCTGGATCGACCAGTCCGATCCCCCCGATGAAATCCGCCGCAAGATCATTTCGAGTCGCCATACGCGCTTCCCCGTGTGTGACGGAGGCCTGGACAACTTGCTGGGGATCGTCCAGGTCAAGGACCTGCTGGTACCAGACCAAAACGCCGAGCCGTTTCGCATCAAGGGGCGATTGACCCTGCCCCTGTTCCTTTATGAGGGAACGCGCGGGCTCAAAATCCTCGAGATGTTTAAAACATCGGGCTCGCGCTTCGCCGTGGTCCTCGACGAATATGGAACCGTTGAGGGGTTGCTCACGCTCACCGATATTCTCGAAGCGATCGTGGGCGACATGGCGGTCGGCAACGACGAAGTCGACTCCGCGGCGGTAGAGCGGTCGGACGGTTCATGGATTCTCGACGGCCGGATGCCCGTCGATGAATTTCGCGACCTGTTCCCACTGACGCAAGCCCCCGAGGGCGATTTTCATACATTGGCGGGCCTGGTCGTCACGCGGCTGGGCCATATTCCTCGCGCCGGCGAAAGCTTATCATGCTGGGGATTGAGCTTCGAGGTTGTTGCTATGGACGGCAACCGCGTCGATCGCATCCTTGTCAAACGATCCGGAACGCGACCGAATTAACGAGCCATTTCGTCGCGATCCGTTGTCCGCGATTGAGTTAAAGAAGCTGGATCGATTGAATGAATATTGATGTATCAACCGCGGACGTCGTGGCCGTCTACCGCGCCCTGATCGGCGTCGTGACGCCCCGACCGATCGCCTGGGTCACCACCGTCGACAACCAGGGGCGCGTCAATCTCGCCCCGTTCAGCTTCTTTAACGCGTTCGGCGCCAATCCGCCGGTCGTGGTCTTCTCCCCAACATTGCGACGCGACGGCAGCAAGAAAGATACGCTTCGAAACCTCGATGCCGTCGGCGAGTTCGTGGTGAACGCGGCGGTCGAAGACCTGGCTGAAAAGGTGAACGCAACGTCCGCCGAGCTTCCATCCGGCGAAAGCGAAGCCGACTACGCCGGACTGACCCTCGAGCCCTCAGCCAAGGTCCGTCCCCCGCGCGTGGTCGAGTCGCCTGTGCACCTCGAGTGCAAGGTGTGCCAGATCATGTCGATCGGCGATGGTCCGATCGCGGCCAACCTGGTGATCGGTGAAGTGCTTTTGATTCACATCGCGGATTCGGTGCTCGACGCTCACGGTGCCGTCGACCCGCGCAAGCTGCGGACGATCGCGCGGCTGGGCGGCGACTACTACTGTCGAAGCACCGATCTTTTTGAAATGCAGCGGCCGTCAGACGGCCAGTAAAATGAATCGGCTCAGTGGCGAAGAGGTCTTTGCCATCGTGCCGCTGGGTCATCGGGCAGCTTTGGAAAGTACGGCTCGCTCAACTCTGATGCGATTGTCCGCGGTTTCGGGCCCGAAAACGCCCAGTAGAGAACGAGAGGCAGGATAATGGCCAATAGGAACGCGACAATGTCGAACAGTTTATCGCCGGTCGAACGCGACGCGTCATTGTCGTCGTCTCGAGACCGCTTCGCGACGCGCCTGATCCATCCGATGTAGTTCTGCCGTAAGCTCCTCGGATCGGGCGATCCTCGGCGACGGCCGTGGCCCGCTTCGTCGTCGAGCAAAACGAGCTCCGGCTCCCAGTTCGGATCGGGCGGCCTCGCGGGGCGAATTCGGGGTAGGGGCTCATCGCGGACGATCAACTCGGGTTCCCAGCTCGGATCGGGCGGCCTGGGGGGGCGGACGCGGGAAAGCGGCTCGTCGAGCACGATGAGATCGGGCTCCCAGTCGGGGAAGGGCCGCGGCCAGAAACGTTGCGTATCAACGGGCTCCTCAGCGGGCTCGGCAGCCACGCCGGGGGGCCTTCGTGCGATTTCCCCGATAATCTGATCGTAAGCTTGCCGGAGCCGCACGAAGTCAGCGGCCTGGCCCCCACAGTCCGGGTGAGCCCGCAGCGCCTCTGGCCCTGAAAGCTTCTTTGAGCTCGGCTGGGGCACACGCCCCTCGTAACGCCGAGCAATTGGTAAGGATCCATGGCGCAAATGATCAGTCTGGGGTAAACCGCTCGTTGAGTTCGGCAGCGACGGCCTGGGTAGCGACCACGGCACGCCTAAAAACGAGACGTCCCGTTCAGGATTCCGTGACTCTTTGCGGGAACTCCCAATGATAGTTTAGAATCGGCGCACTCACTCGTCGAGCGAAAGCTGCGAGTGGCGTGCCGCGAACGGCGTTTCCATCGACAAATCCCCCATGTCAAGAGACTGGCTGCTCCATTGTTTCCCTTCATGCTGATCCTTACACTCTTCGCCGACGGTCCAGCCGATAATCGGATCGACAAGGTCCGCCCCATCCCACCCCCTGGTGTCACA
>CAWHKI010000325.1:0-71931 GCA_963829765.1 uncultured Isosphaeraceae bacterium | reverse complement strand
GTGTAACCTATTCGTTACGATTCGTATTGCTATCGAAGTTTGCGCGAAAACCGGCATAGGTGCATTAACGAAATCTGCAGAGCGTGTTATATTGTTAGTATGGGATATGTCGCAAGTCCGCAAAGTGTGTCTCTCGTGATTCGCCGGGGCGCCGCCACGATCATGTCAAGTGGTTGGCGTGATTGCATTCCGACCCCGCGCGGCACATGCGGGCACATCGCAAAAGCACCGTCAATTTTCAGTTTTCAGTTTTCGTTTTCCATGCCACGCGCATGTTTCCAGACCACAATACACGCAGTAACCACGACGAAGAATGGGAGAACCGGAGAGCGATCGGTGGCGGTTCTAGAAAATGCCGATTCACATTGACCTGAGATCGCTTTGGGGGCGTTCTCTCCCCGCGATGACGAACGATGGCCCCAGTGGCCACTTGCGGCGACCTGTTTTTCGTGTGCCGAACGCGAGTGCACTGCTCCGTTACCGAATGGCTCTAAGTCGTTCCCCACATGTGCTTCCCGAGATGCCGGCCCGCTGAAACCGTGACATTTTGTGCCAAAACGTGCCATTTCAATGGATCAGCATGAAAGCCCCCCCGAGGGATAGGAGCCGTTTCGCGTCGGCACACAGTCACTTCCACATCGGGCTCGGCAACTCGGAAGGGGATCGAGTGGACTCAAGTCCGTACCCCCACGAACGTCAAGTACAACCACTTTCCTAATCTCCGGCAAATTGACAGCAGACCAATCACATGCCTATACTAGGTCATGGGCTGCTACAAGCTTATGCACGGACAAACTGAGAATTCAGGGGTGAAATTCGTGGTGAGTAAGCCTTGGAGCGGTCGCTTCCGTGCCAATACCGACCAAAGAGTAGAAGCTTTTACGCAATCTATCTCGTTTGATCACAGGCTTTTTAAGCAAGACATCCAGGGTTCAATCGCCCACGCGAACATGCTCGCAAGCGTTGGGCTCCTTACTTCGACAGAATGCCAGCAAATTGTGCGGACACTGTCGGAAATACAGGCTGAAATAGAGAATGGGCAGTTTCGGTTTGCTCAGGAGCTTGAAGATGTGCATATGCACATCGAGGCGGCTTTGGTCGAAAAGCTGGGAGATGTTGGGCGCAAGTTGCATACCGGACGAAGTCGCAACGACCAAGTCGTCACTGATCTCAAGCTTTGGATGCGAGAGTCACTAGACCGGATCGACTTGCGTCTTTTAGAGCTCCAGCGGGCGTTCGTTCAGACAGCAGTTCAGCATCGTGAAGTCATCCTGCCGGGCTACACCCACATGCAGCGGGCTCAGCCGGTTTTAGCACCCCATGTGTTCCTGGCCTATGTTGAGAAGCTTGACCGCGATCGGTCTCGGCTTGCTGATTGCCGACGGCGACTCAACGTTCTACCGTTGGGTGCCGCGGCGTTGGCCGGCACGAGTCTGCCGATTGACCGCCACGCCGTGGCCGAGGAACTCGGGTTCGAAGGGATCGCCGTCAATAGTCTGGATGTGTCCAGCGACCGCGACTTCGTCTTGGAATCAGCCTTTGTGCTGACCCTGATCGCGGAGCATCTCTCTGGCTGGGCCGAGGAGTGGATCCTCTGGAACACGGAAGAGTTCGGCTTTCTCTCGCTCCCAGATACGATTTGTACCGGCAGCAGCATTATGCCGCAGAAAAAAAACCCTGATGTTTTGGAGCTCATCCGCGGCCGTTCCGCTCGCGTAATCGGTGCCCTCACAACGCTGCTTGTATTGGTCAAGGGACTGCCACTCGCCTACAATCGAGATCTGCAAGAAGATAAAGAGCCGATCTTCGATGCCTTTGATACGGTTGAGGCATGTCTGAAGCTGGCGGCCGTCGTCGTCGAGGGTGCAACGCTTCGCACTCGAGCGGATCGCGGAACGACTTGAGGAAGGGTTTCTCGACGCGACAACGGTGATGGAATTCCTGATTCAGCGACACGTCCCGCAGCGCACGGCTCACGAAGTCATCGGCCGATTGGTGAACCTGTGCGAGCGCCGTGGTGTAAAACGCTTCGCTGATCTCTCCGATGCCGAGCTGGCTGATGCTCATCCTCAGCTTGACACCGAAGTTCGCGGTGTCATCGGCGTGGCAAATGCCATTAAGTCATTTCGCTCGTATGGCTCGACCGCCCCAGCACAGGTGAACAAACAGTTGGAAAAGTGGACAGAGAGACTCGCAAGCTCATGCATGTAGATCAATCGCATCGACTGTCTCCCGCGAGAGCAGCCTGCCACGTCTTGAGCGTGATCAGCTTGATCGTTGCCTTGCCCCTGATCGTCTCGATAGGCGTCGGTTCTCTAGTACTGGCTCAGGCACCGGGTCTCGAACTGTTTGCCAAAGAACCGAATACGCCAATGGAACTTTGGGAGGCGGTCGACTATTTACTTCGCACCGATCAGGCAAAGAAAGCGGTGCCGTATATCGACAGGTTCCTGAAAAGCAAGCCCGATGAATCGACACTGATCGCCATCCGGAACCGGTATGGGCCGCGGTCGATCCTTCGGCTCAGCGACGATGTTGCAACCCGCTCCTTGCGCTTCCCATGGCCGAGGCAATGGCGGCTGCCGCCCGTCAATATGCAACGCGGCCCGAGCGTCTCGCCCAATTCGTTACCGAATTGACCAAGACCCCGGAGGAACAAGATTACGCCGTGCGCCATCTTCGCGAGGCAGGGCCGGACGCGATCCCATTCCTCATCGAGGCACTAGCGCGGCCTGATCTTTCCGCCGATGAGCGAAGACTTATGGTCCGCAACATGGGCCGGCTAGACCGTTCAGTCGTCCCGGCCTTGGCCGCTGTGCTCGACAGTTCTGACTCTGCCCTCGCGGTTGATGCGGCCGTGGCGCTCGGAATGATCGGCAATAGAGAGGCCATCCCATTCCTGACCTTTCCTGCTGCTTTTCGTGATGCCCCGCCGGTGGTACGAACCGCGGCACAAGCAGCGATCGCACGTCTAGCCGGTCAACCTTTCTCGGCGCAGTCGCGTACGCCCGTTCAAGTCTTAACCGACGCAGCCTGGCGCTATCACCGCCACCAGGTGGATTTTCCTGACGACCGTCTCGTTATCTGGGCAGCGGCACAAGAAGCGATCGCAAGTTTGACCGATCGACCTTTCTCGGCCCAATCGCAGATGCCCGTTGATCTCGTCGTCATCTGGACATGGGACCACAACCGTAAGGCACTGGCCACGCGCAAGGTGCCGCGCACCGAGGCCGAGGGAATTCTCGGCTTACGGCTCGCTCAGCAGGCGCTGCGGTTGGACCCGAACAACCGCGAGGCCCAGGTCGTACAGATCAGCCTAACTCTGGAGAAGGCCATCGAGCGGGTCGGCTTTCGCTCGTATCCCGTCAACGACCCCGCCACCTTCAACACGGCAAAAGCAAGCGGGCCATCAATCTTAACCGAGGTTCTCAAGACCGCGATCGCTGACGGCAAGCCGAAGCTAGCTGCTGTAGCCGTCACCGCACTGGGACAGGTCATAGACCCGGCGGTACTCAGCGCCACAGGCCAGCCTCACACCCTGGTTGACGCACTTTATGCGCCAAGCCGGCATGTGCAGTTCGCCGCGGCCAAGGCATTGGTCGCCCTGGCACCAACCAGTCCCTTCCCCGGCTCAAGCCGAGTCGTATCTACCCTCGCCCGGTTTGTGATCAACCAGTCTTCGCCCCGAGCGGTGGTGATCGATAGCAACCCTACCCGGGGAAGCCAGCTCGCAGGTCTCTTAAGCAACCTTGGATACGATTCTGAGCTTGAACAAAGCGGTGCCAGTGGTTTCCTTACAGCGGCTCGGAGTGCTGATGTCGAACTGATCCTTATTAGCTTCGATCTGTTTCGAACGGGATGGAGCCTCAACGACACTCTGGCCAACTTTAAGGCCGACTCGCGCACAACCGCGATCCCAATGTTCATCTACGGCCCGCTTGGCGTTCAGTACAAGCGGCCCAACTTGGATCGTGATTACCCGGGGATTAAGTTCCTGGTCCAACCGATTAACGCCGACATGCTCCGCCGACAGCTTACGGGCCTGCCAGCGCCCCCCAGCGTGGCGGTTGATACTGACTACTCCCGCGAAGCGGCTACTTTGTTAGCCCAGATCGCCATCAAACACAATGGCCCCCTGTTCGCTGACTTAAACACCGCAGAGCCGGCACTCGCCTTGGCCCTTCATGGACCCCAAACCGCCTCTGACGCGGCAATAGCTTTAGGCAATGTACCCAACGCCAATGCGCAGCGCAGCCTCGTCAATGTCGTACTGGACCCCTCACAAGGGTCAGCGATTCGCAAACAGAGGCGGGTGAGCTCGTACGCAGCATTCGGCAATTCGGGCGATTGATCACCGCCGATCAAGAAGCCAGAGTTGCCGCACAATGCCTGAAGGACGCGCGGCATGTCCCATGACTTGAAATATACCGCTGGCTCACTGGGTTCTAAACCTAGCGACGAACTGACACTACCGGGCGTCATCGGCAGCAGCTTGGGTTTGCGCGAGGTCATTCGAACCACTCGCCAGGTTGCGCCATCATGCGCCTGCGTTTTGATTGTGGGCGAAACGGGAACCGGAAAGGAGTTGATCGCCCGGGCGATTCATGACCTCAGCCCGCGCTCTACCGGTCCTTACATTCGAGTCAACTGTGGCGCCCTGACCGAAAGCTTGCTCGAAAGCGAGTTGTTTGGCCACGTCAAGGGCTCATTCACGGGCGCGGTCGATAATCGCACCGGACGTTTCGAGGCCGCGCACACGGGTAGTATCTTCCTTGACGAGATCAACAGCACCTCGCCTAAACTCCAGGTCAAGTTACTCCGCGTCTTACAGGAGGGAGAATTTGAGCGTGTTGGCGATAATAACACCAAGAAAGTCGATACTCGCATCATCGCCGCCACCAATCGAGACCTGCTCGAGGAAATTGAATCAAACCGGTTCCGTGAGGATTTGTACTATCGCCTCAACGTGGTGCCCATCTACCTCCCGCCGCTCCGCGAGCGGCGCGACGACGTAGAGCCATTGGTGCTGTTCTTCCTCCACCGGTATGCCGAGCAGAACCGGCGCGACATGCGTCGCGTTCACCCCGAAGCCATGCGATTGTTGCGTGAGCACGACTGGCCAGGCAATATCCGTGAGCTGCAAAACTACGTCGAGCGGGCCGTGATCCTCGGAACCGGACCTGATCTGGTCGTCGAGCACCTGCCCCCACAACTTCGTGGTCAAGCCGCTCCTCGACCAATTAGACCTCGCAGTAGTAGTGACCAAGCCGTGCTCTGTACGGAACTCGTTCGCCAGGGCATTAGCGGCGCGGGACCCAACGCAAATGATTTGCACGAACGCATTGTCGGCCGCGTCGAGCGCGAGTTGATTCAGCAAGTTCTCCAAACCTGTGACCGGGTCCAGATCAAGGCCGCCGCCCGGTTGGGTATCAATCGCAATACGCTCCACAAGAAACTCACCGAGTATCGCCTCGACGAGTCTGACCTGGGAGCGGGGGCTGATCCGGTTAGCACAGGTGGCTCACGACGAAACAGTAACGGTACCGACGACGAGACGGAGTCGGACGGCTCAGACAAGGGCGATCGGTTCGCTCAGCCACACCCACGCGAGCCAGCGCCAGCGCAACCAGGCAATTAATTGATCATGAACGAGGGGTTCGCCCGACCAATTCCCTGGTAAATAAAACCCAGCGCCGCCATCTTCGCGGGGTCGTAAACGTTGCGCCCGTCGAAAATGATTGGTTGGCGCATCAAGCGGCGCATCACCTCAAAGTCAGGGTTGCGAAACTCATTCCACTCGGTAACCACAGCCAGGGCGTCGGCTTGCTCAAGGGCGCCGTATGGCCGGTCGCAGTAAGCCAACCGCTCGCCGTAGAGAGAGCGGACGTTGCTCAGTGCCTCGGGATCATGGACCCGAAGCTGTGCGCCAGCATCGAGCAGAGCATTGATCAAAACCAGCCCGGGCGCCTCGCGTACATCATCGGTACGAGGCTTGAAAGCCATGCCCCAGATCGCGATGGTGGTGTTCTTAAGCTCGCCGTGGAAATGCTGGTGGATCTTGCTGAAGAGTACCTCCTTCTGGGCTTCGTTCACTGCGTCTACCGCCTTCATCATCAGCGCGGTCCGTCCCTTCGACTCAGCCATGTGAACGACTGCACGGATATCCTTAGGGAAGCAGCTACCACCATAGCCGACACCTGGAAACAGGAAATGAAAGCCAATCCGCTGATCGTGTCCGATACCGCGGCGCACGTCGTTAACATCGGCCCCGTAGGCTTCACACAGGTTGGCCATCTCGTTGATAAAGCTGATTTTGGTGGCCAGAAGGCAATTCGCGACGTACTTGGTCATCTCGGCGCTCTCAGGCGTCATGACCAAGAACGGCCGGTCAGTGCGCAAGAATGGCGCGTATAACGCGTGCAACCGTTCGGCGACTTCCGGGCGCCGGACACCAACGACGACTCGATCAGGCTTGTTGAAGTCATCAATCGCCGCCCCTTCCTTGAGGAACTCGGGGTTGCTACCCACGTCGAACGGGACTGAGGTTGCCTCACTCATTCGCCTCGTCAGCTCGGCATTGGTTCCCACCGGAACAGTGCTTTTGATCACAATAATCTTGGGTGCGTGCAAGTTGGCGGCAATCTGACGTCCGACTTCCCAGACACCGCTCAAGTCCGCTCCACCTTGCTCGCCCTGCGGTGTTCCTACAGCAATGAAGATGATCTCGGCGTCGGCGATCCCCTCGGCTAAGTTCGTCGAAAATACCAAGCGGCCATCGCGCTGGTTGCGGTGCACCAGTTCAGCCAAGCCTGGTTCATAGATCGGAACCCGCCCATTCTTGAGTCCTTCGATCTTGGCCGCGACTTTGTCAACGCACACGACATCATTACCGCTCTCAGCTAAACATGTCCCCTGGACCAAGCCCACGTAACCTGTGCCTACAACTGCGATTTTCATGATACGGCCCTTCCGCCCCCTTTGAGAGGTCGTCGCTGACTTGCCGATGACACCGATGCGTTTAAATCGATCTCAACTTAATTGGAGCAAATCCTGCAACGCGTAAATCTCAAGCTTGCCGGCAAGTAAGCGTTCCATGGCGGCAACCGCTGCGCGGGCCCCAGCGAGCGTCGTGATACAGGGCACTCCGTGTGACACAGCGCTGGCGCGGATGCGTCCCTCATCGGTTCGCGCCCCTTTGCCGCTCGGGGTGTTGACAATTAATGCGATTGCACCATTGGCGAGGTAATCCAGTACGTTGGGCCGGCCCTCGTGGATCTTGCGTACGACCTCGACGTTGATTCCATGTTCATTCATCGCCTGGCCTGTCCCACTCGTACAGCGCAAGTGAAAACCCAGACTGGCCAAGCGGCGAGCAATGGGTATGATCGCTTTGCGGTCCCTGGCCGCGACACTGAGAAAGACCGTACCGCTCGTCGGTAAGCGGCTAAAGGCCGCCACTTGACTCTTGGCGAAGGCAGCCGGGAAGTCCATAGCGATTCCCATCACCTCGCCCGTCGACCGCATCTCAGGCCCCAAAACAATGTCTACACCAGGAAACTTACTAAACGGAAAAACCGCTTCCTTCACCGAGACGTAATTGAGGACCGGTTCCGTGGTGATTCCCTGTTCAGCGAGGCTTTTTCCCACCATGACCCGCGCGGCCGCTTGAGCTAGGTTCAGCCCGGTGGCCTTCGATACAAACGGCACGGTGCGAGACGCGCGTGGGTTTACCTCCAAGACATAGATTGTGCCATCCTTCACCGCGAATTGGATGTTCATGAGGCCACGAACTCTCAGCGCCTCGGCCAAAGCATAAGTCTGCTCCCTGAGCTGCACAATTAATTCCGGCGGCAATGAGAAGGGGGGGATCGCGCAAGCGCTATCGCCTGAATGGATACCAGCCTCTTCAATGTGTTCCATGACCGCTCCCACGATCGTGCGCTCTCCATCAGAGACCGCATCGACATCAACCTCGATGGCGTCTTCGAGGAACTTGTCGATCAGGATCGGATGCTCGGGGCTGGCCTCGACCGCCGCGGCCATGTAACGAACGAGGCTGGCCTCGTCATAGACGATCTCCATGGCTCGTCCTCCGAGCACAAAGCTAGGCCGGACGACGACCGGATAGCCGATGCTCTCGGCGATTCGCCGTGCTTCGTCACACTGTGTCGCCGTGGCGTTAGGAGCCTGCTTGAGCCCAAGTCGTTCAATCACCAGCCGGAATCGCTCCCGGTCCTCGGCCAGGTCGATCGATTCGGGGCTGGTGCCGATGATCGGCACGCCCCCTGCTTCCAGTGCTCGCGCCAGGTTTAAGGGCGTCTGCCCTCCGAACTGAACAATAACTCCCATCGGCGCGACGCGATCGCAGATATTGAGCACATCTTCAACCGTTAATGGTTCAAAAAAAAGCCGGTCCGAGGTGTCGTAGTCTGTGCTTACCGTCTCAGGATTAGAGTTGACCATGACCACTTCATAGCCGTCGGCACGTAGCGCGAAGGCGGCCTGGCAGCAACAATAATCGAACTCGATTCCCTGTCCGATGCGGTTCGGGCCGCCTCCCAGAATCATCACTCTCGGTTTGGCACCGATGCGCGACTCGTCTTCGTTCTCGTAGGTTGAGTAATAGTACGGCGTGACCGCCTCAAACTCGGCGGCACACGTATCCACCAGCTTGAACACAGGGCGGATGCCTCGGCGCCGACACTCGCGGCGAACCTCCGTTTCGCTGGTGTGCCATAGAGTAGCAAGCTGATGGTCCGAAAAGCCCTGTTGCTTGGCCGAACGCAACAGCTCATCGCTGGCCTCATCGAGACTGCACACCTGGCGCAGCAGGCCCTCAAAGGCGACCAACTCCGCGATATTGGCCAGGAACCAGGGGTCAATTCCCGTCAGGTCATGAATTTGCTCGATCGAGAGACCCGCGAGAAGGGCGTACCGAATCGACCAGACACGTTCCGCATTAGGAATCGCCAACTGGGATTTGATCTCCTCCACACTCGGCTGGCGAGCGGTACCCCAAAGGTCCCTCTTGTCACAGCCCAATCCGAAGCGGCCTACTTCCAACCCTCGCAGCGCCTTCTGAAGCGATTCCTTAAATGTGCGACCGATCGCCATGACCTCACCCACGGATTTCATTTGGGTCGTCAGGACCGGGCTGGCCTCCGGGAACTTTTCAAATGCCCATCGGGGGATCTTTGTCACCACATAATCAATGGTCGGCTCGAAGCAGGCTGGTGTTTCACGAGTGATGTCATTGCGGATTTCGTCGAGGCGGTAGCCCACGGCGAGCTTCGCGGCAATCTTGGCGATGGGAAACCCCGTCGCTTTACTAGCGAGCGCACTACTACGACTGACTCGTGGGTTCATCTCAATAACAACCATGCGCCCGGTTTGAGGATTGACCGCGAACTGCACGTTTGATCCACCGGTTTCGACCCCGATCTTGCGGAGAATCGCCACGGACGCATCGCGCATTCGCTGGTACTCTTTGTCGGTCAGGGTTTGTGCCGGGGCTACCGTGATGCTGTCGCCGGTGTGAACGCCCATCGGGTCAAAATTCTCAATCGAACAAACGATGACCGCGTTGTCAGCGCAGTCGCGCATGACTTCCATTTCATATTCTTTCCAGCCGATTAGGCTCTCCTCGATCAAGACCGAGTGGACCGGGCTTAGTTCGAGTGCCGTCGCAACCATGCGGTCGAATTCTTCGCGGTTATAGGCGATACCACCACCCGTGCCTCCTAGCGTAAAACTAGGGCGCAAAACGCTTGGCAGCCCGATCTCGTCACGAATTCGCCGTGCCTCATCCAGACTATAGGCCAGTCCGCTTCGCGCACTTTCCAGGCCGATTTCGTCCATGCACTGCTTGAAAAGATGCCGGTCCTCGGCCTTGCGGATGGCCTCGGCACTGGCACCAATTAATATGCATCCGTATCGATCCAGAACGCCACTCTCATAGAGGGCTAGACCGACGTTTAAGCCCGTCTGACCACCGAGCGTTGGCAACACGGCGTGAGGCTTCTCAACGCTCAAGATTTGCTCGATGACTTCCGCCGTGATTGGCTCGATATACGTCCGGTCAGCCATTTCGGGGTCAGTCATAATCGTGGCCGGGTTGGAATTCACCAACACGACCTCGTAACCTTCCTCGCGCAATGCCTTACATGCCTGGGTTCCCGAGTAATCAAACTCACACGCTTGCCCAATAATGATTGGGCCAGCACCAATGATCAGAATCTTATGGATATCAGTACGCTTGGGCACGTGGGGTCAGCCTGTCGGCTCTTGGTTGCTATTCGTCGATGGTTCGCTGGAGTCGCCTGCTTATGATAGCAAGAACTCGATGTCCTCGCGGGAGAGGTTTTGAACGGCGCCACGATTGTCGGCACTCAAAATAGCATCGGCCAGGTCCCGTTTCTTCTGCTGCAATTCCAGAATTTTTTCCTCGACGGTACCACGACAGATCAAGCGGTAGGCAAACACATGCCGCGTCTGGCCAATGCGGTGGGAACGGTCAATGGCCTGGGCCTCGACGGCCGGGTTCCACCATGGATCGAGTAAATAAACATATTCAGCGGCGGTCAGGTTAAGTCCCAGGCCACCGGCCTTGAGGCTGATCAAGAATACCGGACAGTCGGGATCGGTTTGGAACCGCTCGACCTTGGCGGCGCGGTTACGGGTACGGCCATCGAGGTATTCATAGACGATATTTTCTTGGTCGAGTCGCTCGCGAACGATCGCCAAGAAGCTGGTAAACTGAGAGAAGACCAAAACCTTGTGACCTTCCTCGACGACTTCAGTAATCGAGGGGACCAGCATATCGAGCTTGGCGCTCCCCTCAGTGGTCAACTCGGGGCTGATCAGCCCAGGGTGGCAGGCCGCTTGGCGAAGCCGCAGCAGCGCTTCGAGGACCTCGATTTTAGAGCGGTTTAGCTCGGCCGTGTCTTTGCGCAGAAGCGCGTCGCGATAGTGTGCTCGTAACTCGTCGTAGCAGCGCCTTTGCTCGGCTTCCATGTCACAGTACAGCGTTTGCTCGGTCTTTTCGGGTAAGTCTTCGACGACCTGTTGCTTGGTGCGCCGCAGGATGAACGGCCGGAGGGCTTTGGCCAACAGCACCCGGTCCATTTGATCGAGGGAGGTCCCCGTCCCGATAAATTTTTTGAAAACCGAGTCACTGCCGAGCATGCCCGGGTTAAGAAACTCGAAGATCGACCAGAGCTCGCCGAGATGGTTTTCAATCGGAGTGCCGCTGATGGCTAGCTTGTAGCGGCTGCGCACCAGCCGGGTGGCCTTTGCCGACTGGCTTTCGGCGTTCTTGATTGCCTGGGCTTCATCCAGGATCGCATAGTCGAACTGGAAGTTAGTCAGCTCGGCGATATCAGTGCGCACAGTGCCATACGTAGTGATGATCAAGTCATACTCGGAGAACGACTCTCGCAGAGAATGGCGGCCCGGTCCAGTATAGTCGAGCACGCGCAGCCGCGGAGTGAATTTGGCGGCCTCTTGCATCCAGTTGAAGACCAGCGAGCGTGGCACGATCGCCAGAGAGGGTTCCTTGGCCTGGCGGTGAGCCCGCCGCTGTTGCAGGAGTGCTAGTACCTGAATCGTCTTGCCAAGGCCCATATCGTCGGCCAAGACGCCGCCGAACCCAAACCGCTGAAGGTAGTCGAGCCAGCCTAGTCCCTCGCGCTGATAGGGACGCAGCTCTCCGTGGAAGCCTGGGGGGGAATCGACGGCCACCACTCCCTCGAATTGCCGGAGGTTTTGCCTGACTTTCTCGAAGGCAGCGTCTACCTGAATTTCCGGCTGAGTGGCCAGAAGCGCGTCAAGCATGCCCGCCTGTGACGAGTTGAATCGAAGGCTGCCGTCGGCAACAGTCGCCAGATCAGCCAGCATTCCGTACTTCTTCAGCCACTCCTCGGGGAGCATTCCCATCGAGCCGTCGCCCAACTCGATCATTGCCTCGCCGCGCCGGGCGGCCGCCAGAAGTTCCGGGAGGCTGATATTTTGATCGCCGTATTGAATTCCCCCCTCGAGTTCAAACCAGTCGATGCCAGTGGCCAGCGCCATTTTGAACTCACCTGCCGCGCGAATCAGCTTGCCCTCGGCCTCCACTCGCCAACCAGCGGCAACTAAGTCTTTGGTGACCTGCGACATCCGTTTCGCTGGCAGCTCGAGCGTACCAGGATCGAGCCGCGGGTCTTTGGCCTCGCGAAAACCGAGCTCGAAAAGCTTGACATCGGCGGCACTCTCGGTCCTGGGATCACGGCGAATCACGAGCCCTAGCTCGGTTGATACCGCCAATGGCGTGGTCCGACCGGCTGGGATCACGGCACCATCGTAATCAAACTCCAGTTCGCCGATCAGCTTATCGGAACCGAGGCCCCAATTCTGTCGTGGGGTTCGCAACGTCAGGCTAGGTCGAGGTTTGGCATTGATTTCCTCTAGCCGCAACGATTCCACAAGCTCCAAGGGGGGAACGCGGGTCTCGGCCAAAATCCGCCCCAGCATTAAATCTTGCTGGGGCTCGACGAAGGTGATCTCCTTCTCGTAGCGAAGTCGCTGGATCCAGGGCATAACGCCCAGATCGTCGAATCGGGCGGCTCGGCCGACGCCCAGGACGAGCAAGCCGGCCAAGAGAACGAGTGGCTCAGAAAGGTCCATACGGCTTTCATTACGGCGAAGCGATCCCCGCCAAGTCCAGCGCTTGCCTCCCAGTTCAGCGCGAACGTCCAACGAAAACCGCCAGGGCTGTCCGTCGTCCCACCGCACCGTTGGCGGGTCTTCCTCCCCATCAGTGCGGCGAAGCCGAAGGCGTCCCGTTCTTGCCAGCCGTTCGACCAAGGCCGCCTGGTCTTTTCGAAGGACGAATCGACGCATGCCCCGTAATGCCCGCTCGGCGGCCGCTCGCGCTGCCGAGCCATGGGGCACTCCCGGTCGCGAGCCCGCGGCGGTACCCTCGCCATTGATCAAGCCAGGCCCACCTGCCGAACCAGTACTTGTGGAAGGAGCAGGATACGCTCCATGAGCCGTGGTGGCCTGAGCTTCATCAAGCAAAGCCAGAATCAGGCGGTCTTCGGGGTCATACTTGACGTGCGCCGCGTGTGGGGCGTAGTACCAAGGCCGTAATGGCCCCCATTCGCCGGTTGTCTTGCGCTGGCGACGGGCTAAATCGATGACGACCTGGTTCTGCGCGAGTGTGGCGGCCACATCGAGCACGTAGACAAGCAATCGCTTGGCATTACGATTGACGGCCTTGGTTCGCCCCGCGCCTGGCCCCGTGCTATGTTCCGAGGCAGGAAGTTTGCTCTTGGCCCTGCTTCCGAGACCAGGACGGTAGTCCCGAGAGGCAGGGGTTCGCTGCCTCCAGCTTTCAGGTTCGCTCGATGGCTCGCGATAAACTCCCCGGTCTTTACCCCTGGGCTTGGGTCTCCGTGCCCCTGACGGCCCGGCCCAGCCGGTCGTGATGGTCTCAGATCAATCGATCCCACCCCTAGATCGGAATGCCCCAATCGCGGTGGCTCGACATCGCCTCCTGACGTGTTTCTCATGTCCGGTAGCCCAACCGTCGGCGAGCGGCGGGGGCTCTCTACCACCAGATGAACCGGAAACATCGGGGCTGACTGCAACAGGCCTCGAGCCTCGGCCATCAGCAATGTCGCCCAGAGATGCTTGCAGGGTTCCCCTTCTGGACTGAAATAGGGACAAGTGCATGAGGCCAGCAACTGCGATCCTCGCATGCGCAACCGCACTCGATATTTCGACGTACCTCGCACCCTGGCGACGACCTCGCCAGGCCTCGCGGCCATAACGCTAACCCAGCCCTTGACAAAATACGACTGGCCTCGCGACCGGACCGCATCGCTGAAATTCCGTGCGACTTTCTGGGCAATCCCTATCATCTGTTCCCACTCGGGACGGACCCTGCAATCGGACTGGCTAGCGACTCATGGCTAGTGATGAGGTGACGATGCACCGGGAAAACCGCGGAATGCTCCCTGCCAGATTCGAGATTTCCAGATTCTAAAGAATCGTCGAGATCAGGCAACCTGCTAGACTCCTCGGTTTCACACGGCACAACACGCGATTGAGACGGTTTTTTTGGCATTCGGCACTCGGCGTCGCTGACGATCGATGGCCTAAATGTCGAGATTTTTGACCTCGAGTGCGTGTTTTTCGATGAACTCGCGGCGCGGTTCGACATCGTCCCCCATGAGGGTGGCGAACAGGTCGTTGGCGGCGATCGCATCGTCGAGCCGAACCTGAAGCAGAGTCCGGCGCGTCGGGTCCATCGTGGTCTCCCAAAGCTGTTCGGCATCCATCTCGCCGAGCCCCTTGAAGCGGGTAATCTTCATCCCTTTTTCACCGATTTTGCGTATGGTCGAGACGAGTGCTCGCAGGTCGAGCAAGGGATAGGTTTCGCCATCCCGATCGAGGATAAACCGCGGGGGAGGATCATCACCTGTCACCTCGCGGGGTAACAAGACCTCGGCCCGCAAGTCGAACTCGTCGCGGAGCCGGGCCAAGTGCTTATTGAGCATCTTGACCTCGTGCAGCTCAAGCTCGCGAACGCGATGGCCGTTGGCGGAAGGGGTCGGCGAGGCCGTGATCCCAGCCTCCAAAGGGGGCAGTGTCGGAGTTGAACCAGGGCCAGATACCGCCTCTGCCTCGACTTCAATTCGCAAATTATGCGCCGCAAAATAGTCTTGCCGTTCCTTTTCGCTATAGAACCGCTCTTCCTTGCCCTCGTGCTCGACCAGAAACAACGGGAGTAAACCATCGCGCGGGTCGGGTTTGGGGGAATCGGTACTTTTGGGTTTGTAGGCCATGGCCAGGAAGTCGCGGAGCGAGCGGTTGCGCCGGCCGAAGGCTCGTAGGCCCTGTTCAATGCTGCTGACCAAGTCGAGCAAGCTCTTAAGGCGATCGCCTGCAATGGCACCGTCGCCGTTCTTGAGCTCGGCTCGGTGAAGCGAGGCGCCGGCCAACCCGGTCTCCATCAAGATCGCCTGCATCTGTTCCTCGACGTGAACATATCGCCGTTCCTTCTTGCCGCTCACGATCATGTACAGCGGAGGCTGCGCCACATAAAGGTGCCCCTCAGCGACGAGTTTGGGCATTTGGCGGTAGAAAAAAGTCATCAAGAGGGTCCGGATGTGAGAACCGTCGACGTCGGCGTCGCTCATCATCACAATCTTACCATACCGCCGCTTGGCGGGATCTTCTTCCTCGCCGATGCTGTTGCCGACGGCGGTGATGATGTTACGAATCTCTTCGTTGCTTAAGACACGGTCGAGGCGAGCCCGCTCAACATTGAGAATCTTGCCACGGAGAGGAAGAATCGCCTGATAAATTCGGTCTCGTCCCCCCTCGGCCGTTCCACCAGCCGAGTCGCCTTCGACCAGAAAGAGCTCACTCGAATCTTGGTCATGCGTGGAACAGTCCATCAGCTTACCAGGCAGTCCCCCACCGGAGAGGACCCCCTTCCGGTTGCGCACCAACTCGCGAGCCTTGCGGGCCGCTTCGCGGGCCTCTGCCGCCAAAAGTGCCTTGCTGATAATTCGCTTGGCGATACTGGGGTTGGTCTCGAGGAATTCGGCAAGTCGCTCATTGACGACCCTGGCCGTGATCCCCTCGACGTCGCTATTTCCTAACTTGGTCTTGGTCTGGCCCTCAAATTGGGGGTCGGGGACTCGGACGTTGATAATCGCCGTGAGCCCTTCCTTAAAATCTTCGCCGAGGATCGTCAAGTCTTTGTTCTTGGCCGGGGCTATCGACTTGGCATACAGATTTAGTGTACGAGTCAAGGCGGTCCGGAAGCCAGTGAGATGCGTGCCTCCTTCGACCGTATTGATGTTGTTGCAATACGAGACGACCATTTCGCTGATCGATTCGTTGTACTGCAAAGCGATTTCAACTTCAACAGCGCGCTCCTCATCTCGTCCGAAAAAGACAATCGGCGGATGTAAGACCGACTGGGCACGATTCAAATAAGCAACAAACTCACTCAAACCTTCCGACGAGAAGAACTCGACGTCCGTGGGCTCGTCGGTGCGTTCGTCAGTCAGGCGAATCCGAATTCCCTTGTTGAGGAATGCCAGCTCGCGCAGCCGCTTCTCCAATACGTCGACGTCAAACTCGATTCTGGGAAAGATCTCGGCGTCAGGCAGAAAGCGGATCGTTGTCCCGGTCAGCTTGGTGGGACCCTTGGGACTGACCGGCCCCTCCGGTTGTCCTTTGCGATATTCCTGCCTCCAGATCTGCCCATCGCGGCGGATTTCGGCCTCTAGCCACTCGGAAAGCGCGTTGACGACCGTCACCCCCACACCGTGTAAGCCTCCGGACACCTTGTAGGTGTCGTGATCGAATTTGCCGCCGGCGTGGACCTTGGTCAAGACCACCTCGAGCGCACTGGTGCCGCTATCGGCATGAGTGTCGACCGGGATCCCTCGTCCATCGTCAACGACCGAGACTGACCCATCCGTATGTAACGTGACGTGAATGTTCCGGCAGTAGCCGGCCATCGCCTCGTCGATCGAATTATCGACGACCTCATAGACCAGATGATGCAGCCCGCGCGCCGTTGTGTCACCGATATACATGCCTGGCCGGAGCCGAACTGCCTCGATTCCCTCGAGAACCCGAATGTTGGCTCCAGTGTACTCCGACAAGGCCACGGGATCGGCCTCGTCGATCTGAACTCCCTGACCATTGTCTATCTGCTCGTCCATGGTATCACCTCACTTGTTGATCTCGTTGTCATGCAGCATATCCGGCGCGGTGGCTGGCGCACGGCAGGCGAGGGAGACAGCTTCGCCCGCCGAAGATCAATACAAAGGGCGGTTTTGGCGACCGGATACTCGGTGGGAAAAACCTTGTTTCACGGCGATCGCCTTGGCCCTTCGCCCTACCTTCCGGGTACGACTTAAACTTGCCCCGGCTGGTTCTTCATCTGCCAGACCCTGTGAAAAGCCCCTGTCAACGGGCCATGACATGATGATCATGACCCAACTTGGTCACGGCCGGAGTCCCGCCTTGATTTGCTGCTATTCCGCTGCCTGGCTCGCCGGGCCGGCACGGACTGGGAAAGGCTGGGCTCTTCGGCCGCCACTGCCGATCGCGAACCTGTGACGTTGCTCGCTTCTACCTCTCGCGCTACTGGACCAACTCGGAACCGGATGTCGTGGATGGTTGTTGCCGGTGCTCCCGAGCGTAAGGCATTCAGCAAAGAAGGTTTGCGGAATGCAGACAGTTCTTCCAAAAGCGTCGAATGTGCCACGGTGACGTTCAGCACCCCACGCCGCACCTCACCTAGCAGCGTCTGACGGCAATAGGCTTCGCCCACTGCCTCATTCCAGGCACCCTCCAACTCTTGCCTGGCACTTAGTCGGCCATAACCCCGCACGGTAAACAGTTCGCCCAGGATCTCCGAGAGCGTTCGGGGCCCACGACGGTTCGGGTTTGACATGCTCCCTCAAGTAAACTGGAAAAAGGAGTGGGTCAACCCCGCTCCCGAGTCAGCGGCATAACCACGTAGGTATAGCGGTCGTCGGTCTTGAAGACAGCAGCGTTCTTGGAGTCGATTAACTCGGCGGTGACAGTCGTCGTATCATCGAGGGTCTTGAGTGCGTCAACCAAGTAGCGTGGATCGAAGGTGATATCAACGGTCTTGCCGTCGTAGGCAATGGGCAGCTCAACGTGCGAGCTGCCGACATCCGCGGACTGGCTGATCAAACGCAATACACCGGCGCTGAACTGAAAATCGACGCCGCGGCTTTCATTGCTCGTGACGATGGAGGCCTGCTCAACGGCCATGCGCAACGGACCAGCTTCTAACGGAATCCTGACCTCGACGCTGGCCGGGAAAACGTCTTGGTAGCGCGGGAAGCGTCCCTCGACCAGCCTACTATAAATCACCGCGCCTTCCGTACGCATGAGCACAGCGGTCCCGGATTGTATGGACAGGTGTACCGGAGGGTCGTCGTCGGTCAAATTGCGTTCAACCAGCTTGAGGGCCTTCACCGGTATCACAGGGAAGCCAGCGGGAACCGGTGGGTTATTCTCGGCGTCGGCCGGGACCGACATGCGAGCGAGCCGTCGACCATCGGTGCCAATCATCGACATTGAGTCAGCCGTCAACTCCACCAAAACGCCCCCTAAAGCGTAACGGGTGCTTTCGACATCGGTGGCGAAGATTGTCCGGCGGATCAACTTCTTTAAATCGGCGGCGGCGATAATATTGTAGCTGTCCGCGGTAAAGTCGGGAACCTCAGGAAATAGATTCGCATCTTCGACAGGCAACGTAAACTCTGAATGTAGGCCGCGCACAAGCAATCGCTCGTCGTTCGTTTCGATTGTCAGCTCAGCGTCGGTGCTGGTCCGCAAGATGGGGCCGATCTGTGTCGTTGGTAGTATCACCGAGCCCGGTTGCTCGACTTTGACGCCCAACACGCGGTGGCGAATCCCAACCTCCAGGTCCGTTCCCATAAGCACCGAGCCCCCATCGGCTTCGGCAATGAGCTTGACGTTCTGGAGGACCGGCTTGGGACTCCGAAGTGGAACAACCCCGCTGACCATTCCAAACGCCGTGAGCAATGCCTCACGGTTGCACAAGGCCCTCATTCGAATCCCTTGATTTTGAGCTGCTCCCGACACCGCGGTCGAGAGAATTTCACGACCGGTTATTCCGCCGCGTTTCATCCGCTTCCGGCACGAACTCGGAAAAACACCGCAGTCCTATTCGCCTTACCGGCAGAATTTAGGCTTGGCCGGTTCGCTGGTTCTGACTAAGTCGGACCATTTCAGTTTTGGCTCGACCAAGAGGCATCATACCAAAGTGCTTAACCGTGTACAACGTCCTTTGGCCACCAGGGAAAAACTTGTGGCTCATTGATGGATTGCGATTCAGATGACTTCTAAGCTTTCGTCGAGAATCGCGCTGATCTCGGGCTGACTTTTGGGCACAAGCTCCCCCGCGGCGCCCGGCCCCCCTCGGAGGCCGTCCGGCTTTCCGGTGACAGGATGGAGAAGCTGGGCGATGCTGACGCCCAAATTTCGCCGCTTCGCGAGTTACCGCCGCCACTCTGACGGCTGTATGGGAGGCGATAGACTCCGTAAGTTGATGTGCTGTAAGGGTCGAAAAGCCGGACGGCCTCCTCGCGGGGAGTTAGGTCCGAGCCCCACGACGCGACGAAAAATAGTGCGGGGTGAATTCCGTCGTCATCCAGACGAGAACCTGGCTGGGGAGTGGAAAGGGGTTTCGCGATTGGTTAGCATCCTTATCAAGTCGACGGTCGACCGGTCGACCGTCGACCGCACTCCGTGTTCCCAGAGGTCCTTTGGATGCCTGAAAATTCCGTTTTCACTCTGATCAGGCCGCCTGCCCGCGAAACCCTTGCGAATGGCATAACAAAGTCCCTGCGCGACGCCATCTTCGGCGGGCAGTTTCAGCCCGGGCAACGGCTCGCGGAAGGAAAAGTTGCCAAAAGCCTCAAGGTCAGTCGCGCCCCCGTTCGCGAAGCTCTCGCTTCGCTCGAGTAAGAAGGGCTCATCCGCCGGATGCCAAACGGAGGAACGACCGTGACCTCCCTCTCCCGCGGCGACGTTGAAGAAATCTGTAGCTTGCGCCGTCACTCCAGGCTCAGGACACGCCGCGATCTGTGGCTATCCTCGAATACCACTTGCAAAGGCAGTACGACTGGATCATCGACAGTTTTGCCGAGATCAATAATGCGCCTGCGGTGGAGGACGCCTAACCGGTTCCACCACCGTCTTGATCAGGGAGCAACAACCCACACGCGACAACCCCGGCATGATAAATGGTTCGGAACGCCGGCGGTGCTGATGCCCCACCCGATTTGAAAGTCGCGATCATGACAATCCCTCGAATTGCCGTCAGGCTTCGCATGCCCGGCCCCGATGTCTTGGTCTGGGCCGGCTTGGCTGTCATGTGCGTGGCCTCTTCCGCCAACCGCGCCGCCTCGGCCGACACGGGCCCCCGGTTCGAAGCAGACGTCCTGCCGATTTTGCAGACCCATTGCACGCGTTGCCATGGCCACAAACCTCGCAAAGCGGGGCTCAACCTGAGCAGCCAGGAAGGGGCTCTTCAGGGAAGCGAGTCTGGCCCGGTCATCATCCCCGGCAAGGTTGAGGAGAGCCTCCTATGGAAGATGCTGCGCGAGGGCAAGATGCCGCCCGGGAAAAAAGCCCACCCGAGTAACGCCGAGACTGCAACCATCCGGCGTTGGATTGCGAGGTTAGCTCCGAGCGCAAATCCCAGGCGTCCCGACCCGCGATTGAACCAACACGACGTCATCCCAATTATGCTGCGCCACTGCACGACCTGCCATAATCACCGCCACCACGATGGAGATCTTGATCTCACGACGAAGGCGTCGATGCTCAGAGGAGGGAAATCCGGCCCGGCACTGGTTCCCGGTGAGCCAGAAAAGAGCCTGATGCTCCAAAGGGTTCTCGCCAAAGCAATGCCCCCGCTGGGTGTCTTTGACACAGGGGTCACTCGGCCACCCGAACCGGACGTCGAAAGGCTGAAGCGGTGGATTGCACAGGGAGCTCCGGAAAAAGAAGTTCGTCCGGACGTTGCCGATACCGAACCCGATCCTCTGGTCAGTGATCAAGACCGGCAGTTCTGGGCGTTCCAGCCTCCGCGGCCGGTCGCAGTGCCGTTGGTTCAACACCACGATCGCGTACGTAACCCAATTGACGCCTTCATTCTCGACAAGCTGGAAGCCAGGGGGCTGACTCTGTCCCCGGAAGCAGATCGACTCACCCTGATCCGCCGGGCTTACTTCGACCTGACGGGATTGCCCCCCACCCCCGAGGAAGTCCGGGCCTTTGCCGCCGACCCCGACCCGCAGGCATACGAGAAACTCATCGACGGCTTGCTCGCGTCTCCCCGTTACGGAGAACGGTGGGGCCGCTACTGGCTCGATCTGGCAGGCTATGCCGACACCGAAAGCCGAGACCTCGATCGGGACCACGCCTGGCTCTATCGCGATTATGTGATCCGCGCAGTTCAATGCCGACAAGCCGTACGGCCGGTTTCTGCTTGAGCAGATTGCCGGCGACGAACTGGCCGATCCATCGCGGGTCTCGACGCGGGAGCTGATGGATAATCTGGTGGCGACGGGCTTCCTGCGTCTGACCCCCGATCCGACCAGCCAGGGTGAATCGGGGCTCATTCAGGATCGCATCAGCGTGATCACCGATGAGATGCAGGTCTTCGGCTCGGGGATTCTCGGGTTGACGATCCAGTTGCGCCGAATGCCACGACCACAAACTGGAGCCGATACCGCAGCGCGACTATTACAGGTTGCGCACCATCTTCAAAGGGGCGTTCGACGAGTACGACTGGCTCATCCCCACTGACGGCATGAAGGGTAAACCGCCGCGCCTTCTCCCATACCTCGCCCCTCCGCAAGACCCTGTCGCGCTGGCAAAACAGCAAAGGATCGACCTGAAGACGAATACGGAATTATCCGCCGAGATCCGTCGTCTGAACGCGGCCCTCAAGGAACTGGCGAAGCCGTTGGAGACAGAGATTATCGAGGCGAATCTCGCCATGCAGCCCGAGGAATTGCGAGACGACTTGCGTCTGATGTTGGCCACTCCTCCGGAAAAGCGCCACGACCGGCTCAAGGCCCTGGCGGAGAAATACGAATTCTATGTGAATGTCGATCCCAAAGACCGCGACAACCTGCTCAAGGATACTTATCCCGAGTACAGGAAAACCGCCGAGGAGACCGAAAAAAAGTTGTTGTGGCTCCGCTCCCGGCTGATTCAGCAGCCGAGGGTTGTTCGCGCGCTCTGGGATCGAGGCGACCCATCTCCCACTTACATCTATAAGCGAGGAGATTTTCAAAACGCGGGCCGCCTGGTCGGTCCGGGCGTTCCTTCCATTCTGACCGACGGCAAGACCCCCTTTGTCGTCACGCCACCCTGGACCGGTGCCAAGAAGACCGGGGCGAGACTGGCGCCGGCGCGTTGGCTGATCGGGCCGGGAAATCCGTTGACGGCCCGCGTCTGGGTGAATCGTCTCTGGCAGCATCATTTCGGCGGCGGCATCGTGGCCACCGTGGAAAACCTTGGCCGGTCGGGAGCTCTGCCCAGCCATCCCGAGCTGCTCGACTGGCTTGCGGTCCAGCTCGTCCAGTCGGGCTGGAGTTCCAAGTCCATTCATCGTTTGGCCATGACGTCGAGCACGTACCGCCAATCCTCCAGGGTGACTCCGGATGTGGAGAAACGGGATCCCGGCAATGTGTTGTTATCGCGGATGCCCCTGGCACGAGTGGACGCCGAGGCCCTGCGCGACTCGATGCTCTTCATCGCCGGACGTCTCGATGAAACACCCTTCGGCCCACCTGAGCTTCTGTTCGAGCGTCACGACGGCATGGTCATGACGCCCGACTTCTCGGCCACGGAGCGACGCAGCATTTATCTGCAGCAACGCCGCGCGACCGTTCACACCATGCTCGACCTGTTCGATTATCCGCAGATGGGCCCCAACTGTTCTCAGCGCCGGAACACGGCCGTTGTGACCCAGGGCTTTTCCTTCTGAACGATACGCTGATCCGCAAGTTGGCCGACGCCCTTGCCAAGCGAGTGTGCGATGAAGCGGGCGACCGACGCACCGACCAGATTGAAAGGCTGTACTGGCTGGCTTTGAGCCGCCCGCCGACCGACGTGGAGAAGAGCATCATTCTAAGCGAGCTGGAAAAAGCTGACGAAGCCTTGTCGAGCCAACCCGACCGAAGAGAACGGCTCATGGCCCGCTTGTGTCACACGATCATCAACTCGACGGCGTTTATCCATGTGGATTGAGGTGGCCCATGAGCAAACCAAACCGCAACCTTTCGACGCGAACGACCACACCGAGCCGACGCGATTTCTTCGGTACGGTTTCGGATGGGATTTATGGCGCGGTGCTCACGTCACTCTTGTGCGAGGATTTGTACGGGGAAGCGAACGAGCCGCGCCCAGGAGCGGGTGCCGATCCAACTTCCGGCCCGCGGCGCGAGTACGATCTCAAGCCGCGTCACGGCCATTTCGAGCCCAGCGCCAAGGCTGTCATCCAGCTTTTGATGAATGGGGCACCGAGCCAGATGGATCTGTTTGACCCCAAACCCATGCTCGAAAAATACCGCGGTCAGTCCTTTGCGGAACAATCTGCGACGGAAACGACATTCCTGGCGGACCAGCGGGGCTTGCTGCCGAGCCCGTTCAAGTTTGCGCGGCACGGAAAATCGGGGCTGTGGCTCTCCGAAGCGATGCCGCATCTGACCGAGCACGTCGATGACATCGCGGTGATCCGCTCGATGCACACCACCAGTCCGGTCCACCCGTTGGCATTGGGTGTCTTTCAAACGGGGCAGATCAAAACGACATACCCGACGATCGGATCCTGGGTGGTGTATGGATTGGGAAGCGAGAACCAGAATCTGCCGGCCTTCGTCGTGCTCGACGATCCTCTCGGTCTTCCGACCAACGGGGTTCTGAACTGGCAGAATGGTTTTCTGCCTCCGGTCTATCAGGGAACCCGGCTGCGCTCGACCGGGGATCCCATTTTGAACCTCCGGCCGGAGGTCGAGGATCCACCCGAGTTGGTTCAATTGGGGCGAAGGCTGATGAATCGACTCGACCAGGCTTACCAGCGGGAGCACGCCTCGCAGCCACAGGTTGATGCGCGCATCGCGACCTATGAGCTCGCCGCGCGCATGCAATTGGCCGCAAGCAGTGCTTTTGACCTGTCGCAAGAGAGCAAAGAGACACTGAAAATGTACGGGGTGGGACAGGGGCCGGCCTTGCAAGGCATCCAGTACAGAAATCCCGGCCCGGACAATTACGCGCGGCGTTGCATCATGGCACGCCGACTGGTTGAGCGAGGAGTTCGGTATGTCCAAATTTGCCTGAACAACCAGATCTGGGATAATCATTCCTACCTGGAGGATGGAATACGCGGCGCCTGCGACCGCACCGATAAGCCGGTGGCCGCCCTTCTCAAGGATCTCAAGCAGCGCGGCCTGCTCGAGCACACCCTGGTCGTCTGGGGGGGCGAGTTTGGACGTCTTCCCAACGGTCAGTTGTCGGACGGCAACAAGAGGGGCTCCTTGAACATCGAGGGTCGGGACCACAATTCAAAGGCGTTCAGCCTGTGGTTGGCCGGCGGTGGAATCAAAGGGGGAACGGTTTATGGAGCAACGGATGAGCTGGGCTTCGAGGTGGTTGAAAACCCGGTCAGCGTCGCCGACCTCCACGCGACCGTCTTGCACCAATTGGGACTTGACTACAGGCAACTTTTTTATGAGCTCGATGGCCAGCGAGAGCGGCTCACCGCCAACTTTGAAGCGAGAGTGGTGAGGGAGATTCTCGCGTAAGGGCTGGCTGCCCGAAGTTGCGGGGACAAAACGAAAAGGGTGGTCCATGAATGATCGCAACGAACCCCGAGAACCCGCTTCGTCGGCTGGACGACTGGGAGCACTTCGTCGAAGACTCCGAGGCAGTGATCAACCACGACCTCCTTGCAAACCACGCTGGCGAGAGGAATCCAAAAGACGGCAAAGGGCGCCAAGATGCTCAAGCATCGCATCCGCGTCAACGGCCTCAACCTGGGATGGATGGATAGCCCCGCCGAACACACGGTTCAAAAGAGATTCCACGCCGCCAGTGACGACTGGCTGCGAAAGGCGGAACAAGAGCAGCCGTTCGGTCGTCTGCTCAAGCCCGCCGAGGTGGCGGAATTCGCCGCCTTCCTCCTCTCGGAAAGGTCCGGGCTGATGACCGGTTCGATCATCGACTTTGACCAGAATGTGAGTGGCACGCATGCCTGAACTGGCGGGATACTTGACGCAGGAGCCCGCCCGATACGGAGTCAAAGATGAGCAATACTTGGCAAAAATCCATCATGAACGGCTTTGTCTGCTTGGCAGCGGTCCTGCTGGCTGCGCCGTCGGGTATCGCTGAGGATGGGCTCACACCGCCGTCATTTGAGACGGATATTCTGCCGATTCTGGCGCGGCGATGTCACGATTGCCATGGTGGTGACCTGAAGGAAGCCCGGCTCGACCTCCGCACGCTGTCGTCCATCGTTCGCGGCGGAGAGAGCGGGCCCGCCGTGGTTCGGGGCGAGCCGCGGACGAGTCTGATGGTGGAACGAGTGCTGGCCGGGGAAATGCCGCCAGGCAAGAAGAAGCTGACCGCCGCCGAGTCGGGGCTGATCCAACAATGGGTGAAAGCGGGGCTAAGCGCCGAGGAACGGATTTCTCCTCTGGCGGATTCGCTGTTCACCGAGGAAGAGCAGTCGCACTGGGCGTTTCGCCCTCTTGTGTCCCCGTCCGTACCGCTAATCAAGGATGCCGATCAGAATCGGACACCGATCGACCGCTTTCTACTTGCGCAATTGCAGGCGAAGCAGTTGTCATTCGCCCGGCCCGCGGATAAGCAAACCCTGTTACGGCGCGTCACGTTCGACCTCACCGGTCTGCCACCGACGGTTGAGGAATTGGTCGAGTTCGAGCAAGACTCGCGGGCCGACGCCTACGACCGAGCGATCGAGCGACTCCTGAATTCGCCACAGTTCGGCGTTCGCTGGGGGCGGCACTGGCTGGATATCGTGGGCTACACCGACACGGTGACCTTTGACGAAGACTTCGGAGCACCGCGGGGATTCCTCGAAGGCAAATGGCGATATCGCGATTATGTCGTCGACGCGTTCAACCGGGACATGCCATACGACCAATTCATCCGTGAGCAGCTTGCGGGTGACGAGGTCGTCGAATGGCGGAATGCCGCGGTGTATTCGCCCGAAGTCGTCGAAAAGCTGATCGCGACTGGATTCCTGAGGACGCCCGAAGACCTCACCGTCGATGATCCGCGGCCGTTCGTCATCTGGTCGAACGTGCATGAAACCGTGGAGCAGATCGGAGCCAGCTTTTTGGGCCTTTCACTGCACTGCGCCCGCTGCCACAGTCACAAATTCGAGCCGATCCCGCACGCGCGACTACTACGCCATGATGGCGCTGGTCACGCCGGCGCTCAATCCGAAGGCTTGGAAGAACGCTCGCGAGCGGCTGCTACCCGACGTGGCGGGACCGCAGCAGGCGGAGATTCAAGAGTACAACGGTGAAATCGACCGCTCCGTCGGTGAGGTGCAGCGGCAAATCGCCGTGATCCGCCGAGGCTGGGAAGTGAAACTGCGGGACGAGAAACTGAAGTCGATCCCGGAGCCGATTCGGCTCGATTTGGGCGCCGCCCTCGACCTGGCCGCCGACAAACAGAACGCCGTGCAGAAATACTTGGTGGGCAAGCTCGGACCGCTAGTGAAGGTAGAACCAGCGGCGATTGACGCGGCGCTTACCCAGCCCCAGCGCCTGAGCCTGAAACAACTGACGGGGCGGATCGCCGAACTGAATGCCAAAAAACGAAACCATGGATGGATTCACGCCGTCTACGACGTGGGACCGCCACCCGTGACACACGTTTTCAAAAGAGGGGACTTTGAGACTCTCGGCCGAGAAGTTCCTCCCGGATTCCTGAGAGTGCTTTCCGGCCCGGACACGGAGAAACTCCTGCAAACGACGCTGCCCAACACGAGCGGGCGGCGAACGGCGCTGGCGCGATGGATCACGGGAGCTGAATCGCCGGCCTCGGGACTGGCAGCTCGCGTGATGGTGAACCGCATCTGGCAGCATTTGTTCGGTCAGGGATTGGCCGCGAACTCAGAGAACTTGGGGATGTCCGGCTCCGCCCCGACCCACCCCGAACTGCTGGACTGGCTGGCCGCCGAATTCCGCGCCAACGGCTGGGAAATCAAGCGGGTGATCCGCCAAATCGTGCGGTCATCGGCGTATCGGCAGTCGTCCGTGGCGGAGCGGGTGGTCGCCCGCGGAGACCGGTCCCCGACTGACGTTGACCCGCTCAACGCACTGCTCTGGCGAATGCGGTTGCGTCGGCTGGACGCCGAGTCGATGCGCGACGCCATCGCCGCGCAGAGCGGTCGGCTCGATCTGAGTTTGGGCGGCCGGCCGATTCCACTCGACTACGATCTGAAAACGGGACGCGTCTCCGAGAAAGATCTGGTTGGCACCGCCGCCTATCGACGCAGCGTCTACTTGGAGAATCGCCGGGTGTACAACCCAACTTTCCTCAGCACCTTCGACAAACCGATCGTGGCGCGCGGCGTCTGTCGGCGGGAGCAATCGGCGACGGCCCCACAGGCGCTCAGCCTGCTGAACGACCCGTTCATGGTCGCCAACTCGGCACGCTGCGCGACCGGATCCGTTTGGGCGTGAAGTCCCCGCCCAATGAGCAGATCCGGCAAGCGTACCGCCTGATTCTCAGTCGCGTTCCCGATCGCGACGAGAACCGCTGGTGCGGCCAATTGCTGGTGGAGCAGTCCGCCTTGTACCAGAAGGCGGGGCATTCCAAAGACGAAGCGGCGCGCCGCGCTGGCGAGTCTCTGCCAGACGCTGTGGGGCACGAACGACTTCCTGTATCTGCGATAAGGACACGCCATGACCGATCATCCATTCTTAACTCGCCGTGCCATGCTCCAGAATTCGGCGTTCGGGCTCGGTGCACTCGCGCTGGGAGACCTATTGTCGCGTGACGGACTGGCCAGCCCAACGCCGGCCCCACGGGATCTGTCTCCCCGGCGCGGGCATTTCCCGGCGGCAGCCCGTTCGGTGATCATGTTGTTCCAGAACGGCGGCCCCAGTCACGTGGACCTGTTCGATCCCAAACCGGAACTCAACCGGCGGCATGGCGAAAAGGTGGCGATCAGGAACGCCATGCAGGGGAACGAAGAGCCGCTCATGGGAAGCAAGTTCGCGTTCCAACGCCGGGGCGACTCGGGCATCGAATTCTCGGAACTGCTGCCGAACATCGGGGCCCAGGCCGACGATCTCTGCGTCGTCCGCTCCCTGTTCCACGAAGACCCGAATCACCCGGGCGGCACGTACATGCTGTGCTCGTGCAACCGCCGGCCGGGGCGGCCCTCGCTGGGTGCCTGGGTCGTGTATGGTTTGGGTAGCGAGAGCCAGAACCTCCCCGCGTTCGTCTGCCTTCGCGATCCGGCTGTGTTCCATTCCGGCGGGTCGATGCAGATCACGAACGCTTGGCTTCCCAGCGTGTTCCGCGGCAGCGAGTTGCGCACCGAGGGAGAACCTGTGCTCAACTTGCGGTCTCCCGTGGATTTACCACCCGGATTTCAACAGAATTCGCTGAACCTGATCGCTCGGCTGAACGATCGCCATCGCCGCGACTACCCGGACGATACAGAACTCGATGCGCGAATCCGAAACTACGAACTCGCCAGCCGGATGCAAGTGGCGGCGGCCGGCGACCTCGACCTCTCCAGTGAATCGAAAAATGTGCACGACTTGTATGGGACCAACGAACCGGCGACGGCCTCCTACGGTCGCAAGTGTCTGATGGCCCGGCGATTGGTCGAGCGAGGAGTGCGTTTCGTGCAGGTCCTGGCGCCCGCCCCACATAACTCATGGGACCACCACGGCGATATCAACAAGAATCTGCCAAACCTCTGCGCAGGTCGATCGTCCCACCGCGGCGCTGATCCGTGATCTGAAACAGCGGGGGTTACTGGACAGCACGATCGTCTTGTGGGTGGGCGAATTTGGTCGCATGCCGATCTCGCAAGGGGGGACCGGCCGTGACCACAACCCACACGGCTTCACGGCTCTACTCGCCGGGGGAGGATTCAAGCGCGGATATGTCCACGGCACGACCGATGAGTTTGGCTATCGCGCCGTGACGGATCGGATGAGTGTTCCCGATTTGATGGCGACCGTCTTGTACCAACTCGGGCTCGATCACGCCAGATTGAGCTATCCCAACCACGGCGTCGATGAAAGCTTGACCGAACCTCGAATCACGAAAGCTCGAGTGGTCAAGCAGATCGTCAACGACATGGACGCGTGACGAACGTCCGCTCTCTTCCTTCTCGAAGCTGCGCTGCCGTCCTGTTGATCGAAAATGACGTGCAATCTTCGTAGGCCCCGCGCAATCTTCGAAGGCTGATGCCGACGATCCGGGCGGGCGCGGTTCCCATAGGCGGCACGGAAAGCCCAGAAATGGCACGCGCACGGACGCTGCCACCTATGCCTCTTATGTGCCATCTATGCCATCTATGAAGGGGATCGGCAATGATCATGCTGGGCGGGCGCCGGCGGTGCCTTGGTCGTTCCGCAGCCTACGCTGTCGCCCCCGGGAAGCGACCGGCTTTTGCTCGCCGCGGACGCGAATGTCGCTGCCGAACGGCCCAATTGCCCTAACCCAAGTAGCTGATTGCTGTTCTGAGACGGAGCCAGGCTGAAAAGCGCCAAAAAGCGCCATCTCGCTGGATATTCATGGGGGAATTCATGGATGAACCCGGGCGAAAGGCACAGACTTCCGTGGCTCTGTGCCGGCGCCGGCGGGGCCTCGGCCGCCGGCAGCCAGGAAGACGTCGACTTCGCCGTCATCATGGCGTGCCGCCATGACCAAAAAGGCTCTCGGCCGCCCGTGGCACAACCCCCGCTCTGTGCCACTGGGACGGCGAGCTTTGCCTACAACGCAACATTTTAATGAATAAATGGTTACAACGACGAACAGGCGATCGTCGTGGCAGAAAAACGTTCCAAGGAAACGGACACTTGAGTTGAGCCTTCCGTCTGACGCGGGCCCCATCGACGACCCCGTAAACGGTCCGGGTGTTACCCAGATTCCTGCCCTCTTGAACCATGCATCCGAAGGAAGGAGACCTCCGATCAGGCACCTGTGCGGGGTCATGAGACCCGTCACGATGTTTGCACTGCGTAACCCGCCTTCATAAAGGTTGAGCAGTCTGTCTGCTTTTTGACCAGCAGAAGCATCGTTCAGGAGGAACGAGATGGCTGTTGCATCGCCCGAAGTCCTGGCTCGGATGCCGTTGGCTGAGGCCGTCTTGACCCTCTGGTGTTGGGTTGCTGATGCGGACTATCTCAATGAAGTCTTTGAGGAGAACCGGGGGAGGTGCTACGAAAAGATCTTGTCCTTCTCTCCTCATGGTTCGCCTCATCCGCGATGCCCTGCTCGAACACGAAGTAGCGCAGAAAAAGCTTTGAACATGCCCGTGACCGTGACGAGTGGAGCATCCTTCAACGCCGCTTACGGCAAACTGGGACGGCTTCCTATCCCGGTGAGCACGGCCTTCTTGTCTGGCTGCACAGCACGGCTCTGCGAGGTCTTTCCCCAAGCCGAAATGGCCCAAGTTCCGATCCAGAGCCTGGCTGCTTTCCGGCCGATTATCTTCGATGGCAAAGCCATCAAAAATGTGGCCAAACGGCTCAAGGCTTTGCGTGGGACTGCCGGTCGTGCTGGGAGGGCGAAATTCGTCGAGGCCATGGACCTGCGTACGGCTTGGCTCTGGCCATGTACGCTGATCCCGATGGCGATGCCAATGACACCGCGGTTCGTGGGCGACTTGGTACCCAAGGCGCCAACCTCGTCGTCGGTCGTCGACTGTGGCTGGTCGATAGCGGGTTCTGCGACCTGACCCAGATGGCCCATATCACGGCCGATCCTGCTGACGAATTCGTGGTCCGCTATCATCCCAAGGTCCACTTCTACCGCGATTTGGAACGACCCGTACGCGAGGGACGAGACCCGATGGAACCGCCTGTATTACGAAGACTGGGGTTGGCTGGGGAGCCCCAAGAACAAGAGTCGAAGGTATGTGCGGCGGATCCGCTGAAAGCCCCGGCCAGAGGGATGTGATCCTGATAACCAGTCTTTGCGACGGCGAGGTATTCCCAGCCGACGACGTGTTGGAGCTGTATCTGATGAGGTGGGGGATAGAACATTATGTTTCAACAGGTAACCGAGGTGTTCGGTCTGTCGGGGCTGATCGGCAGTACGCCGGAAGGGACAATCTTCCAATTCGCTCTGTGCCTGTTGTTGTACAACATGATCCAGGTGATTCGTGGAGTGATCGCGACCGAGGTGGAGAAGCCTCGCGAGAAGATTTCCACTGAGAACCTCTTCGACGACGTGCAGCGGGAGATGATCGCCTGGAGCGTGGTGATCACCCCCGAAGCGAACCCTCGAGCATTTCTCGGAGAGTCGACAACCCTGCGCCGTGAAGGCTCGGCTGAGCGAGTTGCTGGGAAGTCTCTGGCGCGATCGTTGGCAAAAGTCGCCGCCCAAGAAAAAGAAGCCTCCCCATCCCGACAAGGGGAAACGAACACATGGATCGGTCTTCCGGATTCTTGAGGCGAGGCGCAGAAACTAAAGAAAGCGCGGGCCGCTGCGCAGGCCCAAAGATGTTGACAGCAGTGGTCATGAGACCCGCGACAACAAACGCCTCCGTTCAAAATCTCTTAGCGAGCGACATCTCCACTTGGGACGCGGCTCGTCAGACCCGTGGCGCTGGCATATACGGCCTCTGGATCGCGTCGGCAAGCTCCTTGCCCAAAATGGCGCCCGCCATTTTTCTCGTCCTCCGGCGCCAAAAACGCCGGCTGACATAAGGGCGGACAAATCAACGGCTTGTGTTTAGCGGCCTTAGCCCAAGCGACCGAAAAATGGCGCTTTTGGCCTTCGAAAAAGCGCCATTCTCCGCCATTTTTTGTAGGCGCTCGCCAGTTGGTGCGCGCGTCTGGACAAGATACAGCGGTTGCGCCCGGCAACTACGGCCGCCTGGGCCGCGATTTGCGCACCAACTGGCGAGCGCCACCATTTTTTCCCTGTCTACTCAGATGAGCAGCAACCAAGTCAATGTGGCGCCTGAGACGGCCGATGGCGCGATTGTTGCGGGCCAAAGACCTAAATCGTGTTTGGCGAAAGAGATCGGCAACGGGGCCCTCCGAAAAAGCGCAAAAAGCGCCAAGAGGCACCATTTTGTCGCGGCGGTCAGCCGTGGGCGGGGCGATGCGGGCGACGGTGTCCGCCGCCCCGCGGCCGATCACCCGACGGGAGCAGGCCCCGCCCCGGGATGCCCCGCCGGCTTACGTCTGAACAACAGCAGCGGGGAGTTTTCGCCCTCGCGCCTCTGTTGAGTGACATTGACGCTAGGAATCAGTTGCCGCATGATCCTCCCGACTTTCGGGCAGTACGTGTTGGCTCTGCGTGGTGCCCTTAACTTTGTGAAGAGTGAGCCCTAAGCCCTGTGGCTGGGTTTCATGAGGATCCACCGCGATGCCTGAGCTCCGTCTTGGTGGCGCGAGGCTGGTTTTTTTACTGCTTTTATCGGCCCTGGCATTTCTGCCGGGGCTGGGCAGTTCCGGTCGTTTGACCTACCACGAGGCATTTGTCGCGCAAGGGCGCGAGAAATCCTTCATTCGAATCACTGGGCGTATCCAACGATTGGGGACTTGCCCTGGCTCGAGAAGCCTCCCCTGCCCTGGTGGCTAGTCGCCGCCTTAGGTTTTTGCACGGGTCGGGTCGACGAGACGGTACGCGGCTCCCGTCAGCCGCGGCCGCGACATTACTTGTCGTGGGGGTTGCGATCTTGGCCGCTCGCCATTATGGACGCCGCATTGGTCTCTTAGCCGGTGCCGTCCAGGCGACGACGGCCTGGACCGTCGTACGGGGCCGATTGGCCGAGGCAGATATTTTGCTCGCATGCCTCATTACTTGGGCAATCGTTGCTTTTGACCGAATCCTTGTTAATGCAACCATCCCATCGGTCGATTCTCTCAGTGATTCGGTCGGACACTGGCGGCTGTGGCGCTGGGCCTTTTTGATTCTTTTGGGTCTGACGGCGCTCGTCAAAGGAATCGGTTTTGGCGCGGTGGTGATTCTATTGATCGTCGCTGGCGTATTGACCTGGCAACGAGACTCCGTTTCACTGCGTCGGCTGCAAATCCCGGCGGGCTGGATCCTAGCGATCACGATTGCCCTGTGGTGGCCCGTTTTTATGGTTGCACGACATGGCTATGGCGCTCTCTCTTTGTGGACAATGCACATTTCTGACCGCTTGATACGGCAGAATGGTCCTGGTTCGTTCGCAAGTGAGCCGTGGTGGGAATACATAGCCGGGGTGCTCGCCCAGGCACTCCCCTGGACGCCCCTAGCACTGGTTGGGGCTTGGCCTTCGCTGGTTCGAGCTGTCATGCGTAACGACAGTCCTCAGCGTGCGACCAATGCCCATATCCCAGCCATGGTCATCGCGGGCGACCGATTGCTCTGGGTCTGGGCAGTGGTTCCTTTGAGCTTGCTCGCACTGCCGTCCGTCAAGAACGCCCACTATGCCATTTCCACTCAAATCCCTTGGTCGATATGGGCGGCCCTGGCGTTGGCAAAATTGGGAGACCGGCTTCGGTTTTATCGCTTTAAGCACAGCAACATAACCCGCGCAGGGCGAGCAGGTTTTGCTGCGTTGGCCTTAACTTATGCGGTTGGACTTTGGTTTATCAGCCCATGGTTTGACCGGCGAGGCATGGAATGGGCCTTCTACGAAATGGCCAGGCGTCAGGTCCCTGCCGGCGTACCTTTGACCTTGCTTTACGACGACTGGGACCGCAAGCCCTACGAGAGCCCGTTTGGACCGATCCCCCATGACCTAGCGGTCCGGCTTTTCTACCTGGGTCGGGTCACATGCTGGCACATGGAAGCTGACTCACTTCTGGCACATAACCACTCTTCGGTCGGCGGTGCGACGATCTCGTCGCGTTTAGTCACGCATGAATCCGCCGATGTCTCGCATGACTCATCAATTGCCGTGATCGGTCGTGACCGTGATTTGCCGGCCTTAAGGAAGCTTGGTCAGGTCGAAGTGATCGCGCAGCGGGCCTAGCCTTCGCCGCGACCGAACGTATGCTTTGTTTCGCATTACGCCTGACGCCGTTCGCGTTCGTTCCGCTGGCCATCAGCAAGCTCGCGGCATATACTGACGGGTGCTGTAGCGATTACGACGCCAAGACAGCCGCTTCGTTCTGAGAGAGGTGGTTGTGCCGATCATTTTACTGGAGCCGATGCGCCATGACTCATCACCTTGATCGCGGCGGGATGCCCCGGGCCACGCTCGCCTTGCTGATCGTAGGAGGATTGCTTATCTGGGCTGTTCCTCCTGGCTCTGTCAATGCTCAAGATAAACCAAAGCCAGACGCCAAGGCCCAGAAAAAGCCCGATGCCAAACCCCAAGCCAAGGCTGAAAAAAAGTCCGATGTCAAATCACAGCCTAAACCAGAAAAGAAGGCTGACGTGAAGCCGGCTCCTGTCCCTGCCCCGAGCCAGGCTCAACCAAACGTGAATGATCCAGCCAAGCTCAAGGAACAGATTACCGCGTTGCAAAAGGAAATCGCCACACTGAAGCTAAAGGTGGCCACGCTTGAGCTCGAAAAACTGGCGCGATGGTCAGCGTTGATAAGGCAAAGGATGGGAAGGAAACAGCGACGGTCAACATCCTTAAGAAGTGGTCGGGCGATAAAGACGCTCTGGGGCTTTTGAAAAATGTCCCCAATCTTCAGGTTGTCTATATTGACAACGGTCAGATCAACGACGTGGCTGTTACCCCTCTCAAGGAATTATCCAGCTTGAGTGCGCTTACGCTCATGAGTCCTCAATTCACGGACGCTGGTCTCGACCATCTTAAGGGCTTGAACAACCTGACGATGCTCTTCCTGACCAGCAGCAAGGTTAGCGATAAGGGTCTATCGAGCCTCAAGGGGCTAAAAGCCCTTCAGGTGCTGGCCTTAAGCCGGACCGATGTCACGGACGCGGGGCTTGATTCGCTCAAGGACCTGAAAAGCCTGAAGTCGATTTACCTGATTGGCACAAAGGTCACTCCACAAGCCGTTGATAAGCTCAAGAAGGCCCTTCCTGGCGTTGCCGTCTACAAGTGAGGAATCAACTGCCAACAACAAACCAACCCGGTCGAAGAAGGCCTGGTTGTCTTTACCGCGCCATCAGATTTTCTTTGGCGCATTGGAAGGTCGATCACCAAGCCCAAAAATGTGACGGAACAAGTCGAGAACTGGGTGGGAATGGTTGTGGTTGTCTGGTGGCTCGGTAACTGCCAGGCGAACGGCGGCCCTGGGGTGGTGAAGGAACTGGTTTTGTAGTCGGGCAGCCATGTGTGCAATTTCTTCGCGGTCCTCTTCCGTGAGGGTGGTGCGGGAGGCAAACAAGGCGGTCAGCTCGCGCTGGCGGATCTCGTCGGCGCGGTTGCCGAGTTGCCGGAGGAGAAGGCCGGCGTCTTGCTGATGTCTCAGTTTCGCATAGCAGTTCGCTGTCTCCCGTTCGATGATCACGAGCGCGGGGTCAATGCCTTTTTGCCGCTGGAGACGATTCTGTTCCGCTTGCGCTCGCAGGTCATCGACATGATAGAGCATCACCTGGTCGAGATCACCAATTCGGGGGTCGAAATCCCGGGGAATCGCGATATCCAAAATGAGCGCCAGGCGATTCCGTCGTGCTCGCTGAACACGGGTGTACTGCTCAAGGGTGACGATCGGCGCGGTGGCCGCTGTCGTGCTGATGACGAGATCGGCCTCAATGAGGGCTTGGCCGAGCCGATCGAACGCCACGGCCTGACCGTTCCAGCGTGCCGCTACCGCCAGGGATCGATCGGGATCGCGGTTGGTGACCAAGATCTTGCCAGGATTAAGTCCTTTCAGGTGGCGCAAGGTAAGCTCGCCCATCTTGCCGGCGCCAATCACCAGCACGGTCTTGTCGGCGAAGGCGTCGAAGACTTCTTTGGCCAGATCAACGGCGACGCTGGCGACGGAAAGCTTGCCCTGGTCCATGCCGGTCCGCTCGCGGACGAGCTTGCCGACGCGGAAGCGCTGATTGAAACACGGTGTGGAGAATGGGGCCCACGGTTTGACGAGCGACGGCCGCGTTGTATGCGTTTCGAACCTGTCCCAGTATTTGTCCTTCCCCCAGGATCAAGCTCTCAAGACTAGCCGCCACCCGAAAGAGATGGCCAATGGCCCCTTGGTCATAATAGCTGACCAGATGCCCGGAAAATGTCTCGGCCCTAATTCCATGGAACTCGGCCAGAACGTCGGTGAGGGCACTGGCCTGGACCATATGTTCCGGGTTGCTCGCGACATAGAGCTCAACGCGGTTGCAAGTTGACAGGATCACGCACTCATTCGAGGGAAAAGTACGAGCCATGAGATCAAGGCCCGCATCGGATTTTGTCCCATCAAAGGCAATCGCCTCACGGACGGAGGCGGGCGCGGACCGGTAGTCAACCCCGAGAGCCAGCAGCCTCACGGTGCTTTCGTCCTTTCGGTGGTCGTGGTTCTCGACGAGCCATGATCCGTGGGCAACCGTAACGCCTCGACACCGACCCAGGAGAAAACTAAAAAGGCAAAAGCCACGATTGTCAGGACCATCACACTCTTGCCGCGCATCGCGGGCCGGAACCGTGCATGCAATAAGACGGCGAATACCAGCCACATTAAAAGCGCGCTTAATACCTTAGGATCGGTCCAATGGAGCATGTGGGCGGCCGTGGTTGTGTTTTCCTCGTGCCGCGCCGCCACGCTCAGGACCATGCCGATCAAAAGGCCGAAGGTCAAAAGCGGAAAAGCGATCGTGATCGCCGCTCGATTGATGCGCTCGGATTGCTCTAAGCTGGGCAAGGTTAGACCAGACCGAGGTGGCCGCTTGGCCTTGAGCCGCCGCATTTGTACGAGGTACATTAGCCCAGCAAAGAACGCCACACACGTAAAAACCGCGCCTCCAAGCAGAAAGATGCCGTGCACGGTTCCCCAGAAGGCGAACATCCCTCCCCACTCGAGCCAGTCGGACTGCCGCGGTGCGAACCAGCCCGCGATAATCACCAGGCCCAGCACGAGCGGCAGCACAAACATCCCGATGGCGACCGGTCTGGGTGAGTGCACCACCAAGTACAGCCCGATCAATGCCACGATCCATGAGAGCACAATCAATGATTCAAACGGTGTCGTCACCAGCACCATCGGATTCTTAAAGGCCAGGTTGGCCAAGAACGCGGTCTGAACCAGCCAAGCCAACGCCATCAAGCCAGCCGCGACGTACCAGCGCAGCGTGCTACGAACAAAAAACCGCGATAGCTCGGCGAGAAGCGCCAATCCATACGTTCCCGCGAAGCAAAGAACCGACATCCGATCGATCACGTCGACGCTCCCGACGGCGTTTACCATGGCAAAGTGAAGCCCGGGCCTCTTCTCATTTTAAGGAGGCGGGCAGGCGAAGCCCAGTCCAGCCATTTCATTGCCGGCGGCATCCGTTAGACCGGTTCGATGATCGCATCAGGTTCTTCGTCAGGCAGGCTTTCTGTCTGAGCATCTTGCCTAGACCGTGGTTTGGCGACGCGGTGACCCAGACCGAGGGTAAATATAATCGTGCCCGACACGATCATCGAGAAGCAAAGGTATAAGAGACCGGGTAAGAACGAGTCAGTCATCTCCTTGAGCTTGCCGAGCAAGGATGGCCCGACGAATCCTCCCAGGTTGCCTACCGAGTTGATCAAACCGATACTCCCAGCGGCGGCCGACTCGGTCAAGATTAAGCTTGGCAGTGCCCAGAACGCGGGCATGTACGATTTCAGCCCCATCAATGCCACGGTGAACAGTAACACCGCGAGAGCCAACCGCATGTTGAATGGCAGTGCAGCGGGGATCAACAGCGTGCAACCCAAGGCGACAGCGCCAAGATAGATGGGCAGGGAACCGTGCAGCCGCCGCTCGCCGCTGCGATCCGAGCTCCAGCCGACAAAGAGCTGTCCGATCAAACCCCCGATCGGGGGGATGAGTAGGAACCAGGTAAGATTGCGGAGCGGCAGATCGTACCAATTTTCCAAAATTGTGGGCAGGAAGAACTCGACGCCGTAGCTGGATGTCACCACGAAGAAGTAGGCCGCGGCCAAAAGGAGGACCTTGGGATGACGAAGGGCGTCCAAAACCGTCATGTGACGGTGTCCCCGCTTGTGGTGTTCTTTCTCGTTGATCAGTTCCCGCTCCAGGGCATCCCGTTCGTCGGGCGTCAGCCAACGTGCCTCTCTGGGCCAGTCGGGTAGACGTAAGAGGACCAAAACTCCCAGAATCACCGCGGGAATGCCCCAGGCGATGTACATCCATTGCCAGCCCTGCATTCCCAGAAGTGCCGGGCGATGGATCGTCACGTCGCCAAAGGTCTCCGTGGTGCCGATCCTGAGCAAGAAGTAAGAAAGCTTGGGGCTAACAACCTGGGCAACCGGCGTGGCGACAAAAAACCAAGCCAAGGCACGGCGCGGTCACGGCCGGGGAACCAGTGAGTCAGATAAACAATCACCCCCGGGAAGAACCCGGCTTCGGCCAGACCAAGGAGGAATCGCACACCGTAGAACTGAAGCGGCGTCTTTACAAAAGCCGTCAGGGCGGCGATAAATCCCCACGAAATCATGATCCGGCTGATCCACTTGCGCACTCCATTTTTCAACCAGGAGGGTACCGGGAATCTCAAGGAGGAAATAGCCGATGAAGAATACACCGGCGCCGAAGCCAATCACCCCTTCCTTCTCAAATCCGGGCAGATCCTTAGACATTGTCAACGCGGCAAGGGAAACATTGATGCGGTCGACGTAGGCAATGGCGTAGCTCAAAAATAAGAGAGGCAAGAGCCGGATATACGCCTTGTATCGGGCACGGTCGAGGGGGGTCACGGGAGAAGTCGACATAAACACGCTCGCGGCGGGCTTGGGGTACCGAGTGTCTTCGCGTCAAGATCGAGGACTGACGACTAACGAGTGATCGAAGCGAGGCGGCTGTCAATTCGGTCCGACTAGCTCGTCGCACGAACCGTCGAAAGTAACATGCCATCCGCGCCGCCGCAAACGGTGACCACCGTATTCTCAGTCCATGACTGGCAGACCGTCGTTGGTTGGTGGGATATAATGCAAACTGACAAGCCGCAGAGAGATTGCAGCAGGTGGGAGAAAGTATAACGTCGAAATCGTCCCTGTGTTGGGAAACCAAATCAAAATGCTCACCCAGGAAGCGAAGCTATGAATCGAATTGCGTTGCGGTTGGTCATCATACCGGCCATGACCGTGCTGACATTGACCATTGCCTCGGCCGCGGATTCGGATAAAGCCGCGGGCCAACCAAAGGCGCAACCCGATCCGCAGATCGGCCAATCGTTTCTGGTTCCGTACCGGCTTACCGACACCAATCACTTCCTGATCCGCGTGCGAATTAACGGCAAAGGTCCGTTCAACTTTTTGGTTGACTCAGGTGCCCCGGCACTTTTCATTGCAACGGAAACGGCTAGGAAGATTGGTCTGAAGCCAGCCCCGGATCAATTCTGGACGCCCGTCGATCGCCTTGAGCTGGAAGGCGGTTCACGACTCACAGGTGTCAAAGCGCGAATTGAAGATCCATTTCAACTCGTAGGGATGAATGCTTTGGGTCTTCCGGGCGCCTCGATTGATGGAATCCTGGGCTTTACGATCCTGGCACGGTTCCGCCTGGAGATTGATCTCACCAAAGACCGCATGACTTGGACTCGCCTCGATCATGATCCACGTGATCCCCCTGTGCCTGATCACAAGCGAGCCGATGATGCCGGCGCACCCGCGGGAGTGCAGGCGATGGGTGCACTCGGACCGCTCGCGAAGGGACTGGCTCTCCTGGTGGGTAAGCAGCCCGAGGAAGAACGTCGGCCCCGTGGCTTCTTGGGGTTAGAGTGGTCCGAACAAACTGTGTCAGGTCGCAGGCAGGTTTTCGTCCAGGGAGTACTGCCGGGTTTACCGGCCGCGCGTGGCGGGGTACTTACGGGCGACCAGATCGTTCGGATCAATGATCAAGTCATCGAGAGCCTCAAGGAAGCGCGGGCCGCGCTGGCTGAAGTTCACCCTCGCGGCTTTGTGTACCTGGACGTTCGCCGCGGCTCTGGCAACAACAATCGCGAGCTTCGATTAACGGTTACCGCCGGGGAGGGCCTTTAAGTCATGCGCACGCGAACGTTCAGATTGGTTGGATGTACACCTCGCTGGTCAAAGCGATCTTTTATCGGCGTCGCCATGGGAATTGCCGGGGCTGTTGTCATGATGACACTTGCCCGGACGAGAGCCAGCCTCGAGGCCGAACCGCAGGTTGCCGCGCCAGCGCAAGTAACGGCTAAGCCAGACCACGCCAAGACCAAAGCCATCGTGTCCTTCGAAATGTTGCCGACCAATCACATGCTGGTGGTGGCCCACATCAACGGCAAAGGGCCGTATCACCTGATTTTCGATCTCGGAGCACCGGTGACACTCTTGGGCAATCGGGTCAGTGAAATAACGGGGGTCGTTAAGCGCGGCGCACCGCGATCATTTTTATTTGGAATGCGGGGTGAAGCCGAGGTTAACAAGCTCCAGATCGGTGAGCTCACCGCCATGAAGCTGCCGGTGATTGTTCTGGACCATCCCGTTCTCAAGGCATTGGAAGATATGACGGGCCGTCACATCGATGGGCTCATGGGTTTCACGTTTTTTGCCCGCTACAAAACGACGATTGATTACCACGCTCCATCAGATGACGTTTGAACCGATCGAATACCAAGTTCGTGATCTGCTCAGGGAGCTTCCCGATCGCCTGATGGGGCCGAAGACCACTCGCCAACGCGTGCTTGCGCCTCGGGTGTATGGGGCTTACGACTCGGGGAACCGACGGGAGGGCTTACTTCGCGTGGAGTGCCCATTCTGCAGGTTTACAGCGGCTCGCCGGCAGCACGGGCTGGGCTTAAGCCGGGCGACGTGGTGATGACACTTGACGGTCGCTGGACCACCTCGATCGCCGACGTCTTTCACGCCGCCGCGGGGGTCGAGGTAGGGCGGGAGGCGGTGATTGTGATCGATCGCGATGGCAAGGAGCAAAGTCTCACGGTTCGCCCGACGGATGGAGCATGAAGCACGGAGTCGAAAGGGAGCGAGAAATCGCGAGTTACTCGCGGCGTGTTGAAGCAAGATTCCACCATCGACGCGCAAGGCAGCGCCTGTGATGTAATCGGCGTCGTCCGAGGCAAGAAACGCCGCAGCCTTGCCAACATCTTCGGGTGTGCCCAAGCGGCCCCACGGGAGGGCCAAGCCAGCTCGCTCCATCAGTTCGTCGCCAAACGCTTCGTGTTCGCCAGGTGTATCGATCCAGCCTGGCTCGATGACGTTGACGTTGATTCGGTGTGGATAGAGTTCAGCGGCAATTGTGAAGGCCATTTGGTTTAGTCCCGCCTTGGCGGCGTTATACGCCACACTCCGAGCATAGGGGATATGAACATGGCAACTCGAGATAAACACAATCTTTCCTCTGCCGCCGCGCTCGACCATATGTCGCGCCACAATCTGGCTCATATGAAATCCGCCGGTCAAGGTCCCGTCGATGACCTTGGCGAAGGTCTCCGGCTCAAAATCAAGAAAATCGGCACGACGCTGAAAAGCTGGATTGCTGATGAGTATATCGATCCGGCCTAACGAATCGATCGCCCGGTTAACGACGGTCTCACACGATGAACGTTCAAATACGCTGCCTTCCACCAGCACGGCATTGCGGCCCAGTGCTTGGACTTCGGCAATGACAGCCTCGACCTGCGGCGTACGCTCGCGGTCATTAATCGCAAGATCGGCACCAGCTCGGGCGAGCTCGAGCTGCGCAACCGCGGCCAATGCCCCGCGCGGCCCCTGTAACCAACGCTTTTTTGCCCAGAAGTTTCATGACATTACCCGCCTGGTTGCCGACATCACCCATTTCACCGCGAAAACCCTTTGTCAGATTGAGACTTATGTGCGACCGACCTGAGTCGTCGTGGTTGCGGGCACTTCGGGTTTCCATTATAGTAAAATGTTCCGTTTATTATGCCGCGTGCCGGTGCCCAATGCAAAAGCAATGAGGGCGGGAGGGTGCGCAGTTTCCGACTTGTGAAGAGGGATCGACCGAACGTGGATAATGCTGTCTTGCCTCCGCCCCCGGCGCGGCCTTCGCAACCGCTCAACATTGAAGAGGAGCTCAAGGAGAGCTACCTCAATTATGCAATGTCGGTCATTATCAGCCGGGCGTTGCCGGATGTCCGTGATGGTCTCAAGCCGTCTCAAAGGCGGATCTTGGTCGCCATGCGCGATCTGGGTTTGAGTCCCGGTGGCTCGACAAGCAAGTGTGCGGGCATCGTTGGTGAGACGATGAAGCGATATCACCCGCACGGTGATAACTCGATCTACCCCACCTTGGCACGGATGGCGCAGTGGTGGAACATGCGGCATCTGTTGATCACCGGCCAGGGCAATTTCGGCAGTATCCACGGTCTCCCTCCGGCGGCAATGCGGTATACCGAGGCCAAGCTTAGCCCCGTTGCCGCTGAGATGCTCGAGGATATCCAACTCGATACAGTCGACTTCCAGCCCAACTACGATGAAAAGTACCAGGAACCGCGGGTCCTGCCTGGCAAATTTCCCAACTTGTTGGTGAATGGCTCGGGTGGCATTGCCGTGGGGATGGCGACCTCGATCCCGCCGCACAATCTCGGTGAGGTCTGCGATGCGCTGATCGCCTATATTGACAACCCGCTGATCGATCTCGACGCGATCATGGAGCTGCTTCCGGGCCCTGATTTTCCCACGGGCGCGACCATTTGCGGCCGAATGGGCATCAAGGAGGCTTACCGAACCGGCCGGGGCCGGGTGATCGTCCGAGCCAAGTACGACATTGAAGAGCTTAAGGATGGCCGCAGCCAGATCGCCTTTACCGAAATCCCCTACCAGCTCACCAAGGAGCCGCTGCTCAAGAAACTGGCCGACCTTGTCAATGGTGGCCGGATTACGGGCGTGTCGAACATCGACGATTTCAGCGATCGCAAACAGCCGGTGCGAATCGTTGTCACTGTCAAGAAAGGCGAAGATCCCAATGTCATCGTGAATCAACTCTTCGAGTATTCGCCGCTTCAGGACACCTTTAGTGTGATCATGCTGGCCTTAGTCGACGGCCGGCCCAAAACGCTGCCGATCAAGGAATTTCTTCGGCTCTTTGTTGAGCACCGGATCAACGTGATTCGGCGGCGCACCCAATATCAGCTTCGACAGGCGCAGCAGCGGGCACATATTGTCGAAGGGCTTTTGATCGCCCTGGCATACATCGACGAGATCATTCGCGTGATTCGCAGTTCGGCCAACCCGCCCGAGGCTCGCATTCGCTTGATGGAGATCGCGGTTTCCGCCGAGATTTTGCGGCGCGCGTTGAACGATCCAGAGGCCAAAGAATCGACCAGCCTGACGCGGATGCAGGCCGACGCCATTCTGGCCATGCAACTCCAGCGATTGACCGGGCTGGAGGCCGACAAACTAGCACAAGAATACATCGGTCTTAAAGCCGATATCGCCGGCTATCAACGAATCTTGGGCGACGAGAACGTGATTCTGGAGATGATTCGCACCGACTTACGCGAGATGAAGACAAAATACGCCGACTCGCGCCGGAGTATGATTTCCGACGAGGAACTCGGCGATTTCGACAAGGAAGCGCTGATCCGCGAGGAAAACATGGTCGTGACCGTCACCCACGACGGCTATATCAAGCGGCTTCCACCCAGCACCTATCGGGCGCAAGGCCGAGGAGGCGCGGAATCGCCGCGACCAACACCAAGGAAGGAGACTTCCTCGAGCATATGTTTGTCGCCCTGACTCACGACTACATCCTGTTTTTTACCGACAAGGGTAAGGTGTACTGGATCAAGGTCTATGATCTGCCCCTGGCGAGCCGAACCGCCGGCGGCCGCGCGATCGTGAACTTGCTGCAATTAGCCGATGGCGAGCGGATCACCGGTCTGGTCCCCGTGCGTGAGTTCCGGGAAGACGAGTGCCTGATGATGGTCACACGGCGCGGGACGGTCAAGAAGACTGAGTTGGTGGCCTTCCGCCGCCCCCTGGGGCGTGGGATTATCGCCCTGGGATTAGACGAGAACGATGAACTCATCGGCGTGGCCCGCACCAAGGTCGGCGACCACGTCGTTCTCTCAACGCGAGAAGGCATGTCGATTCGGTTTGATGAGGCACGGGTACGTTCGATGGGCCGGCCCGGCCTACGGAGTCAAGGGGGTCGATCTCGCCGACGGAGACGAGGTCATCGGCATGGTCGTCGCCAATGGCGACCTGGATGCGGCCAGCCTCTTGACCGTCTGCGCCAGAGGTTATGGCAAGCGGACCCTGCTCACGGAGTATCGTACGCAAAACCGAGGCGGCAAGGGCTTGATCGACATCCAGACGAACGAGCGCAACGGCCCGGTGGTCGCTGTGAGTAAGGTCACCGACGAAGATGAGGTGATGCTGACCACCAACCGTGGCATGGTCATTCGGACCAAAGTCAGCACGATGCGGACCATTGGCCGTAACACGCTGGGCGTCCGGTTAATCAAACTCGACGAAGGGGATACCGTCAGCAGTGTGGCCAAACTACCGTTAGATGAACTGACCGACGCCGGGGACCTCGAAACGACGGGCCCTGACGGAGAGCCGGAGGGATCAAATGGTGAAACCAGCGACGGCCCATTTGAAGAGCCCCACCGTCCCCACATCATCGATGACGGAGTAGGAGAGGCCGAGGCGAGCGACCATATCGACTCCGATAGTGAGGACGACGACACGCTCGGTCCAGCCGATGAATCGTCCGTCTAACCGCCAAGGAAGCTGCGTCAAAACCGCGTGAGAAGGACATCCGCCGATGCGTGCACTTGTGACTGGGGTCTCTGGATTCGTGGGGGGCCACCTGGCTGAACACCTGGTGGCCGAAGGAGACTTGGTCGTCGGTTTGTCGGCCTCGGGCCGCTGGCCGGCAGATCTGGTGCACCTGGAAAAGACAGTACGGCTCGAGCCCTTCGACTTGATCAACCAGGATGAGGCCGAGCTGGCTGAGCTCGTGCGGCGCAAACAACCCGAGGTGATTTATCACCTGGCTGCTCAGTCCAACCCCCAAGGAAGCATCACTGACCCGCGTGGAACCTGGGCCCTTAACCTGGGAGGGAGCCTGAACCTGCTCGAAGCGGTCAAGTCTTCAGGTCAGAAACCGCGGATCATCCTGGTGGGCTCGGGAGTCTGCTACGGTAACCCTGCGCCCGAGTTTATCCCAGTCAACGAAGATTGTCCGTTACGGCCTAACAATCCCTACGCGGCCAGCAAGGGGGCGGTTGACTTGCTAGGAATTCAGCACCACCTGGCGCACGTCACCGACGTCGTGATGGTCCGGCCGTTCAACCACGCCGGTCCCCGCCAATCGCCGCGTTATGTGCTGGCCGGACTCGCACTTCAGGTGGCTGAGGTTGAAAGAGGGCGTCGCGAGTATCTGGAGGTCGGCAATCTCGATGTGATCCGTGACTTTATTGACGTCCGTGATGTCGTGCGAGCCTACCGGCTTTTGGCACACCATGGGCAGCCTGGCGAGATCTACAACCTCGGCACCGGCCAGGGCACCAAGATCGCCGATGCACTTGAGTACCTTCGCTCTCAGGCGATGACGCCTGTTCCGGTTCGGGTTGACCCTGGACGAGTCCGTCCCGTCGACCAACCCTTACTCATCGCCGACGCTTCCAAGCTCCGCGCCGCCGTTGGCTGGGAACCGCGTTACACCATCGAGCAAACGTTGGCCGACATGCTGAAGTTTTCCCGCGGCATGCTTGCGTAGGCAAAAACGACCACGTCGTTATGGAACCAACGGAGCCAAGCCCATGCTTCCCGAGATCACACAGGTAATCCTCCGCGCGAAGTCAAGCCGGAAGCTGACATTCGTCGATCTGGCAGCCAAGCTGGGCTGTGACCCTGTGTTCTTGGCCGCGGCCTGCTACCGCCAGGCCAGTCTCAGTCACGAACAGGCGATCAAGCTTCTCGAAGCCTTGGGCCTTGGTGAAGATTACTTGTCAGATCTGACTGAATTTCCCATCAAGGGGGGGCTGATGCCGACCGTCCCCGTCGACCCCTTGCTTTATCGCTTCTACGAAATCATGCAAGTTTATGGTCTGCCACTCAAGGATGTCATCCAGGAGATGTTTGGCGATGGCATCATGAGTGCGATCGACTTCACCATTGGGGTCGAGAAGGAATCCGCCCCCGATGGTGATCGGGTCAAAATCACGATGTCGGGTAAGTTTTTGCCTTACAAGAAATGGTGATCAAACCCCGAGCTCGCCTTGCTCTAGGTCAAACCTGTCGCCGTTTCGTCAACAATCTCGTCGGTTGTAGGGTCCTCAAGCCGCTACGTTTTTGACACGCAGCCCGCCGATTACCGCCTCAAGATTGCCCGGGGTCGCGGTTAGAGCACGACCGGCGCCGGACCGCAACCGAGCGGCCCCAAAGGGGGCGATCCCGGCACACCTGCGCGGGAAACGCCTTGAACCGGCCTTGCCAGACGTGACCGCTGGACCGATAACGCACCAGGTAGCGCCGCACGCGCGTGGTCATCAGCCAGCGCATCCAGCGGCTCACGTCGCCGTCCTCGCGAGGCCATAGAGCCAGGTGGGAGTGATTGGGCATGAGGCAGTAGGCCAGAACTGCGCATGGGAGGGCGAATTGCACGAAAAAGATCGATGGATAATACATGGGTGCGTTGATGTTCTGTCTCGGAATGGATAACGAGGATGACTGAGAGACGGCGCCCAGTGTCCGAGCCCTTCTGTTTGATGGTTCAACTTCTTGCCAAGTTGCCGCTCGTGTTCGCAAGCCAACTCTCCCATGTCCCATCCGCCCGATCCCCTGCGTTTTTTTTTCGTGCATTTCGTCAATTTCGTGGTTAAATCCGACCTCAGCCAGATCACGCACCGGCCAATCACTGGAAATTCTTTAACCACGAAAGGGACGAAACACACGAAAAAGAAGGAAAAGGGGTCAGGAATCATTTAAGGGCTCCTTTCGTGGACGACCCCGAGGACGGAACAGCGACTCCAGCCCGAGCCGGGCGGCTACCGACGCCTGCCACGAGGGCGAACCGAACGGCTGGCCGCGCTGAATGCTTCGGCATACCGCCGCCTCCTCTTTCGGTCCGAACGGCCGATTCACGCGAGCGGTCCAGTCGCGAGGCCGCGCGATGGGCCACGGAGCCAACGGTGGTCGCTCTTTATCCGCCTTCGCCCGTCGCGCCGAGATGCTGCCCCATCGCCAATCCTCGCCTCGCTCAACCAAGTTGGCCCGCAGCGCGTTGCGCTCGACATAGCGGCACACCGTCAGGAAATTGTCGTCCGATTCCACCGGGAATGACTTGAACCGGCCCTGGTAGAGGTGGCCGGTGCCGGCGGTGCGGTAGTGGGCGTGCCAGCACTGGGTGTGCGTCACGGTGAGCCACCGCATGAACTGGGATAGGTCACCATCCTCGTGCGCTTGAACTGCCTGCGAACTTTGGCATCGGATTCTAACCTCGTCGCGAATCGCTACGTCAAGGCCGGCATGTATTCTCCGCGCGGTAGCCCAAGCATGGTCGCCATCGTCCGGCTCGGTGCGAGACAGGCCAATGCCGCTCGCGCCAAATGGCGGCTCCAGCGGCGACTCAGCTCCTGGCGCTCGATCTCGTAAAAGCCACAGACAACCTCGTTGACTCGCAACAGCGGTAGGCTCAGCAATAATCGAGGTTCTCCGTGCCGCTCCGGCCGCGGTTGGCCGCCAACCATGTCCCTGACCCGGTCAACGTCTGGCCCCCAGGATGGACGCTGTTTAGCTGGGAAGGGCGACGTTGTGGTAGATTTCCTGCACGTCATCGCAATCGCTGAGCATGCCTAATAACTTCTCGAACTGGCTCAAATCTTCTCCGCTGAGAGTCTTGCGTGCCTGTGGAAGAAAAGTGATTTCCTGGACTTCCAGCTCAAGGCCAGGGAATGCTTCGAGCAAGGCCGTCTTTGCTTTGTAGAACTCGGCGGGCGGGGCGAAGATCGTGACGGTGCGACCCTCGCATTCGACCTCTTCAACGGCGACGTCTGCTGCGAACATCGCCTCGATCACTTTCTCTTCGTTGTCACCACTGAAAGAAATCACGGCCACGTGATCAAATGACAATACAACTGATCCATTTGTCGCCAATTTGGACCCAGTCTTGCTGAAACAACTACGGAGATCGGAGATGGTACGTGTATTGTTGTCGGTCAAGCAATCGACGATGACTACGCTGCCGCCAGGACCAAACCCTTCATAACGCGCGGATTGGAAGTCCTCGCTGCCCGAGCCAGACGCTTTCTGGATCGCCTTTTCAATCACATGAGTCGCCACGTTGTCGCGCTTAGCTCTTTCGACGAGGCTGCGAAGAGCCGGATTGGCTTCCGGGTCAGGCACGCCGTTCTTGGCCGCCATGTACAGTTGTTTTGCGTACTTGGAGTAGAGCTTTGATTTCTGAGCGGCGGTTTTGAAGATTGACTCTTTGCGCTTCTCGAAGATCCGTCCCATACGAATTCTGCCTTTTTATTCTTCCAGCGAAGCCCAGCCTCTAACGAATTTATCCCGTCATTATAACGGGCCGAAAGGCCGAAAGACACGCGCCGCGTGCCCTTTGAATTCCCCCAAGTTCGCTCGCGTGACGGGACCGGCTGGAGATGGCGTGCTCGTGCCTCGGCCGGGGGAAATCGCCGTCGATTGCACGGTAGGTTACGGCAGTAATGTCCGCGCCCTGCTCGCCGCAGTCCAGCCAGGCGGACGGCTGCTTGGCCTGGATGCCGATCCCATCGAGTTGCCAAAGACGGAGTCCAGGCTCCGCGGCCTCGGCCTTCCTCGTCTGAACCATCCCAGAGCCCTCGCTCGCACCAGGGGCGCCGAGGCCGCGGAGCGGCTGCAGCGGCATTCCCACGGGGGACCGTGGGAACGAGGCGAACGGCCCAAGGGTCTTCATTTGTCCGATTGCCGACGGAACTTGCTGGCGGCCCGCCTGTCATATTGTCCAGTGTGTCCGATCACACTGCGGGGATCGCCTAGGCATTGTCCGAACACCTTATCGAGAAACACTTTGGAACTGAATACCCGCCGTCGAATCGAGCACGGCGCTCGGCGGCGCTTGCCGGGCTCTGTATAATTTAAGTAGAACAGGAAAGACTGGAAGCCGGGTGCATCGACCCAAGCACCTAGTTGTCGGTGCTCGCCCTTAGAACGCCGAGAGTTTGTCGAACCCGCCGTGCCGGCGACCATTTGGGGCGGAAGCTGGGCGAATTACCGGCATGATTGGGGGCGAAAGTAGAGTGGGTCTTTCGCTCCGCGAAAGGCGACGTGACGCTCACCCCCACTCGCGTTCCCGCGAGACGCCTCGTCCGAACGATCCCGAATAACCGGTCCAATCTTCACGTTCCTCACGTCCCATTTCCACGCCCTTCGAGGGCATGCCGGCCAGCCTGGGCCCCGGGCTGAGAACCGCGAGCGGGGCCAAACGGAGGCGCGATGGAAACCTTCGTTATCTTCCGTTCAAAATCTATTAGCGGGCGACATCTCCATCTCGGCCGCGGTTCGTCAGATCCGTAGCGCTGGCATACACGGCCGCTGGGGCACGTCGACAAGCTCCTCGCCCGAAAATGGCGCCCGCCATTTTTCTCGCCCTCGGGCGCCAAAAATGTCGGCTGACATAAGAGCAGCTAAATCAATGGCTTGTGTTTAGGGGCCTTGGCTCCACTGACGGAAAAATGGCGCTTTTGCCCTTCGAAAAAGCGCCATTCTCCGCCATTTTTTCCCGGTCTATTCAGATGAGCAGCAACCAAGTCAATGTGGCGCCTGAGACGGCCGATGGCGCGATCGTTGCGGGCCCAGGACCTAAATCGTGTTTGGCGAAAGAGATCGGCAACGGGACCCTCCGAAAAAGCGCCAAAAAGCGCCAGAAGGCGCCATTTTGTCTCAGCTCGCTTTCTTGAGATATTTGTCAAACCAGTCGATGGCCTGGGTCTCGTCCTTGTTGATTCCAAGCCAGCCATGGCCCACCCCTTTCTTGACGACGAGATTGGTCTTCACTCCCGCTTTTTTGAGCTTATCGATGATGAGCTCAGATTGTTGCAGGGGAACGAGCTGATCTTGGTCGCCATGAATAATAAGGGTGGGCGGATCGTCGGGCGTGACGTGATAAACCGGTGAGATCTGTCGGGCGATTTCCTCAAGCCGCTTTGTGTCGTTGATGGAAACCCACAGCTTGCTGTGTTCATCCAGTTCGCGGTAGTCGAAGGCGGCACGATAGGGTGGAGCATGATCCATGGCGCGGATTTTTGCATCACCGGCTTTGCCGTAGTTAAGAAAATCGGTTGGCGGGAAAAAGCAGGCGACCGCTTGGACACGGCTCGAGATACGATCGACGGGATCCTTGGCCTTTGGGTTACCCTGATCGCCGGCGGTCCCGAGCATGAGCGATAAGTGACCACCTGCTGAGGCTCCCATGATTCCGATCCGCTCAGGGTCAATCCCATAGTCCTTGGCGTGATACCGAATAAACCGAACAGCACGGTTCATGTCCTGAACGATCTCAGGGATCGTGTAGCGTGGCTGACTCCCGTGCACTACAGCGAAGACGGTATAGCCTCGATCGATCAGCGGCGTAATAAAGAATGGCGGAACTAGGTCGTGTGAAGAAACGAAGCCCGCGCTCGCGACGAGGATCACGCCGACCCCTTTGGCCTCTTTCTTGGGTGTGAACACATCCATCGTCAGCGCGGTCCCAAACTTACGGCCATAGACCACGTCTTTCCGATGATCGAAAGAGGGATCAGCGGCCCATCCGCCAGTACAGAGCTGGATCAAGCTTGCCGCCAACGCGGCGATCATCGACGTGCGGGCACGATTCATGGTGGCAACTCCCAAGATTGAGATTGGAAATGACCGAGTTCCTGGAGATATCATGACCAATCACTGAAACAAAAGGATAGAGCGAATCGCGGAACTACGTCCAGGCACCAAGCGACGAGAACGGCAAGGGTCACACACGACGGGAGAACGATCACCCCATGGCTACGACAAGAAATTACCTAGCGTTGGACTTAGGCGCCGAGAGCGGCCGCGGGCTACTGGGTCGTTTTGACGGCCAGCACCTGGCACTGGAAGAAGCTCATCGCTTTCCTAACGGCCCGGTACGGATGCTGGACACGCTTTACTGGGACTTGCCTCGGCTCTTCGCAGAGATCAAGACAGCTCTGGGCAAGGGCGCGACACTCGGCGGAGGGCTGGATAGCGTCGGCATCGACACCTGGGGTGTCGATTTCGGCTTGATCGGCCGGGGTGAAACACTTCTGGGCAATCCAGTCCACTATCGCGATGCTCGGACCGACGGCATGCTTGAGGTCGCCTTCAAGCACATCCCGCGAGAGCGCATTTACGAGATCACAGGGTTGCAATTCCTCCCGTTCAACACGGTGTACCAGCTCCTGGCCATGAGTCAGTCCCAATCGCCGTTACTCGATGTCGCCGAAACACTACTGATGATGCCCGATCTCTTCGGCTGGCTTTTGACGGGACGTAGAGCCGGCGAGCGGACAAACGCGTCAACGACGCAGTTACTCAACCCACGCAGTGGAACCTGGTCTGATGAATTATGCCGGGAACTTGAGTTGCCTCGCGCGATTTTGCCGGAACTGATCGAGCCCGGTCATGAGCTGGGCCCATTACGATCGTCCGTTGCCGAGGAGATTAACCTCACTCGTCCCGTGACCGTCATCGCGCCGGCTACACACGATACGGCGAGTGCTGTCGTGGCTGTACCGGCCAACACGTCAACCACAATGGCTGGTGCGCCACCGGACTGGTGTTACCTCAGCTCGGGAACATGGTCACTCTTGGGCGTGGAAGTTCCGCAGCCCGTGATCAATGCGGCAACGATGCGGTATAATTTCACCAACGAGGGGGGCGTGGCGGGGACGACGCGACTTCTGAAGAACATCATGGGCCTGTGGCTCGTCCAGGAATGCCGCCGGACCTGGGCTCGCGCTGGGCGTGAGCTATCGTACGAGGAACTGATCGCCCGGGCTCAGGTTGCCCCTCCTTTCACCAGCTTGGTCGACCCTGATGATGTAAGCTTTCTGGCTCCTGGCGATATGCCCGCGCGGCTAGTGGCCTACTGTACCCGTACGGCACAGTTCCCCCCGCGCGATGAGGGGGCCATGGTGCGCTGCTGCCTGGAAAGCCTGGCGCTCAAGTATCGCTGGGCCATCGATCGGCTGGAATCGATCCTGAGTACGACGATCAAGACCATCCACATTGTCGGCGGCGGTACCAAGAACACCTTGCTTTGCCAGTTCACGGCCGACGCGTGTGGCCGGCCGGTACACGCTGGGCCGGTTGAGGCCACGGCGATTGGCAATATCTTGATGCAGGCCGTCGGCCACGGTGAGCTCGGCTCGCTCGCTGACTTGCGCGCGTCGTCTCTCGCTCGTTTCCGGTGACCGTTTACGAGCCCCATGATATTAGTGCGTGGACTGACGCCGCCGGCCGATTCGCCTCATTAGTACCCGCTTGACGTCAAGACCCTTTGGGAAGCACGCGAAGAGATCGACGGCAAGTTCCTCGTCACTCGCGGGGGACCAGCGTACCGCATTCGCGACAAGTGGAAGCGCCGAGATGAACAGGTTTCTTGCAACGAGGGCACACCCGAAGGCCAGCCTCGAACTTTACTGGCGACGCAGGGGATGACATTTCAGCGACAAGCTCGCTTTCGCCGCCGCCCTCCGAACTATTCTTGGTCACATTCGCCTTAGCTGATGTGTGAACCGGGGTCTCAGGTCGAGGGGGATTATCGGCGTATCGCGAACTCCATTTCTGAAGTTGGTTTAGGTCGCCGGCATCCAGTTCTTCCGTTCGCGCTTCGCTGTCAGTACGCGAGATCTGGTTCGGAAGGACGGCGGTGGTACTGGTTTGCCCCGCAGTGGGAACGGGGACGACACGGCCACAATTCGGACATTTGCCCGAGACAGGCCGATTGGTAACGGAAACTTTCAGCCGTCGGCCGCAGGGGCAAAGGAAACGTAAAAAACCATCACCGGTTGTCGCGCCAGCCGCTGGGGAACTCGGCCGCCGCAAACGGATCTTTGCCCCGCACTTGGGGCAATTAATCCGCTCAGGCCCATGAGGCTGCACGGAAATTTTTTCGCCGCACCGACAGGTCACCTGAGGCATGACAAGAGCCTGGTGGTTAGGTGGTTGATGGCACGCGGAAATGGAGGGCCTTGTGATTGACGAATGTGGAGTGATCCTAGGCTTGGACCGGCGCCGCGACACGTCCAACAACGCCGCGCAGGAGGTTCTCCACCGGAATCACGTTGTTCATGCTCCCTGAGCGGAACCCTTCAAGGTCGAGCGTGACAAACTTGAAGCCGAGAGCGCGAAAGGCCGCGATCAACTCGCCGCGGAGTTCGAGCTCGACAAACCGCGGTAGATCGTTGGGTGAGACCTCGATGCGAGCCAGGTCTCCTTTGTGGTAGCGGACTCGTAGGATTCGCAAGCCACGCTGGCGAAGCCACTGCTCGGCGTCGTCGATCATTCGAACCCGCTCAGGAGTGGGGTCTTCACCGTAAGCGACCCGGCTGGAAAGGCAAGGCGTGGCGGGTTTATCCCAGGTTGGTAAACCCCAGGCACGGGCTAAGGCTCGCACGTCAGTTTTACCGAGGTGACACTCCTGAAGTGGGTGTCGGACACCATATTCGCTGGCGGCACGCAGGCCTGGGCGATAGTCGCCCAGGTCGTCCGTGTTGGCCCCTGAAACGATGACCTCGACCTCGAGCGCACCAAGCATTGCCGACAACCGGCCGTAGAGCTCACTTTTGCAGAAGTAACAGCGATCGGAGTCATTACGCCGATAATTCGGGTCGGCGAATTCTTCGGTACGGATGACCTTGTGGCGAATGCCAATTTTCCGTGCCAAAGCCTCTGCTTCTTCGAGTTCACCAGCCGCCAAGCTTTCAGACACTGCCGTCACGGCAATCGTCGCGTCCCCCAGGGCTTCGTAAGCCGCCTGGGCAACGACCGTGCTATCAATCCCCCCCGAAAAGGCAACCGCTACCCGGCCATAGCCGCGCAGGGTTTCAACAAGCCTTTCCCGCTGCGCATTCCGTATTGGATCAGTTTCAGTCCACGCGCTGCGGCTCACAAGTCACCTCCAAACCATCCGGTCGCTGAGGAGCCGGACTCAAAGTTGAAGCCGCACTCATTGTACAAGCCACGGGCAACTTAACTCAAGAAGCCGGCCGATGGAACGCCAACCCTGCTGGTATCGGTCTCGCTTACATCGATGCGACTAACCACGTTGGCGATGCGTCGAATCGCCTCGTCGATTTCAGCTTCGGTGGTTGTGGCTCCAAAACTGAACCGCACGGATGAACGTAGCCGGTCGTCGGCAACCTGCATCGCCATGAGAGTCGGTGAGGGGCGCGTCGAGCCGCTCGCACAGGCCGAACCCAGTGACGCTGCAATGCCCGCCATATCGAGTTGCATGAGCAGGGTATCGCCGTCCAGACCGGGAAAGCCGATGTTGAGGGTTTGGGGAAGTCTTTGATCGTCACGCTCAGGACCATTGCGGTGCACTCGATCGGCCCCAAGGACAGAGCTGAGACCGGATTCGAGGCGATCGCGCAATGCTCTCCAGCACTGAGATCGAGCCTGATACTCGTTGCTCCACTTCTGAAGAGCCGCGGCTAATCCCACCACCAACGGGACCGCGATTGTGCCCGCCCGCCGTCCTTGTTGTTGTCCACCGCCAAAGAGCCGTGACCCGAGCCGGACACCGCGACGAACCAAGAGGAGGCCGATTCCCACCGGGCCATGGAACTTGTGTGCACTAGCCGCCAGAGTTGTCACTTTAAGCTCGCTGAAGATGACCGGAATCCGGCCGACGGCTTGCACGGCGTCCGTGTGAATGGGGAAACCGCGTGCTAAAGCGAGAACCGCAAGCTCACGCACTGGCTGGATCGCGCCGGTCTCGTTGTTAGCTAACATCAAAGTGACAAACCGAGTATCGTCGCGAAGCGCACTGGCCATCTGACGCGCGCTCGCGAGCCCTTGATGATCAACCGCCACTTGATCGATGACAAAGCCGAGCGATTCAAGGTGGTCGAGCGGCTTGGCGATTGCTGGGTGCTCAATCGGGCTCGAAACGATGTGTCCCGGCGATGACTCAGGACCTGCCAGGCCAAAGACAGCCAGATTGTTCGCTTCCGTACCGCCGGACGTAAAGACAACCTCGGACGGATCAGCCCCGAGGATTTGAGCAACGGTTTCCTTGGAGGACTCCCAGGCACGGCGCGCGGCGCGTCCAAAGGCATGCCGGCTCTCGGCGTTACCTGCCATGAGAAAATACGGCCGCATTGCGTCGAGCACCTCGGGGTCTAGGGGTGTCGTTGCATTGTGATCGAGGTAAATTGGTGGGAAGTTCATGCTCGGTGATCGGAAGGATAAAGAGTTCAGTCCAGGCAGCGGAGAGTAAGCACTAAACCGAGCAGAAATAGAGGAATCCCAATGAAGAAAAACGGACCGGCCCAAAGGGCTATGCCCACCACCATGAGGGAAAACCCTAGCACCAGCGCCGCCAGCCGTCCCATCCAGGCAATGCCCCAGAAAACCAGCCGAAGCGGTAGCGTCACCGTAAACCAAAGTGCGGATAAAAGCGTCGCGACCACCTGCCCAGGCGACCATGAGCGGGGTGAATCCATTCCCCGCGTACCCGGACCTGAAAGTTGGTCGGTCCAATGCCGACGCTGCTCCTTGCCGCGCTCACGAGTGCACCACCGGCCGACAGAGCGGTACCAGGTTGTATCGAACTGGGCTTGCTTCATTCTACCTTTGGGGTAAATTACGAGTGCTAAAGTGCGCCGATGGCTCAGCGCCGAAAGCACCCTCCGGGGTATTCGTAACCGCGAGCAATCCCTTGTCGGATAAATGGATTATCCCCATGGATAGGGGTTTGACAAGGCAAACCTCGCGGTTGCATGGGCCAAGGCAAGGAGGCCGTAACCGTGCGTCAACTCTTTCTCGTTGTCGTTTTAATAACGGCCTCCTTCTTGGGAGGAGCGTTCGTCAACGGGCCTGGCTTGCAATGGGCACAGACGAGGATATTTCGATCGCTTGGTTTGAATAACGGGGGCGAAATTGCCTCGATTGACCTCAAGCCAAGTGCAAACTCCGAAACAGACGCCGACAAAGTCGCTCCGGTCAAATCGGAGATCGAAAAATCCAAAGAGCCGCTTGCTCCCATGCCATCACTATTCACCGAGGGTAAATCGGCTAAAGTCGGTACGTCTGATCAGCCCTCGGTTCTTGAAAGCTCGCCAAAGTCTAGTACGAATCGTCCAACTTCGGCCAAGTCCCGGCTTTCTTCTTCTTCGGATTCAGTAAAGCGTCCGGCAGCGAACGCCAAGTCCCGCGGCCGCCAGTCCGACCTCTCAGACACCCGTGTTACACCGGTTGCCGGGGAAAACTCTCAAATCACTGGTCAGGCGCCCGCCCGATCAGACGCAGACATCTCACCAGCCATTCTAGACTCATTAACCAATTTATTTCGCGCAGATACCCCATCTCCTGGATCTCACCTACCCTCTTTAACCTCACCTTCCCTTGTGTCGGGGACGAGTGCGAGACCGGCCGCTCACGGAAACGATCACTGGAAAGTCCTTGAGTGCAAGATGCAGAGCTTGGGAGTGAGCCGCTACACGATGGAGGGAGAGCCAGGTGGCCGTGTCATGTTTTCTTGCTTAATTCCCGTGGCCGGCCGCCAAGCCGTCGCGCAACGGTTCGAGGCGGATGGCGAAGACATCGAGCATGCGGCAGAGGCTGCCCTTCGACGAATCACGCTTTGGCGTGCCACCCAACCCGCGTCGCCATGACTCGTGACGAGAAGACCGGTTGTTGATGAATTAAATCATCAATGGCTGGAAGAAGTTCCGGTATCTCTGGCCTATAATTAAAATTGTCCGCATAGCTTCGGATTTGACCGAGCCGTCGATCGATGGCTGTTATTCAACGAGAAGCTGTTCGGTGATAGAGCGGCGACATGTCATTGCTCAGCGGCTTAACACCGCTTAATCAGGACCCCTCGCGACGATTGCCGGCTTGGTCTTGCCTGATTATTGCGGCCATGGGGTGGGTGCTCATCACGTCGCCGTTAGTCGCGGCCGATGTGAGTAGTAGTGCGCCAGCGGCCCTGTCGGTGGTTAATCGTAGTGTCACTCAGGATCAAGGGGCATGGGTGGTCGACTACCGACTCCGCTACACTGGCAAAACCGGGGTCATTCTTACCCCGGAGGAGATTACTGTAAAGGCAGAGGGATGGGTCTCCAACTCACGCGTCATAAGTCACGCGTTGCCGCGGTGGTCATCACTGGTCGTATCTCGAAATCCCGATTCATCGGCCTTCTCCGAGGTCATCGCCGCGCCTGAAGAGGCACATCGATGCCGTGAACGGCTCGTCGTTTCCATTTGGACTGAGAACCGGGGTCCGCTGGAGACGGGCCCGCGTATGGCGAAGAGTGCCCAGGCGGCGACCGGTGAGACAATCGTTACTGAATTGACCGAGCCGGCAACGGTTCTTCCGCTCAGCCTGGGCCCGGACGCCATCATGCGAATCCGGCTTCGGTTTGAGCATCAGCACATCCTCTACGGCGACTATGACCCGCTCCTCGGTACGCGTACTATCTCACTGACATTGGGTTCAGCATGTGTACACGACGTCGTTCCGCTCGATCGCGAGCGATATTTGGCACAGCCAAAGTTTCATTGGGCCGAACCACCCGAGGAGCGGCGCGATGCTCGGTACGCTGTCTCCGGACCTTACAGCTTGCACCTGGAAGCTCATGTGCCTGGTCATCAATACTATCGTTACCTCGACCGACCCGTTCGTTATGGCACCAAGATGCGCTTGCGATTTTGGTACTTAATCGCCGCTGGTACCGAAGGAGATTGCAAAGTAAGGGTGACGCAATGCAAGGACACACCAATTGCCTGGCGCATGCTTAATAGCGGTGGCTTCGAACAGTGCTTGAAAACAGTCGGTGCTGGACGAAGGTTGAGCGTATCATTCAAACTGAGCCCGAGGCAACGATTCTGGGTCTCGAGTTTAAGATTGTCGGTGACACCGAGATCGGCGAGATGTGGATCGATGACGTTAGTTTGGAACCGATCGGTTCCGAGAGGCTATGTGGGCCGTGAGGTTTCTTGTCGTCGCCGCCCTGTTCATTGCCGCGGTGCTGCGTCTTTATCACCTGGGCCAAAGCAGTCTTTGGTACGACGAGGTTGTGACAATGCGCCTGGCGCGGACCAACAACCCGGTCGCACTGTTCCAAACACTCCGGCAGATTGATGCAACTCGGGCGCCACTGCACCCACTTTTACTGCGAGCCTGGGTCGGTTTATTCGGTCCCTCCGATCGCTCAGGTCGCGCGTTCAGCGTGTTGTGCGGTGTCGTCGCCGTCGGCTTGGTTTACGGGATTGGCCTTCGGGCTTTTGATAGGACGACGGCCCTCTGGGCTTGTTGGCTATGTGCGCTCAGCCCACTCCTTGTTTACTATTCCCGCGAAGCTCGCATGTATATGTGGTTAACGACGATTACGTGCGTGGCTTGGTATCTCCTTTTTTCTCTCTCCACGACGCCGCGGCGATGGAGGCTCGTGCTCTATGGGCTGTCTCTGATTGCCATTGTTTATTCCCATCCTTTGGGATTGTTAATGGTCGGTACGCTCGGGCTAGCATCGGGTATTTTTCATCGGGCATTTCGGATCTCTGGGCGGGCGTGGTTATACACCCATCTGGCCGTTGCGCTCGCCGTGGCGCCCTGGGTCGGCCAATACCTTGACCACGCCCCGGAATCAACCAGCGGTTTGCTCCCACCGCGGTATTTGCTGGGCATGCCAATCGGGTTCATTGGCGGGAACTTTGCGGTTTTGTTCTTTTGCTGTCTCTTGATTGTGTATGGCCTGCTCGAAGTTCGCTCGCGAAAAACGGGGAGCATCCGAATTGGTTTAGAGCACCTTGTGTCGTCGATTTGTCTGTTGCTCTGGCTGATATTACCGCCGGTGCTTTTGTATATCTATTCCCGCATCGCTTACCCAATCTTTGGACCGCCACGTTACACGTTGTTCGTCAGTCCCGCATATCTACTCTTGGTCGCTCGAGGGCTAGGAAAATTGCCCTGGGCTTTAGGAACACCGGCGCTGGCGACTGGCATCGTTCTTTCCGGTGTCATGTTGTACAACGAGGTGTATCGTCGCGACCTAAAAGCTGATTGGAGGGGCGCGGCGACCTTTTTGGGCCGACGCGATCCCACCGCGATGGTCGTGCTCATTGCCTCGGGCCCTTCCGGCGACACCGAGCTGAAAACCGCTCGCTATTACTTCGGACCAAGCCGAATTGTGATTCCCTGGTGTGGTAAAACTGTTGACTTGCTGAACCACCCAGGCTCAGTCTGGATTTCCATCAGTCTCAAAGACGCCCGTCCCGTAGATGCGTTACCAGCCGTGTTGACCAAGGATCATCTCATCCGCGAGGTTGTCGATTTCTCGGGGCTTCGCCTCATGCTCGTCGATTTTCGCCAAGCTTCACGTTTTGGAGAATAATCAAGGCCAAGCTTTTGACAGGCGAGACGGATGAGACAGATTCGCGAAACGTTTCTTTCCACCATTGGCCCTTGCCTGCTTCTCGGAGCCGTGGCATCAGCAAACGTGGCCTTGAACACGGACCTTTCGGCTCCGCCGCGCTTCGACGGCGCCGGCTACGCCGTTCTAGGCGAGGCACTTCTAACAGGCCGAGGCTATCGCGAAATTAGTGCGCCAGAGGCACCTCGACATGATCACTTTCCGCCGGGATATCCCGCCGCTCTTGCTGCCCTTTGGTGGTTTACCGGTCGCTCGGTCGCGGCGGCGCATCTTCTATCAATTTCCTGCACGGTGGCTGCGGTTCTGCTGGCCTGGACTTGGTTCCGAACCATTTATCCACGCAGATTAGCGCTGATGTTGGGATTAGCCCTGGCACTGAATTGGACATGGGGACGAGTCGGCGGTTCAATTCAGTCCGAGCCCATCTTCATTTTTTTGGAACAAATCGCCGTGCTCGTCGCGATTGTCGCCGCGCGTCGTGATCGCATCACCGTCGGAATGGGACTGGGCATCGTACTCGCCGTGAGTCTCATGGTTCGGCATGTCGGGGTCTGCCTTGCCGGCGGCATTCTCCTCGATCTGGGTCTTCGCCGACGTTGGAGAGCATTGTTGACGGCTGGGCTCACCGTAGGCGTGCTCATCGTCCCCTGGATCAGTTGGCTGATCCTCGTCGATCGCAATTCGCAAGTCAGTTTCCTCACGCTTGACGGCTTAGGAGCCCGGGTTGCCACACAGGGGATGTTTTACCTTCAAAGGCTTCCCGATCATGTAACCGGTCCTTTTGTGGAGGTCGCGACGGCGCTACACCGTCACCTACCTCTTGTCGTGATGGCTAACCTTTGGGCGGTCATAGCGACAGGGATCATGCTCGATGGCTGGGTGCGGAGCACAGAAACACCTCGCCGTCGTTTAGTTGGTATCATCACCTTGGTAACTCTTGGCCTGCTTTTGGTTTGGCCATTCACGGAAGCGGGCCGTTTCCTGATTCCCCTTGTGCCATTTCTGCTGGTGGGTCTGACGGAAGGATTGGCGCATGTACTGGCGCGGACAGGACTAAAGCGATCCCGGAACTGGGCGGTCGCGATTGTCTTGCTTGCGTCGATTCCCTATTCGGCCTACGCCATCATTTACGGCCGCGCCGCCGCCGACCGCTCTCATCATGCCGACTTCGATGCGGCCTGCCAGTGGATTGCCATCCACGCAACGCGCCCCGGGCCCGTTCTCACTCGCCACCCTGGTGAGGTGTTTTGGCAGACTGGCCAACTGGTCGTTGAGCCCGACTCAACTGATCCCGATGCGATCGATCGACTGATCGATCGCCTTGGCGTTGCCTATCTCTTGATCGACGAGGAACGATACATAAACGCTGGGTTAAACCCGTTAGGGCACTATGTCGAGCAGTACCAACGCCGGGTGGCATTGGTCTGGAGCAAGAGCCATGGTCGCAGGTCGGTTCGAGTCTTTGAGATCGTACGGCCGAAGTGATGCTACAATAGGTGAAAGCGTCCCCCGAAAAACGATGAAACGCGAGGCAAGCCGGTCAGCCGCTGGGAGAAAGCAATGAAAGAGAATCGCAGGCTGTTCGCGTGCAAGTCGTGGATGGCATCGGCTCTCATGCTGACGTTTGTTGGCATCAGTTTCGGCAGGCACCGCGCGCGGGTGGAGGTACGCGTGGTCAAGTCCGAAACAAAGGGGGCGTTTCGTTGAAGAAGGGACGCCCAGAGGTGGCTGACCCGCTCGCAATGGTGGGCGCACCGCCAGTACGCCCTGCGCCAGGTACGTTTCATTACACGCTTCGACTCCGCTCCTTTGACGGGGCCCCTCTTGCTGCTACCTACTATCCATCAAAATTAGGCTCTTCTGCCCCTGTGGTGATGCTTATCCACGAGATGGGCCGATCGCGCAAGGACTTTGAGGATGCTGTGCTTGAGCTGAGGGGCCAGGGGTTTGCCGAGCATTTGCAAGGACTTGGCTACGCCGTTTTTAGCATGGATCTCCGCGGGCAAGGCCAAAACCCACGCGGCCGACGGCACGATACGCAGCAACTGGTCGAGGATTTACAAGCCGGCTATTTTTTCCTTGTCGACCGCCATAATCGTGGCGATCTCAATCTCGCGAAGCTAGGCGTGCTTGCGTTGGGTGATGGGGCTAACCTCGCCGCGGCCTGGGCATTTCAGCCCGGCGCCGCCGTGACCACCGAGGGCCGGTCGAGTGATCTGAGCGCCCTCGTACTGGTCTCGCCCAAGCCGGAAGGCTCCGGTTACGTGCTCAGGCATCTCTTGGCCTCGCTTGCGCCGCGGGTACCCATCCTGCTTCTGGCGGGTGATCGCGACAACCCGTCCAAGGATGCCGTGCAATCCGTCCAGCAAATCTTGCAGCGAACGCGGCTCAATAAGGTCGAGCTTTTCCCCTCGTCACTGCATGGTTATAAGTTGCTTCGACTTGAGCCCAAGTTCACCGCGCCGGTTTTTTCATTTCTTGAGACTACCCTCAAGAACCGACCCATCGAGTGGGCGCCCGAGTACAACTTAACTCCGGTGACATACAGCGACCCACAGGTGGTCCTCAACCCCAAGCCAACAGACGGTCAAAAAGTCCAACCCAAGACAAAAGACCAGCCGAAGAATGCCGATCCCAGCCAGAAAGCCGACGATGCCAAGAACCTCAAGGGAAACGATCCTTAACAAATGCTCCACTTTCTGACTTTGACGATCTAAGGAGCCGGTTCCGTTGACTCATCTGTCGGACGACCCAACGTACCTGGCGGGGGGCCTCATCCTGCTCGCTGGCGCCTTCTTGATCGCGCTCAAGCTCACTCAGCAGGGAAAATACCTGGTTCACGCGGGAATCGCCCTGGGATTAGCAATTCTCGTGGTCGCCGTCGAGCGGCTTTGGGTCACTGATAACGAGCGGATCGAGCAGGTGGTTTACGAGCTGCGGGACGCCGTACTCAACTCGGACGCCGAGGGCGTACTCAGCCACATGACGCCTAACGTTCAATTGTTGCGGGGCGATACCGCGCTTTCCGCGGAGGAGACGAGGGCGATGATACGGGCGAACCTCAGCCGCGTGCAGTTCGATTTTGTCCGAATCAGCGAATTACAGACAAGCGTCGGCCACCAATCACGGCGCGGACAGGCCGAATTCCGGGTTTTCACCAAGGGACGGCGGAATTCATCGTCAAGCATGACCACACTTGACACCGCTGTTACCACTTGGTCGCTGGGTTTCCAGGAGACTGAGCCAGGCGTATGGAAGGTGAACCGCATCAGTCCCACCACGATTCCCGTTGGAACTTTGGGTCTCCCGGGCGGATTTCGCTGACAGACGTCTATTTCTTGAGGTCTGGGTATTCCAGCACGATGAGTTTGTGCTCCTTCTCGTCGTAACCGTACTTCTGGTATGGCGGGAGTTGAGGCAGCGCAATACCGTGGGGCTTGACGATGACGGTCATGAACTCGTCGTAGTCCTTGGGATAGCGTTCGTTCTCGGCAAAGAAAAGATCCATCGCGTGCTTCATGTTGCCGACAGCGGCTTGGCCGATAATCGAAACATAGGCGTTGCCCTGGAGTGTGATTGGGTCTTTGGCGACGATTTTTGGCGAAGCAACCTGTGCGCCAGCATGCTTCTGCTCCTTGCTCGCGTCGCGGATGTCCGTGGTACGCTGGCCGATGATGGGCCCAGACTGTTTCGCTGGTATTGGAGCATGCGCTGGCGTACGAGGATTCTGGTCAAGTCCGGCAGAGACCCCTGTTTGGTCAAGGGCTTTGGTTTGAGGCCTTTGTCCAGGGTTGCGCGCTACTTCCTCGCATCCTGGCACAACCACAGCGCAAAGTGTGAACATCAAACAGGTTGCAAGCTGTAGCCAGCGGGGACGGGTTCCTTGAAAACGAGCCTCGACCGATAATACTCGCATGATTAGCTCCGGCGCGATAATGGTTTCAATCTCCCCAATTCCAGGTGCTCAGTTCAGGGATCTTATCGTACTGAGTCAGGTCGAAGTGGAGAGGGGTGACAGTGATATAGCCTTCGCAGAGGCTGGTGACATCGGTCTCGGGCCCCGTCAGATGGAAAGGGGGATCATAGGTCATCCAGTAATAGGTGCGCCCACGAGGGTCTTGTCGTGCTCTGAAACCTTCGCCATAGCGGCCCAAGCCCATCGGAACCACGCGAATGCCTCGCGGTTTACCCCGCGAATGCGCCGGCAGATTGACATTAAATAACGATCCGTTGGGTGGCCGATTCGCCAGAATCTTCTCGATGACATTGACCGCGTGCTGGGCCGCATACGGGAAATCGAAGTGCTCGGAAAGTTCCAGTGAGACGGCGATGCTTGTAATTTTAAAGAAGGCCCCCTCGATCGCCGCGGCAACCGTCCCGGAGTAGAGTACGTTAATCCCGGCATTGGAGCCGGAATTGATGCCCGAGACAACAAGATCCGGCGGCCGCGACATCAGCTCGCAGATCCCCAACTTAACGCTGTCAGCCGGGCTCCCCTCGACCTTCCAGCCCAAGGTCGTGCCGTCGACATCTTCTACTTGTTTGACGACCAGGGGCGACAACAACGTGATCGAGTGCGCGACGCCACTCTGCTCCATGGCTGGGGCAACGACGGTCACTTCCCCCAGTCGCAGGAGTTCCTTACGCAGCGCACGCAAGCCAGGAGCGAATACCCCGTCGTCATTGGTCAGGAGAATTTGCATGGATACGGTTTCGCGTCTCGAGTTAATGATGGATCTCTCGTGGAGCAAAGCTTCGCCGATCGTAACGGCACGAGTCGATCACCGTCAACCGGCAGTCGGTGGTAGAGCGCGTCAGGGCATCCTAAGTCGCAGAATTGTCCCGGTTGCGATTGACCGTTGGGTCCGTTTTTCCTACGATCCCGCAGTGACTCGGTCGCGAACCCGAGAGTACGGGCGATTTCCTCTCTTTAGCGCCGTGCGCATCCGAGCGCACCAAAGCGAGTGGCCGCGCATGATCGAGCCGACCCCCGCGCAATCCGTCGTTGGGCCGGCACGCGCCCGGAAGTGGCATCGAGCGCTCGCCGGGCTGGCTTCACTGGCCCTGATTTTGCAAGTCGCGCTTGCGCTCCGAGTCGCGGCGGCCAATGCGGTCGATCTCTACGTTCACCGTGGAGGGTCGGAACGGTTGTGCCTGTTTCCCGACACCACGATCTACTGGGGGTTGGCTCGCGCAATCCGCATGGGCGAGCCTTTTGAATATGTCGAATGGAGCGACATCCCCCACTTCGCCCGGCGCACACCGGGGTACCCGCTGTTCCTGGCGGCATGCCAGGCCGTTTTCGGCCGGCGAACGCTGGCGGTGCGATTAGTCCAGGCGGGCCTGGGAACATTGAGCGTCTACCTGATTTACCGTCTGACCCGGCAACTGACGCCGCCCGAGGATTCGGTGCCATCCGGCGACGTTCCGCGACCGGGGCGTTGGTCCGCGGCGATGGTCGCCGGTGCTCTGGCCGCCATTAATCCCTATGGGATATTAATGTCCGTCCTATTATTATCTGAAGCCGTCTTCGTCCCGCTCTTGCTGGGGGTCCTCTTGGGCTTGGCGGTGCTCTGGCGCGAGCCTGGACGGTCAGCTAAGCAAACGGAATGGCGAGACGTGTTTGTCGCACTCGCCAGTGGCGGCGCCGCGGGACTGGCAATTCTGGTTCGGCCGTCGTGGGCGCTCTTTGTGCCGTTGGTACTAGGGCTGTGGGTTGTTACAAACCAGCGTGAGCGACGCGCCCTCTTTGAGGCAGCTCGCGGCGTGCTGTTCTTCTCGTTGGGGCTGATCGTCGTGATGAGCCCGTGGTGGGTGCGCAATGCGGGGATCTACGGCCAATTCGTACCGACGTCGCTCTGGATGGGGGCTAGCCTCTACGACGGGCTCAATCCCAGAGCGACCGGCGCCAGTGACATGGCGTTCCTCGATGATCGCGAGATCTGGCCGCTCGGCGAACAGGATCAAGATGCCGAGCTAACGCACCGCGCGATTGCCTTTGCTCGCGCGCGGCCAGCGCGGGCATTGCGCCTGGCGCTCATTAAACTGGGACGCTTTTGGAGCCCGTGGCCCAACGCCGAGGGGTTTCGTTCTGTCGGGTTGGCTTTCGCCAGCGCGGTCGTTGAGGTCCCGCTGTTTGGGCTCTTGTTGCTGGGAGCGTGGGCACAGCGGCGCGAACCGCGAGCGTGGGCCCTACTCGCTGGGCCAGTCCTTTATTTCTGCGCGATCCATCTCATCTTCGCCGGCTCGATGCGCTATCGGCTTCCTGGCGAAATGCCCGCGCTGGGTCTGGCGGCGATGGGATGGATCAAGGCGAGGGAATGGCTATTGATTAACAATGAGCCGCGATAAGGGCTAAAAACGTCGCCGGACAAAGCCGGCTCCTACAGGAATTGTAGGAGGGAGCTCTGTCTCCCGATCCCCGATCATATTCGTCCAAGGATGGAGGTCTAAACCAATGCGCATCGGCCGACGCCTGCTCAAGGCCCTGATGTGGGGATTGGTGCTGTGTCTATCGACGCTGGCAGGAGGCCTCTGGTTTGCGTATTGGCACATGACCGACAGTGGCACGATTGGGCCAATCATCAGGGAGTACGCGATCAAGTATTTCCCTGGATCAACGCTCGACCCGGGCGGAGTGCACGTTAGTCTGTTCGGCGGCCGGGTCGTGTTCAGGGAGCTCAGGCTGACGCAAAAGATCGAAGGCGCTTCGTTCGACGTGCTACAAATTCCCTGGATGAGTGTCCGGATTAACACTAAAAAGCTGGCCAAGGGGGGTTTGGAGGCGCGCGACGTGGAGGTCAGCCATCCTACGTTGCGGCTGCGCCAGCGAAATGATGGCACGTGGAACCTTGAGGGCTTGCTTGCAGATCCTTGGCCGGGCCCGTGGATCCCGACGCCGCCGATCTCGATCAAGAACGCCACGGTCGAGCTGGTTTCCAACGAGGAGCCACTTTCCGCGGGGGGCGAGCAAGGCCCATCCAAGAAACTCGTCCTGTCGGACGCGCGGATGCTTGCCGTTTCAGGCGCTGGGACCGAGGCGACCGGATCATCCTTAGTCTCGCGCCTGGCCACACCGGCCGGAGGAGTTGCGAGTGCCGGTCCAGCGATCCTCCGCGACGTCTCGCTGACGATCGAGCAGGCCGGAGACGGCGTTGAACACCTCAAGTTCGAGGGCACGGCCCGGGGAGACGCCTTCGAAAAGAATGATGCTCAAGGGGACGGTCGACCTGAAGCAGGGGAGTATCACGCTCGAGGGTGAGCTCTCGGGGTTGACGCTCTCCGAGAATCTCCGGCGGCGGGTTCCTCGTGAGGCGAGGTCGATGGTCAAAGCGCTGGCGCTTAACAACGGCCAGGTCGACATCGAGCTGAAGCGATTCCGCTACGATCCCATTCCCGGATCGGCGGCCCGTGTGACCTATCAGGCGTTGGCCCGGCTGCGTGAAGGAGTGTGGGAGTGTCCCAATTTGCCGTTCACGGTTAATGGACTCTCGGCCGATGTTGCCGTCGAGGACGGTATCCTTTCGATCAAGCGTGCCCAGGGGGCCAACGGGCTGACGATTCTGCGCGCCGCGGGAATGATCACTCTGGGCGATCCCATGACGTCACCTTTAAACCTGGAGGTCGATGTGACCGACCTCGAGCTCGACCAGCGGTTGCGTGCCCACACCCCAGCCGAGTACGACGAGCTGTGGGACGTGTTCAAACCCACGGGAAGGGTCGACGCGACGGTCCATCTCGTTCGTGGCCATGCTGGCGACCCGGTTGACTTAAGCGCGACCGTCGTGTGCCGAGACGCCTCGGCGGTGTACCGCCATTTTCCCTATGCACTCGACCACCTGACCGGCCAGTTGACTTTGAGACAAAACATGGTGGCCGTCAATCTGCAAACGGTCAAGGACGCCCAGCCGCTGAGCTTGACGGGTACGATCGAGAATCCGGGAGTCGACGCGGTTGTCAAGCTCGACATCAACGCCGCGGCGATTCCCATCGACGACGCCCTCAAAAGCGCGATGCCGCCGGATGTCCGCAAGGTTGTCGACCAGTTTAACCCCAGTGGCGTCGTCAAGGCCCATGCCACGGTGAACCGCAAACCGCTTCCGGGACGGCACGATCACCCCGAAGGACTGATCGCGATTGACGCTGAGATTGACTTGGCCGAGCGCTGTGAGATTACGTGGGAGCGGTTGCCATACCCGATCCGAGACCTGAAAGGACGGTTGGAGATACACCCCGAAAATTGGGTGTTCAGAAATATGCGCGGATCCAACGGCTTGGCGAAAATCTCGGCCAGTGGCAGGGTCCATAAGCTGGCGGGGGACAAGCTCCCAAATGGGGAAGAGCCCCTCGAGGTGTGGGTCAAGCTCGATGCTCACGACCTTCCCTTCAGCGGTGAGCTGAAAGATGCCCTTCCGCCGGCATGGAAAAAAAGCTGGCCCATCATCAACCCGTCGGGGAGTTGCGATGCCGAAGCCGAAGTTCACGTCGCGCCGCATCATCCGGATCATACGCATATCGTGATCGTGCCCCGGCCCGAGTCGAACGCTCGACTGACGGTAACACGCTCCCCGCAGCCCGGTGTTGACCCTGGCGGGATTATTGAGTTCCCCATGGAGGATGTGCACGGCCGATTTGTTTTCGACGATGGCAAGGTGGCGATGCACGACGTGAATTTCAAGTTTCGGGGCGCTCCGGTCAAGTTTTCTAGGGGGAAAGTCTTTCTCCAAGACAGCGGTCGGTTCGACCTCGCGGTGTCCGAGTTCGACGTTAAAGACATCCGTTTCGACCTCGATCTGCGCAGAAAAATGCCCCCATTAATGGCCCAGTTTGCCCAAAGGCTGGACGACGGCAACACGTTTCGAGCACGCGGCGACCTGGAAATCGGCTGGACCGGCGAAACCGGCGTGCCCGCGCGTGCGGATGGAAAAATATGCTGGTCGTTTTTGATGGCAACACGGTCAAGACGGGAATTCCGCTGGAGCACATTCGAGGACAGCTCGATCGTGTGAACGGCTGGTCCAACGGCGTATCGCTCGAGGTTGAAGGAATCTTGCAGCTTGAGAGCGTGAGCGTGCTGGGGCAGCAGATCACAAAGGTGGAGTCGCCGTTTCACGTCAAGCACGGAGTGGCCCGCCTGGATAATGTACAAGGCCGCTTCTTGAACGGTGAGTTCATGGGCGAAGATTGTTGGGTCACGCTTGATGCGAATCCCCATTACCGGGCGGCCGTGATGATCCGCGGCGCGCAACTTCAAGAATACGCGCGCACGGTCTCGGGCCGGCAATCGTACCAGGGCAATGTCGATGCCAGGATCGAGCTCACGGGCTTGGGTAGCGACGTCCGCAATCTACACGGGCACGGCGAGGCCCACATCAGTCAGGGTAATCTGGGCGAGCTGCCGCCGTTGCTTCGAATTGCCAAGGTGATCCCCGCGGTTCTCAACATCTCAACGCTGGCCGACAGGCCTCGCACACCAGGGAAGACAGCGTTTGACTCGGCCGACGTGGTATTCACGATCGAGCGTGGCCGGACGAAGTTCGACCCAATCAAGTTCACTGGCAACGCCTTCAGCCTGCAAGGGCAAGGGACCATGAACCCTCAGGGCAATCTCGATCTTCAGCTCAATGTCTTGTGGGGACGCGACCGGCTTCATATCCGCGGCTTGAGCGATTTCGCGCGGGAGGCGAGTACCCCGATCCTGATCGTGCACGTGCAAGGAACACCGTCGTATCCCCAATATCACCCCGAGCTTCTGCCAATCTTTAATGATATCCTGAAAGCCTTCGGGCAGCGCCGAGCCGAGCAGTGAGCACCTCGAACCCAGCGCGGTCGAATTCCGTTGTGTCACCCATGCGTCCCTGGCGGCTTCGAAAAAGCGGCTACCCGCGACGCCGGATTCGATCCCGCCAGATTGCTCTGGACCAGATCGCAGCCGACGTCACGGGTAGATCGGATTGAGTTCAGGTCAACTCGCACTCAGCACGGTCGCTCTTAGCTCAGTTCCCCGAAGGGGTGGGCAAGAGCAGGCCGCCGCTGGGAGCACCGATCGCCGACGTCTCTTTGACTTCGGGGGCCGGCGGAGCTTCTTCACCGCCCGGGATCGCCGGGGTCATCTCGGTGGCCGAGGCGATAGAGGTCGCCGGCTTGGCAGGCAAGAAAGCATGCTGACCAGCACCGAAAGCTTGAGGCGCGGCCGTGGGGGCGTAGCCACCCTGACCAGACGGAGCAATCCCGCCCTGGCCAGAAGGAGCAACACCACCTTGACCCGTCGCATAAACCGGGCCAGCCGCGCCAGCCCCGCAAGGCGCCGATCCGCACGTTTCCTTAGGGGCATGAACGAGCGAGAAGCAGTGCTTCTTCTTCAAGACCCACTCGTAGGAGCAGGTGTGCTGCAACTTCGGAAGGTTGCAGTGAATCTTCGGCATGTGGAAACTGAAGCAGTGCTTCTTAGGGGCACACGGCGACTCGCAGCCAGTCGCGCTCGGGTAACCCCCCTGACCACTGGCGTACGGCCCACCTTGGGGCGAGGCCAGTCCACAGGTCGTGCAACTCGAATCCAAGCCTCCCGCCTTGCTCACGCTGGAAAATCCGAGCGCGACGGCGAGGCTGAGGCTGAGGCTGATCGTCAAGGACTTCAACATGGGAGAAAACTCTCCTTGGCTAACAATAATCGAGGGTAGCGAATCCGGCCGGTCGTCTCGCTCGACCCTGTTTTCGTGTCGGTCGTCCATGGCATCAATATGTCAGCTTGGTCTTCCCGGGACCGGAAACCTTTCGGCCTCTTGCGCTGATCGATGCCACCAGTAAAGGCACTCCCGTGTCCTCGCTTTGGTGTAACCTCGGCGAGCCAGTCCGAGTTATCGTCAAGACAATGCCGCCCCTTGAGCCGCGCTTCATGCTTTGTACCAATGCTTTAGGGCGAGACGCTCCCCCGGTCGTCGCGGTCCGGTAAAACAGGGCGGTTGCGCAAAACGGTTCAGCCTCACAATTGGCGCAATCTGATTTTCTGGCATCATACGGCTTTGCCGATCGGTAGTATCAACGCGGTCGATATGTCCGTACGGCCGGAGAAAATATCGCTGGGAATCAAAGTGCATCAAGGCCGCGATTCGAGCGCGAAGTACATCGCCAGCCTCGGCGGAGCGGTCGACCGGTCATACATGAGGCCGAGAAAGAGGCCGGGAGCGACCTGGCGGATCTCGTCGCGATTATTGGCGTACACGAGCGACGTCTGGCTGTAATCGAGCACCATCGATGGCTGTCCGTCGAGCCAACTCGGGCCCTCGTAAAGCTGACCTCGAACAATGCGCATCGCCGAAGAAGCGGTTGACGGCGCCGGTCTGACCGGGTTCGACGACCTTGCCTTGCCACATAAGCCGGGCACCACGCGATAAGGTGCGTGTTCGCCTTGTTCCTGGCGACGAGATGACTGTGCCTCGCACCCGACCCTCGGGAATCGCCGTAGCCGTTCCCTGGTGGTAGATCGCATCGAGTTCCGCGGGGCTCATCTGGAGCAAGCTGATCGAGCGTGACCGGAACCGCGGCGGTCATCGTCTGGCCATGGGCCTCGCAAAAGGGCGATAGTCCCATCCAGATCGCCAGCGCCAAAGCGCAGGCGAGTATCCTCACACACGTACCTGGAATCGTGCATCGTAGCTGAATGAGAAAACATGACTGATGCCTCCGCAATAAGTTGTGAATCTCTGCGTCGCGGGTTCGGCGCAACTTGAACGAAAGCGCAACCCGAACCATATCTCTATCCATCGGCTGGCCCGGCCGGTCACTTCAGCTCTTACCGCCGATATGCGAGATCATGACTGGGCTCAGGGCGACGAGCCATGTTGGGTGGTCCGGGCCGGCGCGGGCCCACCATCGCCACATCAGGGCAAGGCCGAGCACCCACGCCACCAGCATGGCGTGAAATAACTCTCGGCGCCGCACCTCGCCATAGGTGGTCACTGGCACACTCCGCTGGTGACCAACAAGCCCAGCGCCACGGTAATCAGGGGCACCACCCGGGGATCGAAGAAATAGCTTCGCCACAAGGATGTCACCGCCCAGAAGCTGCCGAAGAGCGAGCCAACAAACGTCAGGGCGACGGACAGGCCACAGTAGAACGCGCAATGCAATCGGCCGATCCGGGTTGCCCGCCGCAACGCGGCCCAGGCGGGCCAAGCCAGGCGTAGGATAGCGTCATGACGACAAGCACCCCATAGATCCAGGCTAATACCGGCTCGAGTTCGCGTCCCCCTGATCGACTCAGGTAGAAGACTCGCCAGAGCACCGGGAGGCGATTCGCCAGAAACGAGTAGCCGAAGAATAAAGCCATGCAGACCAGGAAACCCCACCAAGGCCCAATCGCTAGCCAGACTGACCGGTGTGTCAACAGCCATGCCAAATCTCGATATGCAGAGCCAAAGTCGGGCAAGTGCACCATCGCCCGGCAAGAAAACCATA
>CAWHKI010000324.1:0-7524 GCA_963829765.1 uncultured Isosphaeraceae bacterium | reverse complement strand
AGTTGGTAGAATCATTGGTTCAACGCCAGTGACACGGACGAGCTAAAAGGGTATCAGTGTGGATACCGGTCATAGCGGACAAATAATCAGTCCAAGAGGGCGTGCGTGAGATCATCGATAACTGCTTATGGCGTATCGCTCGCCGCCCTCGCTGCCGCGGTCGTGGTACGTTTACTACTTGATCCGATACTGGACGATCGACTCCCCTTTGTCACGCTGTACGCTGCCGTCGTTTTCTCGGCTTGGTTCGGCAGCCGCGGACCGGCCGTGATGACGATGGTCGTTGGGGGGTTCGCCACGGCCTTCTTCCTTCTTCATCCCCGCTACTCGTTCGCCATCAATCAGGTCGAGTACCAAGTTGGTCTCGCCATTTACGGCATCATCGGCGTTGCCTCTATCGCTATGTTCCAGTCGATGCGGAGCACCCAAGAGCGGCTCGAGAGCCAGCGAAAACACCTCGAACTCGAAGTCGCGCGCCGAGCCGCTGAAAAGGTCTTGGCCGAGGAGAAGGAGCGACTCCGTACGACCTTCGCCAGCATCGGGGATGCCGTCATCGCGACTGACGCCGAAGGGCGCATTAGCAACATGAACGCCGTCGCTGAGAGGCTCACGGGATGGACGCTCGACGCCGCCATCGGACAACCTCTTGATGCCGTCTTCCGCATCGTGAATGAGAATACGCGCCTTACGGTTGAGAACCCGGCGACGAGGGTATTGAAAGATGGTGTTATCGTTGGACTGGCGAATCATACCGTCCTCATCGCCAGAGATGGCACGGCGGGCCAATTGACGACAGTGCCGCACCGATCCGGTGCAAACACGGCGAAATCGTCGGCGCCGTGTTGGTGTTCCGCGACGTGACAGAGCGGCGGCGACAAGAAAAAGCGTTGCGCGAAAGCGAGGAACGCAATCGGGCCACCGTCGAACACGCCGCCGTGGGGGTTTGCAACTGCACCTCGGACGGCCAATACGTATACGCCAACCGAGCGTACTGCGAGATCGTCGGCTACGAACTGGAAGAGCTACTGCAAAAAAGATGGCAGGAACTCACGCCGCCCGACGACCGGGAAACCGAAGTCACCTTCATCGAGCGGGTGCGAGCCGGGACAATTCCATCCTACACGATGGAGAAACGGTACATTCGCAAGGACGGCTCGCTGGTTTGGGCAAGCCTGTCCGGATCGTCCGTCCGGGACTCTGAAGGCCAAGAGCGGCTGGGAATCGGCTTGATCGTGGACATCTCCGACCGCAAACGGGCCGAGGAAAGGTTACATCTTCAGATCATCAAGAACAACCGCCTCGTCGAATCGAACATCATTGGGATTGCCTTCGCGGATCACAATCGGGTCACCGAGGGGAACGATGCTTTCTTGACGCTGCTCGGTTATACCCATGCCGACGTCCAGGCAGGCCTGCTTCGATGGCGTGACATGACGCCGTCCGAATACACCGCCGCCGATCATCGGGCACTCAAGGAGATGCTGCAACGGGGAGCCTGCACACCGTATCAGAAGGAATCATTTCGCAAAGACGGCAGCCGAGTTCCCATCCTGGTCGGGGCGGCCCTCATCGATCCCAACCTACCGAATTGGGTTTGCTTTGTGCAGGACATGAGCCGCATCAAGGAAGTTGAGCAACAACTGCGGGAGGCCGACCGCCATAAGGACGAGTTCTTGGCAACGTTGGCACACGAGCTCCGTAATCCATTGGCTCCGATCCTTAACGGCCTGCAACTGCTCCGTCGAACGGATGACGAGCATACTGTGGAGCGGGCTCGCACCATGATGGAGCGGCAGCTCGCGCAGATGGCAAGGTTAATCGATGACCTGATGGATGTGAACCGCATCAGCCGAGGCAAAATCGAACTGCGCAAAGAGCACGTGGAGCTGGCGGCAGTCTTGAACAGCGCGGTCGAGGCCAGCCGCCCTCAGATCGAGCAGATGGGGCACGAACTAACAGTGACGCTGCCTCAGCACGTGGTCGTGGTTGACGCCGACCTGACCCGGCTGGCACAAGCTTTCATCAATGTCCTCAACAACGCCGCCAAATACACCGACCGGGGAGGTCACATCCGGCTGACCGCCGAGCGTCAGGGCAGCGACGCGGTGGTCTCGGTGAAGGATACGGGCATCGGCATCGCTGCCGAGCAGTTGCCTGGCATCTTCGACATGTTCTCGCAGGGGGACCATTCGTGGGAGCGGGCGCAGGGCGGGCTGGGGATCGGACTGACGCTGGTCAAGCGGCTGGTGGAGATGCACGGCGGCAGGATCGAAGCCAAGAGTGAGGGGCCAGGCAAAGGGTCGGAGTTCATCGTGCGATTGCCGGCGGTGGTGGAGGCGTCCGTGCCGCGGGCGAAAGGGAAAAGCAGGAACCCGACGTTACGACCTCGCTTCGCATCCTGGTCGTTGATGACAACAGGGATGCCGCGGATAGCCTGTCGACGATACTGAGGATAATGGGCAACACGACCCGCACCGCCTATGACGGCGAGGCGGCGGTGACGGCGACGATCGCTTTTCGGCCCGAAGTGATCCTACTCGACCTTGGGCTACCCAAGCTGACCGGGTATGAGGCGTGCCGCCGCATCCGGGAGCAGCCGGGCGGCGACGAAGTGGTCATCATCGCTCAAACCGGCTGGGATCAAGAGGAGGACCGCCAACGCTCCCACGAGGCCGGGTTTGACCACCACCTGGTCAAGCCAGTGGACCCGAATGCGTTGATGAAGATGTTGGCCCAAGTGCAGCAAGTGAATACGTAGAAACTGCCAGCGAAGTTTGAGCAACAAGCCGCTCAAGTGATGAATTGTCCGTTTCGGACTCAGTGCTCGCCGAGGATGGCCTCGGCTTGCTGGCGGGCGGACGCCATGGCGGCGGTCGCCTTTTTGATCCGGTCGACGGTAAGGGGCAAGTCGGCGGCGAGCCGGGCCTTGTCATTTCGCTCGAGGGCCTGACGAATCGCCGGCAAGGGCCAGGCGGCGTATCCCGTGGTCAAGCCGGGTGCGTAAATGGCATGTTTGAACCACGGACGCTCCGGCAAGCCGTTTTCGAGCAGAAACGCTCGCTCCACTTGCGCAAGCAAGTCGTTTAGCCTGGCCAGGCCGGTGTTGCTCACCCAATCTCGTTCTGATACTGACCCGGTGGCTCGGTCGAGCTGCTCGGCCTGGATCTGAAACGCGCGAATGGCCTCAACCAGAGCAGGAAGCCCGGCGAACCCCTGTTCATCATCGGCCTTCGCGACATCAGTCTTGCGCACCCGCTGAGCGTGGATCAGGCGGAGCTCGTCGACGTGGTCACGCAGCGCTTGGCCGTACGGAAAAAACTTGAAAGGCGCGACTTCGGCGGCAGCGGCTCGCATCGCGATCAACGTGTATAAACGGGCCGCGGTGGCATGCGTCAGGAATTCAGGGTCGCCGAATTTCTCCATCCAGTGGAAATTGTCGTAGATGGAATGATAGACCCCATATCCGCCGTGAAAACCGATATCGAGCGCCGGCACAGCCAGATGATCCAGAAAAGCCGTGAAGTCGGAGCCGGAACCTAGCGCGGCCAGTTGGGGGAAGAAGCCCCGGGGCACGGGCTGGCGGGACTGTTGTTTTGAATCACCGGCAGCCGGCGCGTCCCACAGTGGGTCGGCCAACACGAGCGGCGAGCTGGCCGCCCAGGTCGCACGATGGGTCTCGGTCCAGGCCGCACGGAGCGACTTGCCCGTGCGCGGATCGAGGATCGAGCCGGCGGCATCCAGGGCGAGCTCGCGCAACGAGGGCACACCGCTGCCTCCAAAATCCGGCCCACTCACCGCCGAGTCGACATTGAGTAAGAGCACGGCCTTCTCGTTGAGGGATGAGCCGTGCTGTTCGGCCCACTCGGTCGAGCCGACCAGGCCATATTCTTCGGCATCCCAACTCGCGTACAGGAGCGTGCGCCGCGGCTTCCAGCCGTTCTTCACGGCGGCGCCACCGCGCGGCACATTTCCATGGTCGCGGCCGTGCCACTTCCCGGATCGACCGCTCCATAAACCCAAGCATCGCGATGATTGCCGACAATCACCCAGCGATCGGGCTCGACCGTGCCCGAAATCGTGGCGATCACATTCCAGATCTTGCGGATCTGATAGTCCATCGCCACGGAAAGTCGCACTTCCGCCGGGCCCGGACCGATGTGGTAGGGGAGCGGCAAGCCCCCTTGCCAGCCCGCAGGCACATTGGCTCCCGCGAGAACCTTCAAAAGCTCGTGAGCCGTGTCGTAACCGATGGGCAGGCAAGGGATCGTCGCGAAGTAATCGTCGCGTTTTAATCCAGTCGTCTTCTCCCACTCGCGGCCGGAGGGTAAACCGTTGGCCGCATCGATGGGAAGCCGCTTCGCTCCCTTGACGGAAGGACCAAACGGGGTCGATGGATCGCCGGGCCCCAGTGAGAGGAACTGGACACTGCCACGCTGAATTGCCGAGCCGGGTCGAAACCGTCCGTCGGGATAAACGTCCCCCTTGGCGAATCCATCGTCGGCCGGGTCTGAGAAGATCAGGATCGCGGCGGCCCCGCGTTTCTGAGCATTCCGAACCTTGAGCCCGCGGAAAAGACTGCCGTAGCGGGCGAGGACGATCTTACCCTTGAGGTCGATGCCCATTTTCTCGATCGTGACATAGTCTTCAGGGCGGCCGTAGTTCACGTAGACGACCTGTCCGGCGGCCTTGCCCGAGACGCCGTAGCCGTTGAATGCGCCGAAGGCCGCACTGCTGGCGGAATCTTTGTCGGCAGCGAGCGGAGCTTCATCCAGGCCAGGTTCTTGACGATCGGCCGTTCGATCCGGAGCCAGGGCGGATGGCCGGTCTTGGGGTAGTTGAGCAAGACCTCGAGCTCCTCGAGATCGGCTTCCAGCCCCACCCCACGCAATTTGTCGCGAACAAAAACAGCCGTCTTGTAATCAGCCGGGGTGCCGGCAACGTGCGGTTCGGCGGTCAAAACGCGCAGCCAACTCCGCGCATTTTCAGGCGTCGGCACGGCCAGCGCGAAGGACTCGGCCTTGAGCTGCGGCGGACGTGAAAGAGGCGTAAATCCCAACGGGGAAGCGCCCTCGAACTTATTTGGCCCGAAAGACTTGATGCCGCCGGTTCCGACGCGCCAATCGTCTGGGACATCAGTGCGACGAGCGGAAGGAAGGCCAGGGAGGGCATCGGCGTTTTCCAAGATCGCCTCATCAACAGACCTTTCTGGGGAATCAGATGCTTGACAGAAGCCATGTCTGAGGAGGAAACTCAGAGCGCTGGCTGAGACTGACTTACTGTGCGGCTACCGAAGGGAGAGAGTTGCTTCGCGGCTGGCCTATTCGTTACGGGTCGACTCGCTCCGAAAACCATGTCTAGAATACGGTGTTGCCGCCAAGCACGATAGAGGTATGTCTTTTAGGACTTGAGAAGGACACCATCATGGCTTTGACGTTCACCGTCGGGGCGCTCGAGGCACTTTTGAAGATCGATTCGCCGAAGAGGTGGCCGAGGTTCTCGACCACGCCTTTGGTGCCGAGGGAGAGTGGGAAGGCTCGCCCCCTCGCCACTACGGGGAGCTTGCCGACACCGGCTGGTCGGAGCTCCAGCAGCGCGCGAGCGAGGAACTGGGTGCCGACACGGTCCCCAACCTGACCGCGCTGGGTGAAGAAGGCCGCGGTGTCTACCTGCCGGCTCACCTTCAGGCCGTCTCGTTTCCCCTTTCCGCCGGTGGACCACTGCGATGTGCCAGCTTGCTGGGCCTTCGCAACGAGCTGGCGGAACTCGCCGAACGATGGGACCTTCCCCTCGACGACGCCGGCTTGCAAGCATTGCTGCGTGTCGCCCGCGACCCCGTCGACGGCTGGGTGGCCGACCCACCTGAGGTGATGGCGTTCGCTCGACTGGCTCTCGCGGCCAATGAGGCCATGCGCAGGGATTGCCCGCTCTGGCTGGTCGGCCGTCAAGCGACGGACTGACCAATGATCACTTGGCTCGCTCGAGGCCGGCCAGGTCTTCGAAGCGGAGGTTGATGATCGGATACTCTTTCCAGTCGCGATGATCGAAGTGCCACCACTCGTACTCGTAGACCGTGAAGCCCTCTTGCTCCATGGCATCACGCAATAGCTCTCGGTGCCAGCGCTCGAGTGAAGTCCCCCCCCGGATATTCGGGAAACGACCGCGCCGACATCTCGTCGTAACCTCCGACCATCTTGACCGGCTTGCCCGCCGCCAGCTCGTACAGGGTCAGATCGACGGCCGCGCCGCGGTTGTGTTTGGACCCCTTTGAAGGATCGGCGACGAAAATTCGTCCCGAATCAGGCGTGGCTTCCCAGAATAACTTGGTCACCTGCCAAGGGCGGTAGGCATCGTGGACCAACAGCCCGTATCCCTGCCGAGCGAGCCGGCGGTGAGCCCGCACAAGTGCCTCGGCCGCGGGCCGCTCCAAAAATGCCCTGGCCGATGTGTAAACAGGAACGCCCAGGAAGTTATTGGTGGTGGCGTAGCGAATATCAAGCTTGATCGACGAGTCCAGCGCGATCAGCTCGACCAAGTCGGGTTGGCGAAACGTACCCGGCTCGACCGGCGGCCGTGCCGATTGGATCTCATGCCGAATCTCTTCCACCGGGCGGCGCGGTTTGATCCGGAAGGTATTACCATTTTCACCGTCGAGGTGCCGGCGCTTGAAAACGACACTCGCGGCCTCGACTTGCGTCGCTCGGCCGGTCGGGTCACGCGTGAAGATCACACTCTCGCCCGCGTAAAGCCCGTGATCCGGAAAAACGAACCGGTCGGTTGCCACCTCCTTTAAAGGGTAATCAAGGAACCATTCGATTTGAGCGTGTAATTTGCCTTCCTTCTCGAAGATATAAAGAACGTCGTGATCCCAGCCGTATTCGCCGATCAGACCATCCCATCGAGCGGGGCTGGCACTTGGTTTGACCACCGGCTTCGTCTCGTAACGCGTGCCGGCGACCTCGACCCAATTGCTCCCATACTGGAGCTGGGGACCACTCACGAGTCGATCGTCGACCACGAGCGAATCGCCCGTTGCCCTGATCTCGACGGTCATCCCCGCCAGCGGACTAAGCAAGAGCTTGCCATTGCGCTCGACGATGTCGACGAATTTGGTTCCGTTCACGTAGTGGCCTTCAAGTCTCGCTGTCCGGTCACGCGAAATCGCCTGTGACGTGATCACAGAGGGCAGGGGACCGCCTCGGCTCACCGCCAGCATCATCCGGAGCGCCGTCGCGGCAATTTGGTTAGTGGTGCCGTTGGCGAAATCGGCGCTGGCGATCACAATCGCACCGAGCCGGGCGCCGGGGAGCGCTTGCACCTCGGTCGCGAAGCCATAAACCGCCCCGTCGTGGCCGATTCTCCGCTCTCCATCGAGTTGCGAGATCACGAAGCCAAGACCGAACTCGACGGGCCCACCCGACTTGTCACGCCGGGGCTCGATCATCGATCGCAAGGTCTCTGGCTTGATGACCGGCCCCGACGGTGCATGCCCATCAGCAAATAAGAAGCTGACGAATCGCCCCAGGT
>CAWHKI010000323.1:0-43115 GCA_963829765.1 uncultured Isosphaeraceae bacterium | reverse complement strand
AACTACCGCGTTTGGCTCTTGGTTAGATGGCGTAGGTAGTTCTTCTTCAATAACTTAGGATTTTAGCTTCGCAAAACAAGACTTCAAAAGGGCTCCCCCAATGCGGTATCGTCCCGAGTGTGGACGGATCGAGAAAACCCCGCATCGAAGAGGAGCCAGAATCATGCTCGCCCCCAGCATTGCCGCCGTCAAGTTTGATCTTCCATTGACCCCTGAGCAGCAGGCCCGCTCATGAACATCGATCAAGGGCTGAAGACGTTTTGGGCATTAGTCGAACACATGCAGCACGCGGCTGATCAACAGCAACCGATTCATCAAGTCGAGGAGACAATCTTTCGGCAACTCTTGGTTGCCGGAAGATGGCTGCTTCAAGCGTTCTTGGATATGGCCGGTCCCGGAGACATCGGCCGTACCGTCACGGTAGCGGGCGATTCTCTTACCGACCCGGACCAAGAACTTCCCCGGTTGGAATAAAATCGCATGGTCCCTATCTCTCGGTCTTCGGCGAAATCGGCATTGAGCGAACTTGCTACGGCCGCGACCGGGTCGAAGCCGTCCCCTTGGACGCCCAGCTCCACCTGCCCCGGCGGCAGTATTCGTACTGCTCCAGCAGTGGCTGGGGTCGTTTGTGGTCGACGATGCTCATGCCGAGTCGATTCGGAAACTGGAGACGATTTTGGGTTTGGAGATTGCCGTCAAGGCATCGGAGGACCTCAACCGGGAGCAGGCCAGCGACGTGGAGCCCTACCAGCACAACCTACCGGTACCCCTACCCACCGAAGAAGGACCGATCCTGGTGGTGACGGCCGACTGCAAAGGGGTTCCCTTGGTGCGTTCAGCCTTGCCCCCCGAAGAGGCGGCCGAAACCCCGCTACCGGCGTGGTGAACGAGCGCCGTGGAAGGGCAAGAAGGCCAACAAGAAGAAAATGGCGGCGGTGGGTGCCGTCTACACGATTGATCCGTTTGTGCGCACAGCCGATGAGGTGATCGACGAAGTCATGAGGAAGAAGGCCGGCAAACGCCGTCCCCAACCAGCACATAAGCGAGTGCGAGCCGAGTTGTTGGTGGGCAAAGTGGCGTTGTTCCTCTGGCTCGCCGACGAGGTCATTCGCCGCAATCCAAAGGGGACTAAGCCGCTAGTCTTCGTCTCGGACGGCGAGCGTGCATTGCACGACCGGCAGAGCGAGTACCTGCCTGAATACGTGATCTGTATCCTGGATTTGTTCCATGTGATGGAGCGGTTGTGGAAGGTGGCTTGGTGTTTCTTCGATGAGGCAACCCAGAAACGCGAGGCACATCAGTGGGTAGAAGAGCGTCTGAGAAGACTCCTCGAGGGGAAAGTGGACCAGTAGTCCGAAGTCTGCGATACCTGTCAACCCAGCGTGGCTTGAGAGGATCGAAACGGAAGACTGTCCGGGATGCGGCGGAGTACTTCGAGCGCAATCGAGGTCGAATGAAGTATGACGAGTACCTGGCGCTGGGTTATCCCATTGGCAGCGGAGTCGTCGAAGGAGCGTGCCGCCATCTGGTAAAGGATCGGATGGAACGCACCGGGATGCGCTGGACTCCATCGGGCGCACAGGCGATGCTCGATCTTCGAGCGACCTATCTCAACGGAGACTGGAACGCCTTCTGGGAATACCACGTGGACCACGAAGATCAGCGACTCTATGGCAACTTGCGGGACGCGGGATGAGTTTCATCCGGTAGTTACACCCGATTCATTTATTGATATTGATGATGCCCCCGCCGGTCCCGGCCGAGTTGCCTTCGATCAAACTCTGACTGATCGTCATGATGTTGCTGTTGGCGATACCGCCGCCGGAGCCGTTACCGGTCGCCGAATTCTGCTCGATGGTGCTCCCAACCATCTTAAACGTGCCGGAATTGAGGATGCCAGCGTCGAGGGCATCGACGGCTTGGTTGAACGCGACGAAGCTATCGATGAGTGTCACGGTGCTGTTATTGCCCGCATTGTCGATCCCGCCGCCGCTGATCCCGACGCTTACCGAGTTCCCGAAGATGGCGCAGTTGGTGATCGTCAGGGATCCTTGGTTCGCGACGCCGCCGCCGGGTACGGCGGCCGAGCCTCGCGTGATGCTCAAGCCCGAGAGCTTGGCCGTCACGTTGCTCGCGACCTGAAAGACTTGGACTGCGCCGCCACCGCTGATGGCCAGCGACGCCAGGCCGGTGCCCTCGATCATCTCCGGCCCCCCTGTTTCGGCCAGCTTCAACGTGCTGGCCAGCGTGATCGTGTGCGGGCTGGTCGTGTTGAAGACCGTGGGGTCGAACTGGATCAGGCTGCCTCCCTGGTCACGGTAGCGTTCGGCCACTTTAGCGCGTCCCTACCGAAGTACTTGCGCACCCACGGCGATCGGGGACAGGAATTCCGTCGATTCCGCCGAACGAGTCGACGATCGCCGGGCGCGGTTTCGATCAGAAAGGATCCCTGTCCGTCCGGTGGGAGATGCCGCCGGCCGGCCCGCGTGCTTGCTGGTGTGGGGAAATCTTGGAGTTCCCTGTCCACGATCGACTGAACCGCGCAAGTATCTCGTTAGAGACTTGAGAGTGACTAACCGCGCGTTCGCCGACAATGCGGCGACTCATGAGCAGCCAACTGCTCGAGGATATCGTACGCACATTTTGTCTCGGCACCCGAATGGGGCCCGACAGCCAACTCTTTGCACCCGGAGCGACCATGACCACGCGACGCGACATCAGCGACCTGGGAATCTTGGGCTCGAAATTCCGGCGCCGTTTTCTTAAGGGTCCACGCCGCGATCCGGGAACCGACGGGCGTCTCCGCAAGACCAGCACGCTGCGCATTGCCTGGACTGGAGGTGCTCGAAGATCGCATGCTGCTCACGACCTACACCGTAAACAGCAACGCCGACACCAATACCGGAACCGCCACAACCGGCACGTTGCGGTACGTCCTCACGCAGCTTGACTCGAGCGGCGGATTCTCTAATACGATCACGTTCGATCTCCCGTCGAAGCAGCAGACGATTGCCCCGGGTTCGCCGCTACCGACGATCACGAACCAGGTCGACATTGAGGGAAGTACGCAACCGGGATTCTCCGGGGCGCCATTGATTGCGATCACGGGCGACCTTCTTGGAGTCGATGTTAACGGCGTCGACGGGCTTACACTCGGCAACGGCTCCTCGGGTTCGACGATTGAGAACCTGGCGATCAGTGGTTTTAGCATGGGCGATGGCATTGACATCTTTTCGTCCAGCGACGCAGTGTTCGGATGTTATATAGGCACGGATATCAGTGGTGTGACGGCCGAGGGCAACCTCCAAGGCATCGACGTCGAACCTGATAGCAGCGGAAACACAATTGACGGTAACGTCATCTCCGCGAACTCGTCCATCGGGATCCTAATCTATGCGCCGTGCCTGGTCTTTGGCAACCAGATCGGGACAGATGCCTCCGGCACAGCCGTTTTTCAAAATGCTGGTGCTGCTCTGCAAGCTAATGGCGTTAATGTCGAAGGTTCAGGCGCCACGATCGGCGGGACTACGCCCGGGAAGGCGAACGTCATCTCCGGCAACGGGATCGGCATCAACATTTCCGGCGACGGGCCGGGCGGCGTCGTACTCAACGGGCCATGCCTGGTTGAGGGCAACGTGATCGGCCCCAATGCAACCGACACCGGCGCTTTTCAGAATAAAAACGACTTGGACCTGCAAACTATTGGCATTGCGGTCGATGACCCAAACACGACGATCGGCGGGACCTCGCCCGACGCCGCGAACATCATTTGGGGCAACCAGGAGGGCATCAACATTACCGCGTCGTGCCTGGTGGAGGGCAACCTGATTGGTACCAACGCAACTGGCGCCGGCGCTACGAGTAAAATCTTCGCTGGCACCGTTGGCATCGTTGTCAGCTACTCGTCCGCTGCCACAATCGGCGGCACAGCGGTAGGCGCCGCGAACGTCATCTCCGGCAACACGGACGGCATTTACGTCAGCTCGCCATGCCTGATTGATGGTAACTTGATTGGCACTAATGTCGATGGCACCGGCGAGTCCCAAAATACCGATGGCGAAATCCAGAATATTGGCATTGATGTCGAAGCCTCAGGTGTCACGATCGGCGGAACGTCGGCTGCCGCGGCGAACACTATCTCCGGTAACGAATCCGAAGGCATCGACATCCAGGCATCATGCCTGGTTGAGGGCAACCTGATCGGGACCAATGCGACAGGAGACGGCGCTGTGCCTAACGCCGGTGATGGTATTCTTGTCGGCCAGCCCGGTGCGACGATTGGGGGAACTTCGGCCGGCGCCGCGAACGTCATTTCCGGCAACGGTACCAACGGCATCGACCTCGGCGCGTCATGCGTGGTCGAGGGCAACCGTATCGGCACCGACACGACAGGGGCCAATCCCGTGCCGAATCAAGGCGTTGGTGTCTACGTCCACGAGGGATCAGCCGCCGGGAATCTGATTGGAGCTTTCAGCGAAGGCAATATTATTGCGTTCAACGCCGGTCCCGGCGTTGCGACTGCTGCGGGTACCACCGGAAGCTCCATCGAGTACAACGCGATCTTCAGCAACGGCGGACCGGGCATCGACCTTAACGACGACGGAGTCACGCCCAATACACCCAACGGGGCGAATAATGCGCCGATCCTCACCTCGGCGTCGGGCGGGTCCGTCTCCGGCACGTTGAACGCGTCGCCCAACACGGAGTACATCGTTGACTTTTACGCCAATCTCTCGAGCGACGACTTGGCCGCCAGGCCCCAAGGTCGGGATTACTTGACCTCGACGATCGTAGACACCAATGCGGCAGGCGATGCGCTGTTCAACGTCCGGTACACGCCGATGCCCGGCCTGCCGATCCTCACGGCCACGGCGACGGACGCCGGTGGCACGACCTCGGAGTTTTCGGCTCCATTGAGCGAAGTCACCAGTCTCGGTGGTGTGATGACCCCCTTCGCGCACTCGGTGGAGTTCGTCGCGGGGACACTCTTTAGCCGGGTGGTCGCCAGCTTTGCCGACACCGACCCGCGAGCCTTTTCAGGCCAGTTCACGGCCATGATCGACTGGGGCGACTCGACCGCCGTATCCGTCGGCGTCGTTTTGGCCGACGGGGCTGGCTTCGACGTCACCGGGTCGCACTCTTACAACGTCGCCAAGACCGACCCGATCACCGTGACCATCACGGACGCAGTGACGGGTGCCACGGTCACCGCCAACTCAACGGCCTTGGTCGACCCCGTGCCGATCACCATCCAGACAAAGAATTTCGCGGTGACCGGCGGCGCAATTTTTCAGGGACGGTGGCGACCTTCACCGACGGCGACTCGCGCACGAGCTCCGCGTTTTACACCGCCACGATCAACTGGGGCGACAACACGGCCGTGACCACCGGCACAGTCACCGGCACGAACCCATTTACGGTGACCGCGTCGCACACCTTCGCGACATTCCAGAACACCGACATCGTGACGATCACGATCACCGACAAGAACGGGCGTACGGCCATCGGCTACGACCGAGTGGTTGACCCGCCGGTCGCTTCCAACCCAGTCTCAGTCCCGACGACAGGTCCGACGACGCCTCTCGCCACGGCCGCGACACCCGCTGTGTTGGCGATTGTGGGGGACGCCCTCACATTGTCGCCGAACAAGCCGTTTCAGGGGACGGTGGCGAGCTTCACCGACAGCGGTCCGCCGGAATCGGCCAGCGCGTACAAGGCGACGATCAACTGGGGCAAAGGCCGAAGGTCGGCGGGAATGATCACAGGGAGCAACGGCCGGTTCGTCGTGTCGGCCCGGCACGTGTTTCCGAGGTTCGCCGGCGCCAAGACGGTAACCATCACGGTGACTGACCCCGAGGGCCAGGTTGCCAGCGTGAGCGAACCGGCATCGTATGCAGTACGTCGTCCCAAGGTGCTGAAACGAGCGAAGGGTGAGGCCAAGGCACAACACTGATCCGTCTGAAAAGCCGTCCAGCATGGCCACGATCTTCAATCAAGGTGGGCCGGACGTCGTCATTATCCGGCAACCTGTCCCCAATGGCGGTTGCCGCGCAAGTAAGTTATTAGAGACGCGAACTTGACTGTCCACACGGGGCCTCCGAGAAGCGTGAATCGCGGCCAACGCGTCGAGGGCATCGTGAGCGGATTCTGTCTCCACACCTGTACGAGGCCACGTAGCCGAACCAATGCATCTGGAGCGACCATGACCACGCCACGCGACATCAGCGACCTGGGAATCTTGGGCTCGAAATTCCGGCGACGTTTTCTCAAGGGTCCATGCCGCGATCCGGGAACCGACGGGCGTCTCCGCAAGACCAGCACGCTGCGCATTGCCTGGACTGGAGGTGCTCGAAGACCGAATGCTGCTCACGACCTACACCGTAAACAGCAACGCCGACACCAATACCGGAACCGCCACAACCGGCACGTTGCGGTACGTCCTCACGCAGCTTGACTCGAGCGGCGGATCCTCTAATACGATCACGTTCGATCTCCCGTCGAAGCAGCAGACGATTGCCCCGGGTTCGCCGCTACCGACGATCACGAACCAGGTCGACATTGAGGGAAGTACGCAACCGGGATTCTCCGGGGCGCCATTGATTGCGATCACGGGCGACCTTCTTGGAATCGATGTTAACGGCGTCGACGGTCTTACACTTGGCAACGGCTCCTCGGGTTCGACCATTGAGGGCCTGGTGATCGAGGGCTTTGGAACGGGCTACGGCATTGAACTTGGATCGTCGAACAATAGTGTGATCGGCTGTTATATCGGGACGGATGTCGCCGGGGAGACGGCCGAGGCCAACTCTTTCGGGGTCTCGGTCATTAATGGCAGCGGAAACACGATCGGCGGGACCTCGACCGGCGACGCGAACGTGATCTCCGGCAACGGCGACGGCATCTACCTGAACGCGTCATGCCTGGTTGAGGGCAACCTGATTGGCACCGATGTGACCGGAGCCAGCGCTCTGCCTAACTCCAACGACGGCATTGATGTTCGTGCCCCAGGTGCCACGATCGGCGGGACGTCGGCCGGCGCTGGGAACGTGATCTCCGGCAACTCGGCCGTTGGCGTCTACCTGAACGCGTCATGCCTGGTCGAGGGCAACCTGATCGGCACCAATAAGGCCGGCACCGGCGCGGTGCTTAACTCCAACTTTGGCATTTATGTCGACCTGGGCGCGACGGATGCCACGATCGGTGGGACCTCGGTCGGCGCCGCGAACGTCATCTCCGGCAATGGCAACAGCAACGGCGGCTTCGGGATCTACGCCGGCGCGTCGTGCCTGATTGAAGGCAACCTGATCGGCACCAATGCGACCGGAACCAGCGCAGTACCTAACACCCTCTATGGCATTTATATCGGGTGGTCGGGTGTCACGATCGGCGGGACTTCGGCTGGCAGCACGAACGTCATCTCCGGCAACGGTAGCGATGGGATCGGCACCGACGAATCATGCCTGATTGAGGGCAACCTGATCGGCACCAATAAGTCAGGAACCAGCGCTGTGCCTAACTCCGGTGATGGCATTCATGTTGAAAACTCAGGTGCCACGATCGGCGGGGCCTCCGCCGGCAGCACGAACGTCATCTCCGGCAACGGCGCCGACGGTATATACCTCGACGCGCCATGCCTGGTTGAGGGCAACCTGATCGGTACAAATAAGGCCGGAACTAACGCTGTGCCTAACTCCGGCGACGGCATTCATGTTGAATACACAGGTGCCACGATCGGCGGGACCTCGGCTGGCGCCGCGAATGTCATCTCCGGAAACGGCAACGCCGGTATCTACGCCGTCGCGTCATGCCTGGTTGCGGGCAACCTGGTTGGCACCAATATGGCCGGAACCAGCGCCGTGCCCAACTCGCTCTTCGGGATCTATGTCGACCCTGCCGCGGCCGGTGTGACGATCGGCGGGACCTCAGCCGCTGCCACGAACGTCATTTCCGGAAACGGCGGCGACGGAATCGACGCCGAAACGTCATGCCTGATTGAAGGCAATCTGATCGGCACCGATGTGACCGGAGCCAGCGCCGTGCCTAACTCCGGCGACGGCATTTCTGTTGGCGCCGCAGGTACCACGATCGGTGGGACCGCGGCCGGCACCGCGAACGTCATCTCCGGCAACGGCAACTCTGGCATCATCCTCGACGCGTCATGCCTGGTCGAGGGCAACCTGCTCGGCACCGATAAGGCCGGAACCAGCGGTGTTCCCAACTCCGGCGATGGCATTTCTGTTGGCGCCACAGGTGCCACGATCGGTGGAACCACGGCCGGCGCCGCGAATGTCGTCTCCGGCAACGGGACTGCCGGTATCTACCTCGACGCGTCATGCCTGGTTGAGGGCAACCTGATTGGCGTCAATGCGGCTGGAACCAGTGCCGTGCCGAATCTTGATAGCGGCATTTTTGTTGGCGCCGCAGGTGCCACCATCGGGGGGACTTCGGCCTGTACCGCGAATGTCATTTCCGGCAACAGATATGAAGGAATCGTCATTGACGCGTCATGCTTGGTTGAGGGCAATCTGATCGGCACCAATGTGGCTGGAACGATCGCTGTGCCTGACTCCGACAATGGCATTTTTGTTGGCGCCGTAGGCGCCACGATCGGCGGGACTACGGCCGGCACCGCGAACGTCATCTCTGGCAACGGCAACTCTGGCATCATCCTCGAAGCGTCATGCCTGATCGAGGGCAACCTGCTCGGCACCGATAAGGCCGGAACCAGCGGTGTTCCCAACTCCGGCGATGGCATTTCTGTTGACGCCACAGGTGCCACGATCGGTGGAACTACGGCCGGCGCCGCGAATGTCGTCTCCGGCAACGGGAGCGCCGGTATCTACCTCGACGCGTCATGCCTGGTTGAGGGCAACCTGATTGGCGTCAATGCGGCTGGAACCAGTGCCGTGCCGAATCTTGATAGCGGCATTTTTGTTGGCGCCGGAGGTGCCACCATCGGGGGGACTTCGGCCTGTACCGCGAATGTCATCTCCGGCAACAGATATGAAGGAATCGTCATTGACGCGTCATGCTTGGTTGAGGGCAATCTGATCGGCACCAATGTGGCTGGAACGATCGCTGTGCCTGACTCCGACAATGGCATTTTTGTTGGCGCCGTAAGCGCCACGATCGGCGGGACTACGGCCGGCACCGCGAACGTCATCTCCGGCAACGGCAACTCTGGCATCATCCTCGAAGCGTCATGCCTGGTCGAGGGCAACCTGCTCGGCACCGATAAGGCCGGAACCAGCGGTGTTCCCAACTCCGGCGATGGCATTTCTGTTGACGCCACAGGTGCCACGATCGGTGGAACTACGGCCGGCACCGCAAACGTCATCTCCGGCAACGGCGGCGATGGGATCGACGCCGAAACGCCATGCCTGGTTGAGGGCAACCTGATTGGCACCGATGTGACCGGAGCCAGCGCCGCGCCTAACTCTGTCTACGGCATTGATGTCGAAGCCTCAGGTGCCACGATCGGCGGGACCTCGGTCGGCGCCGCGAACGTCATCTCCGGCAATGGCGCCGACGGCATCGACGTCGGCGCGTCATGTCTGGTCGAGGGCAACCGGATTGGCACCGACACGACAGGGGCCAACGCCGTGCCGAATCAAGGAATTGGTGTCTACGTCGTCGACGGATTAGGCGTCACGAGTACGATAGGCGGCGCCAACGCCGGCGCGGGCAATGTCATTGCGTTTAACGGCGGTCCTGGGGTTGCGACTGCCCCGGGTACCACCGGGAGCTTCATCGAGTTCAACGCCATCTTCGGCAACGGCGGACCAGGCATCGACCTTAACGACGACGGAGTGACGCCCAATACCCCCAACGGGGCGAATAATACTCCGGTGCTCGATTCGTCGGATTTTGGGATCATCACGGGCACGCTGGATGCCACGCCCAATAGCACCTATATCATCGATTTCTATGCCAGCTCGATGAGTGACGCGGCACCCGCGCGGCCGCAGGGTCGCGACTATCTGGGATCGGTGATCGTGACGACCGGATTGACGGGCGAGGCGAGCTTGGTGATCCAGTACACGCCTATACCCGGCGAGCCGATCATCACGGCGACATCGACCGACGCCTCCGGCACGACCTCGGAATTCTCGGCCCCCTTCGGTTACCTTTTGACCGCTTCAGGCATGACGTTCGCGGCGATTGCCGGCACGCCGTTTGAGGGCTCGGTCGCCAGCTTCACCACGAGCGACTCTTCGGCCACCGGCGCCGATTTCTCTGCCACGATCAACTATGGCACTGGCGACCTCATGGGCACCGTCGTCCCGGCTCCGGATGGTTTTTTGGTGGTCGGCTCGTACAACTTTCCATCGGCCGACCCCGCTCTTCCCGTCACGGTGACGATCATCGACAAACGCGGCTTTGGCCGGGCCACGGCCAATAGTCTCGCCGACGTCGCAGGTTCAGGTTTGACACCCTTCGCGCAGTCTGTTGAGTTCGTCGCCGGCACGGCCTACAGTCGAGTCGTTGCCGGGTTCACCGACGCGATGCCTCTCGCATTTCCGCGCCAATTCACGGCATCAATTGCCTGGGGTGACAACACGACAAGCTCGGCCGGCACCGTCTCGACCGATGGTGCGGGCTTCGACGTGACCGGCCTCCACACCTACAACGTGGCCGGCACATACCCGATCACAGTGACGATCAACGACGCTGTTACCGGCGCCGTTTTGGTGGCCGACTCGACCGCGGTCGTCGATCCGGTGCCGATCACGATCCAGACAAAGAATTTCGCGGTGACCGGCGGCGTTAGTTTTTCAGGGACGGTGGCGACCTTCACCGACGGCGACGTCGCGCACCAGCTCCGCGTTCTACACCGCCACCATCAACTGGGGCGACAACACGGCCGTGACCACCGGCACGGTCACCGGCACGAACCCATTTACGGTGACCGCGTCGCACACCTTCGCGACATTCCAGAACACCGACATCGTGACGATCACGATCACCGACAAGAACGGGCGTACGGCGATCGGCTACGACCGAGTGGTTGACCCGCCGGTCGCTTCCAACCCAGTCTCAGTCCCGACGACGGGTCCGACGACGCCTCTCGCCACGGCCGCGACACCCGCTGTGTTGGCGATTGTGGGGGACGCCCTCACATTGTCGCCGAACAAGCCGTTTCAGGGGACGGTGGCGAGCTTCACCGACAGCGGTCCGCCGGAATCGGCCAGCGCGTACAAGGCGACGATCAACTGGGGCAAAGGCCGAAGGTCGGCGGGAATGATCACTGGGAGCAACGGCCGGTTCGTCGTGTCGGCCCGGCACGTGTTTCCGAGGTTCGCCGGCGCCAAGACGGTAACCATCACGGTGACTGACCCCGAGGGCCAGGTTGCCAGCGTGAGCGAACCGGCATCATACGCCGTCCGCCGTCCCGAGGCGATGAAGCAAGCGAAGAGCGCGGTGAAGCCGCATCGCTGATCCGTCTGAAAAGCCGTCAATCATGACCACGATCTTCAAACAAGGTGGAATGCTTATGAATCCTCGAACTTTCCTGATGAGCTGGGTGGTAATGCCGGCCGCGTTCGTGCTGCTCGGTCTTGGCGCCCATGCCGATTTGTTACTCGTGGTCAACGCGACCCCGGACCCGAGCCAGGGGAACATCCTCCAGTACGACCTGGCCACGGGCGCCCGCTCGGCGGCGGGCCCCTCGTGGCGGCCGCCAGCGGCGGACTGAACTCGCCGGCCGGCCTGGAGCTGGGGCCCGACGGCAACCTGTACGTCGGCAACGGCTTCGACTCGAGGATCCTCGAGTACAGCGCCCAGGGAAACCCGCTGGGCGTCTTCGTCCCGAGCGGCGCGGGAGGCCTTCAGGGCCCCACGACCCTGGCCTTCGGGCCCGACGGCAACCTGTACGTCGCCAGCTATAACACGTCCAGCGTGCTCGAATTTAACGGCACGACAGGCTCGTTCCTGCAGGCCTTCGTTCCCACCGGCGCGGGGGGCCTGGTCAATCCCGAGGGAATGGTTTTCCATAACGGCGATCTTTACGTCGCCAGCCAGGGAACCAACCAGATCATCGAATATGACGCCCTGACGGGCGCGTATGTGCAATCGTTCGTTCCCCCGGGCCGGCGGCTTGTCCCTGCCGAATGGCCTGGCGTTTGGACCGGACGGCAATCTCTATGTCGCAAGCCAGGGCTCGGATTCCATTCTCAGTTATGACGGGACGACCGGCGCGTCTCTGGGGACGTTCGCCTCCGGTTTCACCAGCGGCCTGAGCGCCGGCCGACCTGGTGTTCGAGTCGAATGGCGATCTCCTGGCCGCCAGCGGCAGCGGCGACGTCTTCAGCTACAACAGCGCCGGCGGGTTCCTGGGCCCCCTCGTACCGGCGGGAAGCGGTGGGCTCAGTACGCCGATCCACCTCGTCATTGAAACGAGTGGCGTACCCGAGCCGTCGTCGCTGAGCCTGGCCGTTGTCGGCGCGTGCTGTGTACTTGCCTGGGCTAGGGCCCGATCGATCAGGTCGCGGTAAATTCACGTGATCGAACGTTGTCTCCCAAGAGTGGAGGTCCCCATGCTGTGCTACTGGTTGATCCGCGCTCGAGTCCAATGCGGCGACTGACGGAGGATCAATGATGCGAAATATGCTTCGGCTTTTCGTGACGGCCGCGATCTTGCTCGTGGCGGCTTCGGCGTCATCCGCGGACATCGCCGTGAGTAATCTGGATCAATCTCCCGTTGGCTGCACGATCAGCGACCAGAGCTTGCAGCGGCAGCTCAGCGGAGTTAATCCTTGTACGAAGAGGCCTGGGCAAAATAGAAACCGTCAAAACTCGATATTCTCTTGTCCCCAAGCGTCGCGACTGCGCAAGTACTGAGGTAGAGAGTGTCAATGAGCCAGAATGAAGCCGCGCACGATCTTGATGACGAACGGCTAATCGACCTCGCCGGCCAGGGCGACCTGGCGGCGCTGGCCGAGTTGTTCGGCCGCTATCGCAAACGGCTGCGGCAGATGGTGCGGTTGCGGCTCGACCGCCGGCTGCAAGGGCGAGTCGACGCCTCCGACGTGCTCCAGGAGGCGTACCTCGACGCCGCTCAGCAATTGCCTCATTACCTGACCAAGCGTGAGATGCCGTTTTTCCTCTGGCTGCGGCTGGTGGCCGCTCAGCGGTTGATGCGGATCCATCGCGAACACCTGGGTGCGGCCATGCGCGATGCCGGTCGCGAGGTGTCGCTGTACAAGGGGGCGTTGCCGCAGGCCAGCTCGGTCTCGCTGGCGGCCCAACTGCTGGGCCACTACACACCGGCCAGCCAGACCATCTCGCGCGCCGAGGTCCAGGTCCAAATCCAGGCCGCCTTGAACGGCATGGAGCCGATCGACCGCGAGATCATCGCCTTGCGACACTTCGAGGAGCTGAGCAACGCCGAGGTCGCCGAGGTTCTTGGGCTGGAGAAATCGGCGGCTAGCAAGCGCTACGTCCGGGCCCTTAAGCGGCTTCAGGTCGTGCTGGAGCATATTCCCGGCCTGCTCGATAGTATACGCTGAGCGCACCGCCCTGCGCCGCAATGACCAACATCGGGAACGCGACCATGTCCGTGTCTTCGCCAGATCAGCCTTCGGTTGAAGAGCTCGCCGAAGAGTTCCTCGAGCGGCGGCGGCGGGGCGAGCGCCCCACGCTGGACGAATATGCCGCGCGCTATCCCGACCTGGCCGGCGAGATTCGCGAGTTCTTCCCGGTTTTGGGGTTGGTGGAAGACTTCAAGCCGGGCACGGCAGACGTCAGCGGGAGCATCGCCGGCCCGTTGATTCGCGGTTCCGGCACGGTGCTGGAGCGGTTGGGGGATTTTCGTTTGTTGCGGGAAGTCGGCCGGGGCGGAATGGGGATCGTCTACGAAGCCGAGCAAGAGTCACTGGGCCGTCGCGTCGCCTTGAAGGTGTTGCGAAGTGATCGGCTGCTCGACCCCAAGACTTTGATTCGCTTTCACCGCGAGGCCAAGGCGGCCGCCCGGCTACATCACACCAACATCGTACCGGTCTTCGGTGTGGGCGAAGACGAAGGTGTCCACTTCTACGTCATGCAATTCATTCGGGGGCTGGCGCTCGACGCGGTGATCGACGAGGTCAGGCGTCTCCGAGGGCAAGGGACGAAGGCCGGCGGCGAGGGTTGTCGTCGCGAGCCTGCTTCGTCGACTGCGGCGGGCGAAATGCCGGCGGCTGATCTGGCGCAGTCGATGACGACGGGCCGGTTCGTTGTCGCTGGACCGATGGAAACCGGCCCGCGCGGGGAGAGCGACTCATCGTCATCGCCTGACAGCGAGGGTTGCTCGGTCACGCTGCTCGGCCAGACCGGATTCTCGAACGCGACCGACTCGGCCCGGGTGTATGCGCGGAGCGTGGCGCGGGTCGGGCTCCAGGCGGCTGACGCGCTTGACTACGCCCATCAGCACGGCATCTTGCACCGTGACATCAAGCCGTCGAACCTCTTGCTGGATGCGCATGGCATGATCTGGGTCACTGATTTCGGCCTGGCGAAGATTGCCAGCGAAAGCGATTTGACCCGCACGGGCGACATCGTGGGGACGGTGCGCTGACATGGCGCCGGAACGGTTCCAGGGTCGGTGCGACGTTCGGGCCGACATTTACGCGCTGGGCGTGACCCTGTACGAGCTTTTGGCTCGGCGGCCGGCGTTCGAGGCGGAAGATCGCCACGCCCTGATGCGCCAGGTGACCGAAGAAGAACCCCCACCCTTGCGCCAGGTCGACCCGACGATTCCCCGCGACCTGGCTACGATCGTTCACAGGGCCATCGCCAAGGACCCCAAGGACCGCTACGCCACGGCCGCGGATCTTCGCGATGAGCTCGAGCGGTTCCTATCCGACCGGCCGATCCGCTCGCGACCGGTGTCGCCCCCGGAGCGTTACTGGCGGTGGTGCAAGCGCAACCACATCCTCGCGGCGGCCAGCACCGCGGCCTGCGTGCTGACGGTCGCGATCGCGATCGTCTCGACCGTGGCCGCCTACCGCACCAGCCGTCTGGCGAGCCAGCTCGCGGCCCAGCGCGATGAGGCGAACCGCAACTTGATCCATGCCTATATCAACGAGGCTGACGCTCGCCGTCATGGCCGGCGCGTGGGCCAGCGGTTCGACGCGCTCGACGCGATCACTCGCGCCATGCGGCTGGCCAGCTCGGCCGGCTTGACCGAACCAGAGCGACTCCAGCTTCGCAACCACGCAATCGCCGCCATGGGACTGCCTGACATGCGGGTCGAATGGCAAGTGGAGGTCGCCGAACCGCTACGGCATGGCTTCACCGTCGATCCCGCCTTCGAACGCTATGCGCTCAAACGCGACGATGGCACGGTCGTCGTCCGTCGCATCGCCGATGACCGCATATTGCTCCAGCTACCTGGTGTGCCACACCGCATCCACGCGGCGCGTCGGCGGGTTCAGTTCCAACGGCCGTTATCTGGCAATGAAATCTTGGGATGTTCACGACACGCTTCAGGTCTGGAACCTGGAAACGCGCCGATTGATCGTTTCCGACAGCGAATTCTCAGGGAGTAACGTGCCCCTCTGGGATTTTCACCCGGACGGCCGACGGCTCGTGTTCGGCCGGATGGATGGCTCGATCGTCTTGGCCGATCTCGCGGATGGACGCGAGACGAGGCTCGCGGCGAAAGGCTTCGGCCGCGTTGGGACGATCGCGTTCAGCCCTGACGGCTCGAGACTGGCACTCGTTCGCGCCGATAGTGGCTCGATACAGATTTTGGCGACCGAGTCCGGCCGCGTCGTCACTCAGATCGATAATCCCGCGCACGTCTTTCACGTGGCATGGAACCCTCGTCGGCCGAATCTCCTGGCGGCCGGCGTCGAGGACCGTACGATCCGGATCTGGGACCTGAACACAAGGCGCACGACGATCACACTCGAGGGAGACAGTTATAACGGCTTGGTGGTTGCATTCCATCCCGATGGCGACCTGCTCGCCAGCCGTGGCTGGAACGGGGTCCTCCGGCTGTGGGACATCCGCACGGGGCGGCAGCTTCTGAGCATGCCGTCCGGCTGGCTGCCGGAACTTCACTTCAGCGCTGACGGCCGCTTGTTGTCGGCTCACACCGCCTCGGGTCGGATCGGGATTTTGGCTCTATCGTGGCAGAGCGAGTGCCGTTCCCTGGTCCGAGAGGCCGCGCACCACCACGAGCGATATCAAGGCGCTGGCGATTGACAGCACGGGACACCATCTCGCGGCGGCGGATACCAAGGGCATCACGATATGGGATCTCAGAACGCGAGCCCCGCTAGCGACTCTGCCGGTTTCCTCGTTCGTCCAGAGTGTCCATTTTGACGCTACCGGCGCCTGCTGACGAGCTATCCCGTGACTCTGCGCTGGCCAATTAGATCATCAGCCAACGGGGGCACGATTGGCCCTCCTCAGCTTGTGAGCTTCGGCGGCACTTGGGAGGGGTTTTCCTGCAGCGAAAATGGACGGGTCATCGCTCTGGGCTGGAACCCGGGAGGGTTTGTATTCGAGTTCGACCGGCCCTCCAGCGCAGGGCGCCTTCTGCTCCATCACGATGCTCGAGGGATTGCCGTCAGCCCGGATGGAGCGCGAGTCGCGACGGCTTCGCACTCGCTCGGTACGCTGAAGGTCTGGAACGCCCGGAATGGTGGTCTGGTCCACGATTTTCCCGAAGATCCTCGCCACGGCATCGGCATCCTCTTTAGCCCCGACGGCCGATGGCTGGCCACTCAGTGCGACGGCTGGGAACTGCTCGAGACCCAAACATGGACGGTCAAGAAACGGTTCGGCAGAGAAGTCGGCATGGGGGCGTTTTCCCCGGATTCCGCGAGCTTCGCCTACGAGACGCTGGAAGGCGCGATCGTCTTGGCCGATCTGTCGTCGGGCATCGAGCTGCGCGGATCGAGGACCCCGACGGCGTCAGGGCAGCTCAGGTGGTCTTCAGCCCCGATGGGACCCAATTGATCGTCCTCTTGATGGACCAGCCTCAGATCCGCGTATGGGACCTCCGCGCCGTGCGTGAGCACCTTGCGGAGCTCGAACTCAACTGGCGGCCATCTCTTACCGAGAGCCCGGCCGCGCGATCCCCGGGCTTTGGGCCTCCTCCTCCTCCTTATCGGGTTGATCGCGGCCGGGTGGATGAATGGTTCGCGGAACGGCGACGCACTTCGAGAATGCCGTTGCCGTTGACGAGGCGTTGCTGAAACGGGAACCGGGCAGCGCCAGGCTCGGTCGAACGTGGCGAAATCTTGCAACGACCTCGCGTGGGTGTTGATCGCCGGCCCCGAATTCGACCGCGACCCGCCACGGGCGCTTCGGCTGGCGCACCGCGCCGTTGCGCTGGTTCCGGATAGCGACATGTACCTCAATACCCTCGGGCTGGCCCTCTATCGGACCGCCTGGTATGACGAGGCGATCCCGGTACTCGAGCGGCGCTCGCCGCGAACAACAATGCCTCGGCCCCTTACAACCTCTTCGTCCTGGCCCTTTGCCATGCACGGCGAGGACACGGCATACAGGCACGAGCTTACTTCGACCGAGCTCTCTCCTGGCAACAGACCAATTCCAAGCTGTCACCACGGGCCGACCAAGAACTGAGGGCCTTCCGCGCCGAGGCCGAAACGGTCTTACGCCCGTCGCTCAAAGACTTACCTGACGACGTTTTCGCCAGGCCGCCACGGCCGGGATAAGCAGGGATTCAGGGATTCACGGGATTCAAACACCGGGGACGCCACCATTCATGTTCTCGATGTCGGCGGTGGGGCCGCTAAACTCAACGAGATTCCGGCCGGTGGCCGCTGCCCGCTGACAAACCGGTCCTTGGCCAGATCGCTCGACGGAGTGGCGTAGCCCTCGCGATCCGGGCGGGATTGCGCCCTTGACTTGAAAAATGACCGAAGTTGCGGATATTATGCACTTTGTGGTTTGAAAAATCGTTCTTCAACCGACTTTTCAGATACTCGGGTCTCTCGGCCCCCGGAGGCGCGATGTGAGCGACCAAACCTCTACCGCGCAAGATTCTTACTCCCGCGGAGCTAGCTCATCAAATCGAGCAGCTCGACGACGAGGATTGGTACGACTTTCTTGACGAGCTCGATGAGGTCTCCCGGCGCCGGCGTCGGCGCGAGCCCGAGTCGCCCGGTCCGGCGGGTAGGGGTCGCGATGAAGTCGCTGCTTGGGTAGCCAGAAAACACATCATCGCCGATAGCGGCATCCGAGAAGTCTGGTATTTGCCGACGGGGGCACCGCAGGGTGAGATCCGCTTGCTGGATGTCTGCGACCGCCTAGCGGGCCCAGATGGGAGCGTCCAAGCGATTGACTTCGGTCTGAACGTTGACGGAGCGCCTTTCCGTTTGCTTGTCGCTGAGGTCACCCGCGAGCAACTGGAACAGCTTCAGCGCGATCCGTCTCTCTTACCTCCGGGTTGGTCTCTCGAGGGAAATCAGACCTGGAGGCGGCGGAGGTGACCGAGTTCCAGCGGTTGTTCCTCTGACGGATGATGAGTCGTCGAGCTCGCCCCCGGCCTTCGTCGTGCAGCGTTGGGTCGCCCGAGACCGGCAAGCGACTCAAGTCTTGACAGAAGCTTGCGGGCGGATTCAGACACCCAGGGATTCAGACAAGGTTATCAACGGGTGTCCGTCATTCCCTCTGGCGGCGCAGCGCCGCTGTGGGCAGATGCCGCCGCATTTCACGGCGAGCTGTTGTAACCGCTCTGCGTGCTTCGGCCAGAGTGATGTCTGGTCCGCCGTCGGGATAGCGCCTGACGGTGGCGTACTCCGTCAAGAGATCTTTGGTCCTGGCGGATCACGTGATGAGCGGATCAGGGGCGGGCATACAGCACCTTGCCCTCCCGAGCCGCCGGCCACTCAATGGTGCCGACGAAATCCTTCCGCCAGTCGAAATCCTCGGGGGTGGTTACGATGATGTCTACGGGAACCGGGATGCTGTGAAGCGCCTCCCGTATATCGAGGCGCAGCTCAACGATCGATCCCTCCACCGGCATTACGACCAGCAGATCCACATCGCTGTCGAGACCCGCGTCGCCGCGGGCGTGAGAGCCGAACAGGATGATCCTCTCGGGGTCAAATTTCTTCACGATCCGCTTGACCATGCGGTCGATCTGCTCGGAAACGCTCGGGGGTTTCCTCCTGGCTCTTGGCACGATCGGCCCCCTCACCTCGGCGCTGACAAAATTCTCATTCAGTGAGTCAATGAGCAGCCGCCCTGAATGGGCATTTTCCGCTGGGCGAAGCTGCAATGCAAGGACTCTGGCGTTGAACTGGTCGTGGGCATGACCCAGCCGGAGAACTTAACGCGCGAGGTGCGTGTCTTTTCGTCCGTGATCTCGGGTATAGAGCGGCACCACGGGGACGGCCAGGTCCTGACGGTCTTGCTCGTCCTTGCCGCGCCAGACGAGCGACGGGTCGAGCGACGGGTCGCGCGGGTCAGAGTCACACGCTTATGACGCCGGCCCGCGAGGCAGATTTGTCCACGGAATTGGCGGAAGAGCACGGAAGGGGAAGACAGTTTCGGTCGGACCGCTTTGAGGTCGGTCCTCATCATTAGCGGATGATCCTTTCGTGTTCAAGTTGCGGGTGTGCGCAAAGTTCGCCGGCAGTGGGCCCGACACGGAAGCCGGTCGCCTTCAGGTAATTGTGAACCTGGGCACGGCGCTGGTCATGTAGCCCATTGAGTGCCTCGATTTCGTTGCCCTGCCCCCGACGGTCATCTCACCCCACCGTTCCTTTTCCGTGCCATTCCGTTCCTTCCGTGGACAATTCTTCCCCTTTCTCGGAGCAGAATCAACGTCATCCAAGTCGCACCCTGACGCCTTGAAGGCAGGTTCCCGCTCGTGCCCGGCGGCTGTCGATCCTTCGTATTATTCACCGCCGAGTCACACGCTTATGACCTCGACCAACGAGGCAGATTTTGTCCATGGAATAGACGGAAGAGCACGGAAGGGGAAGACGGTTTCGGTCTGTCTGCATCGTGTCGGGTGCTCATCATTAGCGGATGATCCTTTCGTGTTCAAGTTGCGGGTGTGCGCCAAAGTTCGCCGGCAGTGGGGCCGGCACGCAAGCCGGTCTCTTTCCGGCAATTGTGAACCTGGGCACGGCGCTTGTCAGGTAGCCCACTGAGCGCCTTGATTTCGTTGTCCTGCCCCCCGACGGTCATCTCACCCTGCCGTTCCTTTTCCGTGCCGTTCCGTTCTTTCCGTGGACAATTCTTCCCGTTTCTCGAAGCAGAATCAACGTCATCCAGGTCGCACCCTGACGCCTTGAAGGCAGGTTCCCGCTCGTTCCCGGCGGCTGCCAATCCTTCGTATTATTCACCGCCGAGTGACACGCTTATGACCTCGACCAGCGAGGCAGATTTTGTCCACGGAATAGACGGAAGAGCACGGAAGGGGAAGACGGTTTCGGTCTGTCTGCATCGTGTCGGGTGCTCATCATTAGCGGATGATCCTTTCGTGTTCAAGTTGCGGGTGTGCACAAAGTTCGCCGGCAGTGGGGCCGGCACGCAAGCCGGTCTCTTTCCGGCAATTGTGAACCTGGGCACGGCGCTTGTCAGGTAGCCCACTGAGCGCCTTGATTTCGTTGTCCTGCCCCCCCTACGGTCATCTCGCCCCACCGTTCCTTTTCCGTGCCGTGCCGTTCCGTTCCTTCCGTGGACAATTCTTCCCCTTTCTCGGAGCAGAATCGACGTCATCCACGTCGCACCCTGACGCCTTGAAGGCAGGTTCCCGCTCGTTCCCGTCGGTGGCCGATCCTCCCTATGATCCACCGCCGAGTGACACGCTTATGACCTCGGCCCGCGAGGCAGATTTTGTCCACGAAAGGGACGGAAGGGCACGGAAGGGGAAGACGGTTTCGGTCCGCCTGCATTGTGCTGGGTGCTCATCATTAGCGGATGATCCTTTCGTGTTCAGCGTATGATCCTATCATGCTCAAGCTGGCGATGAGCGCCAAGATACACCTCAAAGCACGCCCCAAGTACCCGATAAAACTCCTCTTCTTAATGTCGCGAATTTGGAATAACTGGTTTGTAAGAAGACCTTTAACCACGAAACCAACGAAATTCACGAAAGAACATCGACATTGGAGCGTGCACCGCTGATCGAGCATCCGTTTTCGTGAATTTGGTCCATTTCGTGGTTGTTCCTTGCTGTCGTGGTTCGAAAGCGGTCGGCTGCTCCGATCCAGCCGGGCTGTCCGCACCTTGATCAGTTCACAAGATGGCTATAATTGGCGCGTTAGCTCAAGATTGGGCCACGTTTGGCCGATTGTGGTAGCTATATCAGGCCGCTTTTCTTTCCGGAACGTACACGGGGAGCACATTATGGTTCGCGACAGTGTCACCAATCTCGTGGTGAGGTTGCAGGACTGCGGGTTCGATCCGCGAAAGATCGGCGATAACGCGTGGGAGGCCCGCTGTCCGGCGCAGCGGAAGCTCGGACTACGCCGCTCTCGATCACCCGCGGCGAACGCGGCCATGTGTCGCTCGAATGCCGGGGCAGCCAGAGGTGCCCGTACATTCAAATCATCGCGGCGCTCGGCTTTACCAACGATGATGCGTACGCCGAAACACCCGAGTGGATGATCGAACGGGTTGAGCAGGCTGCCATTCATCCCGCGTCGTTTGAGAGCGCTGTCGCGCATGTGCCCCCAGACGCGGCCTCGGTCATTTTGGCGGATGCTCCGCTCGATATTGGATTGCCGATTTTGGATTTCCGATCGAATCCGGACGTGGCCTCGGTCATTTTGGCGGACGCTCCGCCCGAAAGTTGCCCGCCTCGTGATGAGGTCGGCCGCGAATGTGTGGGTGATGGCGCCGCGGGTTTGGCCCCTGCGGACTGTAGGCCGTGCGAGGGGGCCGTCACGAACGGCGGCGGCCTGGACGGTTCCTCGACGGACATGATGATCGAGGCCTCCGAGACTGCGCCGCCCGCGGGCCAAGCCGCGCCAATCCGCCAGAGCATCGACAAATGGCGCGAGGTCCCAACGCCCATGCCTTCACCCCGCGGGAAGTCCGAGGACGATCTCAAGCATGCGGGTGCGGTCGAGGTTCTGGCATCCGTTGCATCGGAAGCGAGGTTGTTTCGCTCGACTGATGGTCATTTATTCGCCCAGGTTCCGGTCGGCGACCGTCTCGAGATCTATGGGCTCAAGTCGGCGGCGTTCCGCGACTGGCTGGTTCACGGGTACTTGGCCTATCGGGCAGAAGCTCCGTCTCAGGGGACCGTTCGCAGGGCTGTCGGAATGCTTGAAGCCAGGGCACGATTCGAGGTCGACGTGCCGGAGGTTTTTGTCCGGGTCGGCAAGGGTAAAGACGCCGAGGGCCCGGCGTATTTCGTCGACCTGGGTGGTCCCACCGGCGCGGCCGTCGTCGTTCGCGATCGCGGTTGGCTGGTGGTCGATCGGCCCGAGGTCCACTTCCGGCGTCCCGAGGGGCTCCAGCCGCTTCCCGTGCCGAGCCGCAGTGGCTCAATCGACCAATTGAGGCCCTACGTGAACCTCACTGAAGCGGATTTTCGGCTGATGGTCACCTGGCTGACCGCAGTCCTGCGGCCGGTCGGTCCGTACCCCATCCTGGTGCTTAACGGGGAGCAAGGGGCGGCCAAGAGCACGCTGGTGAAGGTCCTGCGGCTTCTGATCGATCCACACGCCTGCGTCGCCCTCAACCCGCCGACGAGCACGCGCAACCTGATGGCGACGGCCATTAACGGGTGGCTCTTGGCTTATGACAATATCAGCGAGATCCCGCGATGGCTGTCGGACGCCCTTTGCCAGCTCGTCTACGGCGGAGCCATCTCTGGCCGCGCCCTCTTTACCAACGACGATCGGAGCTTCATTTACGCCCAGCACCCGTACTCTTGAGCGGGGTCGGTGACTTCAGCCGTTGGGCGGACCTGAAAGACCGGTGCATTTTCTTGCACTTGCCCCCAATTCCTCGCACGCGGCGCCGCGGGGAGGACGAGTTTTGGCGGGCATTTCAGGCGGATCGACCGCGCATCCTCGGTGCAGTGCTCGCGCGATCGTCGGCGGCCTGCGCGAATTGCCGTCGGTTCAGCTCGCGGAGCTGCCGCGCATGGCCGATTACGCGACATGGGGTGAAGCGGTCGGCAGAGCACTCGGTCGGGAGCCCGGGTCGTTCCTGTCGACCTACCTCGACAACCGCAAGGAAGCCACCCTGACGGACCTGCTCGATTCGCCGGTGGGGAAAGTCTTGCTCAAGGTCACCCGACACAAACCAACGGTGTCCGGTTCTCCCGCGGCCCTTTACTCCAAGCTCACGCAAATCGTCGGCAAGCAAGTCGCCGGATCAGCCGGTTGGCCCAAGACCAGCGAAAAGTTTGGCGAAGAACTGCGCCGGCTCGCACCCCAGCTCCGCGTGCACGGCATCGACGTGACCTTCGAGCGGCGACATGAGGGGCGAATCATCACCTTAACGGCCGAACCGCGGGCGAGGAGCGAGGATTGAGGACGGAGGACGGAGGAATGAAGACGGAGGACGGAGGAATGAGGACGGAGGACGGAGGGCGGAGGAATGAGGGGGGCTTTGGTCGGCGTAGGCAGCGAAAAGGAATGATCAGTCCCACAAGTCAAGAACAACTGACCAGTCGCCCAAAAATTGATGCGAGAATAACGATTTAACGGGTGAGCCTGGGCAACCAGGGTCACCCGTTTCTGTTATCTCAATCTAATGCTTCCATGGGCGGATGAATGCCGTTGCTGATCATCAGCATTCGGTACGTGATCAGTGAATGGCGATTGAGCGAGAGCGCGGCGACTGTCGCGCGACCGGTTGGCGTCAGACCAAGAATGAGAGTTGTATCGGGGCTCCAGCAGAAGTGGTCCCTCCAGCGCTCGAGGCGAGGATTAAAGAGGGCGACGATTGTACCGTCGATGGGGTCGGGCGAGTGGGTTTTGTTCGACTTGCGGACGTTGCATCCGATGCAGGCGTAAGCCAGGTTTTCCGGCGTCGTCGGCCCGCCTCGACTTCGCGGCGAGACGTGGTCAAGTGTGAAGCCATGCCCGGTCGACGCTTCCTCGATCCGACAGTATTCGCAAAGGCCCTGGGCTCGCTCGCGGCACGCGAGCGCGCCCGGTTCCGGACCTCGCCTTAGCCATGATCGCCAGCCGCGACGCTAGCCGACTGCATTAATTCACGAAGCGAAACACCGCGTAGTTCAGCAAGTCTTGACAATGCCTGCAGCCGCTTCACGCCGCGGCGCTCGACTTCGTCGGCGAGTTCCAGGAGTTCGTTGTTCTCTTCCGCGGTCAGGCCGCTTTCGTCTCGCTTCGCAATCAGAGCCGTCGCTCGAGCCGCCGACTCAACGGATTCACTCTCGTTGATGGCAAGGAGCAGTCGCGTTTCTTCACCCGATGCTAATGGCGCTAGCCGCTTCATGTGAACCTCAGGAACCGACGCCGGGGCGACGATTTGGCCAAACAACGGCGAAAGAACAAATTGGTCCGCACGGACACAATCCATCATCAGCGAACACGATAAAGTCGTCAAGGAGTTTCAGTCTGGTCGGCGAGAGTCATTTCACTTCGCCGCGATCAGCCACCAGCGACACAGCCGGTACCATGACGATGAGAATAGATAAGGCTTTTCTCATCGCGAAGCCAATTGCCGGCCCCCTCGCCGTTTGCGTCCGTCGGTTGGCGTTTTGCGTCACGGTGATGGTCTTGCGCCCCACGAGTTGGGCTCTCATCGCCGACAGGATTGATCCAAAGAGAAAGCGAGTCACTGATCATGCGCAAGCAAACTGCGGGCCGTGGCTCGGCTATGCGTGCTGAATCCAGTCGACGGGCGCGGATGGTCCTCGCAGGCCAAGCCTCCGCCGAGGGGCTGCGGTTATGCCAACTCAGGCGCGGGGCCGATGGGAGGATCAGTGGGCAGAATCTCGGATGGCTGGAGAAACACACGGCACAGCAGGATAAGTTGATCGTCCCGTTTCAGCGGTCCCGCCTCGTCGCCAATCGGGTTGAGGTGCATCTCATCCCCGCGCTGGATGCCGATCAGCAGGCACGACCTCCGGTCGCCGCGATGCCGCGCGAACATGCCGGTCAGCTCGACGAAGTTCTTCCCGAGCAGCCCCTCGGGTGCAGGCAGCAAATACATCTCGTTCGCATCGCGGCCCACCGTCAAGAGCTCCTGGTAGACACGCGTCATCCCGTGGAAGAGGGCCGAGCGTGCCAGCAGCCTCAGGCCCAGCTCATCGGAGGAGATGATCTCATCGGCCCCGGCCTTCTGCAGGTGATGACGATTATTAGGGTCTCGACATTCGGCCGAAATGTTCGGCTGGCGCTCGCCCCGGCAAATGCTGCGAATCGTGAGGCAGGTCAGGACACTCTTGCCGTCAGCGTGCTTTCCCTCGCGCGCGTCCGTCAGAACCACGACCGAATGAGCCGTGGCCACCTTCGCCCGCCGTAGCACGACGTCACTGGTCGTGTCCCCCTTAACAACGTACACGTCATTGAAGGCGGCATCATCCTGCTTGTCCGGTAATTCGACGTCGTCGGGCGCGTCATGAATAATGACGATCGGCCGTTTGTCCTGAATCGATTTGGCGTGGACCTCACGAATCCACGCGAGGCCGCGCGGCGACCAGTTGCACAAGACCAGGTGATCGTCCATCTCGAAACTCGACACGTCTTGCCTCCGTAAGTACCGTTCGACCAGCAGGGACGCCACGTTAGCCGTAAAAAGGCCCGCCGTGCCGACGCCCAGGATGAGGATTGCCATGGTGACCAGGCGCCCGGAAACCGTCTTCGGCGGCTGATCTAGGCCACTGAATAACAGGACCCACACCTTCCAAAGCGCTTCGCCCCAGGTCGCGAAGTCCGGGTTGACGCCCCGTTCGGCGAAATAGAGAGCCGTTGCGCCGAGCAGCCAGGCTAACGCGACTGCCCCGATAATTCGAGCGGCTTGGTGCCGATTCCACGCCTTCAGGGCGGAGAGCACCACCTCGCGCCACTGCTGGGAACCGGCCGTGCGAAGGACCTTTCCGTGATGCCGTCGCGCCTTTCTGGGCATGGGTCTCCGAAGTCAAGCTTGCGAGGAGTTGGATTGACAACGAATCGTACGGCCTTTCACCCAACCGGTTAGATCAAACGCCGAGGTCGCACGCCATCATACGTGTAACTACGAGTCTGCGCCGATCGACCCATCCGCACCGCTTCGACGTCTCTTTGGCCGATGGCGGCTGGAGCGGCCCTGATACGGAATACCGTGCGTCGATTCTCTACGGTGGACGCGGTCAAAGCATCAATACTGCGGAACCGGTTCGTGACAGAATGGCCACGTCCACCTCGTGTCGATCTCGTGCGAATCCTGTGCCATCAAGCATTAATAGTTGGCATTTTCTTCCAGGGGGCCTGACCTCCGTGTCAACTTACCAGTTTGATCGACTGGGGTTCCATGACTCCCGGGTGCCGATTCAGGTCGCTCGGTTCGAGGTACGTCCAAAACAACACTCTCCTTCCCCGGGCGAGGCGGCTCTTGACCGTTCCGACGGCGCATCCCAGATGACGGGCGGCTTGCTCGTGAGTGCGGCTATCGAGATCACAGAGCACCACCGCAAGCCATGCTACCTGCATTGAGCGACTCAGGGAGCAATCTGCGTGATCGTGACCGTCGTCGTCGCGCCGTCGCTGGCTTCGAGCCCCGGCCCGATCATCACCTCGACGGCCCCCTTGTACGGCCTGGCGAGCGCGATCGCCACCGTTTCGGAGCCGGGGTTGTACAGAACGCTCTTGATCTTGAGCGGCTTGGTATAAACCGTTTCCTTGTGCTTCTTCACCACCTTCTTTACGCCCTCGAGACCCGGTAGAGGCCCGCCGTATTCGCGGACGCTAAGTTCAGCGACGTGCCGAAGCGAAGCGTGTACGTGGTGCCCTTCTTCGACTGACTCACGCCGATGCTCCCGGTCAGGTTCGGAGAGGTAGTCGGTGTCGGTGTCGGGGTAGGCGGGCGTGGGCGTGGGCGTGGGCGTCGGTGTCGAAGTCGGCGTCAGCACGTTGACGGTCGACGTGGGCGAAGAGAAACCGCCGCTGGTCGCGGCGAGCGCGTAGTCTCCCGCGGTGTCGAGCGTCAATCCCGTCAAGCTGGCCTTTCCCGCGTCGGCAGTCATGGAGACGATTCCGCTTAGGTTCGCGCCGGCGGGACCGTTGGAGATAATCACCGTGACGGTGCCATCGAAGTTTGTGTCGACCGTCCCAGCGCCGTCTTCTACAGCCGCCGTGACGTTGAACGGCTGGCCGCTGTTGATGGGGCTCGGCGGCGGAACGGTGAAGGCGATCTGGAGCGTTTCTTGGGTGAGGGTCCCGGCGACGTCCGCGAGATTCGCAGTCCCGGTCTGGCCGGATTCACCCGAGGCGCCGGATGCGCCTGATCCACCGCGGTTTCCAGCGTGGGCAGCGGGTTTACCTGGCGCCCCCGGACTTCCGCTGTTGGCAAAGTCGCCGTCGGAATCCCTGCCGCCCATGCCTCCGGAACCACCTCCCCCGGTGCGACCGGCCCTGCCGCCGACGCCGCCATTGCCACCCGATCCAGCCACACCCCCCGAGCCTGGATTTGCACTACCGTCCGAGACGTTAACGCCGTCGAGAGCCAACTGGCCGCCGGCCAAGTAAATGCCACCGCCGTTCCCATTTCCACCCTGGCCACCGCCGCCGCCGGCGCCGCCGTTGGCACCATCGCCACCGATGTCGCCGCGTCCGCCGCCACCGCCATTTCCTCCCTCGCCGCCGACCTCGCCAGTACCTCCGGAGCCACCATTGCCTCCGGACCCTCCGGCGCCGCCGGTGGACCGCTCGCCGCCGGCCCCGCCGTTCTCACCTGGCCCCCCTTTGCCACCTTTGCCACCTTCGGCCGACTCGCCGTCGATCGTCACGAGCATGAGCGTGACCGTGCCCCCAGTGACAGCGATGCCGCCGCCCAAGCCACTCGCGCCGTTGCCCCCCTTGCCGCCGGGCGTCGCAAGGCCCCCGGCCCCGGCAGCGCCTCCCGCTCCCCCAGCGCCACCAAGGCCGCCGCCACCGCCGAGGTTGCCGGCGCTCGATTTGCCGTTACCACCTTTGCCGCCGTTACCGCCGCTGCCGCCATCTTTGCCATAGGCCCCGCCACGGCCACCGTAGATGTGGCCGCTCGTATTGGTTCCGGCCCCGCCGCCAATCCCCCCGGTCCCTCCGAAGCCGCCGTCCGCGCTATCTTTTGTGAAGGTCGACGCGCTCAAATTCACGGTTCCCTGCGCGACGAAGAGGGCGCCGCCGATCGCCATGCCGCCGGCACCGCCCTGACCAGCAGTGCCAACGTCGCCTCCGTTGCCTCCCGCGCCAGCGGCGGCTCCCGGACCGCCCGACCCGCCGGCGCCGCTGATTCCGCCGTCACCACCTTGACCACCTTGACCACCCGCGCCCCGACCCGCCGGCGCCGCCCGCGCCTGGCCGGCCACCAACTCCGCCTCGCTCGGAGCCGGCGGCCATGTTGTGACTGAACGATATGTTGTCGGCGTTCACCGTGCCGCCAGCCACGTAGATCCCGCCGCCAGAGACCGTGCCTTCGGGACCAGCAAGGCCACCCGCTCCGCCGTTGCCGCCGGCGCCGCCGTTGCCCCCGGCACCCCCGCCGCCGCCGTTGCCACCAGGACCCGCCACGTGGCCGTCCTCAGTCGCACCTCCGCCGGACCCGCCATCACCACCGTCGCCACCATTGCCGCCGTGGCCCCCTGCGCCCGCGTTACCCCCGAGGCCACCACGCAGAGTGCCGGCCGTGTTGTAGCTGAATTCGCCGCCACTGATGGTCAGCGTGCCGCCGGCAAAATAGATGCCGCCGCCGCTCCCTTTACCGCTTGCACCACCGAGGCCCCCTGCGCCGCCGTTACCTCCGTTGCCGCCATTGACTCCATTGCCGCCAATGCCGCCGTCGATTCCGAGCGACATACCATCCCCGCCGGCCGCGCCGTTGCTGCCGTCGCGGCCATTGCCGCCGGCACCGCCGCTACCGCCGAACCCGCCCGAGCCGCCGCGGGCGCTGTTAACACTGACATCAGCGCGGGTCAGTCTGACGTTTCCGCCAGCCGCGAAGAGACCACCGCCCGCGGCTGAGCCGGCCGCTCCGCCCGCTCCCCCAGCGTGCCCGATGCCGCCGTTGGACCCGTCGGCTCCATCGCTGCCGTTACCCCCGCGGCCGCCATTGCCGCCTTGCGCTGAGTTTAACTTCAGCGATGTGGTATTGAGCGTAAGCTGGCCGGACGCCAGGTAGATACCGCCTCCGAAGGCGTTGCCACCATTGCCCCCTACGGCACCAGCGGCGGTGGCCGCCGCGCCATTCCGACCCACCGCGGAGTTCTGCGTCACGCTCGCACTGCTGAGCGAGACATTGCCGCCATCGATCAGCAACCCGCCGCCGAGCGCCGCGGTTCCGCCCAAGACGCCTCCGTCGGTGGCCACGCCTTTTTTGATGTCGAGGTTTTTGAATACCACCGACATGGTTTCGCTGCCGACGATCTCGAAGTCGCGATTCGAGCCGCTGCCGACGATTTTCGTCATCGTCGCGCCCGCACCCTCGATGGTAAGCGACTCGGAGATCACCACCTGACTGGAAAGCGAGTAGGTGCCGGCCGAAAGGCTCAAGACGTCGCCGGCATTGGCGCTGGAAACGGCCGCCGAGAGCGTGTTCGGACCGGCCGGAACGATGATGAGCGCTGGGGCGAGGCGCTGTTCGAGCGACTCGACCAAGGAGTGCCGTGCGCGAACGCATCGGGAGGAACGGCGGCCGCCAAAACGCGTCCTGGCGAACATGGTCACCTTCTTCGACTGAGCGTGTTCAGACGACCGGTACGTCGAGCCGAGAGCCGCATGACCCATGGCCCAAACGGCGTCCCTGTTTCGCGCCACCCATTGCAACGTGGACTGACATCTCAGTGGCACGACTTACTCTAGGTTACACCGCCAAGCGACTTTTTCAATACATTACGCAGCGAAAATCGTTCTTCAGCAATCTGGGCCGGGGCGTTCATCGCAAAATTGGGGTATTCTCAAAGTGTTGGCGTTTCCTCAAAGAAACGCCCAGGCAGTTCCGCCATCATTTCCATCCTCTGCGATCTGTCAGCGCGGGCCGCTCCTTTCGCTACCATTGCATATCTTTTCGCGCCGAGATCAACCGGTCCGCGACGTTCTTTACGAAGCGCTCTCGCTGTGGCTCGGATCCTTCTCCAACCAATTCTCGACATGGAGATCGGGCAGTGCTTCGAAGTCACGGTCGTCTGTCAGCAGGGTTGCGTTCAGTGACCGGCTCAAAGCCGCGAGTATAATATCGACCTGCGAGAGCGCACGTCCGCGCGATCGCAACTCATTTGGCGTGAGCGTCGGCCTCGGCCAACAAGGCCCGAATCTGTTCTCGCTCCCCTGGCTCGTATTGCGCGGGTCCTAGGCGATCGAGCTCTCGGTACCATTCGTCGAGATCATCGGAAATGCCCGACTCCCCGTCTTCAACCACCACCATACGACCCTCGGCCCAGCCCGTCGGCAAGGGATCAAGTGGCAGGATTAGCCCGTTTTGCACCACGCCACGAATCATCGGGAACCGGTCCTTCTAGCGCCACTGGTCTCTCACTCCAACACAATTCACATCCTACCCGGAACGATCCGCCTAGGTCCAGTTCCGAGGGGCGGATGATCGACCTGGCGACATTCGGCAGTCGGTGTGCCGGGATCGCCCATTCCGGACGTCAGCATGAACGCTTGAGACAGCCAGGGCTCTGAGTTTGGAATATAGACTTCGTCCCTAGGGACGGCCGCGAAGCGCCGAACCGATAGCCGAGGGCACGATCTAGTCGTTGGTCAACGCGGTCCAGTCGTTGGTCAACGCCGCCGAGTCGATTGCCCTGCTGTTCGACAACCGTTGTCAAAGTCGACGCCTTCCAGATAATAGTTCCAGCACCGCCCGCCGCGGCGATGAGCACGGCCGCGATGAAAGCGCCAAGCGCTCTGATCCATTTCAGATTAGTGCGTACCGACGCCAATTCCGTCTGTACCGCCGTGAGGCCATTTTGAACGCCTTTGATTTCGGTAGCGAGATCCCGGTTCGATTCCCACAGGTGACGAACATCTTCGGCCAGAAGTTCAGTGGGGGCAGGCGCGGACATGTTCCATGCTCCGCTGGCGAACAACATCCCTGATGAAAGTTCTACGCCGCGTGTTGCTGCATCTCTTATTTCGCAATCGCAGCCGCGGGGCCTGCCGCCGATGGAGCAGGAGGACCGATCGATCGAACAAACGCGATCAGGTTGGCGAAATCCTGCGGGGAAAGCCCTTTTTCGAGTCCTTCGGGCATGAGCGAAATACCAGTCGAGCGGATCGTCTCGATTTGATCTCTGGGGATCGAATCCGAAACCCCTTCCGCTCGCTTCAATGTCATCGCGGCAGCCGATTCCTCGGCGATGATCCCCGAAACGACGCGTCCATCTTCGAGCGCGACGTTGTACGCCAGGAAGTTGGGCGCCACCTCACGGTTCGGGTCAAGGATGTGCATGAGCAGGTCCTCCGGAGATCGGCCGGCGACGGTCGCCAGGCTGGGCCCGACGTCGACCCCTCGTCCCTCGGCTTGGTGACACGTGGCACACACCTTGATAAAGACATCGCGGCCCTTGTCGCGATTGCCTACGAGCTGAATCGCCGGTCGGTATGCGGCAATGACCTGGTTTCGGTCGCGAAGTGCCGCCGGGTACGCAGCCAGAACCTTGCGAGCTCGGGCCCGTAACGATGGGTCCGAATGGGCCCGCAACTGCTCGAGGCGAGCCGGGTCGAGTTCTGATGAAATCAAGGCGCCCGATTCGAGGGCGCTGATCATGGCCTCGATGCCGTCGCGACGCCCGAAGAGGACCTCAACCGCCTCACGCCGAACCGAAGGGCTCATCGATTTCCAACGTGTGATGATCTCACGGGCCAGATTGTGATCAAAAACACTCGCTAGACCCTGCAAAACCGCGAGTTGAACGGCAATCGGTTGCCGTGCGTCGAGCAAAGTGGGAAACACTCGCCGTGCGGTCTTCGCATCCGCCAAGCCGAGCAGCCGGATCGCCGTGACGCGCTCTTGCTCGCGATCGTGCGACTCGGCGATTCGCGCCGACTCGGCCAAGAGCGACGCCATCAGATCCGACGTCTTCCCCTCGAGAAGCTCATGGACGGAACCTCCCGCTCGCTGCCGTCCGCGAGCCAGTGCCAGAACCGCGCTCATCATGGGGCGAGAGCCAAGTTTGCTCGTGTTCAGACGGTTGAGAAACTCTCGAGCGGGCCCTGGCTCTCGCTCCGATCCCGCGAGGTACGCCAGCTCATCAATCCACCGCTGGCCGTCAGGGCTCGTCAAGAAGCCTCGCTGTTGCGACAAGGCACCCAGAAGCATTAAGGAACGCCCGGAGATCGAGCTCGCCACGGCCGCGCACGTCCATTTGCTGTTCGCGTCCTTAATGGCAATCGAGGCCAGTGCCGGGATCACGCCGTCAAGGCCGGCGGCCTCTCCCAGGGAAAACGCGAGCTGAAATCGAACCATCGGGTCGGGGTCGTTCGCCATGGCGAGCAGCTTTGTCAGCAGAGCGGGCTCCCGGCCGAGGCGGCCCTCGGCCAGGCGAATGGCTTGTTCCCGAACCCTGGGCTCGGCATCCTCCAGGCCCAATGAAATCGCCGCCGAATCGAGCGCGGCCAACAAATCGAGGGTCCAGAGGGCATGAAGACGCCCGAAGGCGCGTGGGACGCTCCTTCACCATCACGCGAAGCGGTTCGATGGCGGAGCAGTCTTGACGCTCGAAGAGGAGCCGCTGGGCCGTCTCGCGCCACCAGGCGTCGGGATGGCCCAACAGCGAGACAAGCACCGCAGTCGACGCCTGGCTCAGCCTGGGCCTGGCCCGGCGCAGTGCGCCCGTGTAAACCAAATTGTAGAGCCGGCCTCGATCTCGGCCGCTGGTCAGGTCGAGATGCATCTTGATCGGTTCGGGGATCGACTTAGGATGCTCGATCGCCTCGCGGTACATATCGATGATGAGCAATGTCCCATCGGGCGTATTGGCGAAGTTGACCGGCCGAAACCAGTTGTCGGTCGAGGCGATAAACTCGACGTTCGCGTCCGCCCGTCTGGCGAGAAAGGTCGCGCCGTCGGCGGAGAGCACCTTGCGGTGGATGAGATTGCCGCCGACGTCACCGATGAATGCGTTGCCGCGATATTCGGGCGGATAGGACGAGCCACGATAAATCGTGATGCCCGTCGCGGAGGTAAAGAAACCGTGGGCGAACAATTCGGTGGGAGGAAGCCGGCGCGACAGAACGGGATCGGCGACGCGTTGTCGCGTGCGAACGACTCGCCATGGCTCTGGGGGACTGATTCGAAACACCGGCGACGCCGGCCCCTCGACGGCGATATCGAGAACGGCCGGCGGTGGAATCAAAGCTCGGTTTCGCTCCAGATAATAAGAAGGCAGAACAATCTGGCGCACGTGGTTGCTGTTGTTGCAAGTAAAGCGATGCCCCCAATCGTCAAACGAGTGGCCGAATTGACCACCGCCGGAAATGGCCTCGAACGCCGATCCGTCGGGCTTGAAGCGAAAGTCACGGCCTCGTACCGAAACCGGCGAGGCGCCCGGCCGCGATGCATTGCGGATCGTGCCGCCATTGACACTGGTCACCCCATAAATCCATCCGTCAGGCCCCCACAGCAAGCCGTTTAAGAGCCCCTGAACATTGTCGGTGCCGAACCCGGTGAACATGACCTTCTTGACGTCGGCCACGCCGTCGCCGTTGGTGTCTTTGGCGTAAATGATTTCCGGGGCGACGGTGATGAACACACCGCCGTCGTAGGGAATGATTCCGGTCGGCCACGCAAGGCCGCTCAGAAAAACGGTCCGCGACTCGAATCGGCCGTCGCCATCGCGGTCCTCGAGACGGGCGACGTTGCCCGAGGGCGCTTTCTCGGGGTACGGATAGCCACGCATCTCGACCACGTAGATCCGCCCGTCAGCGTCGTAACAGACGCTGACCGGGCCCGTTACCAGAGGTTCGACGGCGACCGGCTCAAGCCGAAATCCCGCGTGAATCCGAAATGACGCCAACGCCGCTGGGGGTTCGAGCGGCTTGATCCGAGGCAATTCCCTGGCCAAGTTGTCCTCCTGTGCCTTCAGAGGATGCCAACCAAAACCAAGCAGCAGTCCGCTAATCGCACAGACCAATAACGGGATTCGACCAAATATCCGCCACGGTCCAATCATCGTACTTTCACCTTGCTTTTGGCATAAAACGTTCGTGAGGCCGACCGTCGTATCACTTACCTTGAAACCATGCGTCGGGCACGTCAAGCGACCATACTTCGCTGCTGAGGGGTTTGGCATGTCCTCCCGCGACCCAGATCTTATCCTGGAAGACGAAGGCCGAGTGCTCGTGGCGCTCTTTCCAGACCAAAGCGGACCTCAATGGCTTCCAGTCGCGACCGTCCTTTGAGTACCAGACGTCGTTCCAGTTCTTCGACGGGCTATTTGACCAGCCGCCGAGTACCCAGATACGGTCACGATAAACGACCGAAGAGAACCAAAGCCGCGGATGCCAGGGAGCGGACGCGATTTCCCTGGTCCAGTGGACGCCGTCATCCGAGGACCAGATGTCGTTGAACGCCCGGTAGTTTGGCACGTAGTTGCCACCGCCCACCACATAGATCTTACCGTTGAGAACGCCCGCCTGGTGGTAGGCCCGGGGTGACCAGCCCGCATGGTCCGTCGCCAGGGTCCACGTCGTGCCATCAGCGGAGGACCAAACATCATTTTTGAGACTGCGATCGTCACCGAAATAATAGTCCTCGGTTCCACCAAGGACCCACATTCTCCCTTTGAAAACGACCGCGGCGGCGGCGAGCCGCGGCGACCAGGCGGCCGTCCCCGCGGCCTGCTGCCAGGTCGCGCCATCGGTCGACCGCCAGACCTCATTGCTGGCCGAGCGACCCGGCAAGCGACCGTTGTACCAGCCCCCCATGAACCACATCTTGTCGTCGAAGACAAGGGTCATTCCCAGGTCGCCATGCTTCCACCCGGCATGCTCGACAACGCGGTTCCAGCTCTTGCCGTCCCCGGAACTCCAGACATTGCGCGGGGGGGCCGAAAACGAGTCGAACCAACCGCCGAAAATCCAAAGACGATCTTTGTAGACGACCTCGCCCTGCGAATCGCGGGCCTGCCACCCGGCACGATCGGTTACCTTGAACCAGTCGGGCACGGTTTCCTCCGCGGCCGCTGACATTCCCGCCAGTACGGTGACGCATACAAACCATGCGCAACTTTTCATCCGGCTGACGCAGACTGGCATATTCATAGCTTCAATCCCAGCAATTTCATGGCGTTGCCGCACGCGAGAGAAAGTCTCTTCGAGTCCAGGTGCCTGCACCCATGATCAAGCCTCAAATCTCAGGCATACGGCGGCGGGGGGGACGCGGTCGGGCGTCAAAGTTGGCGGTTCACACAGACCAAGTTAGCAGGCTCGCCGCCATTGTTTCAACGTCAGGTGGGGAGGAGGTCATCATCCCTGGATCGCGCCCGTGCGGCCCAGGGCAATGTCGAAATCGCCGACGGCCGGAATCAGCATCGCCAGGATGGCGAAGCCGTAGACGCCCGCGCTGACTAAGAACGCCGCCATGATGTCGCCGTTCACCAGGCTAATGATACAGTAAAACGTCCAAAACGGCGTCAAAATCGCGACAAGTGCGATGGCATTGGACGGGTTCTTCGCCCCCATCGAGCCGAAGAGCGCGACACTGCCCGCGCCGATGAAAATCATGAAGCTCAACAGTTGCCGGCCGAACTCTTGATTATTGAGAACAATCAAAAAGGCACAGAGCAAGATGCCCACCATCAGGAAGAAAATGGTCGCCAGACTACTCGCGACCGCGGTCCGGCTACTCGTGTAAGTAATCGCGGAATGCAGGCCGAGCATCGCCGAGAAATGACACAACAGCAGGAAATCGATCAAGAAAAGCACCAGATTCTCGCCCGAGAAAATCCCCAGCACAAACATGGCAATCGCCGTGAAGACTGGCAGGGCGATCATTTCCTTCGAGTTGTAGAGAACGCCATAAAGTTTGCCGTAGATGAATTCGTTGGGTGTGAGCTCAGACACAAGCAAGAGGTCGAGTGCGCCCGTGTCGCGTTCGCTGGTGAGAGCGGTCACGCCCTGTGCGTTAATCAAAACAAGGCTGAGGATCGTCAGGCCGATCGGAATCAAGCCCAGCGTCGAACGGAGCGGGTTTTCGAGCTCTTGACCCAAATTAAAGAAAAGCCCCATGCCAAGGGCGAACAGCAAGGCGTAGCAGACCTTGATGATGATCGGCTTGGCCCCATAGGCTCGCGTCATGAGCTCGCGCCAGAGGATCGGGTTCGACCAAGGGTGGCGATAAGGCTGTGCTGCCGCCGCGATCCGGCGATGCGTCCGCCGCGGCACGTGCAGCCGGGTCGTCGGGCCCGCGGCACCGGCGCCGTTGGCTTCGCCGGTCGACACCGACGCAATCAGCGTCGCCTTGGGTCGATCGGAAACCGCAACCGCGGCCTCATGGCCCGCTAGCGCTCTTGACGCCGAGCTCACTCCCAGCGGCTCTTCGGCCGCTTCCTCGTTGACCTCCACGAGCGACTCGACGACCTCAGCCTCGCGGTGCTCACGAAGCTTGCGCGGTTCGTTAGTTCCGGGGTTCCATCTTCGCAGCATGAATGTGCCAAAAGCGACGAGGGCCGCCGCAAAGGTCAAGTGCGCCGCGATATAAACCACGCTCGATGCCCGCACCACTCCCGTAACCTGATCTGCCTGAGGATAAAGAACGGCCACGATCGCACGGTACGGATTGAGCACTTCAACAAGCGGCACACCCAAAAACTCGAGCGTCGGAAAGGCAATCGCGAATGCCTCAACGCCGGCCACCGAAAAGACAACCATCAGAATCGTTAATGCGATGGACTGAAAGGTGCGATCGCGCCATAGCGCTACCAATAATCCGAGCGCTCCACCCGCCACCCCGGACGCCGCGGTAACAGCGAATAAATTCGCCACCTGCCCGAACGAGATCCCGCCAAAACACGCACAAATAGACAAGAATCCCACGCTCGCCCCGAGAACCGTGAAAATATTGAGCAATCCGGCAACCAGCTTGCCCAAGACGATCTCGAGGTCGCTCAAATCGGTCATCAGCAAGAGAGTGAAAGTGCGGCGGTCTTTCTCATAGGAGACGGCGGCCGCCGTGAACAAGGGGGCGAAAAACAGCATCAGCGTCAACTGAAGCATCGCGAACAGCCAATAGAGGATGGCCCCAAACCGTGCCATTACCCCAAGTTCGCGAACGTCTTCCCAGCCCATGAATGATTGCCAGGCCGTCCACAGTAGGATGAAGAGAAAGCAGACAAACGAAGCTCGCCAAAGGTAGTAGCGCATGGGCCGAGGGGCCGTCAAAACTTCTCGGGCGATGATCGGTCCAGCAAACAAAGAAAAGCCTCCCAGTTCATCGAAGGCGCGAGGAATGAATGAAGCGTGCGCATCGTCGCAACGGGATTGGCGGTCATGGACCACCGAGGCGACATGCCGAAGCTGAACCGGCGGCGCACAACCCCCTTGGTAGTATACGGTTGCACTATGACGGTTTGTTCGGAACGCCGAACAAACAACCGGGCCGTGAGTGTACCAAATGGTCGATTCACTCACAAAGTTGCGTTGCTCGAATCCCTTTAGCCTCTGATAGAGTTACATTAAGATCGACAGATCGCCCCCCTGGATTACGAGGAGCTTTCCCATGCCCTACGACGATACCGAGATTGTCCGCTATTCTGCGCCAGTCCCACGACACAACGTTGCTGACCGATCGGGAGAAGCATCTCGTCGGCCTGGCGGTGACCTTGACTCGGGGTTGCCAGGTTTGCACGCGGAACCGCATCGAGAAGGCGCGCGAGGCCGACATTGGCGACAACGTGCTCAATGCGCTCGTGCGCGTCGTTTCCTCAGTCAACGCCGGAGTCACCGCGGCGACGGCCCGCGAAGGCTTTCGGCTGGCGGATGCGTCGGCATCCGATTCGCCGTGCACCGACGTCTGCGCGGCAGAAGGGGGGCAAGGCTGAATTGAACGGTGGAGAGCGTCACCGCTTGGAAGCCTTGAGCTTGGCAATCATGAACTCGGCGGTGCCGGAGTACTCGGGGTCTTGATGGCCGGGGTAGGCGAGATGGACCTCGTCGCCCGCGGCCTTGAGCTTTTCTTCAAGAAGCAAGCCGAGAACGGCGGTGTGCGTCGGGTCCTTCTGGGCTTCGCCTTTGACCGGAGGCTTGTCCTGGCCCGGATAGTTGAGGAAGACCGGTGGATCACCGGGGCCGACCTGGGCCAACGGCGAATACTCCTTGATCCAATCGAGCACGTCGCCGCGGTGGTCGTAAAACTGCTGGAACTGTGAGTCGCGGCCATCGGTCCCGGTAAATCCGAAGGCATGGCCGCCATATTGCATGTTCGGTATCCATTCGCGGAGTTGCAACGGGTCGAGCGAAGTCTGAGCGCCGTTGACGGCCGCGGCGGTCAGACGGGTCGACTCGCGGGCGACGGGGTCGGGGCTATCGGGCTTGGCCATGTCATCATGGAACGCGAGCCAGAGCGACGAGCAGGCGCCGGCTGATCCGCCGGTGGCGGCGATTCGGCTCTTGTCGATGTTCCACTCGCCGGCCTTCGACCGCAGGAACTGCACGGCCCTGGCAGCGTCTTCCAGTGGCCACTTTACGGGCGGCTTGATCCCGGCTGCCTGTGCGTGCGTGGTAAACCGATAGTTGATCGACGCGACCGAGATTCCGTGATCGAGCAATCTCTTGAGATCTGGCACGCCAACCTTGTCGCCGTTAACCCAGCCCCCGCCATGGATGTGGACGACGAGCGGGGCGGGCTCCGTGCTGTCGGCCTTAAAGAAGTCGAGCACCTGACGCTCGTTCTGGCCGTAATGAACGTTGGAGAACGTCGGCGGCACGCTGTAGCGTCGGGCGGCCTTGGCTTTCGGCTGGGCTTTCGTCCGCGCTTTCTTCGCCTGGGCTTTCGGCCGTTCCTTCACCACCTGGTCCTGTGAGCGGACCGACGGATTGAGGAAGTACATCCAAGCGAGCCCGGCAATGATAGCGGCAGCGCGGTAACGGCTGTGTAACGTGGGGGAATTCATCACGGTCCAACTCTCCAGGGTGTCAGCGGGTGGTTTGACGTCGATACGACCGAGCTTAGCACGCGGCGGGGAACGACGCAGCGCTCATGGGCGAGAAAGAGAATGCGCGCATCGCTCGCCGTCGCTGAACAGCAGAATCGTTGTTGCTTCCATGATGGTCGATCGTACAGAATGCGATTGGCACGGAGGCAATCAGTAAAACAGACCGCGATCGACCCTGATCGGAGGATGGCGATGAATCTCACGGCCACTGTCGGGCACGAGCGGTTCCAGTTCGCCGACATGTGCGACGTATTTGCCAAGGCTGGCGAGGAAAAGTCGGGCGACCGGCTCGCGGGAATTGGTGCACGGTCGGAGCGCGAGCGGGTCGCCGCCAAGATCGCACTGGCTGAGCTGACGCTCGGCGAGATCGTCGACCATCCGCTCGTCGACCCAGACGGCGACGAGATCAGCCGTCTCATCCTCGACGAGCTTGACGACGACGGCTTTGCCGCGCTACGCGGGATGACCGTCGGTGCGTTCCGCGAATACTTGCTCGACGACGCGATGGGTGAGGCCGAGCTGCAGCGGCTGCATCGGGCCCTGACGCCCGAGGTTGCCGCGGCCGCCGCCAAGCTGATGAGCAACAAAGACCTTGTGGTCGTCGCGGCCAAAGTGCGCACCGTCACCCGCTGCCGCAACACGATGGGCGAGCGAGAGTGCTCGGGGTCCGTGTTCAGCCGAATCACCCGGCAGACGATGTGCAGGCGATTCTCGTCGGGGCCGTTGACGGTTTGCTCTACGGGTGCGGCGACGCGATGATTGGGGTGAACCCCGTGGGCGAGTCGGTCGAGATCACCGAACGAATCCTCCGTGCCCTCGACCGCCTGATCGAGAGTCAAGCCATTCCCACCCAGGCCTGCTGCCTGGCGCACATCACGACTCAACTGCGTGCCCTGGAGCGCGGCGCCCCGATCGACTTGCTATTCCAGTCCGTCGCCGGGACGGAGCGGGCGCAAAGAGCCTTCGGCATCAACCTCGCTCTGCTGCGTGAGGGGCGGGAGCGCGTGGTCGAGCACCACTCGAGCCGCGACGTCGCCTGGGTCGGCACGCAGGCCATGTACTTCGAGACAGGTCAGGGCAGCGCGTTGTCGGCCGAGGCTCACCACGGTGTCGACATGATGACGCTGGAGGCCCGAGCTTACGGGGTCGCCAGGGCCTTCGACCCGTTCCTGGTCAATAGCGTCGTCGGCTTCATCGGTCCGGAGTATCTCGCCGACGAGCGGCAGATCATCCGAGCGGGTCTGGAAGACCATTTCCTGGGCAAACTCCTCGGTCTACCGATGGGGGTTGACGTGTGCTACACTAACCACGCTGACGCCGACCAGAACTCGGCCGACAACCTGCTGATGCTGTTGGCAGGGGCGGGTTGTAACTACGTCATTGGGATTCCCTGTGCCGGCGACGTGATGCTCAACCACCAATCGGTGAGTTACCACGACGCGGCCGGGATACGGGCTTTGTTCGGGTTAAGGCCAGCCCCCGAGTTTCGCCGTTGGCTGGAGGAGTGGGGCATCCTCACGCCGGGCGGATCGCTTGGCCCACCCGGCGGCATGCACCGCCAGCTCGCGCGGGCGGTCAAGTCGCTCCCGCCCTGACCACCCCGCCGGAGGCCCTGCATGAACGACCTGGTTCCCGGTCACCGCCCCCAACCCGACGACGTTTCGACCATGATCGAGGCGCTCGCGCTTCGACTCCGGCGCGAGTGCTGGTCGGAAGGGCCGGCTCGTCGTACCGGACATCGACGCAACTGGAGCTCCGCGCCGACCACGCCGTGGCGGTTGATGCCGTCCGCGCCGAGCTCGACCCCGTCCGCGACCTGGAAGCCGCATTCCTCGAACGGTGGGGGCTCTTCGAGGTGGCCACCATGGCCCGAGACCGCGACGAATACCTCCGCCGGCCCGACCTCGGCCGAAGGCTCAGCGACGAGGTCGTCGCGGAACTCCGCCGACGTTGCCAACCCGGTGCCGACCTCCAGGTCGCGATTGGCGATGGCCTGTCGGCGACCGCGGTGACGATCCAGGTCCCGCAATTGCTCCCGCTGCTGGCCCAAGGCTCGCGGGCGCTCGGTTGGCGGTTTGGCCAGCCGTTCCTGATTCGGCACTGTCGCGTGGGAGTGATGAACGACTTAGGAGAAGCCTTGGGCGCCGCCGTGATCGTGCTCTTGATCGGTGAGCGGCCCGGGCTGGCGACCGCCGAGAGCCTGTCGGCCTACCTGGCATACCGTCCGCGGACGGGGCACACCGACGCCGATCGCAACCTCATCTCGAACATCCACGCTCGGGGCACGCCTCCCTCGTCCGCCGCGCCCCGCGTCCTGGCGCTGGCCGGGCAGATGATGCGACTCGGCACAAGCGGCGTGGCCATTCAGGAGGGGTGGGACGGCCCCGGCTCGCTTCCAGCCCACGCCAGCCCCCATTGACCCCATTGACAACCGGCTTTTTCGCCTGGCAAGCAGGCATCGATGATCGCCGTCGAAGGCGTGTCCATCAATAACCCATGCCCAGTTCCTGGGCGTCCGCCGTCAATTCGTCGGCGATCCCGAGACGTGCCTCGTCATCCTTGCGTTTGTAAGCCATGAGATCGTCCAGCCGCACGCGGCGGTGCTGCCCGACGAGGCGGAACGGGATCTTTCCATCCTCCAGCAGACCGATCAGGAACGGCCGGGAGACGTTGAGCAAGTCCGCGGCCTGTTGGGATGTCAACTCGGCCCGGACGGGGAGGAGAGTCACGCCGTGGCCCTTGGCCATCTCCACCAGGATCTCCTTCAGAAGGCGAAAGGCAGGCATAGGCAAGGTGATATCCTCGCCGGGCTGCTCGTCGCCTTGAATGTGGATTCTGAGGTCGGATTTATCCGCACCGAGAATATGGGATAACCGTTGCAGGGATTCCCTGGCCAGCACAGTATCGGCTTCGGTCGGTGTGGTGGTTTCATGGGTCTGGGCAGGCATGGCGTCCCCTTTCATCTCGAGAAGATGCTACCACGAAATCGCAGTAAACGCAACAAACGAATTATTCGATTCTGTCTGTCAAAGGGGAGCCGTAGCGATCAGCTCAACGGGAATTACGCCCACTGCGACGCGGTTTAGTTCAATCGACGTCAATACTACCTGCGACCTCGTTTCCGTCCCTCGTTTCCGTCCGGCGACTCGCGACGTCCGTGCCGGTATAATGACGTGATGCGATCGGGCAAACGCGCGAGCGGCAGTGGCTATGAGAGGAAAGGAGCGTTACCACTATGTCGACCGTCAGTTTGGAAGAGGCCAAGGCACGCCTGGACGAACTGATCGAGCATCTGGCGCCGGGCGAGGAATTCCTCATCATGGACCGAGGGCGACCCTTGGCCCAGGTCAAGAAAGCCGAACGGTTCTCCTGGCCGTGCAAAGCGGGTAGCGCCGCCGGTAGGATTCATCTGGCCCCGGACTTCGACGAGCCGCTGGAAGACTTCAAGGAGTACACGGAGTGAACCTTCTGCTGGACACGCATGCTTTCCTCTGGTTCCTTGCGAATGACCCGATGCTCAGCGACACAGCCAAGGGTTTGATCGAAGACGCAGCCAATCGCAAGTTTGTCAGCACCGCCACCTGCTGGGAGATCGCCATTAAGGTTGGGCTGAAAAAGTTGGACCTCGGCGAACCGGCCACGACGTTCCTACCTCGGGAAATTGCCGCCAACCACTTCGATTTACTCGGAATCGAACTGCGGCATGCAACTTTTGTCGAGACCCTCCCGCAACACCACCGCGATCCCTTTGACCGCCTGCTCGTCGCCCAATCCATGGTCGAGGCGTTTCCCATAGTGGGTGTTGACAATGCCTTTGATATGTATGGCGTGATGCGGCTGTGGTGAGGCGGGCCTAGTCGGCCCTTCCCGGGCCAGGTGACACTAT
>CAWHKI010000322.1:0-32989 GCA_963829765.1 uncultured Isosphaeraceae bacterium | reverse complement strand
GCCCCGTCAAGGCTAGGAATTGGGGTTGCCGCTCTTGAGGCATGGTGGGAAACTTCTGATCACAAGGAGGTTTCCCATCTGAGATCAAGAAGTTCATTGTACGCCTTTCGGAAGAAGAGCGTGTTGTCTGTCAGGAGATCGTCAGAATCTCAAGGGATCATCACAGAAGTTTCGCCGTGCTCAGGTTTTGGTCAAGGCGGATGCCGATGGGCCTGGATGGTCGGACGTAAAGATCGCGGAGGCTTTCAACTGCCGCGTGCAAACAATCGAGAATCTTCAAAAACGTCTGGTGCTGGAAGGCTTGGAACTGGCTTTGGACGGCAAGCCGCCCCAGAGGCGCCCCATGCCCTGCAAACTCGACGGCGAAGCCGAAGCGAAGTTGATCGCCATGCGGCTGGGGAAGCCGCCAGCAGGCTACGGACACTGGACGTTGCGGCTGCTCGCTGATGAGATGGTGGCCCTGGAAATCGTCGATTCGATCAGCCACGAGACGGTCCGCAAGGTGCTAAAAAAAACGGCATGACAAAACGCAAGATCGAATACTGGGTGATTCCGCCGGAGCAAGACGCCGAGTTCGTGGCCTGCATGGAAGAAGTGCTCGAGACCTACGCGGAAGCGTACGATCCGAAGCATCCCGTGTTGTGCATGGACGAACAACCCGTCCAGTTGCTTAAGGAGACTCGGGTGCCGATCGCCGCGACGAAGCAGCATGGCAAGCGTGTCGATTACGAATACGAACGCAATGGCACGGCCAGCATTTTCATGTTTGCCGAACCGCTGTCGGGCTTTCGGCAAGCGACCGCCCGCATACGGCGAACCAAGGCAGACTGGGCGATCGAGGTGGCTCAAATGCTGGATACGCGTTATGCGGATCGCGAGGAAGTTACCCTCGTTTGCGACAATCTCAACACGCACACTAAAGGAGCGTTCTATGAGCTTCGAACCGAACCTGCGCGGGTACATCAAACGGATCAACTTCTGCTACACCCCGAAACACGGAAGTTGGCTGAATGTCGCCGAATGCGAGCTGAGTTGCCTGACGAGTCAGTGTCTGAGCGACCGTCGCATCGGTGAATTGACGAACTGCAAACCGAAATCGCAGCCTGGTCCGACAAGACGAATGCCAAACAACGCGGAGTAGACTGGCAGTTCCGGATCGAAAATGCCCGCGTGAAACTGAAAGGGCTCTACCCCAAAATTAAGGCTTGAAGAGGCACTAGGGGAGAATTATTCGGTCTCGCCGTACAACGACGCCCTCGTCTACAGTCGCAGCACTGGCACGATCACGGACCTTGACACGCTGCCGGTGATCACGGCCGGGAACTTCGTCCACCTGGTTCCGATCGCGATTGACAACCTCGGCCAGGTCTTGGTCAAAGCGACCGCTATAACACCAAGCGGCGCGGTCGACGAGACCCTGTTGCTCACGCCCGGCGCCACGCCTCCCGAACCGCTCGCGACGCCCGAGCCTGATCGTGCGTCCTATGGTTCGTGATGGCCTGTGCCTCATACGTCGGCGTAAGGCGAGCCAAATTCATTCGACAGGCCGGGTGCGGGTAAAGCCGCTTTCCAAACGTCGTCGCGCGGCCGTACGGCTTTTGGACACTCCGTCCATCAGAAAAGGGAAAAGGGGTCAGGGGAAAGGGGAAAAGAGAAAAGGGGTCAGGAATCATTTAAGGGGAAAAGGGGTCAGGAATCATTTAAGGGCTCCTTTCGTGGACGCCCCGAGGACGGAACAGCGACTCCAGCCCGAGCCGGGCGGCTACCGACGCCTGCCACGAGGGCGAACCGAACGGCTGGCCCCGCTGAATGCTTCGGCATACCGCCGCCTCCTCCTTCGGTCCGAACGGCCGATTCACGCGAGCGGTCCAGTCGCGAGGCCGCGCGATGGGCCACGGAGCCAACTGTGGTCGCTCTTTATCCGCCTTCGCCCGTCGCGCCGAGAGGCTGCCCCATCGCCGATCCTCGGCTCGCTCAACTAAGTTGGCCCGCAGCGCATTGCGCTCGACATAGCGGCACACCGTCAGGAAATTGTCGTCCGATTCCACCGGGAATGACTTGAACCGGCCCTGGTAGAGGTGGCCGGTGCCGGCGGTGCGGTGGTGGGCGTGCCGGCGCTGGGTGTGCGTCACGGTGAGCCACCGCATGAACTGGGATAGGTCACCATCCTCACGCGGCCAAAGCAGGAGGTGAAAATGGTTCGGCATTAGGCAGTAGGCCAGCAGCCGCATTTCGTGTCGCACCACAGCTTGGGCGAGGACGCGCTCGAACGCGGCATGGTCCTCGTCAGTCTCAAAGATAGCCAGGCGTGCATTGGCGCGGTTGAGGGCGTGGTAAACAAGGCCGCCCTCCGCCGCTCGTCGTGGTCTTGGCATGTAAAGAGGATAACGGATCATGCTCCGAATGTCAATAACGGTTCCTGACCCCTTTCTCCATGCTCCGAATGTCAATAACGGTTCCTGACCCTTTTCTCTTTCTCCCCGAATGTCAATAACGGTTCCTGACCCCTTTCTCAGGATGGACGTTGGAGACGGCCAAGGTTTTGGGTTTGGGATACAGCCTTCGTCCTCGGGGACGGCCGCGACCCGTCTAGCTATGCCGAAGGATAAAACCCCCAGATTTCGCAAATTGCGTCGAGATATAGTAATGTCCCCTTTTCCGAAGGATAAAACCCCCAGATTTCACAAATTGCGTCGAGATATAGTAGATGTCCCCTTTTCCGCGCCACTTCCCCACTGGATAGCATCCCCCGGAGGAACCGAACAATTCCGCATTGCTCAAGGTGGATGATGACGATGACCGCAGGCCTCGGCGACTGAGCATGCGTCGGGCCTTCTTGGGCCATAGCGACTGGTCACCGAGAGATTTCCGGCTCCGCGTCTCCGTGTTCGGGCACTGGGAATTCAGACAGCAGAAGCGAGAGAGGTCGGTGTCCATAATTGCACCCCGCCGGTGCTATCGTCAAGGTTGATAGTCTGTTGTGTCACTTCCGTATGATAAACGAAAGGTCGGGCCGCGTGCGACACTGACCGGCCGCGAGGGAATTTGCGAGCAATGATTTTTCAGTTTAGACGCATGACCGCCTTGACCGCATTCGTGCACGGTCAGTAAACTTCATGCTCGGTTGGCCTGAACGTTTCTTAAAAGACGAACAAGCCAAGAACAATGATTGGGACGGTTGGCTCCGGTCGGGGACAGAGCTGGTTGGGAGATGACACTACAATGAAACGGATTGCTACCGGATTCGTGATGTGCGCCGCAGTTCTGCTCAGTTCGGCACGTCGAGCCGGATTTGTTCCGGCTTGGCGGATAAGTCGATTAGCTTGCTCGGCGGTTACGGACAGGTGGTTTCGTCGGACGGACCCGACACATCGGGACGACTGCGTCGGCTGCGACTTCGCTCTGGCGGTCGACCCGAATGAACCAGATTGTTTCGGGCATCGGGGTCGGCTGTAGCCAATGTGTCGCTGGTGCCAGCTGGCGGCGGGGGTGTATCATGGGAATTGCACTCTCAGGCGCAGCCCAAGTAGTTCCTCGTTACCTTCCAGTAGTGTTAACGCCGTTGCGAGTTGGCAGGACATCTTGACCATTGGTAACATAAACCCGAACATTGTCGGGTCAACACTTCAACTTAACTTCGTTTCGAGCTTGAGCGCGACAGGCGGTAAGGCGCGGAAGCGATCGATACTGCGGTCGGGTCTGATTATCCGACCAATGGGACATCGTACACATCGACGGTTATACTTTATGGTGACGGCACTACCCATGGTTGGGATTCGTTCGAGTCGCTTGGGGATGGCAATTCCCTCGGTTACTGGCACCTGGACATACCGATAGGAGGAAGTAATTCTTTTTACTACACTGTGAGTGACAGTTCGCAAGTCGATCGCTCAGGTTCTGCCTCGGACCCTTGCAATTTCAGTCGATCACGCTTCCGGACATGGGGAATGTCACTCCGGAGTCGCTGGGCGTAAGCGTCACCTTTGCCTCGGGAATTGTTTCTCCGAATCTGACCAGTGTTCCGGAGCCGAACTCGCTGACTCTGTTAGCGATCGCCGGAATGTTCTCGATCATTCGTGTGATGCGACATAGGAACGCGGGCTGTTGCTAGCTGAGTGTCCAGGACGTACCATGGGATTCAGGTCGCCACATCCGCCTGCCGGCCTCTCCCGACGGCCGCCCCCTGTGCCATGCTTTCCCTAGGGTTGGCAGCGCCCGTGTAGGCACTTCGGACTCGTTCACCCATGCGCGGGCATTCAGCCGGTGTCCTCCAAGCCGTGCACTGGCTCTTCGGTTCGCCGCACCGGGGCGACGGGCATCTGAATGGGCTTTCGCCGATCCACGAGGCTTCGCATTTCCACTGAGCGACTTTCGCCCCAGCTATAGCTCCACAACACCATCTGCTGACCTACAGCTATCGTTTTAAGTCCGGCGACTAGCGGCTTCACCGCCATAGCTAACCTTTCGGCTTCGCACTCCGCTATTGTCTAACGACCCGGACGGATAGGGGTCGATTCCCTTGCGGGAATTCTGGTAGACGGTGGCGGAGTCGAACCGCTTCCGTATTGTTCGGGGCGTCCCCCGAGATACAGCACCTGCTAAACCGCCCGTACACTTAAATTCAGTCATGCCCGTCGCATGGAATAACGGCTATCGTGTCTGCTTCCGTGTCTATCTCGACTGTTAAATATTCGCTGTATTCGAACCAACGCCTTGCTACCTCGGAGAGCTTCGTTCTCTTCGTTTCAAGAATCTGCTCCTTCTCATCTTCGTCAATGCCCGTAGCTTGCTCGACGGCTGTCTTTGCCGCTTCATCGATTGAATCCGCGTATCCGTCGGGGTCTTTCATTGTTATTCTAAACTTCATAATCCCTCCTTGTTTACCCATATTCAGTTTCGTCGCTCTTTCGGCTTCTTCAGCTTCCTGAGCCTATAAGCTTTCTGTCTGCACGCTGGGGAGCAATAGACCTGCCAGAATTTGACTGGCTTAAATCTTTTATGGCAACCCGTGAGCTTACATATAGCGTCCTTCATACGTGATGCATAACACGTCATATAAATCGAGTCAACAGCTATTATTCATGTGATAGAAACAAAAAAGCCCGGAGATAAACCAGGGCCTGGAAATGGTCACGTAAAACTGACCCACCCTGAGTCGCGTAAAATTGACCCACCTGGGTCTTCAAAATAGCCACTCTGGGCAAGAGCGGCAATCAGGTCTTATTCGGCTTTCCGGCCTCTCTTCGTTTTCATCGACTCGCGGAAGCGATAGCTCTCGCCATTCATCTCGAAAATCTGCGAGTGGTGGGTCAGGCGGTCGAGGAGGGCCGCGGTCATTCGCTCGCCCTGGAAGATCTGGTTCCACTCGCTGAAGGGCAAGTTGCTCGTCACCAGGATGCTTCCACGCTCGTAGCGATCGGCGAAGACGCGAAACAGAAGCTCGACTCCGCCGCGGCTCATCGTGACGTAACCCAGCTCGTCGCAGATCAGCAGATTCGCCCGATCGAGTTGGTTCAGGAAACGGTCGAGCGTGTACTGCTTTTGCTCCTTTTCCAGTCTGCTGACCAGCTCGGCCGCCGTGAAGAATCGCACCCGAAGGCCCGCCCGACAGGCGGCGAGGCCGAGTCCAATCGAAATATGAGTCTTTCCTGTTCCGTGACTCCCCACGAAGCAGCAATTCGATTTCTGGGTGATCCACTCGCAACGCGTCAGCTCAAGAATCTTCGGCTTGGAGAGCTGCGGCATTGCACTGAAATCGTAGGTGTCGAAGTCTTTTTCGACCGGAAAACCGGCGTCCTTGATTCTCGTTGCGACCGCGTTGGTCGCACGGGTGGCAAGCTCCAGTTCGGTGAGCCGGAGCAGGAACTGGGCGAAGGTCTGATTGGTCGAAGCGGCGTCCCGCGCCAGCTTCTCGAACTCGCGGCCCATCGTCGGCAGACGTAACTGCCGCAAGTGGGTCTTGAGTAATTCGGTCGTGACGTCGGCCATCGGCACATTCCTTTCCAAAACGCAGTTGAGAGGATCGGATCAGGCGAAAATGACACTGACGGGGCCGTCGACTGGGGGACTGCTCAAGAGCTGATTGAAGCGACTGAGATCTGGGAGCGGGACGTCTACTCGAGGCGCGGTGGGCACTTCGGAAGGCGTTGCCGCACCGTCGCGTTTTGTGGCGTCGATCGCGGCCAGCGATCGGGTCCGCTGAACCACGAGCTCGGCGCTGTGGAGTTGATCGCGCTGACAGGCTTCGATCGCCTGAGTGACGCGGGACATCGGGTGCTCGCCCAGGAGTTGCAACACCTGCACGAATCGGCGAGAGCCTGACATCGCGCCGTGGTGTTGCTCCAACGCGGCCCGGCACGCGGCGAAGCACGCGGGAAGCTTCCAGTCGCGAAAGACCGGCGAATGGTCCAGTGCTCCGGGCTTCTTGCCCAGCGTCGCGAGGTAATGGATCGGATCGAGAATCATAGTCTGTTTCTTGAACGATCGTTCGTGCGATGCGACGATCTGGCCGTTCGCCACGATCACAACCTTGTCGACGTAGCCCTTGACGGTCACCGCCTCAATGGCAAACCGGCGTGGCACGCTGTAACGATTGCAGTCGAAGGCGATGGTCTGAAACTTGTCGACCGCGACCGCCGGCCTGATCACGCAAGGATCAAACCGGTGTTTGGGTAACGGCGTCGCCGCGGCGAGATCGTCGGCAAGGCGGTCTTTGATCGTGAACGGACCCAGGAGCGACTGCACGACGCGATCACGCTCGGCCTCGCACCGCTTGCGAAAGAACGCGTTCAATTCATCCAGATTGGCGACGCGAGGCACTGGCGTGGCGAATCGCTTCTGCACGGCCTTCACGGTCCCTTCGGCGTCGGGCTTTTCGTTGCCGCGGGCCGGCATGCAGAAGAGCGGCGAGAAAACGTAGTGGCTGGCCATCGCCGCGTAGCGAGGTTGGCACTGGCGTTCACGCCCCACCAGGATCATCGTGGCGACGGTCCTGGGGTTGTCCCACCAGACTTCTTTGGGCACCGCACCGAAGAACTCGAAGGCGGCGACCATCCCTTCGAGGATTGCCTCGGTGCGCTCGAACGGGAGCGCCAGGACGAACGGTGCGTTCGAGTAGGCCCAGGCCGTGACCAGAAACGGCACGAGCCTGCGACCGTCGGGGAAATCGACGTGGATATGTCCGAAATCGGCTTCGAGTCGTTGGCCCGGCAGATGTCCCAGCGGTATGAACGTTTCCACATGACTGCGTCGGTGCTTCCGCAGATAGCGTCGCACCTGGACATACCCGCCGGCGTACCCGTACTCGTCGCGAACCCGCCGAAAGACCTGAGCGGCGGTGTGCCGTTGCTTGGGCGGGGCGTTCTCGTCGTCGATCAGGATCTGGTCGATGACCGACTGGACCGGACCCAGAAGTGGAGCGAATCGATTCCTGGTCGAAGGAATGGGATTCGGCTCGGCTTGCTTGAGGATCTTGCGGATAGTGTTTCGCGAATGCTGGAAATCGCTGGCGATCTGGCGGATGGATTTGCCATCACGCCGCGCCCTCCGAATGGCACCGTAGTCGTCCACCGTAAGCACGTCCTTGTCCCTCCGTGGGTGAATCCTTCCATGCAGGAAGATTCACCTTACCGGAGGTGGCTACGGTGGGTCAGTTTTACGCGCCCATTTTGCCCCCAGGTGGGTCAGTTTTACGCGCCCATTTCCACTCGTTTTTCGAAGGGCGGTTCAAGAGCGTGGCAGTTCTCGATGAAGAAGCCCTGTTGACGATCGGCGTTTACATCGATCTGAATCCGGTGGCCGCCAAGATCGCGGAGACTCCGGAAACAAGCGATTACACCTCGATCAAGCGGCGAGTTGACCATGTCGAGGCACAAGGGAAGACCGCGGAATTGGCAGCCGCCGATGGCGGTAGCGTCGCCGGTTCGCGAGCGGCGGCCGGCGTGGAAGAGTCGCTGTGGCTTTGTCCGATTGAAGACCGTCGCGAAGTGGATTCGCCCCGTGAAGGCATGATTTCGGGTTTTTCGCTGGGAAGCTACATCAAGCTGGTTGACTACACCGGGCGGCTTCTCCGCGAGGGCAAGGCTTCGATCTCGGCGGAGCTTGCCGAGATTTTCGAGCGGCTGGGCTGTGGCGCTCAGAGCTGGCGGGTTCAGATGAAGAACCTTCGCGGCGATCGACTGGTGGGCCGTTTCTTTGCGGCCAGCCGCGAGAAACTGCGGGAGATCGGCGACCGCCTTGGCGTGCGTCACCCCGTCAATCTGAGGGGTTGTCCCATTCGATGACCGCACCCCGTGACAGGCGAGCCGCCACAAGCGGCCGCCGGCGACCGCCATGTCGCCGGCCCGATATGCGGCGGCTCCTCGAGCAGAGCTCACGAAGCCCCGACGAACGTTCCGACGGCCCAGGTCTGCTGGAACCCCTGTACGAGCGACTCCGTCCGAATGGGGTCGCGAACCCAGATCGAGCGTCGGCGACAACGAACTCCACAAATACGGCCAGTGTTCTTGTGCTTTTTTTTCGCTATGCGCCTGTCCTTTCAGCCATTCGCTGACGAGTGATGATCTCGGCGTTCGGCGGTAGCGGTCGAGTGACGGTTTTCTTGAAGACGTTGCCGATCAGCCTTGCTCCGTGGTAATGCTCGACCAGTCACTCATCAACAGCGGCGACGCGGGCGAATACGCGGTTTTTTTTCCAAGGTCGGGCATCTGGGCGAAAAACGCATCCCCTCTTTGATCGCCGCATTCAAGTCGTCGCAGTCGAAGACCTCGTTCAGAACCAACTCACAGCCTTCGCGGGTTAGGCAGTCGATGGCGGCCGCCTCCACGTCCTCTTGCACGGCCACGCCTTTAGGAGGATAGCCGTCGGTGCAGCCGTTCGATGTTGTTGAAGCCGTTCTTCAACGCTGTTTGCGAATCCGAGCTTGATTCTCTTATCCGATAATTCGGGAACGAGTTGAATCACGTAGAAGAAACCGGCTTCCGAAACCGTCTCGGGCTTTGCTTCGCCCACCTGAAAGCCGTCGAGCTTTCTCCTTTGAATGATGGCTATAGCTTGTTCTCTGGTGACAACAGCCGCCCGCTGCCCGCCTGAGTCTGTGGTTCGACATTTTTAGACGCTAACACCTATTCTCTTAATGTATTTCAGCGTATTCGATCGGTCCATTCCCACGACACGGGAAAGCTCTTTGATAGAAACAAGGTCGCCGAACCCTTCGACGAGTCCGTCCTCGTCGCGAACTTTCTTCCTCGCTGTCCAGCTCATCGACCAGTTCAGCCTGATCGTCCATCGCTCTCTCGCCCTGCGGCCAATCTGAGCCCGAAAAAAGCGGCGAGCCGGTCGGCCATATCGAGTCGTATCGATTGGTCCTCCCGGACGAACCGCATGATACTCACAGAAGTCACTCCGGTTTCCTTCCAATTCATTGTACGAAATCCCGCTCTCGGCGATCGTTCGCCGGAGCAAGTCCGAGATCGGAGAGTTCGATCGACCGGCGTCCATTGTGTGAATTATCACAGGACTTGCACTGAAGGTCAAGCTCGTTGCTGTCAACACCCGCAGCCGAATGGTTCAGCCGCTGCTCATTCGTATCGGCTCATGCACCCGTGTTTCCTCGTTGACTCATCGAGATTGGCGTCCATTCCCCCCGCCCCAAACTCTAAAAGCCCGCCCCTCGATATGGCCTTGCGGATGATTCCGGGGGCTGAAAGACGAGCCCTGAGGGTTCAAGGAGGGAAGGACGGAGGAAAGGGGGGGCGTGGATAGCGTACATCGCGTATCGGGCTCGAACCATTCACCGCGACTGCGAATGGGTTCGATTTGCGCGAGGTTCTGGTCGGGCGATTCGCGAGGTGCCTGAGGGGCGATTGGTCGCGCAGCCCGGGTGGAAGGCGAAGGAGGTGATCGGAATTGTCGCGTGGTTTGCCTCGGAGGCGGACCCGGCCGGCCTCGCTATTCAGCCGGAGTGGCCTGCGGCCGTACTCGGCGTGTCCAATGGCACGATCGGCAAACGACGCCGAAGTCTTGCCGGAGCCAATTGGAGAAGTCGACGGTTGTTGCGATTTGATCCGCAGTTCAACTTCGCTTCGCGGAATCACGCATCAAGCGAGATTGACCAGGCGTCGCACCTTCAGTCGCTCGGCCAATTTCCGTAACTTCCCTTGGCTGGCGGCGAAGAAACGGCCGAACAACCGGCCTTTCCTGAGTTTCTCCAACCGGGAATGCCAGTTCTCGGGGCGGCTACCCAACCGATCAAAGATGCCGGCCAGCTCGGCCGAGATCGCGGCCTTTCCGTGGCGAAAGAGCCGCCCGGTGTAATCCACCAATTCTCCATTACCGAGAACCCGCCGACGCCAACCTCGAAGATTTCCATCACTCCGGGACTGTTTGGACTTGTGTCAGTGCAGGCGAGACGAACTGGCAATGCATGGCGAGGACGGCCAAGATCAGGTCGTCCTTAGACGGGAAATGCTTGTAGAGGCTCATCTTGGCGACTTCCGCCTCGGCGATGATCCGGTCGATGCCGACCGCCCGAATGCCTTAGACCAGCCGGAGCGACCGAAATCAACATCTTCGCCCGGCATGTTGCAGCGAGGTGTTGACAGTGGGACCGCGGCTCATGTAGCTCTCCTTTTGTTCACTTCCCCGGCAACGATTTCACGAACTGGTGGAGCACCCGGCCGCTTGGGCCTGGTCGAGCCACCCTGGGTATGCCCCGCCGGCATCGGTTGATTTCTCGCTCTGCGAATACTGCCTCATTCACGAGGATGACACCTTCTTTGGCTGTGAGATCGATCACATCGTGAGCGAAAACACGGTGGGCTCACGGTCGCGGAGAATTTGGCATACGCCTGCCTGGCTTGCAACCGAAATAAAGGGACCGATCTGGGGTCCGTCTGGGCCCCGACTGGCTCGTTGATTCGGTTCTTCAACCCGCGGCTCGACGTGTGGTCCGATCACTTTTCGCTCGACGGCGCGGTCATTCGACCGGTCACGTCCATTGGGAGCGTCACCGACCGGATTCTCAGGTTCAACGAGATTGAGCGACTCCTTGAGCGAGAAGCTCTGCGTGCTTTCAGCGCGTTACCCAATCAAGGGCCCGTGACGCAACGAATGCGGCGACGCCCGCGAAGTCCCGGGGCGGGAGTCTCCAGGTGGTCAGGCATGGTTTTTTGTTTCCTCGCGGCGGTCGCGGTGGTCAGGATCATGGCGAGAAAGGGGAATATGGATCGCCAATGTTCACCACCAGCGGAGGGCCGGTCAGAACGATTCTTCCGGCCGTCGCGGCTGCTGCGGTCTTGCCGAGTTTTCGCGATGTGTCGGTGCCCTCGGGCCGTTATGCCGCGCGCGCAATGATCGCGGACAAAAATTTCGGAAAAATTTTTAAGTCGATCCAGGGAAACACGTTCTGATCAAAGTGTGCGCAAAACGGGAATGGGTGCATTAACGAAATTTGTAGAGCGTGTTATATTGTTAGTATAGGGTGTGTGTGTAAAGTATGCGCGGAGTGTTTCTCATGGGCCCCTGGTCGCCGCCACGATCATGTGACGTCTCGAAACGATCCCGAATAACCGGTCCAATCTTCACGTTCCTCACGTCCCATTTCCACGCCCTTCGAGGGTATGCCGGCCAGCCTGGGCCCCGGGCTGAGAACCGCGGGCGGGGCCAAACGGAGGCGAGATGGAAACCTTCGTTATCCTCCGTTCAAAATCTCTTAGCGAGCGACATCCCTATGTCGGCAAGGGGCCCATCAGGTCCGTAACGATGGCATATACGCCCTCTGGTTCGCGTCGAAAATCTCCTCGCCCAAAAAATGGCGCCCGCCATTTTTCTCGCCCTCGGGCGCCAAAAATGTCGGCTGACGTAACAGCCGCCAGATCAATGGCTTGTGTTTAGGGGCCTCGGCTCCAGTGACCGAAAAATGGCGCTTTTGGCCTTCGAAAAAGCGCCATTCTCCGCCATTTTTTTCCAACGACTCAACACAAGGCTGGATCGGGGATCGGGAGACGGAGCTCCCTCCTACAGACCCTGTAGGAGCCGGCTCTGTCCGGCGACGTTTCTAGCCGTGTCTCGGGACATTGTTTTTTCCCCTGTCGATTCAGGGTGCCGGCCAGCCTGGGCCCCGGGCTGAGAACCGCGAGTGGGGCCAAAGCGAGGCGCGGTGGCCCTTGCCATCGCGCGATGATGAGCACCATGTCTAAAGAGGAACGAACGAGCCTCCAAAGCGAGCTCGCCGCCGCATTGGCGGCGGGCCAATCGTGCGCCGAGTGGGCAAGCACCAACGGCGTGCCCGAGCGGACGGCCCAGCGCTGGGCCAACGATCCCGAGGTCCGAGCCGAGCTCGAGGCGCACCGCCGCGCCAACCTCGACCAGGCCATCAACCGAATGTCCCTTCGGGCGACCTGGGCGACTGACCAGATCGCTAAGCTCGCCGAGCATGCCAAGTCGGAGTCGGTCCGTCTGACGGCGCTGCGGTCCATGTTGTCCGACATGATGGCCGTCGCTGATTTCGCCGGGCTGGAAGAGCGCATCGCCAAACTCGAGGAGCAAGACCGTGTACGGCACGAAGAAAACGCGACTGCGGCGAATTGAGGCCCGCCGGCTTCCGGCCGCGGCCATCGTGGATGACCGCTCGCGCTGGGACTGGTACGCCGAGTCCTGTTCCTGCGGCGTGGCGCCCGGCGAATGTGGCGTGCATCCCCGCGCCCGGGCGACCCAGCGGCCCCCCGCGGGCGACTGGCGAGTTTGGGCGTACGTGGCCGGCCGCGGCGCGGGCAAGACGCGGGCCGGGTCTTGCTGGATTCAGCGGCGCGTCGACGACGGCACCATGAAGCTCGGCTGCCTGATCGCACCGACCGCCGCGGATATCCGGGACGTGATGGTCGAGGGCCCGTCGGGCCTCATCGCCGTCGCGCCCCCATGGAGCCGGCCGCGGTTCGAATCGTCAAAACGCCGCGTCGAATGGCCCAATGGCGCCCGGGCGATTTGCTTGAGCGGCGAAGAGCCCGAGCGCGCCCGCGGGCTCAATATCGACACCCTCTGGGCCGACGAGCTGGCCTGCTGGCAGCGCGCGAGCCAACCTGGGACCTGGTGATGCTGGCACTTCGCGCCGGCACCAATCCCCAGGCCATGATCACGACAACCCCGCGCCGGCTGACGGTGCTCCGGCGCATCTTGGCGGAACCGACCACCGTCAAGACAACCGATTCGACCTATGCGAACCAGGCCCATTTGCCGCGCGAGTTTCTCGCTCAGATTGTCAGTATGTATGAGAATACCAAACTGGGGCGGCAGGAGATCTACGCCGAGTTTCTCGATACGACCGAAGGGGTTTGGTTCACCAGTTTTGATCCGAAACGGCATGTCTCTCTCGAGGCCGAGTACGATCCGGTGTTCTACGTGCGCTGCGCGATCGACGCCGGGACGTCGCGGCACACCGCGGCGGTGTTTTTCCAGGTGCGGCACTATCCCAACTCCGATCGCAAGCGGGTCACGGTGTTTGGCGATTATCATGCGCTCGACGTGGTGAGCCAGAAAAATGCCCGCGCCATCAGGGCGCTGGCCAATCAATTGCCGTGCCGCGGCCGCATTGACATGGTCCGCCTCGACCCGGCCGCGTCGGCGCGGTCGTCGCTGGGTCCGGCGGCCTACTCCGAGTACGAGCGCGAGTTCGGCTCGCGATTCACCGCGCGGTGGCCGCAACACCTGGTTTTAGACGGGCTTGATACGATCGAAAACCTCCTCGAGACGGGCGACCTGAAGATCCACCCGCGTTGCAGACACCTGAAGGATGCGTTTCTCAATTACCGGCGGCAACGGCGCGGCGGGCAGTGGGTCGATTTCCCGGCCGATGGTCATCCGGAAGAAGACCTGATGGATGCGCTCCGCGGCGGCATTCGCGATGCCATGCCGCAGGGCCTGGCGCCCGGGCCCAAGGTGCATTCGTTCCGCGCTGGGGGGATCATGTGATGAGCAGCGACCAAGTCAATGTGGCGCCTGTGACGACGGATGGCGCGATCGTCGCGGGCCGAGGACCCAAATCGTGTTTGGCGAAAGAGATCGGCAACGGGCCCTTCCGAAAGCGCGCCAAAAATCGCCATTTTTTCGCGGCGGTCAGCCGTGCGTGGGGCGACGCGGGCGACGGTGTCCGCCATCCCGCGGCCGATCGTCCCGGCTGGGGCAGGCCCCTTGAGCGTAGAATCGAAGGCGCAGCCCCACGCAACCCCCGCCCCGGGATGCCCCGCCGGCTTACGTCTGAATTGCAGAACGTCATTGGACCGGCATGGCAGAGGGTAATCCGTCCGACGCGATCAAGGGAGGCATGGGACAGCCCAGGCAATCGGACACGGCTCGCAGCAATTCGCCCTCGTCGACGGTCACGGTGGCGTCGACACAGATGCAGGCGGCGCAGGCCAGGACAATCTGCTTCTTGAGCCGTGGGGCGGCCAGGGCGAGGACCTCGAGGGCGGCGTCGAATTCCGCGATTCCAACGGGCCCCGGCGGGGCCAGCTCGAGCCGGATGCCTGGCCAGCCCAGGGCCCGCGTGCCAGCGGCGAAAGCCCGGGCAGCCCCTTCCGGCGATTGTTCGCCGGCGTAGGCCAGCGCCGAGAGCACCGCCGCGGTCGGTACCGTCAGGGGCACGACGGTCGTGTACTTCACGGTCTGGGCCCTGGCGCAACGAAATGCGTAACCACTCGCCGGATCAAGACCCGCTGAAGGGCGTATTCAAATAGGGTCAGCTTGTTGTCTGCCTGCACCAAGGCCTCGACGCAGCGGACGAAGTCGTGAAACTGCGCCGGCGTCATCTGACAAAGCGCGGGTGCGGCCATCTCTACAAGGGGGAGCCGGGCCTCGGGGGCCAGGCTCTGAGCATGGGGCATCAGCATGCGGGCCTCGCGCACCGCGGCGGGCAGGGCGTAGGCATCCAGCCAGGCAAGCTGGGCGTCTCGGACCGACTCGGTGGGATCGAGTAAGAGAGCGAAGACCGTTGCCTGTGCGCCGAGGGATCGCGCACGCTCTGCGTGAGCGGACTGGGCATCGATGCTTTCAGGTCGGAGGCATAGTTAATGTGATTTTGATCGATCGTCCCCACCCGCGCGACGGCCCCAGCGGCGGTCAGTCCCACGATGTCCGGACGCGGTCCGGGGCCTGAACGAGGCCGTTGCGGTGCGTCTTCTTCGAGTCGGTCCAGGCGGACCAGAGAGAAATCTCCCGTGAACGACGGATCGATCCGGCGAATTCGCTCGACCAGCGGAGGGTGAGTCGACAGCAGCCCGAACAGCTCGTTGAGTCCGCTCACGGCCTCGCCGAAGAACATGTGGCTCGCCTCCTCGGCATGAGGATCCCGAACGCGAGAGCCCTCGGCGAGAGCACCGATTTTCTTGAGAGCGCCGGCGATCCCATCGGGATTGCGCGTGAACTGGACCGCCGATGCATCGGCGAGAAACTCGCGCTGGCGGGACACGGCCGCCTTGATCAGGTTGCCGAAGAAAACGCCCACGTAACCGATCACGTAGAGAGCCAGCCCGATCAGCGGGAGGGGATTGAAACCCTTGCGGTCGTCATCGTTACGGTCCCGTGCGAACGTAGCCGCCGTCATGAGTCCGGAAGATGATCCAGCCGGTCATGCCGATCACCAGGATGCCGAAAAGCACGCCCATCAGTCGAATGTTGAGCCGCATGTCTCCATTCAAGATATGGCTGAACTCGTGGCGCGATCACCCCTTGCAGCTCGTCGCGCGAGAGGCGTTCGAGCGTGCCCGAGTGACCGCGATGACGGCGTCGCCGGTCGTGTGGCCGGCCGCGAAGGCGTTGATCCCCGCTTCATTCTCGAGCAGGTACACCGGCGGCACCGGCAGGCCGGAGGCGATGGCCATCTCCTCCACGACGTTCAAGAGCCGGCGCTCGTCGGGGTCGGCCTTGTCGGGGTGAAGCAGTCGCCCGCCCAGCAGCTCGGCCACCGTGTGGCCGCCGCCGGAAAGAGCGGCGATCTTGAACAGGCTTCCGCCGGCGATCAACCCGGACGTTCCCAGCGCCACGATCCCAAACAATTCCGGGTTCCATAAATGGCTTGCGACGTCCACAGCCTCGCCCGGCCGCTGCCGGCTCGGCGAACTCGAGCACGACGCCGATGGCGAAGTAGACCGACACGATGATCAGAATGACCGCCATGCTGAACAGGAAAACCAGCAGGCCGGTCTTCTTGCGGGCGACGTCTTGATTCTGGAAGTAATCCATGCGGAATCCGCCTCTTTCCGCGCCGTTGGTGGCGCGGGCCCTCGTGATCGTCGGAACATTGATCGCGGGCTCTGAAGTGGCCACGCGACCGCGGTATCAGAACGAGACCTTAGGCGCCTCGCGTTCCTTGGGAGACTCGATCTCGAAGAGCTGGGCAGGCGCGAATCCGGCCAAATTCGCGATCACGGAGGCCGGGAACACCTCGCGCTGCGTGTTGTAACTCATTACCGCGTCGTTAAACGACTGTCGGGCGAATGCGACCTTGTTCTCGGTCGAGGTCAGCTCTTCCTGAAGGGCGAGCATGTTCTGGTTGGCCTTAAGTCGGGATAGCTTTCAGCCAGTGCGAACAGGCGGCCGAGGACGCCGGAAACCTGGCCATCGGCGGCGCTCAGCCCGCTCATCGCGGCCGGATCGCCGGGGTTCGCCGCCGCCTTCTGCTGGGCTGTCACCGCCAGGTTCCGCGCCTGCACCACGGCCTCGAGCGTTGCGCGCTCGTGGCTCATGTAACCCTTGGCGACCTCGATCAGGTTGGGAATCAGGTCGTATCGCCGCTTCAACTGAACGTCGATCTGGCTAAACGCGTTCTTGTAGCGGTTGCGCAGAGTGACCAGTGAATTAAAGACCCCGACCCCGAACAGCAGCCCGAGACCAACCATGACCAGCAGGCCGAGCACGATCCCGACCAGGGTAGAGATGGCAAAAACAGGCGACATCGCTTTAACTCCAAGAGATTCAATGATACCAAGCTTGGGTCTAAAACATGACGATCGCAACGGCACAAGAATAGCCCAACCGGATGAGCCGGGCAACAACGGTGTTTCAAACCAGGCGGATTTTTCTTCTTCGATTGTGGTTGCTGCATTAATCACCAATACAGGACTGTGATCATGCGGATTAATCGCATCGTTTTTTCTCCGTCACGAAGTCATTTCGTCCGCGGCGGCAAGCCTGGTCGCGACGCGTTCGATTAAGAGGGCCAATCTTGGCGCGGCCTTGCGGCCGGCGGCGAGGACTTCTTCGTGGGTGATCGGCGCGCCCGTCACGCCGGCCGCGGCGTTGGAGACGAGAGCGAAAGCGAGGACTTCGATGCCGGCGTGCCGCGCGACGATCGCCTCGGGAACGGTCGACATTCCCACCACGTCGCCACCCAGGGTGCGCAACATCTTGATCTCGGCCGGCGTCTCGTAGCTGGGGCCGGGCAAGCAGGCGTAAACCCCTGGTACGAGATCAATCCCCAGCTTTTTTCCCTCGCCCTGCGCGATCTCCCGCAGACGCCTGGAATAAACTTCCGTCATGTCCGGAAAACGGGTGCCGAGTCGCGGGTGATTGGCGCCGCGCAGGGGGTTCGAGCCGAGCAGGTTGAGATGATCGGTCAGGACGACCAGGCTGCCGGCTTTTAGATCGGCATGAATGCCTCCCGTCGCGGCGGTCAGGATCAAGGTCGACGCTCCCAGTTGCTGGAGCACCCGCACGGGGAAGGTGACGGTTTCCAGGTCGTGCCCTTCGTAGTAGTGGAATCGGCCCTGGAACACGACCGTTCGCACGCCGCCGAGCGTGCCCAGCAGCACCTTTCCTTCGTGGCCGGCGACGGTCGTGGGTGGGAAGTGGGGTACCTTGTCGTAGGGAACGATTGTGGCATCTGCGAGCCGGTCGGCCAGCTCGTTCAAGCCGGAGCCGAGAACGACGGCCAGCCGCGGCGGTTCCGCGCTTGCGTCGCGGAGTACGGCGGCGGCCTCGTCGGCTCGGGTGCGTAGGTCAGGTGGGGGCGAAGCGATGGGCGTCATAAGAGAATTCCCGCGATGGAGGCCGAGAGGTAATTGGCCAGGGTCCCCGCGAACAACGCTCGCATGCCGAGCCGCGCCAGTCGTGCCGGCGCTCGGCACGAGTGATCCGATTCCGCCCAGTTGAATGCCAATCGAGCTGAAGTTGGCGAAGCCGCAGAGCGCGAAGCTGGCGATCACGACCGAGCGATCGATCAGGATATTCTGGGCCTTGAGCGTTCCTAAGTCTTTGTAGGCGATCAGCTCGTTGAGTACGGTGCGCGTTCCCAAAAGCTTGCCGATGGCCTTGCAATCTTCCCACGGCACACCGAGCAGGTACGCCACGGGGGCCATCGCCCAGCCGACGATGCCTTGAAGCGACGTCCCCACATAGGACAGACCCATATTGACCAGGGCGACCAGGGCCAGGAATGAGATCAGCATGGCCGCGATATTCAGCGCAGGTGCAGGCCGTCGCGGGTCCCGCGGGAGGCGGCGTCCAGGAGGTTGGCGTCGGTCGACTTCTCCGCCCTGCTCACGGTGCCCATCGTCTCGGGCTTTTCGGTTTCGGGCGAGAGCATTTTCGATAACAAGATCGCGCCCGGAGCGGTCATGATCACGGACGTCAAGATGTATCTGGCCTCAATGCCAAACGCAAGGTACGCGGCCATCACGCCTCCAGACACATGGGCCATGCCGGACGTCATGACCGTCAACAATTCGGAGCGAGTGAGCCGGGCGAGATACGGTCGGATTGTCAGCGGTGCTTCCGTCTGACCGAGGAATACCGAGGCGGCGACATTGAGGGTCTCGGCCCCGCTGGTGCCCATCAACCAGGCCATCACAACGGCGAAGCCGCGGACAATCCACTGCATCACACCGAGGTGATACAACACCGCGAACAGGGCCGCCATGAAGATGACCGTGGGCAGGACCCGAAAAGCAAAGACGAATTCCACGGGGCCATTGGGATTGATCAGCGCTTTCCCGAACACGAACGCGGCCCCGTCGAGCGCGCAGTCCAGGATCTTTTCCACTCCTCTCGCGGTATGCTCGAGAACGACGATGCCGGCTGGCACCCGCAGCACCAGCAGGGCAAATCCCCACTGCAACGCCAGCCCCGAGATGACAACCCGGCGTGAGATCGCTTGGCGGTTATCCGACAGGAACGCGGCGACCCCCAGAATCGCCAGCATTCCGAGAAACCCGCGGACCCGGTCGGCGATGTCGGGCAGATCGACCGATTCCGGCACCTTGACATCCCATGACCACGGGCCAATCGGGAATCGGTAAATCCGCATCGTCTCGACCGGGCCCGCGACAATCCGCGGTGGAGTGGCGGGTGCGGGCTGGTCTTTCCGCTTCGGCTCGGCGTTACCGACATTGGTAACCTTCGGGGCCTGGCGTTCGTCAGCTTTGCCGTCCGTCGTGGCGGCGGCCTGACCGCTGAACGCGATCATGCCAAGCGCGGCGATTCCGATTCGCGGAAAGATCGATTTGTGCATCCTACTCAACCTTCAAATCTGCAATGGGGTTGCCGCCAGCGCCAGCAGGCGCTGCCGCGATCCGCTCAACCACGAGCGACTGCGGGGCGGGGGGTTCCGCGGCGATGGTGTAAGCCCCCAGAATCAGCACTGCCGCATCCGGGAGCCGGGTTTCGTCATTCACCAGTAACGTACAAAGCGGTTCGTCGATTTCCACTGAGTCGCCGACCTTCTTGTGCAGGATCACGCCGACCGCGTGATCGACGGGGCTGTCCATTCGTGCCCGCCCCGCTCCCAGCAGCATCGTCGCCTGACCGATCGGCCGCGCGGCCAAAAAGCGGACGAACCCGCTCCGCGGAGCCTTGAGCACGACTTTCCGCCGGGGGGCCGGCAAAAGAGCGGGATCGTCGACGATGCGAGGATCGGCCCCTTGCTCTTCCACCAACCGGCGAAACCGCTCCAGGGCCGAGCCATCGGCGATTGTTTGTTTGCAAATGGTACGCGCTTCCGGGAGCGATTCAGCCTGGTCCCCCATCAACACCATTTCGGCCGCCAGCTCGATCGACAAGCTGACCAGATCGTCGGGGCCGCCTCCCTTCAGGCAATCGAGGCTCTCGGCGACCTCGACCGCGTTGCCGACGGCGCGCCCCAGCGGCTGATCCATGCGCGTGATCAGGGCGACCATTTGTTTGCCAAGCGCTGCTCCGATCGAGCACATCGCCTGGGCCAGGGCTCGCGAATCATCGAGTCGCTCCATGAAGGCTCCGCCGCCGGTCTTGACATCGAGCACCAGGCCGTCGATCCCTTCCGCCAGCTTTTTCGACATGATCGACGAGGCGAGGAGCGGAATCGATTCGACGGTGGCCGTCGCGTCTCGCAACGCGTACAGGAACTTATCGGCAGGGGCGATCTCGGCTGTCTGGCCGATCATGACCAGGCCACAAGCGCTCAAGACTTCTTGGTACCGCGCCAGGTCGAGATCAACGCGAAAGCCCGGGATCGACTCGAGCTTGTCGAGAGTTCCCCCGGTATGGCCCAGCCCTCGTCCTGACACCATCGGCACGGGCACACCAGCCGCCGCGGCGATCGGGGCCAGGATGAGCGACGTTTTGTCGCCCACGCCCCCCGTGCTGTGCTTGTCGACCTTCAGCCCCGGAATGCGCGACAGGTCGACGATGGTTCCCGACCGGATCATCGCATCGGTCAGGGCAGCGGTCTCGGCGAAATCCATGCCTCGCCAGACAATCGCCATCAGCAAGGCCGCCCACTGATAGTCGGCCACCTCACCCGAGGCACTCCCCGTCACCATCGCGTTAATCTCGGCGGCGGAAAGAGCGTGCCCGTCACGCTTCTTGCGAATGATGTCGACGGCCCGCAGGGTAGCCACGTTCACTCCTTCAAGAAAACACCGCGACTGCCCGCTCACGCCCTGGCAGGCGCGGTCCCGAACTGCCGGTCGCCGGCATCCCCTAATCCGGGCGTAATGAAGCCGACGTCATTCAATGCGTTCGTCGACCGCGCCGACATGGATCGCCACATCCGGCATCGCTCGCGTCAAATTCGCGATTCCCTCCGACGCGGCGATCAAGGAGATCAGTTTTACTCGAGGGACGCCAGCCGCCTTGACGATCTCGCATGCGCGGATCGCCGAACCCCCCGTGGCGAGCATCGGGTCGACCAGCAAGGCCAAGGTCACCCGCGATGCGACGGGGAACTTGTTGTAATACTCGTGGGGCCGGAGCGTGGATTCATCGCGGTACAGCCCGATATGCCATACCTCGGCCTCGGGCAAAAGCTCGATGACCCCATCAGCCATCCCCAACCCCGCTCGAAGAATCGGTACGATCCCGATGACGTCTGTGAGCACCCGCGCTTTCGCGGTGCCTAGCGGCGTGGTCACGTCGCGTTCGATTGTCGGCAGGTCGGCGGTCGCCTCCTGGGCGAGCAGCACGGCGAGCATGCGCACAACCCGGCGGAATTCCGCCGGTCCCGTGCGCATGTCCCGCAGGGTGCCAATGTGATGGTGCACGATGGGATGCAACGAAACGACGACACTCGACACATCGTCCTCCAGATCGCTTAATCGCACGATTTTCAACCACTGAAACGTGATATGTTACACGACTGGAACCTTGGCGAGAGGGTGTTTCTGGAATTTCTTGCCGTGCACGTCGGTTGCGCGGACGATGGCTTGTCTTGCTCGAAACGCCGTCTTCATTCTAAACTGGCCCAAGTCTGAGAGGAGACCGGATCGAGGATTGCCGGGCCATCACACGAGGTGCTCCTACCGTGGCCGTTCATTTCTCCGTTTTCCCGCTCCCGATGACTCGTGATCGCTGATCACCGACGATCGACCATGGATCAATGACCAAGGATGCTTGATGATAGGCGCTGCCATGTCCGTTCAGTTTGCTGTACTCGCCAGCGGATCGCGCGGGAATTGTACGTTGGTTCGTGGTCAAGGGGCAGGGTTATTGATCGATGTGGGCATCGGGCCCAAGGTGATCGGCGAGCGTCTCGAGAGCGTGGGGGCGACCTGGTCGAGGATCGCGGCCGCCGTCCTGACGCACACCCACGGTGACCATGTTGATACGAAGGCGTTCGCGGAAATGGCGCGCCGCGGCGTTGTGCTCCATTGTCACGAATCGCATCGAACCGCCCTGACTCATGACCCGGGGTTCCAAAAGCTCGAGGAGTCGCGGTTGATCCGGGGGTACGGTCACGATCCGTTTTTGACCGTGAACGGGCTGAGGCTCGAACCGATCGAGCTACGGCACGACGGCGGCCCGACGTTCGGGTTTCGGATCGAGGCATCCTCGGAGCGCCGGCGAAGGCCGGTGTGCATCGGCTATCTCGCCGACACGGGTACCTGGTCCGACACCATGGTAGAAAGTTTGGCCGACGTCGATCTGCTCGCCGTCGAATTCAATCACGACGTGGGCCTTCAGAGGTCGTCCCGACGGCCGGATTTCTTGATCGAGCGCAATCTGAGCGACGAGGGGCACCTGTCAAATCAGCAAGGAGCCGACCTGGTTCGGGCGGTTCTCGCCGATCGGTGATCGGTGGGTTGCGGCACGTGGTCTTATTACACCTGAGTCACCAGTGCAATCAGCCTCGGCTCGCCATCCAGGCCGCGGAAGACGCGGTCAGTGTCGCCGGGCATCGTGCCCACGTGCATGCGGCGCGGCAGAGCCCGGCATCCGCCAATCTCCGGCTCGCGCCGCGGGCCAATCGCCCCCGTGCCGCCACGCTCGCGGACTCGATGCAGCGCCCCACGACCAGGGGCAAGCAACGGCCGGCCGAACCTGCGGCCGCGCGGCATCATTCGGCGGTCCTGTTCGGCGATCCCGACGAGGCGTAAAATACCCCCAGGATGATCCAACTGTGCCTCATTACTTCGCCAGCGACGTTCACCTGAGAAATGATCGACCCGATCGCGATCGCCGCTTCCATGCCTGGTTGAGCCGTTTAACGGTTGACGATTCCCTGGTAATCGTCGGTGATCTTTGCGACTTCTGGATGGGCTCGCGCCGCGCTCACGAAGATCCCTTTCGAAGCGAGAGCCTGCGGGCCCTGGCCCAATTCCGGCGCCAGGGGGGCTCGTTGGCGATCATGGCCGGCAATCACGACGAGTGGCTCTGTCCATTCTACGAGCGCGAGCTGGGCGCGACGATCATCTCCGAGCCGCATGAGATGACGGTCCACGGCAAGCGCCTCCGGATGGTGCATGGGCATCTCTTAGGTGCCCGTCACGCCTGGAAGGCGCTCATGGAGAGCCAGGCGTTTTTCGAGGCGTTCTCTCATGTACCGGGCCCAATCGCGCGGGCCATGGATCGTACCTTGGCGTGGCGTAACTGTCCGCGGGGTCAACGCCGACGAAGAGCGCCATCTGTGCGTCTATCGCGCGTACGTGGAAAAACTCCGAGGGATCCGTCGACCTCATGGTATTCGGCCATGTCCACCGCCCGGTCGACCTGGCTTTAGGGAGCGTGCGCTTGATCGTTTTGGGCGGCTGGCAGAAGCGCCGTTTGAGCTTCCTGAAAATCGACGCATCGGGGGCGTCGTTTCAGATCGAGCACGAATCCGACCAAAAATCACGAGCCATGCCCGCGCGGCATTAGCCATCCTTGATCAATAAGGACATTTGATGAAGTTTGATCATCACATGCACACTAGAAAGCATTCGCCCGACAGCGAGATCGACCCCTTGCTTTTGATCGAGCGTGCCCGCGAGGTTGGCCTGGACGGATTGGTGATCACCGAGCACGACTATCAGTGGGAAGCCGGCGAGCTTCGAGAGCTGGCCGATCGGGCCGTCCCGCTGCGTGTGTTTTCCGGGGCTGAAATCTCGGCCCGAGAGGGCCACTTCCTGGTCTACGGCCTCCCTTCGCTCGACGAGGTACCCGCGGGGGTCGCGCTCGCTGATTTGCTCGAAAGCGTGACACGTCATCAAGCCGCCATTGTGGCCGCGCATCCGTTTCGATGGGACCAGCCCTTCGACGCGATCGTGGCCGAATATGGGCCCGTTTTCGACGGACTCGAGCTGGTCAGCAATAACGTTTCCACGGAAACGCGGGCCAAAACCGAGGCGTTGCTGCGAAAGCACCCGATGGCCTCCACGGGTTCTAGTGATGCGCACGACCTCACGGTTGTTGGGTGCTACTTCACTGAGTTTGACGTTTCGATCAATACCATCGCTGATTTCGTGGCGGCCCTGCGCAACCGCCGTGGTCGTCCGCGACACCGGCTGGGCGCGAATCTGACCTCCGGTCCCGTCGTGGTAGACGACGTTTAATCAAGCCGGCTACTCGCACGATGAGCCGACCGGCGATTGTACTGCGCCCGGCGCGAACGGCGGCATTCGCGAAGGGAGGGCGAGGCGCCGTCTGAGCCTGCATTGGCGCTCGGCTCGCACGGAGGCTCGCCCTCGCGGAATGGCTCAGATCCTGCCGCCCGCGCTATATCGCGGCCGTGGGTAACGCGGATTGTCACGGAGCTGCCGCAGCTTCTTGCTTTCGGTCAGGAATTCGCGGTACGTCTCGCGGAGTAATGGAGTCAATCGCTCGAGGATCTGCGCGATCTGGTCGACGGAGAAAGGACCTTCCTTCGCCCCCCGGGCCACGGCGAGTAGCCGGCGAAGCTCGGCGTGGGCCGGGTTATTGTCGTCCGTTGAGTCAACACTCGAACGATCAAGCAACTTCCGGATGGTCTTGGCATCGGCTCGCTGCCTAACCCTACGCTTTACAAGAGCCAGCATTTGATAGTCTCGCTCGAGCTCGGCGACTTGCCGAGTCAGGCGCTGCTCGTGTCGAAGGGGCGCCTCTCGCCGGTCGGCGAGTGCCTGCGCCGCTGTGCAAGCCGCAATAACAAGCCCCATCACCACGCCTCGCCCCCAGGCCGATGGCTTGTTGACTGCACGTAAAAAGCCAAGATTCGCGAACCCCAGCGCAATTCCCACCAGGGCGCCGCCCGCATGGCCCCAGTTGTCGATAAACCGCGGGAGCGCTGCCCCAAGGACCGCGGTCGTGGCCATGAAGAACAACATGAGCCGCCCCATCGATAACCCGATCGCGCTTCGCGATCGCAGACCAACGACCGCGCAGAGCCCGACCAAGCCCATGATCACGACCGACCCGCCCCCAGAGTGCACCCGTGGATTCGAGCCCAGCATGTATCGAATGATCACCGAGACCAGATTGCCCCCAGCACCTGTTACGCCGTAGATAAAGACCGACTGAGCCGTGCCATACCACGACTCCACCATTGTGCCGAGTTGATACATCGCGATCACGTTCAACACCAGGTGCAGTATGCTGAAATGAACGAACGTCGAAGTCATCAGCCGCCAATACTCACCGCGAGCCAGGTCCTGCAGGGCCAGGTCGCCAAATCGATGGCCGTCGCCAATGCCCAGGACGAACAACCCCGTCCATGAAGCATGAGCCCCGGCCGCGTGGTGGGTGCGGACCATGGCCGCGAATACCACGACCCAGAGCAGGCAGAAGGCCGTCGTCCCCGGAAAATCCTTCACTTCACGAATCAGCACACGTAACTTCATGATTCCGCCCGATGGGTAGTGTTCGCAACTGAACAAGGCATGAGGCGAGAGGTTTTGGTGGGAACGGCGACGAGTCGCCGGCGGGTTGATGCAACTCGACAGACTCTGGGGCTTACCATGACCACTCGACCTTGGGCGCGCGCACCATCAAATCCGTGACGGCCGATCGAGGCGGTTTCCCCTCAAACAAAATCTGATAAAGCTCGCGGGTAATCGGCATCTCAACGCCGCGTTTGAGTGCAAGCGCATGAACGCTCCGAGTCGTCGGCACCCCCTCGGCGACGTTGACCATTGCGCCGAGCACCTGTTCCAGTGTTTCCCCTCGGCCGATCCGCTCGCCAACCGAGCGATTGCGGCCGTAGGGGCTGTAGCATGTCGTGACGACGTCACCCACACCGGCGAGGCCATAGAATGTCTCATGGCGAGCCCCCAAGTCAACGCCCAAGCGGGTAATTTCGACCAATCCCCGCGTGATCAGGGCGGCCTTGGCGTTATCTCCCGAGCCCAGACCGTCGCAGATGCCGGCGGCGATGCCCAAGATGTTCTTGAGCGCACCGGCCAGCTCGACGCCGAGCGCGTCGGCGCTGGTGTAAACACGGAACGCGTCGTGTGAGAGCACATCGCGGATTTGTGCGGAGAGCGATTCATCCGTGCCCGCGACGACCACCGAGGCGGGGAGTCCGCGTGCCAGCTCTTCGGCGTGGCTCGGCCCGCTGAGCACACCGATCGGCCGCGGTCCGATTGTTTCCTGAATGAGCTGGCTGGGCCGAGCGAAACTGCCGTATTCGATCCCCTTGACCACGCTCAAAACCGGGATCCCGGGAGCGAGCGCGGGGGCGAGTCGCGTCATCGTGGCCCGCAAGAATGCGGTCGGCACCGCCGCCACAATCAAATCAGCGCCTTGGGCCGCGAGAGTGCCCGCGCTTGTGATCGTCACGCTCTCGGGAACTCTAATCCCGGGCAAATGACGCGAGTTGATTCGGGTTTGCGCGAATTCCGCGGCGTGCTCGGAATCGCGCGACCAGAGGCGTACGTCGGCCACGGCCTTGCCAAAAAGCAAGGCCAGGGCCGTCCCCATGCCGCCTGCGCCTACGATCAAGACACGATGCATTGTCTCACAATCGCCCTGGCTCTCACCCAATCCTGTCCCATTCTCATGAGGGCAGCCTAAGTGAAGTTAAACCGCGAAAACAGAAACGTGCGAGCCTATTTCCGCCGATAGGCACGGTCGAGCAAATCGACCGGATGCACGACTTCAATATCCTTGCCGCGCTCCTTGACCTTGCGAGCAATCTGAAGAATGCAGCCCACGTTTCCCGTGGCCACGACCTTTGCACCTGTCGCCTCGATGTGGTCCATCTTGCGCCGGCCGAGCCGTTCCGACATCTCCGGCTGCGACAGGTTGTAGGTCCCGGCCGCGCCACAGCAGATCTCGGTTTCTTCCAGAGGAACGAGCTCCAGCCCCGGAATCATGGCCAGAAGTGCCCGCGGCTGGCTGCGAATCTGCTGGCCGTGACAGAGGTGGCATGCATCGTGATACGTTACCTTGAGCGGAACCGAACCGCGTGGCGGCACAGGCCCCAGTGCCATCAAAAACTCGGAGATGTCCTTGACCTTCGAGACGAACTGGCGCCGCGTCGTGCATGTCCGCTCGGAAGGATATGTGCATAGTCTTTGAGCATCGCACCACAACCGGCGGCGTTGACGACGATCGCGTCGACCCCGGCCGCCTTGAATGCCGCCAGGTTGCGCCGGGCTAGCTCAAGAGCCGGGCCCTCGGCCCCCGAGTGATAATCGATCGCGCCACAACACGACTGTCCACGCGGGATCACAACCTCGCAGCCGTTTTCCTGGAGGACGCGGGCCGTGGCCGCGTTGGTGTCTGGGAACATGGCGTCGGCCACGCAACCCAGGAAAAGGGCCACTCGCGCCCGCTTCGGCCCCACGGGGGGCAAAACCTCGGGCAAGCGGCGCGTGCGATCCGCTCAGCTTGGGCAGCATCGCCTGCATGCGCCGCAGAGTCGGCGGCAACAGTCGAGAAAGCCCCACTCGTTCGGCCCAGTCGAGAAAGCCGATGCGCTGCAACAGCCGCGCTGGTGCCAGCGCGAGCTTGACCCGCCCGGAATAAGGGAACAAGTGATGCAGGATCAGACGCTCGAGCAAGCTGGCCTTCTCACTTCCCGTCGCCGAGCTGGCGAGCGCGATCTTGAACGGCTCGATCATCTTGCCGTACTGAACCCCGGACGGACATGCCGATTCGCACGCTCGGCAATCAAGGCACAGCTCCAGGTGCTCGCGCACGCCCGGCCCCATCGTCAGCCGCCCGTCGGCGACCGCGCGCATCAGGTAAATCCGGCCCCGCGGGCTATCGTTCTCATCGCAGGTCTCGATATAGGTCGGACAGCTCGCCGTACAGAGGCCGCAATGCACACACTCTTGATAGCGGACATAGGGAATCCGCTGGGAAAGCCAAGCGAGATCGATTCCGTTGGTCATCTATATTTTACCCACAAAGCGTCCTGGGTTCATGGCTGCGTGAGGGTCGAGGGCGGCTTTGACGCGTTCGGCGATGGCCCAGTCTGGCCGGGGCTGCCCCCAAACATGCAGGCCCTCCTTCCACGCGGTCGGACACCGCGCCAGGATCAGGTTGCCTCCGTCCCGGGTCGCTACGGTTCGGAACTTGCTGATCTGTTGCGTGATCTCATCGAGCGACCACTCGCCCTGTGCATGGGCGCGGACGATCCCATTGCCCGCGTGGGCCTGCACCGACCATCGCTCGGGGTCAAGGGCTTCGACGAATGAAACGACCGCGGACGGACGAAGATTCGCGACGAAGCTGACCGGCACCAGTGTTTACCGCCTGGAAGTCGGTGAGTGCCTTCCACAGCGGGCTGGTATCCGCTCCCTCGAGGATCGCGATGTCGTCGCTTCGGCCCAACTCGCTCTTCAGCCGATCGATCTGCCAGCGCACCGAGCTCCAATTATCCTCATAGCCGATGGCGAGGATGCCTTGACCGGTGGGCAGGCCCAGTCCGTGCGCGACGGTTCGAGCACCCGATCCGTTCAAGAACTCGAGAGCGACCGGCCGCGTTCCGGACGTGTTGAGCTGGTCGAGCGCATCGGCCAGTCGCTTCGGGTTCCAGAACGGCACCCAGACGATCGCCGAGGCTTCGGGAATCGGACGCACCTTGAGCGTCAACTGGGTGATGATGCCGAGCGTGCCCATCGATCCTGTCAGGAGCTTGGGAAAATCGTAGCCGGCCACGTTCTTGACGACGCGCCCCCCACCCTTGACGACCACCCCCTCGGACGTCACGAAGCTGACGCCGATGATCTGGTCGCGGGGCCGGCCCGCCGCATAGCGGCGCGGGCCGCTGGTGTTCGTCGCGTAGATTCCGCCCAGGGTTGCCCGGTCGGGGTCGGGTGCGTCGACCAGCACGCGCTGACCCTGTTCGGCGAGGACCGCACGCAGGGCCGACAAGGTCATTCCCGCTTCGACCGTGATCGTCATGTCGGCGAATGGGTAATCGATCATCCGGCTGATGGCCGTCGCGTCGATGGCCACGCCCGGCCGGCGCGGCATGCCGCCGTAATCGAGGGCGGTGCGTCCACCCTGGGGATAGATCGCATGCCCGAGCGCGACCCGCTCGCGCACCGTCTGACAGAGCTCTTCAACTCCCGCCGGCCGAAGGGTAGCCAGGGCGTTGCGGCCGTCTCCAAGTCGGCCGCCCTCCGGAGAGTCGGGCCAGGTTGCCGGGGCACTCAAAGGGTTCGCTCCGCAGCTTGGGCCTGGGGAGCCGAATAATAACGAATATCCTGGCCGGAAAGGACCCGCTCGACGGCTTCCTGCACGGTCCGGATGACCGTGATCACGCGGTCGTCGAACACGCCCGGCCAGGCATCGGTTAACAAGACCTGAGACTCGAGTGCGAGCCTGTGCAAGGCATGAGCCGTTCGGCGGTCGATCGCCTCGGCGCCTTTCAGGTCTTCTTCAAGCTGGTTCAGCGCATAAATCAGTTCGGCCGACTTGACCGGAGGTACCGGCTCACCTCGGCGCAGGCACGGCAGAAAGCCCCACTCGTCCTCATCCGATCCTACATGCCGCGAGATCACTTCGATCGCGCGTGAGTCACTCATCTTGAGCACCGCCGGCTTCAAGGAAACAATCGAAACGATACCACCATCCGGCTCGATAGGAGCCGATTGCGGCCCATCATCCGCCTCGCGCTCGGGCTCGCTGTCGAAAAACGGTTCGGGGAGTGATTCATGGGGTCCGCGGCTCGATTTCAGAATGGCCGATGTCGACGATCATGGGTTCGTTGCGGGCACGGCCGGTCTGGGAGCTCGCATCAGCGGTTGGACCGCCGTACGACGGCCCATCGGATTTCGCGTCGGAACTTTCTTGCCACTCGGCCAGGTAGTCGGGATCGTCGGCGATCTGCTTCAATCCCTCAAGCGGCCCGCGCCGGGCCTCAAAGTCAGCCACTTTCTGGCGAACGCGTTCCCTCTCAAGTGTCTCCATCAGTAATAAAGCACAGTAATCCTGAACCGAAGGCAAGCCCGCCTTCTCGGCGAGCGCCTCGGCCAGATCCAGAATGCGGGCCGGTATATAGAGAATGATTCGGTCAAGATCCGAGCCGGAATCGGTCGGCCGATGGTCACCCGTCCGAAACACGCCGGGAAGCCGCCGCCACCGCGAGAACCGGGGTCGTTTGGCCACGCTGGTCATTCTCCCTTGGGTCAGAAGCGAAGCCGTTTCGCCCTCCGGCGAGTGCCGCGGTTCGCTAAGGATTCCCCGTTGCTTCAGAATAACGCATTCTTGGTACCGTGTCAGTTGTCGGGACAATCACGCCGAAGCCGCGTGCCCCGGAGTCTTCCGCTCGATGCAACCGGCGCCGCCAGGCAGCATTTTGAATGGGTTGCACCGGCCCTCGGGATTAAACGTGTGCCGAATCGCCATCATGGCGGCGAGATCCTCGGGAGAGAACAGCTTGGGCATGAATTCCATTTTTTCCACGCCGATTCCGTGCTCGCCGGTCACGCTTCCCCCGACCGCGATGCACTCGTCCAGGATCTCGTGGCTCGCCAGGAAAACACGCTTGACTTGGTCGGCATCTCGTTCGTCAAAGAGCAAAATCGGATGAATATTGCCATCGCCGGCATGAAAAACGTTGGCGATCCGCAGGTTGTGCCGCTCGCCGACCTTGACGATGTGCCGGAGAATATGGGGCAACTTGGTGCGTGGTACGACTCCGTCTTGCGTGCAGTAGGTGGGAGACAGCCGCCCGATCGCCCCGAAGGCCGACTTGCGGCTCTTCCAGATGGCAACGTACTCGGGCTCCTTGCGAGTCCGCCAGGTGATGGATTTGCCGACGGACCCTCCATGTGCCCGGACGATCTCGCCGATCGCCTGGGCCTCGCGATCGAGCCCCGCGTCGAGCCCGTCGACCTCGATGATCAGCACGGCCCCGGCCTCGGTCGGGAACCCGAAGCCAAAGGCCTTTTCGACCGCGCGGATCATCAGGTTGTCGAGCATCTCGAGTGCCGCCGGCACGATCGCCGCCGCGATGATCCCGCTGACGGTCTCGGTCGCGTCGTCGACCGAGTTGAAGACCGCCAGCAGCGTCCGCCCCGCCTCGGGGTCGCGCGTCAAATTCACGACGGCCTGGGTCACAACGCCGAAGGTCCCCTCGTGGCCGACGACCAGGCCCGTCAGGTCATATCCCGGATTGTCCTCGGCGATCCCGCCGGTCTCGACGACCGAGCCATCGGGCATGACGAGGGTCGTTCCTTTGATATGGTTGACAGTTACGCCGTACTTCAGAGTATGCGGCCCGCCCGAGTTGGTCGCGATGTTGCCGCCGATTGTGCACGCCCCCTGGCTCGACGGATCGGGTGCATAATGAAACCCCGAGCTGGAAAGCGAGCGCGTCAACCACACGTTCACGACCCCCGGCTCGACGATCGCGTAGCGGTCGCGCACGTTCACTTCCAGAATTCGCTTCATCCGGGTGAGGCAGATCATCAAACCACCGCCGATCGTCAGCGTGCCGCCGGCCAGGCTGGTGCCCGCCCCGCGCGGCACGAACGGGATGTCGTACCGATTGCAAAGCTTGACGATGGCCACGACATGCTGGGTCGAAGTCGGGAACACGACCACATCCGGCAGGCTCTTCTCGACCATATAGCCGTCGCACTCGTAGACCAAAGTCTCGTCGCGATTGTGCAAGACGTTGTCGTCCCCCACGATGGCGACAAGCTCGCCCAGAACGCGCGGCGTGATTTTCCAGGACGGTCGGGCAACTGTTGCCGAGCTCATGTGACGATCGTTCTCAGGGAGTGATGATGTCGTGGAACGTCCTGATTATAGCAAATTCAGCGCTCACCGAAGACTAACGTCAAGTTCATGAGCGTCGGCGTCGGGCAATCGCCCCCCGAATTCGTCGGGTACCAAGCCACAATCATTTGCAACCCACTGCGCGAGGCAATATATTCGAGAACAATCCAACCCCTGAAGGACATCGATTATGATTTCGCTCCATCCCGAATTCCTGACCAAAGACGGCAAGAGACAGTTCGCGGTGCTGACCTGAGGAGGTCCTCATGCCAGCTCTCGTCACACGCTTACCGATTCTCTTGAGCCCCGATCCCAGTCGCGTGATTACCAGGCTCTTCAAACCTGGCGATCAGAAACGGATCCGCGACATTATTGAGCGGGTCTTGACCTTTTCCGAGAAGGAAATCGAACAGCGCGTCATTGATCTCGAGCGAACTTTCAGCACCAGCCATCCCAACCTTCGAGAGATCTTTGAAGACCACTTCCAGCAGATCCGGGCCCTCGTTCCGGTTGATGAAACCTTGAGCAAGAGTCAGCAGTTGTTCCTCGGCGCCTGCTTCACGATGGAGTATGCCGTCGAGTCGGTCGCGCTTTTCAATCCGTCGATTGTGCCGGCCATGGTTCAGGATGGCGTACCGGAAGGGGGCATTCGATTCCTCATGAGCCTTCGCGCGACCGGGGAAGGCCACCTGTCTTCGATCGTCTTCCGAACGGGCATCATCGACGCGGCCGGCGATGTAACACTTGATGGTCCCGGAGCGTACAGTCAGCAACTCAAAGCGACTTTGCCCGACCGGTTCCGCAAGTCGATCTATCGGGGCGATCTGGCCGCCGTCGGAGTACCGGAACAAGAAGTGAAACCTGTGCTCGACCGGCTCGGCGAGCATTTCACTCGCGACGAGCTCTCGCGGGCGATCGAAGCGGAGCGTCGGGAACGAGAGTCGTCTGGGTTCCAGGAGTCGAACGCCGATACTTTGATCTCGCTAACCCGAGTCAATTACCAGCTCCACCTCACGCACGCTCCAGTGGGTTCGCAGGCTGAGATCGTGATCTTTCCATTCTCGGACCTCGAACGACACGGTATCGAAGACCTGCGAATGGTGCGGTTTACCGAGGA
>CAWHKI010000321.1:0-3445 GCA_963829765.1 uncultured Isosphaeraceae bacterium | reverse complement strand
GTCGTGGCCGAGCTCATGCCGGTTTTCAGCCGATTCAAGGAAGAGCCGCCAGCGGTCGGAATCGTTCGGCGATTTCTGCGACCGGATCGGGGTTGAAGAGCTGGCCCGTTCGCTGTCGTCCGAGCTGAACCCCGTGGGCTAATATGGAGATCACTGATGCGATCCGAGCGGAATTGGCCGCCGCTGCCCGACTGGCGGCGGCGCACGCGTATTGTCCCTACAGCCGGTTCAAGGTCGGCGAAGCCATCCTGACCGACCGCGGCGAAATCTTCGCCGGCTGCAACGTCGAAAATGCCTCGTATGGCCTGACCATCTGCGCCGAGCGCAACGCGATCTTCCGGGCGATCGTTCAAGCCGAGGGGCCTCTGGTGATTCGAGCGGTGCTGGTCTATACGCCAACACCCGAACCGACGGCTCCCTGCGGTGCCTGCCGGCAGGTGATCAACGAATTCGGGCCCGACGCCGAAATTCTGTCCCTTTGTGACGGGCCGGTCACGATCACGAGTCGCCTTAAGGAATTGCTTCCCGGGGCGTTTGGACCGCGGAACCTTGGGCGTATCGAAGACTGGACACAGTGATTTGCTCTCTGCCGCCTCTGAGAGCCTTTCAAACGCGACATCGAAGACTGTTGAAAGCCGTCGAATTCGTCATCACGGCACGCCGCAGTCGGCTCTATTCGCCACGGCCCGCAGCGTAACCGCCAGCTTGTGCCAGGCGGAGAGTGAGATCCTTCCGTCGAGGACTTGATAATCGCGCCTGACGATTTCGTCGAGCAGGGGCGGTAAATCCCAACGATCGTCTGGAGGACTGGCCGGCCCACTTGGTAAACGAGCGGAGTGAGCGGGTTGGCCTGGGCGTAATATGTGTAGGCACGGTCCCCCTCAAAAGCCAGGAGAGCACGCACGCGATCGCTGGGCCTACCTCCCTGGCTGAGCTCGCGCGGGTCCACACCAAACCGCGCCAGGTCGTCTTCCGGCAAGTAAATCCGGCCATTGCGGGCATCCTCACGAACGTCGCGGATAATGTTCGTCAGTTGGAGGGCGATGCCGCAAGATTCCGCCAAGCGTTCGGCTTTTCCTTCTTCCGAGCGGTAACCCCAAATGTGCAGGCAGGAGAGACCGACCACGGAAGCCACGTGATAACAATAGTCCGCGAGATCGTCGAATGTCACGAATCGGCGAGGCTCGACATCCATGGAGACTCCGTCGATCGCTTTCTCAAGTAAGTCGGCGGGGATCGAGTGTCGGGCGACCGTGTCGGCAAGCGCCGGGAACCCTGGCCAGACCGAGTTCCGGCCGGCCAATGCCGACTCGAGCTCGAGTCGCCATGCATCCAGCGCGCGGGCCTTGTCGGCGGCTGCCGCTGGCTCGTCCGCCAGATCGTCGGTGTGCCTCAAGAATGCGTAAAGCGCGCACATGGAACGCCGCTTAACAGCGGGAAGCAGCAGGAAAGCGTAATAGAAGTTCCGGGCCTCCCGCCGCGACTGAGCGCGGCAGAATTGGTAGCTGGCGCGGAGTGTTCGATCCGTCTTCATGGCGACTTCTCCGCCCGCGACGATGCCGTGGCGATTTTAAGACGCCAGCTTGGTGCGTCGTCGATCGCCGCGGTCCCGTGAGGAGGGGTTTGGGGCCAGGACATCCACAGGGACACGATTGCGCGACCCAGTAGGCACAATTTTGTCCACCGGGTCAAGGCAGGTCGGCTGCTAAGAACGTCAAACCCCTTCGCCTCGATCCGATCGAGAATGGCCGAGCCCCCGCGGGAAAACAGGTCGACATCAATGGCCAATGCACCGCGAATGCGAGGCACCAGGGCGCGACCCTGGGACAAAAGGTCTCGAGCCCGCGCGATCTCGAACCGCATAAGTTCGGCGAATTCGGGCGTGAATCGTAAAGCCCGCAGATCGTCGTCGCGATAGCCGAATCGAGCCCGATCCTCGCGCGGCAAATAGATGCGGCCAATGGCCAGGTCGCGGGCGACGTCCTGCCAGAAATTGGCCAGTTGAAGGGCCGTGCAGGTCGCGTCGGCCAATCGCGCGTTTCGGGCGAAAACGCGCCGGCGACGTATAAGCACGAGGTGTCCGACGGGGTTGGCCGACCGCGTGCAGTAATCGAGCAACTGTTCGTACGTCAGGTATTCCGTGACCGCCTGGTCCTGCACGAAGGCCGATATCAGGGCCTCGAACGGGTCGATGGGGATGTGGTGTCGTTTGACGGTTTCCGCCAGCGCGATCATCACGGGGTGCCGGGCCTCGCCATGGTACATCGCGCGCAGCTCATCGCGCCACCAGCTCAAAAGCTCCAGAGACCTTTCGGGGTCGCCGACCTCGTCGGCCAGGTCGTCGGACCAACGGCAAAAGGCGTAAATACTCTGAAACGCAGGCCGGTGTTCACGAGGAGTCAGCCAGGTGACGACGCTGAAGTTTTCGTAATGCGTTGCCGTGAGACGCGCGCAATAGGCCAGTGCCTCGTCATGAGACACGCCCACCGAGCTGTCCGGGCCGAACCGACGGAGGTCTTCAGAAAAGGTCATGAATGGGCTTCGCTTCCGTCACCGCGGCCGATTTTTTCGCCGCGCCGCTTTTTGTTGTTTTCGCCTTTGTCGTGCCGACTCGGACCGCTGGATCGGCCCGACACCGTCATCTCGCCAGGATGAAGAGCGTGAGGGGCTGACGGCCGACTTGACCATTCGATAATGCCGCCTGAGGCGCTCGTCGTATTCTTCGTCCAAGACCATTTCCTTGAACATCGCCAGGATTTCCTCGGCGTACTCGCTTTGCGGATTCAAGGGGTCGAGGAATGGATTGGGTCCACGGAGCAGCCAGGAGAATTTGACGGGGTTGAAGCCGTAGCTGATGGTCGCGACGATGCCCCGTCGCTTTTCCACCACACTGAGCAACACCCGCTCACAGTCGCAGTCCGGGTCTGTACAATACAATTCGAGGAAGAGATAGTCGCCCTTCGGAACCTCTCCCTCTTCCCCATCGTCTCGTATGAACAACGAACGCGACTCCCGGTCGGCGATCTCGGGAAACATCTCGAAAAACAGCTTAAACATGGCCTAGCCTCCGTTGCCAGACGTAAATATTGCTCAACTCCGTCGGGTGGCTCTCGTGCAGTATCTACAAGATCGCTGGGAGGGTCATTGACCAACCCCGAGCCCAGCATCACAGTCGAATCGCGATGGCCGGCATTCTAACAACGGTCGGCCTCGGTTGCATAGTGATCGGGAATGAAGACAGCAATTCAGACGTAAGCCGGCGGGGCATCCCGGGGCGTGGGTTGTGTGGGGCCGGGGTCGCCATCGCGGGGCCGAGCGTACTGCACTGGCCCCCGTGCTTTGGCCATTCAGCCGGCCGATTTCGCGGCCGTTGTTGACGCCGCGGTCCACCAGAAGGTTCCACAAGCACAGTGCGCGTCATTACATGATCCCCCCAGCGCGAAAC
>CAWHKI010000320.1:0-30791 GCA_963829765.1 uncultured Isosphaeraceae bacterium | reverse complement strand
CCATGTCGGCCGCGGTTCGTCAGGTCCGCAGCGATGGCATACACGGCCTCTGGGTCGCGTCGAAAATCTCCTCGCTCGAAAACGGCGCCTGCCATTTTTCTCGCCCTCGGCGCGAAAAAAGTCGGCTGACATAAGAGCATCCAGATCAATTGTTTTCTTTTAGTGGCCTTGGCTCCAGTGACCGAAAAATGGCGTCTTTTGCCTTCGAAAAAGCCGCCATTCTCCGCCAGTTTTTTCCCTGTCTATTCAGGGTGCCGGCCAGCCTGGGCCCCGGGCTTAGAACCGCGAGTGGGGCCAAAGCGAGGCGCGGTGGCCCTTGTCATCGCGCGATGATGAGCACCATGACTTTCTCGACACGACCGAAGGGGTTTGGTTCACGAGTTTTGATCCGAAACGGCATGTCTCTCTCGAGGCAGAGTACGATCCGGTGTTCTACGTGCGCTGCGCGATCGACGCCGGGACGTCGCGGCACACCGCGGCGGTGTTTTTCCAGGTGCGGCACAGTCCCGGCTCTGACCGCAAGCGGGTGACGGTGTTTGGCGATTATCATGCGCTCGATGTGGTGAGCCAGAAAAACGCCCGCGCCATCAGGCTGCTCGCCGATCAATTGCCGTGCCGCGGCCGCATCGACATGGTGCGCCTCGACCCGGCCGCGTCGGCGCGATCGTCGCTGGGTCCGGCGGCCTACTCTGAGTACGAGCGCGAGTTCGGCTCGCGATTCACCGCGAGGTGGCCTCAGCACCTGGTTTTAGACGGGCTCGATACGATCGAGAACCTTCTGGAGACCGGCGACCTGAAGATCCACCCGCGATGCAAACACCTGAAGGACGCGTTTCTCAATTACCAGCGGCAACGACGCGGCGGGCAGTGGATTGATTTCCCGGCCGATGGCCATCCCGAAGAAGACTTGATGGACGCGCGTTCGCGGCGGCATTCGCGATGCGATGCCGCAGGGCCTGGCGCCGGGGCCGAAGCTCCATCCGGTCCGTGCGCCGGGGATCATGTAATCGGCAGCAACCCAGTCAATGTGGCTCCTGAGACGGCGGATGGCGCGATCGTTGCGGGCCAAACACCTAACTCGTGCTTGGCCAATCAGATCGGCAATGGGTGCCCCCGAAAAAGCGCCAAAAAAGCGCCATTTGTCGCGGCGGTCGGCCGTGGTCGGGGCGAGGCGGGCGACGATCCGCCACCCTGCGGCCGATCGCCCCACTTGAGTAGGCCCCTTGAGCGTAGATTAGTGTCTGGATCGACGAGATGCAGGAGGGTCCTGCTTTTTACGCTCGCACGCGGCACGTTGCTGTGGTCGTGGGCTAGATGGGTTTCGTTGGAGCGACTTCCTCGATCGGATCTTTCCGCCCGAGCCGCAGGCCGCCTATGTCGTTCTCGGGACGATCGCCGGTTCGATGATCACTGTTGTGTCCGTCGTCTACTCAGTCTTGCTGGTGGTCCTGACATTCGCGTCGAGTCAGTTTTCGCCCCGCGTGTTCGTAGCCTTTGTCGAGGACCGAGCCGACCGACAGGCGATCTGAGGGCGACCACCGGTCGCCTTAGAGCTCGCGCACCGGAGGAGCGGGCGGGATTCGGTCGAGGTCGGGACCGGTTTCGGCGATGGGGCTGCCGGGAACGAGCTTGAAGTCGTCGCGGTCGATCTTCCAGGCCGCCTGGGCGGGATCGGTCTCGCGGAGGAACTTGACGTCCCCCAAGATGGGTGACTCGTCGGTGGGCAGGAACGCCGTCGACCAGTTGGCCCGATTGTAAATCTTGGGGGAGACGCCGATCTGATGAACCTCGTCGCGGCGATAGGTTTGGATTCCCAAATAGGCCACCTTGCGGCCCGCCCAGTGGATTCTGTCCGTGAAGTCGTCGGCCTGGTCGTTGGCGTCCAAGCGAAAGAGAGGGACGTCGCGGTTGGCCGTGCTTAGGATCGAACCGTCGGCCTCGATGGCGGCGAAGGGGAGTTCCGGTTCGTCGAGATTTTTGGTGGCGTCAAGGTGCACCAATCCCCCCTTGACCAGCGCCGCCACCTGGTCGAGCCGGACCTTCACCGAGGGTGAATCGGCTCGTCCCGATCGCACTTCGCCGAGTGCGTGCACCAGGCAGCTTTCGGTGCAGACGAGCACGTTGGTAAGCTGGATGTCGACCCTTCGTCCCGTGGCGACGGCGGCCCCCTCGCCGCCAGAGCGGAGTAAAGAGTCGCGAATCCGGATGACCGCGCCGGGGCCGGTCACTCCCTCGGGGGATGGAGCGTTTCGGCCGCCGTTCTGTTGTGTTTGGGCCACGAACAGCGCGGTCCCCGGCTGATTCGTCGCCAAGGTGAGCGTGCAGTCGTTCATGCTGAGCTCGGTCCCGGGCATGAGCCCGGCGATCGCCAGCTTGTCACCTTGAAGTGTTTCTTGGTTCGGGACGACGAGGTCGATGCTCTGCACATGGAGCGACCCGAACCGAAGGCTGAGCATTACCGTCCAGTCGGCCGCCGGTCGGCGCGGGTCTTCGACCGCGCGGAACCGCAAGCGCGGACGCCCTGGCCCAGGACCGGCCAGGAACTGATATCGGCCCGCGCCATCGATCAGAATGGTCGGCAGCTCGAGATTCACTCCCGCGGCGAATCGGAGCGTGCCCCCCTGACGGCCCAGCCGGTGGAACGCCGTTGTGAACTGAGCGGCGGTCCGGATCAGGTCGTCGTCGAGCGAAGCCGGCCGTTGCTGGCGATTGGTGGGCCGTGCCGTTTCGACAGGCCCTCGAGCCGCCGAAGCGAGATTGGTGGGGGGTGGTTGATCGGTGGTGGAATTAAGAGCGCTCTCCGCGGGGCTGGGGGCCGATGCGGCGGTGTTCGCTTGTTGGGGCTCGGCGGTGGAGGACACAGGCGGCATCGGCTGGAGTTTGTCGGGATCGGCCGTCGTCTCGGGGTCCGCCCGCGCGGGGGGTTGGCCGGCATCTGGTCGTCGAACGCGAGGTTATGGTCCGGCGATTCCGGCGGCTCGGGCGTCCGGCGGGCAATCGCCTCCGTGGCGGGCTCAATCGCCGGTTTTACGGTTGATTCTTCCTGTTTCGTCCGACTGGTGATCCGCACATTTTTGAGGACCGACCCAAACGGGCCCTGGCGAGCCCCGATGTCAGATCGCGAGGTGATTTTGGAGCTCAGCAGAAAGGGCCGCGTCGGGTTGTCGGTCTCGGCCAGCAGAGCATCCGCGGGATCAGCCGCGTCCCAGATCGGGCTCGGGCTCACCACGGTGCCGGTCTCGCGCAGCTCGGTCGGTGTTTCCCGCCAGTGGGCGAAGTCGGTCGTGGGCTCGACGCCATCGTCCGGTTCCGCGTGGGCCAGGTAGACGCCGATGCCCGCGTAGAGGTTAGACCGTCCGCGCCAGGTGAGGTTTCGCGAGTTGTCGACCGATACCAAGGTCGCCGGCTCGCGGCCCGCCGGGCCGATCACGCTGTCGTCGACCCAGACGCGGGCCTGGGTGCCGTCGCAGCGAAAGACCGGAGTCGAGCCAGCCATGATGCTGGCGTGCAACAGCCTGAGCTCGCCCAAGACCGGCACGGTCGACTGGGAGTTGTCAAACCAGACCGAGGGCTGGCCGGGCCCCATCGTACAGTCTCGCAAGACAAGATCGGCGGGGCCCTGCGCCAGGATCGCGATCTGACCGCCGTCGAAATGACAGGAATCGGCGAGCACCGCGGGGGGGCGATCGCCGGCCGCCGCGGGTGGACGGACGGTGCGCACGCTGAGCGCGGCCACGTTATGGCCGTCGCGCGAGCTGGTTCGCCGAAACCAGCAGCCCCGGACCAAAAGCTCGGTGTCTTCCGCGCGGATCGCCGTCAGGCGGCGATCCTCCGGCGCAATGGCGTCGACCTCAAACTTAAGGCCCTCGATCGTGACGTGACCGCCGACGAACTGGAGCAGACTCGAGAGTGGGTGATCGCTCGAGCCGGGTTCATCGGCGAACTTGATGAGCGGCCGAACGCCCGGCTCTGCCTTGATCACCAAATCGGGGTTAGCCAGTGGGGCCGGCGAACGCGACGACCAGGCTCGTCCCCCCAGGCGGTAAGGACCGTCGTCGGAGAGCACGACCACCGATCGCCGGGGCGCGGCCGCCAGGACTTCCCAAAGGTCTTCGCTGGAGCTCACCGGTATGGTGCGCGGATACGCCGGGGCGGGGTTAACCGGCGCGGGCCGGACATCGCCGGCGGCCAACGCCGGCGACGAGCCCGCAGCCGGGCCGGCCACGACATTCAACTCAGATGCGCGCACTGCGCGGCTCTTTGAGCCGAATTCGCGGGCGGCATGGAGGGCTCGCGGCCCCACCAGGCAAGCCCAACGACCACCATGAAAAAGCCGACGACCGGCACCAGCCAAACCAGGTGAGGCTCCCAGGCCGGCCGATGGCCGGCATCGTGCCAATAGGCCGGGGGAGCCGAATCGGGCGTCAGACCGACGAGCCCAGCCACCGACAGCAGCTCGCGAACTAAATGCTCGGGCGTCAGGAATCGTCGCTCCGGGTCCTTGGCCATGAGCCTGGTAACGATAGCGGCTAGCTCGACGGGAACGGCCGGATTGAGCGTTCGCACGTCCGGGGGAGCTTCTTCCTGGTGCTGAATCAGCTTTTGCAACACCGTTCCGCCGGGAAACGGCGGGCGACCTGTTAGTATGTAAAAAAGTGTGCATCCCAGTGAATAAAGATCGCTACGGACATCGACATCGCGGGGGTCGCGCGCTTGCTCGGGGCTGATGTAATCAAATGTGCCCAGGGTCATGCCGCTTTGGGTGAGGCCGGGATCGCCCCCTCGCTCGAACCTGCGCGCCAGGCCCATGTCGACCAGTTTGGCCTTGCCAGTCGGCGTGATGATGATGTTTGAGGGTTTGACATCGCGGTGCACGACCCCGCGCATCGCGGCGTGCACGAGGGCGTAGGCAATTTGCAGGGTGACATTGACCGCCTCGGCGACCGCGAGGGGCCCCGAGCTCTCGACCTTTTGCCGGATGGTGACGCCTTCGATGTATTCAAAGGCGATGTAGTGGTAGGGGCCGTCGTGACCGATGCTGTAGACGCGGGCGATATTTTCGTGGTCCAGCCGCGCCGCCGACCGCCCCTCTTGGTAGAACCGCGGCACGATTTCGGAGTCGGCGGCCTGATCAGGGGGTAAGAGCTTGAGCGCGACAGGCCGGTCGAGCTTGGTGTCGACGGCTCGAAAAACCGCCCCCATGCCGCCGACGCCGATGGCTTCTTCGATCAGAAAGGTGCCGACAAAATCCCCCGCCGCAGGCAGAACGACCGCGGGCACCGCCTGCACGGCCGGGCCACTCGCTCGCCTGCGCATCGAACTCGTCGACCCGCGCAACACCGTCGGCGGGTCGGTCGCGGCGGCGGGCGCGACGATCTCTTCACCCTCGGCGGCTTGCCGTTCCCTCGCGGAATCGGCGGCGCTAGAAGTGCACCCTCATTCGGTGTCGGCGACTCGGGGGTTGACATCGACTCGCGCTCGGCTCAATGGTTTGGGGACCATCCCCTATTGAGATACTTCCCTGATGAACGTTTACGAGACTCGGCTGCGACGTGACGCAAGATGGGAACGTGCATGCATTCCATCAGAACAGGAGCTACTATAAACGCCGCGACCGCTCTTGTCAACCATTTCCGGCCCCCGAAAGCACCTAACTTGTTACTCAATTAATGGTTAAGAAGACATCGACCGACCTTCTCCGGGATGATCAAGAGTGGGCTCGGCCGGTGATCCGCCGGATTTTGTTGGTCTTTTCAGCTTCTCGGTATCAAGCGACTCAAAGCTCCCAACCGATACAGAAGGAGTCACGCGTTTGGCTCTGCGCCGGGTGAGCGCTTTGTAAGGACTGGGCCGGGAGCCGCGAGGCTCGAGCCGCAGGAGGCATGGAATGTGGGACAGAATTCGGGGAGAACGCTCCCGGGTGGCGACGAACACCGGGAGCTTGAGCTCCAGGCCGGTGAACCGGACCAGGCGAAAACCCCTCTTGGAGATCCTGGAAGACCGCCGGCTGATGACTTCCGCCACGCTGCAACCGATCGCGAGTGTGACAGTGCCCGCGCAGCAAGGGACCACGATCCCACTGCTGGCCACCAGCGGCGCCACCGACGACCAGACCTACACGGTCACGTCGAGCAACCCCAACATCGCCGCGACCATCGCCCAGGGCCCGTTCTGGACCCAAAGCGTCTCGTATACCGACCCGACGAATTCCGCCAATGATTTCACCGGCACCCTGACTTACCAGTTGTTTTCGAACCTCACGCCTAACACCGTCAACGAAATCTCCAACTTGACGAACAATGGTTATTATGTGAACAGCGGCAAATACTTCAATCGCGTCTACGCGGGATTCGTCGTTCAGGGGGGCTCTCCGACACCAAACGGTTCGGAACCGAATCCGCCGGTGATGTTCGGCAATGAGATTTCGCAGCAACTCGCCTTTACCGGCACCTATCAGCTTGCGATGGCCAACGAGGGAACGGCCGGTACGGACACCACTCAGTTTTTCACCACTCTCGCTTCCGGTAAGAACTCAGTTCTATCATACGGCTACACGCTCTTTGGCCAGTTGCTCACCGGCGAAAGCACGATCAACCAGATGCTCGGTATCCCCCTCACGCCGAATCCGAGCTTACCCGAATACCCTCTCGCCACCCAGCCAGTCAATCCGCTCACACTCACCGCGGCGACGCTCTCTTCGACCAACCCCAACGGCACGCTCATCATTGATACGACGCAAGCCGTTCAAGACATGACCTCGACAATCACGGTGACCGCGACCGATACGGCCAATGGAACCAAGACGAGCCAGGCGTTCACGGTTACGGTTGGGGCCTATGGCGGCCCGACCGACCCCTCGATCAATTTCAGGCCGTTTGCGAATTCCTCGGCTGCGCCGGTCACGCCCGACACCGCGACACAGGTTCAACTCCAAGGCGATAGCGGTTATCCTGACAGCAGTACGCCGAGTACACTCACCTATTCGCTTCTGTCGCAGCCGGCGCATGGAAAAGTCACGAACTTCAGCGCATCGTCGGGCACTCTGACTTATACGCCTGACCCGGGGTATACCGGGCTCGACGATATCACCTACCAGGTGACGGCCACGGGACCGCAGTCAACACCCGCGACGACCGTGAGCAACCCGGGCACACTCACGTTGGGAGTAGGGGTGGCCAATACCGGTACCGTGACGCAAACCGGTCCGGTCCTGTTCGTCAATCCGCCGCCGCAACGAAATGCGCACTTCGTGAACAAGATCGAGGTTTCTCAAATACCCGAGTCGACGTCGGCGAGCGGCGAGTCGATCGTCGTCACGATCAACGGCCAGGTTGATGACACCGTGACCTCGACCTCGGATATCGACCAGATCGTTGTCTATGGCGGCAAACGGGTCGGCAACAAGATCACGATCGAACCCAACGTGACCGTGCCGGCGACTATTAACAGCGGCCAGGGCCTGCGTAATCGCCTCGTAGGCGGCAGCGCCCTGACCCGTGAGCTTGGCTGGTCACTGGGCCACACGACGTTAATCGCGGGCACCGGCCCGAATCAGCTCATCGGCCTTGCCGGCCACGTCAAGTTCAAGCCGACCAAGGCGAGCACTTTGATTTACGCCGGTCAACCAAAAACGCGCACAAGCCTCCTCAACCCGACGCCCCCCGGCGGCACGGTTTACAAGTACGTCCATGGCCATTACAAGGCGATATCGATCAGCACCTTCAAGGGCCCGCCAGTCGCGCGGCACAAGCTGGAAGATTGATTGATTGACCGACCGAGCCTCCCATGACCGAGCTGCCGATTGATGCGAGTTTGCCGCGGATCATGCAGGCCCTGAGCGGGCGCTCGGCGGTCGTGGTGGCGCCTCCGGGGTCAGGCAAGACGACACGCGTGCCGCCGGCGATTGGGCGTTCGGGCCTGCTGTCGGCGGAACACCCCGGCGTGATCGTGCTCCAACCCCGCCGCGTGGCAGCGCGAGCGGCCGCGGCCAGGATCGCTCAAGAGCAGGGCTGGGCTTTGGGCGAACAAGTCGGCTATCACGTCCGATTCGAGAGGCGGTTTTCTCCCCAAACCCGGCTCCGATTTCTGACCGAGGGCATCCTCACGCGCCAGCTCCTCGATGACCCCTTTCTCGAGTCCGTCGGCGCCGTCGTGATCGACGAATTTCATGAGCGCAACTTAAACGGCGACCTCGCGCTGGCCTTCTGTCGCGAAATTCGACGGGAGGTCCGTCCCGATTTGGTGCTCGTCGTCATGTCGGCCACGCTCGACGCGGTTCCGGTGGCTCGCTTCTTGGACGATTGCCCGATCGTGCGATGCGAAGGGAAGAGCTACGAAGTGGCGACCGAGTATCGCCCAATGAGCCACCCGGCCAGCGCGGTTGCGCTCGCACCGCTGATCGAAGCAGAGCTCGACGATCCCAAAGCCCACGGCCACATCCTGGTCTTCCTGCCGGGAATGGCCGAGATTGAGCGGGTTCGGAAACGCCTCGAGCCCGCCGCGGCTCGCGCGGCGCGCTGGTACTGCCGCTCCACGGGTCGCTTGCCGCCGATCTTCAGGACCGGGCACTATTGCCCTGCGGCGATCGCCGCAAGGTCATCCTCAGCACGAACGTCGCCGAAACCTCGCTGACGATTGATGGTGTGACGACGGTGATCGACACAGGGCTGGCGCGGATCGTCCGGTACGACGCCGAGCGAGGAATCGACCGTTGGGAGCTGTCGCGAATCAGTCGCGCCGCCGCGGACCAACGCGCCGGCCGAGCCGGTCGCACGGCCCCTGGTCGTTGCATCCGCCTTTGGTCCGAGCGAGAGCATCGCGCCTTGGCGGATTTTGAGCAGCCCGAGATCCACTGCGTTGATTTAAGCGCCACCGTGCTCGCTCTTCACGCCTGGGGCACGGCCGAACCCGCTCGGTTCGATTGGTATGATCCACCAGCCCCCGAGCGCTTGGCGGCGGCGGAACGGCTGCTCGTGATGATGGGTGGGCTTACGGGCATGCCCGCTCGAATCACCCCGACAGGCCGGGAGATGCTGGCGTTGCCGGTCCATCCGCGGCTGGCTCGGTTGCTGGTGGCGGCCCGACAAACGGGCCGGCTGACACAGGGCGCGGCGGTGGCCGCGCTGCTCTCGGAACGTGACATCCGGACGCGCGACTTTGTCGCCGGCCCAGCGGGTGCCAGCCCGGCCCGCCAGTCCACGGCGAGCGGTTTGTCGGATGTCCTCGACCGCCTTGATCGGCTTGCCGAGGCCGAGGGAATGCGGTTCGCTCCTTCGCTCCGATCGCGCGGCACCGATCCCGTGGCGGCACGTCAGGTCGCATTGCTGCGCGACGAGTTATTAGGGCGGCATCGTCGTCACCACGGGAAGCGATCTCGAACCCATGACGAGCAAGATGATGAGGTTGTGCTCAAGTGGTTGCTCCTGGCCTATCCCGATCGCGTGGTCAAGCGCCGCGGCGCGGAACGGACCGGCGTCATGGTGGGCGGACGCGGCGTGCGCCTCGCCCCCGAATCGGTCGTACGCGACGCCGAGCTGTTTCTGGCGCTCGATGCCCGCGAAGACCGCCGCGCCGGCCCGCGCGAGGCGCAAGTCAGGCTGGCGAGCACGATCAGGCTCGAATGGCTCGAAGAACTCTTCCCGGCCAGTCTGCGTCGCGAACGATTACTTCGGTATGACGAATCACGGCGGCGGGTCATCGGCGGCAACCAGCTTTGGTATCATGATCTGTTGCTCCGCGAAGATCCGTCGACGGCGGTCGACCCGAACGAAGCCGGGCCGATTTTGGCCCAGGCCCTCCGGCCCCAGGCGGCCGCTTTGATCAAGGCCGATGCCCCGGCCGCGCTCTGGCTCGCCCGGGTGGATTTCGTTCGGCGCGCCTTGCCCGAATTGGGCTGGTCGGAATTCAACGACCAGGCTCTCGGGGAGCTCATCGACTCAATCTGCCAGGGCCGAACGAGCCTCGCTGAGGTTGAACAGTGTGACTTCGTCGCTTTTCTGCAAGGCCGGCTCGCCGCCGGACTGGTTCGCGAGCTGAATGAGAGTGCGCCTTCAGCGCTCACCGTGCCCAGCGGTCGCCACGTCCGGTTGGTGTACGAGGCTGGTCGCCCGCCGGTTTTGGCCGTCCGACTCCAGGAGCTCTTCGGCTGGACCGAAACACCGCGTTTGGCACGCGGACGGGTTCCCGTGTTGCTGCATTTGCTGGCGCCCAACCAGCGCCCGGTGCAGATTACCGATGATTTGCGGAGCTTCTGGACGACCACCTATCACCAAGTGAGGAAAGATCTGCGCGGGCGGTATCCGAAGCATGCTTGGCCGGAAAATCCGTTCGGGGGCGCAGGCGCCAGTCAGGGTAAATCCAAGTAAGGCGTTCGAGCGTTTGGTTCGGGACCGTGAGGTCGGAGGTTCAAATCCTGTTGCCCGGATTATGTTGCAGTGGCATCGCATTCGCGTTGCGTTCGTGATGAACAGTCGGCCAGAGTCATCGAATCGCGTGAATTCCCATCGGAAATGCTCGGTGTCGCTACTTTTGAGCACTACGAGGATGGCACCAAGATAAAACTCACTTTGCATCGAAATCACGCCGTTTCGATCGCAAAACGATATCAGAAAGACCAAGGTTGGAGCCAGTCACTCGATCGGTTTGCGGAAATCCTTGCCGAACTGTGATACAGCGACATGCGAGAATTACATGACAAAGGTGAAGTGGTTTGTAATAGTGGAGGTACCATGAGAAAGCTAGTTCTTAAAATGTCCATAACGGTCGATGGATTCGTCGGAGGACCCAACGGCGAAATAGACTGGATCTTTAAGAGTCTCGATGATGGCGCAACCACTTGGATCATTGACACGCTATGGCAGGCGGGAGTTCACATCATGGGAAGCCGCACATTTCACGATATGGTCGCCTATTGGCCCACTTCGTCAGAACCGTTCGCCGCACCGATGAATCAGATTCCTAAAGTCGTCTTCTCCAAGAGCGGACTACGCACAGACGCTGCCTCGATGAGTGGCCTAACTACGATCGCGTTGATAGACGCCACCCGACTTCGGCCGACAGATGCATCGCGAGCCACGTCCGGTACGATTCCAAGCGGCGCAGCGTGGAGCGAGTCTCGCGTCGCTAGCGGCGAGCTAGCCGCAGAGATCGCTCGTTTGAAGGAGGAACCCGGCAAGAGTATCCTCGCCCATGGGGGTGCACGTTTCGCTCAAAGTCTCGCAGCTCTTGAACTCATTGACGAGTATCGCCTGCTTGTACACCCAGTGGCGATTGGAAATGGGCTACCGCTGTTTGCGAACGCGACTAAACCACTCGACTTGAAACTAGTTAGCACATCCGTGTTCGGTGCCGGAGCCGTTGCGCACGTCTATCGTCCATCTTAAACGCCGATGCCCTCTCACGAAGGTACGTCAACAACCAACGATTCGGATGTTGAAATTACAGGATCATACAATTGTCACGAGCAGCAACATCATAACGGTAATCATTTTCCCTATTCAACCGACTCCGCAAACTGGCTTCCCAGCCCCGGACTTCAGCCAGAAAAAGTTCTAACGGCGTCCTGATGATCTCGGAAGTCGGTTCGGATAAGATCACAATAGGCGTTTAAAGCATTGACCAATGGAAAGCTGCTAATGTTGAGATTGATCACGAACCGCCGCCAATTCCTTGCCTCAGCCGCCGTTGGTTTGTCACTGACCCGAATGTCCGGCCTATGGGCAACGGAGCAATCGCGTCAAGAGGATCGCACGTTCGCCACGCCGGAAGAAGCCCGCAAGTCGCCACGCGAAGAGCTTGCGTATGTCACCTGCGTCTCTGCCGGCACCGGGGCCGAGAAAGCCGATTACCTGGCGACCGTCGACCTTGACCCGGCCTCAAAGACTTATTCCCAGGTGGTCCACCGCGTGCCGATGCCGAACATCGGCGACGAATTGCACCACTTCGGTTGGAATGCATGTGCCAGTTGCCACGGCACCCGCGCCCGCCGATATCTCATCGTCCCCGGCTTGGTCTCGGGTCGTATCCACATCATCGATACCGAGAACCCGAGGAAGCCGAAGCTTTACAAGGTGATCGAACCGGCGGAAGTCGTCCGGAAGACTCGGTTGACCGCGCCGCACACCGTTCATTGCCTGTCCGATGGACGGGTGATGATCTCCATGCTCGGCAACGAGAAACTCGAAGGACCCGGCGGCTTCTTGCTGCTCGACGAAAATTTCGACATCGTCGGCCGTTGGGAGATCGACACCAAAGGAATGAATTACAATTATGACTTCTGGTATCAGCCCCGGCACAACGTGATGGTGAGCAGCGAATGGGCTGCTCCGGCAACCACCCGGCCTGGCTTCAAGCTCGATGATGTGAAAGCAGGCAAGTACGGCCATCACCTGCATTTCTGGGACTGGAACGAGCGGAAGATCGCCAAGAGCGTCGATCTCGGCGAGAAAGGGCTGATTCCGCTCGAAGTACGTTTCCACCACGATCCGACGAGCTCGCACGGTTTCGTGGGAGCAGCTCTGTCGAGCGTGATGTGGCACTTCTTCAAGGAAGGGGACAACTGGCGGGCCGAGAAAGTGATCGAGGTCGAGGGTAAGGACCTGAAGGGGTGGGACTTCCCTGTACCGGGCTTAATCAGCGACCTCGTGGTCTCGCTGGACGACCGCTGGTTGTATTTTTCAAACTGGCTGCATGGCGATGTTCGCCAGTACGATATCAGCGACCCGTCGAAACCCAGATTGACGGGTCAGGTGTGGGTTGGCGGTTTGATCGGAAACGCTCCCCAATTCGGCGACGCCCTGGCTCGCGGCGGTCCGCAGATGCTCCAGTTGAGTCTGGACGGGAAGCGGCTTTACGTCACCGATTCGCTTTTCAGCAGTTGGGACAACCAATTCTATCCCAAGATCGCCCAACGCGGCTCGCTGATGCTCCAAATCGACGCGGACACTGAGAAAGGTGGGATGAAGCTCAATGAACGGTTCTTGGTCGATTTTGGCAAAGAGCCCAACGGTCCCGCACGAGCGCACGAAATGCGGTTCCCGAAAGGTGACTCCACATCGGATATATGGAGTTGATCCACAAACTAGAGGAGATACCAATGATGAGCAGATATTCACTTGCAGCTTGGGTCGTGTGGAGCGCGGCGTTTATCTCGTATGCCGCGGTTCCGAGGCGGTGCCGGCGAAGGTCACGGTCCTCGCTGGCCAAAACACGATCGCGATTGATCGCGCACTGGTCGATGGGCAGCAATTGTGGGTGCCTCAGGAAAACGTCGCGGCCATCACGGGGTTTGAAATGAAGCCGCAAGGCCTTTGTGCGGGGGAAGTCTGCATTCCAATTCCGCCAGGCGCCGGCTGAGTATCTCAGCGTGACGGCGGCACTTGGTTTTGCGTGACACGCTTCGCGGAGAAAGTCGATCAGGTGTTCGCCTGCGATCTCGAATCCAAGATTTGGAGTTTTACCGCCGTGCCCAAGCGGGAGACAGCGCCTCTGATCGCGGGAATGGCTCCCGATTTTTCGCTTCCCGATCGCACGGGAAAGATGGTGCGGCTCGCCGATTTTCGTGGGAAAAAGGTGCTGCTTCTGACGTGGGCCTCCTGGTGCATGTGCCGCTTTGATCTCGCGGGATGGGAATCCGTCTATCAAAAACTGAAGGACAAGGGCTTTGAAATCGTCGCGGCCGCCCAAGACACGGCCGGCTCGCGAGTGACCGAGCGCTGGTACGACCGAGCCCATGTCACCTTCACCGCGCTGACCGACGCGCAACATACTGTGAGTTCCCTGTATCAAATGGTCAACGTACCCACGGGGGTGTGGATCGATGAGACCGGCCACATCGTGCGCCCAGCGGAAGTTGCGTACAGCAAACGCCAAAGCGTCCTCGGCCAATCGATTGGGGACAACCGATATGCCGCCGGACTCCGCGATTGGGTCGAGAAAGGACCGGCGAGCATTTACGCCAAACGGCCCGACAAACTTCAGCCGCGGTTGGCGATGCGCGGTCAGACCGAACGGCTGGCGGACGCACAATTCAAGCTTGGGGCCTATTTTTCAGAGCACGGCAATCGTGAACGGGCCACCCGCCACTGGCAAGTAGCCCAGAAGCTGAACCCCGACAACTGGAATTACCATCGGCAAGACTGGTCGTTCGATAAATCCAAAGAATTGCCCAATTGGCTGGCCAAGGTGAGAAAGCTCGGACCGAAGCCGTATTACGACCCGGTTGATTTTCCTCAAGTTTCGTCCGAGAACGAATCGCCGCGGTCAAGGCCGTAAACCGTTCAGAACGCTTCGGGGGGCCCCACTGGCCGTTGCCGCCGCTGCGCCCGGCGTCGTCTCCATCCATAATACGCTATGGTGCCGGCCGACCCGATAACCAATAAGATCTCTGTCGGGGGCTCGGGCATGCCGACGCAAGTGGTGGACATGAATGTCCAGTAAGTTCCTGGATATAAGCTGCCGACCCTTGTTAACTCGAAGCTCAAGAATCCGGGATAGTAGGTACCACTGATATTGTTCTTCCCTATCTTCCTCGGAAACATCCCACCCTTCGGCGGCGGGCCATACTCCTGCACCTTTGTTGCGTCGAAAGTGTAATAATCCGATTCGGCTAACGTCGCTGGTATGTAGGTGTAATCTCCTATTTGCGCTGGGTCTGGTCCGGATATATCTGTAACTTTTAATTCGACTCCCTTTGTCGTTTTGATTGGTTCCACGTCGAACGCATATGTCCCCGTCCACTTTTTGGAGCCTTTGATCAGATCTTCGTATTCTTTCTTTGCCTTGGCCGACGCACCAGGTGGAGGCATCGGTGCGAAGTAAGTCATGTTTCCCCATATTATCTCAGCCCGCGTGTTCGTGGCGAGCGCACCTGTGAGGAGATAAAATGGAAGAATGGTCACCGCTAACCGCAGTATGCCCGGTTTTTTGGTAATCATGGTGAGATCTCCTTGTTTGGACGCGATGAAAACTGGAGGTCACTCGATCGCTTCGGGGGACCCCACTGGCCGTTGCCGCCGCTGCGCCCGGCGTCGTCTCCATCCATATGCTATGGCGCCTGCCGATCCGATAACCCATAAGATGTGGGTCGGGGGCTCGGGCATGCCGACGCAAGTGGTGGACTCGAATGTCCAGTAGGTGCCAGGAAATGCGCTGCCGACTCGTGTTAACTGGAAGCTAAAGAACCCGGGATAGTAGGTGCCTTCGATGTTGTTCTCTCCGGATTTTCTTACGGGACCACCCCGCAATCCTGGGGCGTATTCCTGCACATTAGTCGCGTTGAAAGTGATTATGTCGCCGATGACTGTTGAGACAGGGATGTTCATGTAGTGGCCTATGTCAGGGGGGTTTGGTCCGGATACCTCAGTTAACAGTAGCGAGGTTGTTGTGCCGTCCGTTACTTGTGGCACCACCGAGAACGCGTAAGCCCCCGTGTACTTTTTAGAGTTGTTGGCCAACGCCGCGTTTCCGTTCGCGAAGTAAGTCATGTTTCCCCATATCAGTTCAGCCCGCGTGTTCGTGGCGAGAGCGCCTGTGAGGAGGTAGAATGGAAGAATGGCCACCGCTAACCGCAGTATTCCGGGTTTTCTGGCAATCATGGTGAGATCTCCTTGTTTGGACGCGATGAAAACTGGAGGGAGAGACTCGGACTCGAAGACCCGCTTCCTTTCCATGCGGAGCGGGCCGCAATACTGGACATCCTTAGGAGAAAATCGGATGTACGGACCGCGCCCAACCGGGCCACATTGGGGGGGCACTGAGTCGTACCGACAAGTCGATGCGCATAAATTTTACCAATGTCGCAAACGCTCGGTCAAGTCGCGATAAGCGGATGTATATTTTTTTCAACACGCCCGGCTTGCGATCACGTACGCGTGCTTTACTGCGAGCTTGCTGTTTTTATCTCTGGCTTTTCCCGCGTGCTGGCGTTCCCAATCACGCACCCACTCGCTAAAATCCCTGCCGCCGCGGGGCAAGGATGCTCCCGGTGTTTTCGTACGAATGGACGAAAATCGGAAGGGAATCCCACCGCATGCACCGACGCGGGCGAATGTTATTCGCCTACGGGATCTTTTGCGCGGGCTTAGCGATGCCGGCGGGTTGCGCCTCGATGCGACGCAATGCCCCCAGTCCAGACCTGCGTCCGTGCACCGACGGCTACGCCTACACCGAGGATGGATGGAGGCTTGGCGTTCGCCATTACGTCCCGGCTTCCCCCGACCCTGGCAAGTTGCCGGTGGTCCTGTGCCATGGTCTCGGGCTTAATGCCACCTTTTGGACCATCACCGACAATCATCTTCCCGCGCAGTTGGCGGCTCGGGGGTATGAGGTGTATGTCTTCGATATCCGGGGCTCGGGCGAAAACGCCAAGGTCGGCCGGTCCGATCGCGTCAACAGAATCCTTCGCCAAACTTTTTTGTGCGAACGCGCCGAGTCGCGCTGGACCGTGGACGACATCGTCAAGTACGACGTGCCAGCGATACTCAACTATGTTCAACGTGATACCGGACGCAACCGCGTCAACTGGATCGGACATAGTCTAGGAGGCATGCTCGTATTCACTTATCTCGAAACGTCGCCTCAGCCAGAGCGGATCGCCAACTTCGTGGGCATGGGGAGCACGATCATTCAGGCGGAAACGCCTCAGACCGGCATGCTTCGGGCCAACCAAGGGCTCCGGCTCTTGTCGCATTTCGCCAGTCCCGGGCGACTGGGCCGGCCGCTGGCGTTTGTCCGCATTCCCGGCATGGAAATGATCGATAGTTTCTATTACTCGAACGAAAATGTCGATCCGCTGACCGTGAGCAGGTTCTACGGCTACACACTGGAGGACACAGGGCGTGGTGCTTTGCGGCAGCTTGCACCCTATCTGCGGTATGGCCACATGCTCTCCGCCGATCGCAAGATCGATTACGCCGCCAGGCTGGGCGAGATCACGACCCCCACACTGCTGATCGCCGGTGACGGCGACATTATCTCTGACGTACCGTCCACCGAGCTCACCTTCGCCGGGCTGGGCAGTCCCGACAAGGCGATCATGAGGTTCGGCAAGGCCAGCGGCCATGTGGACGATTATGGCCACTGCGACCTTGTTTGGAGCCGTCATGCCGCACGCGAGATCTTCCCGCCGATCATCAACTGGCTCGACCAGCGCCAGCCGGGCGCCAGCCCGAGCCCACAGGCCATCAGCCACCTCAACCGGGCCGCGATTTCAGCCAGTCCTCAGAGGTGAGGCAGCGCAGCCCTCCTCCGTCTTCCGTCCTCCGTCCTCCGTCTTTCCGATCTCAGCCCGTCCTCAGAATTGAGTCGATGCAGATCTGCGACCACGTTTCGAATTGAGCTGAATCGCCAGTACATCGCCGAGCGGGACAAACCCAGCATCGGCGAGCCCTTCCTCGCGCGCCGTCACCCGCGGTTGTTCGAGGTCGAAAAGATGCACGACGCCCAGGTGCACCTGACCGACCGGTGTCGAATCATCGTTGATCAGACCGACCCGCGTGATCCGGCCAGGGCTGGCAACATCGACTTCCTCTTCGAGCTCGCGCCTCATGGCCGACTCGTAAGCATCCAGGCTCTTGCCTCCCTGAGCGTCTTCTTCGGACACGTGCCCGCCGACGCCCAGCGACCGCAAACGGTGCAGCCTGGCCTCTCCCTGTGATTTTCCCCGCGTATAGCAGAAGACAAGGTCGGCACAGCGGAAGACGACATAAGGAATAATCTGCTTGAAGCCGGGGTCGTCCTTCGACTTCAGACCGGGGGCGGTAATCCATTAGGTCTGGCACGAGCAGCTCCCTCAGGTAACGCTCGGCTTCCGCGGAAAAACCCTGAAAACGTCCGAGGCGGTCCAGTTCGGAACTCGGAACGACCAGGACACGCTCATCCACTTTTGCACTCATCGGCAGCCTCATTAAGGTTTTGTTGCTTATACTGCGCCGGGCGCGGGCGGCGACAGTGGCGATGGGAGGGCGAGGCTCCGTCCGAGCCAGCCTTGGCACTCGGCTCGCACGGAGGCTCGCCCTCCCGGAATCTCTCAGGGCCCGCCGCCCGCGGTATCACTCGGGTGCTCTATCATGCGCGATCGACCGCACGCGAGGAAATGGGGAACCGGCCATTGCGGGTGGCTGGACGGCTCACGGAAAGTATACTGGACCCGGTCCGATCGCGCACGCACGCGCCGGCCGGCCCCGGACGGAGGAAGACTCGATATGGCGGCGATTCGGCTCAAGCGGGCCGATGACGAGCGGGGCGCTGGTCTAATGGACGCGGCGCGGGCTGCTGCGTCTCTGCGGGGAGGGCGAGGCTCCGTCCGAGCCGGCATCGGCACTCGGCTCGCACGGAGGCTCGCCCTCCCAGGTTGTCTCAAAGGTGCCCGCGCGAAGTATAGATTCGAGGACAACGGCCATGCAGCCTGAACAAGCCTATGAAAAGTTGATTAAACGATCGCGCGAACACTCGCTTTTGGGCTCATGCTCGGCCCTTCTGAACTGGGACGAGAATACCTACATGCCGTCCGGTGGTGCCGGTCACCGGGCAAACCAGATGGGGCTCTTGGCGGGTTTGCACCACGAGCGCGCGACCGACCCCAAGATCGGCGAGCTGCTCGCCATGGTCGAAGGCTCGGGCCTGGTGACCGATGCCGACAGTCCGGCCGCGGTCAACGTCCGCGAGCTGCGCCGAAGCTATGATCGCCGCACCCGCTTGCCGAGAGCCCTGGTCGAGGAACTGGCGCACACGACGTCGCTGGCCCAGCCGGAATGGGTCAGCTCGCGGGCGGCCAGCGATTTCTCCCGGTTTCGTCCTTGGCTGGAAAAGCTGGTTGCGCTCAAGCGCGACGAGGCCGCTTGCCTGGCCGTCGTCGGAGCAAGCATGGCTCCCCTTACGATCCCTTGCTCGACGAATATGAGCCCGGAGCCAACAGTGCCGAGCTGGCCATCGTTTTCCAGGCACTGGAGCGCGAGCTCGTCCCTCTGGTCGCGGCCATCAGTGAAGCAGCCCGGCACCAGGCCGTCTCGAGTCGCGGGGCGTGGCCCGTCGTCAAACGTGAGCGGCGAGGCGATCCTCAAGCGGCTGTATCCGCGACCGCCAGAAGGTCTTTGGCGAGGCGGTGGCGGCCGCGGTGGGATTCGACTTTGAACGCGGCCGGCTCGACGTGACCGCCCATCCCTTTTGCTCGGGCATTGGACCGGGAGACTGCCGGATTACCACCCGCTACGACGAGCATCATTTCAGCGACGCGTTTTTCGGCATCCTGCACGAGGTCGGCCACGGCCTCTACGAGCAGGGGCTGGACGGCCACCACTACGGAACGCCGATGGGTGAGGCGGTTTCGCTGGGAGTGCACGAATCGCAGTCGCGACTGTGGGAAAACGCCGTGGGACGCGGTCGCCCCTTCTGGACCTTTTGGTTTCCCATGGCCCAGCGCATTTTTCGCGAAGCATTGGCCGGCGTCAGTCTCGACCAGTTCCACGCCGCCGTCAACCATGTCGCGCCTTCGTTAATTCGCGTCCAGGCAGACGAGGTCACCTACAACCTGCACATCATCGTCCGCTTCGAGCTCGAGCTCGCGCTCATGACCGGAGACCTGACGGTCGCCGACCTGCCGGCCGCATGGAACGAAAAGTATCAGACGAGCCTGGGCGTGACGCCTGGAAACGACGCGGAGGGCTGTCTACAAGACATCCACTGGATGCGCGGCCTGTTTGGCTACTTTCCGACTTACACCCTGGGCAACCTCTACGCGGCTCAACTCTACGCCCAGGCCCAGACAGACCTGGGCGGGCTCGACGAACCCTTAGCACGCGGCGACTACAGCGGTCTGCTCGGCTGGCTGCGACTCAAGGTCCACTCCCAGGGGCAGCGGTTCCGCGCCGCCGATCTGATCACGCGCGTCACCGGCGTCGAAACCCAACCACGGGCCCTTGATCGATGGGCTAGAGCGGAAGTATCGCGAGCTTATACGGTATATGACCGACCTGCGAGCCCTAGGATGAGACTAGCCGCACCCAATCGAAGACATGAAGCTATTTTAGTCGCGTCGGCAGAGACGGCCCCGTCATTGAAATCTCCCTACGTTTCTGATGAGATGATCGGGGGGTTTCAGGCACGGCTCCCGGCTGTGATGATGGAGATTTCCAGATGAAGATGTTTTGGCAAGAAAGGTCAATGCAGGCGGCTCCGGCTCCGGTTCCGAGTCGGGAACGGTTGCGGGGTTGGGTTCGGCTCACCTGGCTCGTTCCGATTCCGGTGGCCTTGATCGTCATCTGTGCGTTGTGGACCCATGCTCTGATCACTGACGCAAACTCTAGGTCCCAGTCGCACAGCAACCTGGGCAACGGCTTCGTTAAACAGGGGAAGTACAAGGACGCGGTGGCTCATTTCACCGAGGCGCTGCGGCTCAATCCTCGCTACACCGAAGTGCACAACAACTTGGGCAATGTCCTTTATACTCAGGGGAAATACGAGGAGGCGGTGGCTCATTTCACCGAAGCGCTGCGGCTCAATCCCGGCTTTAAGGATATTCACAACAACCTGGGGACGGCCCTCTCCCGCCAGGGGAAGTATGCGGAGGCGGAGGCTCATTTCACTGAGGCCATTCGGCTCCATCCTGAAGACGTCCAAGCACACTACAACCTGGGCCTCGTTTTCTCGCAGGTCGGCAATTACGAGGCGGCGAGGGCTCAGTTCGCTCTTGCCATACGGCTCCAACCCGCCGACCCGAAGGCGTATAACGCCAGCGCGATGATCATGGCCTCCTGTCCCGAAGCGAAGTTCCGTGACGGCAAGGGGGCGGTCCAATTCGCAACCCGCGCCTGCGAGTTGACCAAGTGGAAAAACCCAATCATTCTCGATACCCTCGCCGCCGCACAGGCCGAGGCCGGCGATTTCGACAGCGCCGTCTCGTCGCAAAAACGGGCGATCGAATTGCTGACGGATCGACGGCAACAAGACGACTATCGCTCCCGGCTGGCGCTCTACCAGGCCAAAAAACCGTACCGTCAGGTACCCGCGCAAGACGCGCTGACTAAAGCACGCCCTTGATATTGGACACGACAGGGCCGGCAACGGGCCTATACAAGGCTTCATATCGCCAGCGATGTCGTCACTCTCCAGCCTGCTTCAACGCCTCCGCGATCACATCGTCCTTCACGTAAAGACCGGCTCGACGAAGATCGTCGATGATGCGTCTCGCTTCAGCGATTCGACCGAGTCGCTTCGCCAGGATGACGAGGCCGACTGTCCCCAGAAGGGAGATGCGGTGCGCCTCCGCACAACGCCGGCCAGCCCGATCGTCGATCACGACCTCACAGCCGGGGCTTTCCAGGGCGAGAGTGAGTACCGACCCCTCACCGGAATCGAGCTTCCACCGACCGAAGGATGCGGGGATCGGCCCTGAGGGTGTCACGATGCTCCAACCGGCGTCATGGATCGCCCGGACAACTGGGTCGGAAGGATCTAGATTGGAGACCTCCTGGAGCACGGGGGTCGGAACGACTACATTCACGCCTTCGGCGTCGAGCAGTTCAATCTGCCCGATCTTGGTCAGGAGGATGAGCGGCGATGCGTTGACAATGCGCCTGGTAGGCACGCTCCACCTCCTCTGTCAATTCCTGGGAGGTCACCTGGCAGGCGGGGACTTCGGCACGCCCGAGAGCCTGAATGAACTCCCACCGATCGAGACCGGCGATCTCATGCGCCTTTCCCCTGTGAGACTAGGCCGCGGCTGTACAGGTGGATCGCAGCCGCAAGACGGATCTCCCGGCCGAGATCCTCCGGACTTTCGGCCAGATCGTCCAAGAGCGCGTCAGGAACCTCGACGGTGATCGTCATGCTGTCCTCCTCATGATAAAGGCTGAAGACCGAGGTCTGAAGGTTCCACCTTCTATTATACCCATCGCAGTTCCATTTATCTGTCCTTGTTTCGCGATAACTCAGGCGATGACATCCTTGACGACTTTCCCCTTGACGTCGGTCAGCCGCATCTCGCGGCCGGCGTAACGATATGTCAGCTTCTCGTGGTCCAGTCCGAGTAGATGCAGAATCGTGGCGTGCCAGTCGTGCACATGTACGGGCTTTCCACGGCTTCGTAGCCGTGGTCATCAGTCTCGCCGTAAGACAGGCCGGACTTCAGACCGCCGCCGGCCATCCAGAGGGCATAGCCCTTGTTGTTATGGTCGCGTCCGTCGCCATTCTGGGCGTGCGGGGTCCGGCCGAACTCGCCGCCCCAGATCACCAGCGTGTCGTTTAAGAGCCCGCGCTTCTTGAGGTCGGTCAACAGCCCGGCGATCGGCTTGTCGATGGCGTCGGCGTGCCTGGCGTGGTCGGCCCGGAGGTTGCGGTGCTGGTCCCAGTTGCCGTGGCTCAGCTCGACGAACCGCACGCCCGCCTCCACGAAGCGCCGGGCCAGCAAGCACTGACGGCCGAAATCGGCCGTCCGGTCGTCGTCGATTCCGTAGAGCTTCTTGATGGTTTCAGACTCGTTAGCAATGTTCATCACTTCAGGGAGAGAGCCCTGCATCCGGAAGGCCAGCTCGTACGACTCGATGACGCCATCGACTCCGGAATGAACCTGTTCGCGTGCGAGCAACTCGCGGTTCATCGACTGGATCAGGTCGAGCTGACGCCGTTGCGCGGCGACGTCGAGCCGAGGGTTCTTGATATTGCCGAGCCGCGCGTTCGCGACTGGGCCAACCTCGTTGCCGATCCTCGTGCCCTGGTAAATGGCCGGCAGGAAGGCGTTGCCGTAATTCTGCGCTCCGCCGTTGCGGGCCAAGGGCTTGAGCGCGATGAAGCCGGGCAGGTTTTCGTTTTCCGTTCCCAGACCATAGAGTGTCCACGCACCCAACGACGGCCGGACGAACTGCGAATTGCCCGTGTGCATCATCAGAAACGCCTGGGGATGGGCGGGCAAGTCGGTGTGCATGCTCTTGATCACGCAAAGCTCGTCGGCATGGTCGGCGACCTCCGGAAAGAGCTCGGAAATCCATTGGCCGCTCTGGCCGTGCTGACTGAAGCTCCACGGAGAGCCCAGCAACTTGGCGCCGTTAAGCCTGGCCACCTGCGAGGGCTTGCCGGTATCGGCGGTCAGACGGGGCTTAAAATCGAAGGTGTCCACATGCGAGGGCGCCCCGTGCATGCACAGGAAGATCACACGCTTGGCCTTGGCCGGGAAGTGCGGCGGCCGCGAAGCCAGCGGCGACCCTTTGCGGTCGCGAGCCCCGGCCATGGTCGACAGCCCGGCGAAGGCGACATAGCCGAATCCCGACGAAAGTCCCTTGAGCAGCGTCCGCCGCGAAAAAAGGCTGGCATATTCGGCCATGGCACTTAGTCCTTGCATTTCTGATAAAGATAATTGGCAATTGTTCAATTGAGATACCGGAACTCGCGCGCTGGCGTAAAGGGCCTGGCAGAAAGCGGTCCAGGCGGCCCCTGGGGCGTCGCCTTCGGTCTTCGAGTGCGCAGCTCTGGTCGAAAAATTGGCGAGAAAGTCGTGGGCGCGGGCCCGCTCGGCATCGGTGGGCGATCGGGCCAGGAACCGCAGATACGCGGCCTCGATCCGCGCGTTGGTGTCGCCGCCCGCTGCTCGCAAGCGGCTAGCCGCGGCTTCGGCCTGGCGGATCAGAAACGGGTTGTTCATCAGGTACAATGCCTGCGATGGGCCGCTGGTGGCGGAGCGCTCGCCCATCACCAGACTCGGATCGGCGAAGTCGAACAGAGTGAGCGATTCCGGCAACTGGTCGCGGACGACGGGCAGGTAGACCGAGCGATGCCTGTCCAAACTATCGTCATCGAATCCGCGGGCCGGCCCGGCGGGCCCTTCGCCCGCCTGGGCCACGGGCGAGCCGACCGGAGGTTCCAGATCGAGCCGGCCGCTGATCGCCAGGACCGCGTCGCGCAGGGCCTCGGCCTCGAGCCGCCGCGCGCTCATCCGCCAGACGAGCGTGTTGTCGGGGTCGACCTCGAAACAAGGAGCGTCGTACTTCGACGCGAGTTGATAGGCCCGCGAGAGGACGATCCGGCGGATCAGTTTCTTAATCGACCACTGCTCGTCCATCAATGAAACCGCCAGGGTATCGAGCAGCTCGGGATGGCTGGGGCGTTGCCCGGCGGCGCCAAAATTGTCGGGCGTCGGCACCAGCCCGCGACCGAATAAGTGCAGCCAGATCCGGTTCACCATCACCCGCGCCGTCAGGGGATTGTCGCGTGCGGCCAGTTGCTCCGCCAACTCGCGGCGGCCGCTCCCTTTGGCAATGGGTGGGAACTGATGCGCCTGAGCACTTGTACCAGACCTCTCTGCACCCGTTCACCGGGCTGGTCGAGCTCGCCGCGGACGTAGAGCGGGCTATCGAGCGGCTCGAAACGTTCCCGCACCCCCATCACATAGTTTCGCGGGGTACCGTCGGGTTTATACGACGCCAAACGAAACCGAAGGATGGCCAGCCGGGTCCGCGTCTGGAAGAACTTGGGCGTGCCAATGTCGTCGACGGTGAGCGCATCCTGGGCTTTCACTAACTCGGCCAATTGCTTTTCCATCGCCCGCCGGCGATCGGGCGGGAGCTTGGGCACGGCCGAAGGCTCACCGCTGGTGGCGGGCAGCTCGATTAATGGCGACGGATTGACGTTCTGGATCAGGCCCGGCAATGTGCCATAGCACGTCTGCGTGCTCTGGAAAATCCCCGAGAGGGCGTAATAGTCGCGCTGCGAAATGGGGTCGAACTTGTGATCGTGGCACCGGCGCAGGCAATGGTCAGACCGAGAAACGCCTGGCTGGTTGTGTCGATCTGGTCATCGGCCAGGTCGAGCACGAATTGGCCACGGTTGGGCATGTTGTGAATCTTGCTGCCGATGGCCAGGAAGCCGGTGGCGATCAGGTGCTCGGCCCGCTCGCGGTCGTTGCGGGCGGGAAGGAGATCGCCGGCGATCTGCTCTTTGATGAACTGGTCGTATGGCTTGTCGTCGTTGAATGCGGCGATGACCCAGTCGCGGTAACGCCAGGCCTGGGGATACATCATGTTCGCGTTGCCGCTCGATTCGGCGTATCGCGCCAGGTCGAGCCAGTGCCGCCCCCAGCGCTCGCCGAATCGCGGCGAGGCCAGCAGCCGGTCGACCACCTGCGCGAACGCGTCATCCGACCTATCGGCGAGGAAGGCTTGAACCTCCTCAGTCGATGGCGGCAGACCGACCAGGTCGAACGAGGCCCGGCGAATCAATGCCTGGCGTCCGGCGTCGGCGACAGGCTTCAAACCCTTGGCCTCGAGGGCCGAAAGTAAGAAGCGATCGATGTCGGACTTCGGCCAACCCGTGTCGTTGACGCTAGGCGGGCGGACGGCACGAGGGCGCTGTAACGCCCAGAACTGCCGGCCCTTCTCGACGTTGACGGCCGACTGTGCCGCCACCGCCGGCGAACTGGGGCCGTCGCGCGGGTCGGCGCCGCCCATCTTGACCCATTTCTCGAAATCCGCGATCACTTGGTCGGCGAGCCGCGTCTTGGGGGGCATCTGAAGCGACTCGTCCTTGTAGCGGATCGCCGTGATCAGCAAGCTTTCGTCGGGGTTCCCCGGTACCACCGCCGGGCCGGTGTCGCCCCCTTTCCGCAGGCCCTCGCGGCTGTCGACGAGCAATCCTCCTCGGACCTTTTCGGCACCGCTGGCATGGCACTTGGCGCACTTCGTCATCAGCACCGGCCGGATCTTGGTTTCGAAGAATTTGAGCTGCTCGGGCTTGATCGGTTGGTCATCGGGGGCGATCCGTCTTGACCCGGGCCGCGGCGCGGCCTTGACCGGCGCGGAATCGGCGAGGGCCTTCTTCTTGGCCAGGCCGCTCTTGGCGAATGGGCCCATTCCGCCCGCATTGGGCCCGCCTGGCCACATCTGGCTCAGCCGGCGGAATTCGACGATGCTCAAAAACCCGTCGTGATCGGCGTCGAGCCGCTCGAAAAGGGCCGCGGGGCGCGGCGGGCATCTTTTTGGGAGCGGCTTTCTTAAAGCGGGCCCCGAAAACGAGCAGTTCGCGAAACTCGTCGCGCGACAGCCGGCCGTCGAGATCGCTGTCACCCAACGAGAAATTGCGGATCGAAGTTGGCCGCCGGCGACTGCTGGCCGCGGGCCGTGACCAGCACCGCCAAGAGAAGGATGAAAGCCGATGCCGATGCCATGACCAATCGAAGTCGAAATCTCAACATGACGGGAGATCCTTTGTGGATTGGCGAAAAGGCGTCTTCCGGAGGCGCGTCCGGCCGCGAGAGTACCACAGCTATCCTATCCGAAGATTCCAGTCGGGGCGATTGGCCGCAGGGTGGCGGACCGTCGCCCCCCAACGGCCGACCGCCGCGACAAACTGGCACCTTGTTGGCCTTTTTCGGAGGCATCCATCGCCGGTCTGATTCGCCAACACACCAGTCAGGTGTTTGCCCACCAACGATCGCGCCATCGGCCGTCTCAGGCACCACATTGACTTAGTTGCTGCTCATTACATAACCCCCGAGCACGGGCCGGATGGAGCTTGGGCCCGGGCGCCAGTCCCTGCGGCATCGCATCGCGAATGCCGCCGCGAAGCGCGTCCATCAAGTCTTCTTCGGGATGGCCATCGGCCGGAAAATCAATCCACTGCCCGCCGCGTCGTTGCCGCTGGTAATTGAGAAACGCGTCCTTCAGGTGGCTGCATCGCGGGTGGATCTTCAGGTCGCCGGTCTCCGAGAAGGTTCTCGATCGTATCGAGCCCGTCTAAAACCAGGTGCTGAGGCCACCTCGCGGTGAATCGCGAGCCAAACTCGCGCTCGTATTCGGAATAGGCCGCCGGCCCCAGCGACGACCGCGCCGACGCGGCCGGGTCGAGGCGCACCATGTCGATCCGGCCGCGGCAGGGCAATTGATCGGCCAGCGCCTGATGGCACGGGCGTTCTTCTGGCTCACCACATCGAGCACATGATAATCGCCAAATACCGTGACCCGTTTGCGGTCGGAGCCGGGACTGTGCCGCACCTGGAAAAACACCGCCGCGGTGTGCCGCGACGTCCCGGCGTCGATCGCGCACCGCACGTAGAACACCGGATCGTACTCCGCTTCGAGAGAGACATGCCGTTTCGGATCAAAACTCGTGAACCAGACCCCTTCGGTCGTATCGAGAAAGTCATGGTGCTCATCATCGCGCGATGACAAGGGCCACCGCGCTCGCTTTGGCCCCACTCGCGGTTCTCAGCCCGGGGCCCAGGCTGGCCGGCACCCTTAATAGACAGGGGAAAAAATGGCGGAGAATGGCGAATTTTTCGAAGGCCAAAAGCGCCATTTTTCGGTCACTGGAGCCAAGGCCACTAAACGAAAGCCATTGATCTGGATGCTCTTATGTCAGCCGACTTTTTTGGCGCCCGAGGGCGAGAAAAATGGCGGGCGCCGTTTTCGAGCGAGGAGATTTTCGACGCGACCCAGAGGCCGTGTATGCCAGCGCTGCGGACCTGACGAACCGCGGCCGACATGGAGATGTCGCTCGCTAAGAGATTTTGACGGAGGATACCGATGGTATCCATCGCGCCTCCGCTTGGCCCCGATCGCGGTTCTCAGCCTGGGGCCCAGGCTGGCCGGCATGCCCTCGAAGGGTGTGGGAAATGGGACGTGAACGATTTGAGGATTGGGCACCTGGTCCCGCCTGCCATGGTGCCGGCCATTGGGCGCCAGACCGCCCGGCCCGGAACTCTCCGACCCCCGACTGCGGCGCCCGACCGCTCCCCTCGGCAATTTACTTGAGTCTTATACCCCCAAGTGGCCCTCGTTGCAGAGCAACCGGTAATAACTATCCATCGAAACGATACGAAGTCCCTCGTACGGATGCGAGCAGATGGGAGTCGTTGGTTACCAGATAGTCCACACCCGCGGCGAGAGCTGCTTGAAGGATGGGGTTATCAGCTGGGTCTCCGGGCACGGCGTGACGAGACGCCATGGGTTCAACCAGCGTGGCACGACGAATGACCCGGCCGCGCGACAGGAGGGCCAAGCGCCGAGAGAAACCCAACTTCACAGTCAGGACTCGCTCCAATTCGCCAAGCATGTAGAGGCTGGTGTAGATACGCCAGCAAGCGAGCTCCGTCGCTTCCACTAACTGTTCCGCAATGTGGCCGAGAAGGGCCTCCGCAACGTAGACATTGGTGTCAAAGAAAACCTTCATGACGGATAGCGAACATCTTTGACCGCCTGGTCGATCGCCAACTGATCGAGGCCTCGTTCGCGTGCGATCCGACGAGCGGCCCCGGCCTCGTGCTTCCAGTCGGCCTCAGCAATTTCGGCTAGCCGCTCCTCGAGAATTAAGCGGTCATCCTCTGGGAGCTGTTCGATGCGTGCAGAATCTCCTGCACGGCTTCACTCATATCTATGCCCCGTTCTGGCTTACGTCGATAGCGATCACAACGCTGGTAGCCGACCTATGATCATTCTCGCCGAAACTATGCGGGCAATCAACAGAATCAAAGCGGCAGTCCGGTCTCCACCAACCCCAGACATGATCGCCCTGGGCGATCGCGACGGCAAGCTGGGCTTTTGACTTCTTGGGATCGGGATGCGAGTTCTCAGGAACAGACACGGCCTGGCGCCGATGGCACGATTCCGTCGCGCCTCCGTTTGGCCCCGCTCGCGGTTCTCAGCCCGGGGCCCAGGCTGGCCGGCATACCTTCGAAGGGTGTGGGAAATGGACGTGAGGGATTTGACGATCGCGCCGACCAGCCAACCGGCCTCAAGCCGGGCACTGACCGAGATCAACCCGGCTCAAAGGCTGCTCGTTATTTCGGCAACCCAGCGGCCCGCCGAACATCAGCGACAAAAAGCTCGGCGCATAACCCCCCTACCGTTACTATGTTATACGCACTGCGCAGATTTTGTCAAATTTTCAGCGCCGTTTGGCGGGTAAAATCCGAGTGGAAGGCTTTATTCAGATGAGGGTTAGGATATTTGTCCAGAATTTTCGTCCGGAGTACTTGGACACACTGGAAAATTGAATGCGGCAGGCCGCGGCCAAGGCCCTATAGGCAATCCGCCCCACCGTAGATCGCGTCCTCTCCACCGGAACGCGGCGGGGCGTCGTGGGATGCCAGAGGCGGGAGACGGAGCGGATCGTCGCGTCGACGCCGGACACCATGCTCACGGGTGAGGGGCGATCTCATCGATCTCCTTGGCTTCCTTCGCGTCTCGGTGGTGAATGTTTCTTTGCGCGAGCCGGCTCGGCGAGTCGCGCGAGGGACGAGTCCGCGAAGTTCCGTGTTCGATGCGCGTTCGGCACGCGGACCGAAGCTTCGGGTCCTGTGAGCAGGTGCGGTGATCGGCCAACTAGGGGCGTGGACGGTTATCTGCAAAGAGGGGCAATCGACGGAAGCCTGACAGAGCAACAACGGCCCGGCGATTCTAGAGACGGGGTCGAATTACTCCGTCACCGCCGGCGCCGGGCCGGGCCACGTGCGCTGAGGGTCCGCATTAGCCAGACCGAGAAACAAAAAACACGGTTTGACCCCGTCGGGCGGCACCGCACCAGCGGTGCCGCCCCCCGTCGCCTTTCGCGGAGCGAAAGACCACTCTACTTTCGCCCCGAAGCACGCCGGCTATTCGCCCAGCTTCCGCCCCAAATGGCCGCCGGCACGGCGGGTTCGACAAACTCTCAGCGTTCTAGGAGCGCGCACCGACAACTAGGTGCTTGGGTCGGTGCATCCGGCCTCCATCCTTTTCTATTCTACTCAAATTATACAGAGCCCGGCAAGTGCCGCCGAGCGCCGTGATCGATTCGACGGCGGGTATTCAGTTCCAAAGTGTTTCTCGATAAGGTGTTCGGACAATGCCTAGGCGATCCCCGCAGTGTGATCGGACACACTGGACAATATGACAGGCGGGCCGCCAGCAAGTTCCGTCGGAAATCGGACAAATGAAGATCCTTGGGCCGTTCGCCTCGTTCCCACGGTCCCCCGTGGGAATGCCGCTGCAGCCGCTCTGCGGCCTCCGCGCCCCTGGTGCGAACGAGGGCTCTGGGATGGTTCAGACGGCCACGTGACATGATCGTGGCGGCGACCACGGTCTATGAGAAACACTCCGCGCATACTTTGCACACACGTCCCATACTAACAATATAACACGCTCTACAAATTTCGTTAATGCACCTATTCCCGTTTACGCGCAAACTTCGATCAGAACATGTTTCTCTGGATCGATTTAAAAATTTTTCCAAACTTTTTGTCCGCGATCATTGCGCGCGCGGCATAACAGCCAGGGAGCACCGACACATCGCGAAAACTCGGCAAGACCGCGACAGCCGCGACGGCCGGAAGAATCGTTCTGACCCGCCTTCTGCTGGTGGTGAACAGTGGCGATCCATGGCCATGGTCGAGCCTGCGCTGGCTCATCGGGCCCCGAACAAGGGCCGGTGCGTCTGGGGCGGGGCACGGTCCCGCGCGAGGCTTTGTGGGTGGAAGGTGTCAACGCGGTCATTGCCGACACTGACCTGGTGATCATTCGACAATCGGTATGCCGGGATCGCACTCTGGGACGTAAGGATGGACATTGGAGACGGCCATGGCTTTGGGTTTGGGATCCAGCCTTCGCCCTCGCGGACGGGCGCGACCCGTCTCGCTATGCGGGGGGTGTATCCCCCGAGATTTCCCAGGTGACGTCGAGATATAGTATTCCCCTTTCCCGCGATGATCCTGACCCCCGCGACCTCCGCGAGGAAACAAAAAGCCGTGGCTGACCACATGGAGACCCCCTGGAGTGGGCGACCCCCCGGACGGAAAAACAAAAAACCATGGCTGACCCCGTGGGGGCGGCACCAGCGGT
>CAWHKI010000319.1:0-36280 GCA_963829765.1 uncultured Isosphaeraceae bacterium | reverse complement strand
CTGGGCGGTCACTCCTTGCTGGCGACGCGCGTGGCCGGCCAGGCACGCGTCTTTCTTGGGGTGGAGCTCCCCATCCGCGCCGTCTTCGAGGCACCCACCGTCGCCGAACTCGCGACACGGGTGGGCGGTGGCGAAGCTTCTCGGGCTCCACTGGTACGGCAACAGCGGCCCGACCGTTTGCCGTTGTCATTCGCGCAGCAGCGGTTGTGGTTCCTGAACCGGCTCGAGGTCCCAGCGCCACCTACAACATCCCGATGGCATGGCGTATCGGGGGAGACCTCGACCAAAGCGCTCTGGAAGCGGCGCTGGCCGACGTGGTGGCGCGACACGAAAGCCTGCGCACCATTTTCCCCGAGCGGGACGGTGTGCCGCTCCAGGGCATTCTGCCGGCCCACGAGGCGAGCTGCACACTCGCTGCCGAGGATATCGCGGAGGCCGACCTGGCTGAACGCTTAGCCGCCGCGGTCGTGACCCCCTTTGACCTGGCACGGGAAATTCCGATTCGGGCTTGGTTGTTCCGCATTGAGCGAGAGCGTCATGTGCTGCTGGTTCTCCTCCACCATATCTCGGGGGATGGCTGGTCGCTGGGTCCGCTATGGCGTGATCTGACGCGGGCCTACACCTCGCGACACCAGGGCGAGCCGCCCGCCTGGGTCGAACTGCCGGTACAGTATGCCGACTACACTTTGTGGCAGCGTGCGTTACTGGGCGAAGATGATGCATCTGAGAGTACGCTTGCCGGCCAGCTCGCATTCTGGCGGAAGGCGCTCTGCGGGGCTCCTGACGAACTCAGCCTCCCCTTCGATCGCCCGCGGCCACCGATCGCCAGCCATCGCGGGGCGACCGTGCCGGTGCGCCTCGATGCGGAGTTGCACCAACGGCTCGTCGAACTGGCCCAAGCCAATGGCGCGAGCCTGTTCATGGTCCTCCAGGCAGCCGTCGCCGCGCTCTTGAACCGTCTGGGCGCAGGCGACGACATCGCCATTGGCGTCCCTGTCGCCGCTCGCGGTGAACGGGCGCTGGAAGACCTCGTGGGTTTCTTCGTCAACACCCTGGTCATGCGCACCGATCTCTCTGGCGATCCCAGCTTCCGTGAACTGGTGAGCCGGGTGCGGGCCTTTGCGCTCGGCGCGTACGCTCATCAGGACGTGCCGTTCGATCGGGTGGTCGAGGCACTGCAGCCGGCTCGATCGCTGGCACGCCACCCGTTATTCCAGGTGATGTTGGTGTTGCGGAATACGCCGGACTTCGAGGTGGTGTTGCCGGGGCTGGCGGTCCACGAAGAGCCGCTTGTGGGGGTCGTGTCCAAATTCGACCTGTTGCTAAGTTTGGGCGAGAGCCTGGGGCCAGGGAAGGAGCCGGCAGGAATCGGCGGGACTCTCGAGTACAGCACGGACCTTTTCGACACAAAAACCGCCGATTCGATCGTTGCGCGGTTCGTCCGACTACTAGAGAAGGCGTCGCGCGATCCCGACACACTGCTGCTCCGTCTTTCAGTGCTCGAACGGCTCGAGCGAGAGAAGTTGCTGGAGGGCTTCAACGCCACGGCTTGGCCGGTGCCCGAGACGACACTCCCCGACCTCTTCGAGGCGCAGGTGGCCCGCAACCCCGAAGCAGTGGCTTTGATCTTCGGCACGCAGTCGCTCGACTACGGCGAATTGAACGCGCGGGCCAACCGGTTAGCGCATCACCTGATCGGGTTAGGCGTCGGGCCTGAATCGCTGGTGGCTGTTTGCCTGGAGCGATCCGTTGAGATGGTGGTGGGGCTCCTGGCGGTCCTGAAGGCCGGCGGCGCGTACGTTCCGCTCGATCCGGACTATCCGGGGGCTCGGCTGACGCAGATGCTGGCCGACGCGGCCCCGGCCGTGGTGCTCACCACGAGCGCACTACTCGATCGCCTACCGCGGACGACATCGATGATCACTCTCGATGCGCCGGAGACTTTGTCCTTGCTCGCACAGGCCCATGGGCACGACCCGACCGATCGTGACCGAACTTGCACGTTGCGCCCGTTACACCCTGCCTACGTGATTTACACCTCCGGATCAACCGGCACACCGAAAGGTGCGTCCAATACCCATCAGGGGCTCGTCAACCGGATTCTATGGATGCAGGCCGCTTACGGCCTTAATGCGACGGACGGGGTGCTCCAGAAGACGCCTTATAGCTTCGATGTTTCCGTTTGGGAGTTCTTCTGGCCATTGCTGTTCGGGGCAAGACTCGTGGTCACGCCGCCAGGCAAGCACCGAGATCCGCGGTATCTCATCGATGTCATTGTGGACGAGCGGGTTACCACCCTGCATTTTGTGCCGCCGATGCTGCACGCGTTCCTGGAACACCCTGAATGTACCGCATGTGGGAGCCTGCGACGCGTGATTTGCAGCGGCGAGGCGCTATCGGGGCAGGTTCAGTCGCAGTTCTTCTCGAAACTGCCCGAGGCAGAATTACACAATCTCTACGGGCCGACGGAGGCGTCGATCGACGTAACAGCATGGTCTTGTCGCAAAGACGACGGTGATTCAACGCCACCGATCGGTTCACCGATCTGGAATACACGGATGTACGTTCTAGACGATCACCTGGAGCCGGTTCCCATCGGCGTGGCCGGTGATCTGTACATTGCCGGCCTGGGGCTGGCGCGTGGTTATCTGAGACGTTCGAGGCTGACGGCCGAGCGCTTCGTCGCCGATCCCCATGCGACGACTCCCGGCCAACGGATGTATCGCACGGGCGACCTGGCGCGGTGGCGGGCCAACGGCTCGCTCGAATTCCTGGGGCGAGCCGACCACCAGGTCAAGATCCGTGGCTTCCGGATCGAACTCGGTGAGATCGAGGCCGCCCTGGCGGGGCGCCTAGACGTGGCGCAAGCCGCCGTGATCGCACGTGACGACGGTTCGGGGGGCAAGCGACTGTTCGCCTACATTGTGGCCGCGCGGCAAGCCGTGCTTGACGCGCCGGCCCTACGTCACTATCTCGCCGAGCGGCTCCCTGACTACATGGTGCCGTCAGCCTTCGTGATGATCGATGCGCTGCCGCTTACGTCTAACGGCAAGCTCGACCGGCAAGCGCTGCCCGAACCGAAGTTCAAGGGCACAACCGCGTCTGAGAAACGAAATCGGCCGCGGACGGTCCTCGAGCAAGACCTCGCCGGTATCTGGCGGCGATTATTCGAGCGGGAGAATATCGGCCATGACGATCATTTCTTCGATTTAGGCGGCCACTCCCTGCTCGCCGTGCGGCTGGTCGCGGAAATCGAGCGGCAGACCAATCGGCGTTTGCCGATTTCCCTCTTGTTCCAGTCGCCGACGATCGCGTCGCTGGCGCGAATCCTATCGAATGAAGCATGGGCGCCTACCTGGAGTTCGCTCGTTCCCATGCAGCCGTTGGGATCGGGCCCCGCGTTTTTCTGCGTCCATGGCTTGGGGGGAGAGGTGTACGACTTTCTCAACCTCGCCCGCGAGCTGGCGCCTGACCGGAAGGTTTATGGCCTTCAGGCGGTCGGACTCGACGGACTTGTCCCCCGCCACAAGTCGGTCGAGGAGATGGCAGCTCACTACGCATGCGAGATCCGTTCGGTGCAGATCGAGGGCCCTTATCACCTCATGGGCCATTCGCTCGGAGGCTGGCTTGCGTACGCGGTCGCGCAGGAGTTGAGCCGCCAGGGACAAAAAGTAGCGTTGCTGGCCTTGGTGGATACGCGGGGCACCTGCGACTTGCCACTGACTCTTCGCGCGGGAACGGCTGAGTGATCTCGTGGAGTGGATCCGCCGGCGTTTGGAGAAATGGCGGAGACATCCGTCGTCTGGCCCGCCGGCGGACACGCTTCCGATCTACAGAGCGGACTATTCGGACGACTACTACCATGTCGTGGTGGCGCGTTTCGGCCCGGGAAGTACGTGGGCGATCTGGACGTTTTTCGGGGCGAGGACGCGGTGTACCACGGAGCATCATTCTGGAACCGACTGGTCGAGGGTCGCGTGCGGATTCACAAGGTATCTGGGTCACATCGGACGCTCATGAGTCACGACAACGCCCGCCCGTTTGCAAAGCTATTGAATGGATTTATGCATGAGATTGAAAAAGATGCTCACGTACAGGAGTATCAGCAACCAAGACCCGAACGACCACGCGGCACTGTGGCCGACCACAAAAAAAGCGTGCAGAATGTATCAGGAATTTCCACGCACGGGTAACATCTTCCATCCCTCCTTACCGAACTTGTGCTCCTGTATTTCGAAAGTAAGTTTTTTCCGGGTGGTGTCAACGGAGGCTCGGCGAGGATCGCCTGCGCTTTGGGGCGGCACCGCTGGTGCCGCTCCGACGGGGTCCCGACGGGGTCAGCCGGGTCCCGACGGGGTCCGGGTCCCGACGGGGTCAGCCGTGGTTTTTTGTTTTTCCGTCCAGGGAGTCACCCACTCGAGGGGGTCTGCATGTGGCCAGCCACGGTTTTTTGTTTCCTCGCGGAGGTCGCGGGGGTCAGGATCATCGCGGGAAAGGGGAATACTATATCTCGACGTCACCTGGGAAATCTCGGGGGATACACCCCCCGCATAGCGAGACGGGTCGCGCCCGTCCGCGAGGGCGAAGGCTGGATCCCAAACCCAAAGCCATGGCCGTCTCCAATGTCCATCGTTACTTCCCAGAGTGCGATCCCGGCACACCGATTGTCGAATGATCGCCAGGTCAATGCCGGCAGTGACCGCGTTGACACCTTCCACCCACAACGCCTCGCGCCGGGGCCGTGCCCCGCTCCAGACGCACCGGTCCTTGTTCGGGGCCCCGATGAGCCAGCGCAGGCTCGACCATGGCCATGGATCGCCACTGTTCACCACCAGCAGAAGGCCGGTCAGAACGATTCTTCCGGCCGTCGCGGCTGTCGCGGTCTTGCCGAGTTTTCGCGATGTGTCGGTGCTCCCTGGCTGTTATGCCGCGCGCAATGATCGCGGACAAAAAGTTTCGGAAAAATTTTTAAATCGATCCAGAGAAACATGTTCTGATCGAAGTTTGCGCGTAAACGGGAATAGTTGCATTAACGAAATTTGTAAAGCGTGTTATATTGTTAGTATGGGGCGTGTGTGCAAAGTATGCGCGGAGTGTTTCTCATAGACCCTGGTCGCCGCCACGACCATGTCACGTCTTCAAACGATCCCGAATAACCGGTCCAATCTTCACGTTCCTCACGTCCTATTTCCACGCCCTTCGAGGGTATGCCGGCCAGCCTGGGCCCCAGGCTGAGAACCGCGGGCAGGGCCAAACGGAGGCGTGATGGAAACCTTCGTTATCTTCCGTTCAAAATCTCTTAGCGGGCGGCATCCCTATGTCGGCAAGGGGCCCATCAGGTCCGTAGCGATGGCATATACGCCCTCTGGTTCGCGTCGAAAATCTCCTCGCCCAAAAAATGGCGCCCGCCATTTTTCTCACCCTCGGGCGCCAAAAAGGTCGGCTGACGTAACAGCCGCCAGATCAATGGCTTGTGTTTATTGGCCTCGGCTCCAATGACCGAAAAATGGCGCTTTTGGCCTTCGAAAAAGCGCCATTCTCCGCCATTTTTTTCCAACGACTCAACACAAGGCTGGATCGGGGATCGGGAGACGGAGCTCCCTCCTACAGACCCTGTAGGAGCCGGCTCTGTCCGGCGACGTTTCTAGCCGTGTCTCGGGACATTGTTTTTTTCCCTGTCGATTCAGGGTGCCGGCCAGCCTGGGCCCCGGGCTGAGAACCGCGAGTGGGGCCAACGCGAGGCGCGGTGGCCCTTGCCATCGCGCGATGATGAGCACCATGTCTAAAGAGGAACGAACGAGCCTCCAAAGCGAGCTCGCCGCCGCATTGGCGGCGGGCCAATCGTGCGCCGAGTGGGCGAGCGCCAACGGCGTGCCCGAGCGGACGGCCCAGCGCTGGGCCAACGATCCCGAGGTCCGAGCCGAGCTCGAGGCGCACCGCCGCGCCAACCTCGACCAGGCCATCAACCGAATGTCCCTTCGGGCGACCTGGGCGACTGACCAGATCGCCAAGCTCGCCGAGCATGCCAAGTCGGAGTCGGTCCGTCTGACGGCGCTGCGGTCCATGTTGTCCGATATGATGGCCGTCGCTGATTTCGCCGGGCTGGAAGAGCGCATCGCCAACTCGAGGAGCAAGACCGTGTACGGCACAAAGAAAACGCGACTGCGGCGAATTGAGGCTCGCCGGCGTCCGGCCGCGGCCATCGTGGATGACCGCTCGCGCTGGGATTGGTACGCCGAGTCTTTCGCTCAGATTGTCAGCATGTATGAGAACACCAAGCTGGGCCGGCAGGAGATCTACGCCGAGTTTCTCGATACGACCGCGGGAGTTTGGTTCGCGAGTTTCGATCCGAAACGGCACGTCTCTCTCGAGGCGGAGTACGATCCGGTGTTCTACGTGCGCTGCGCGATCGACGCCGGGACGTCGCGGCACACCGCGGCGGTGTTTTTCCAGGTGCGGCACAGTCCCGGCTCCGACCGCAAGCGGGTGACGGTGTTTGGCGATTATCATGCGCTCGATGTGGTGAGCCAGAAAAACGCCCGAGCCATCAGGGCGCTGGCCAATCAATTGCCGTGCCGCGGCCGCATCGACATGGTCCGCCTCGACCCGGCCGCGTCGGCGCGGTCGGCGCTCGGCCCGGCGGCCTACTCTGAGTACGAGCGCGAGTTTGGCTCGCGATTCACCGCGAGGTGGCCTCAGCACCTGGTTTTAGACGGGCTCGATACGATCGAGAACCTTCTGGAGACCGGCGACCTGAAGATCCACCCGCGATGCAAACACCTAAAGGACGCGTTTCTCAATTACCAGCGGCAACGACGCGGCGGGCAGTGGATTGATTTTCCGGCCGATGGCCATCCCGAAGAAGACTTGATGGACGCGCTTCGCGGCGGCATTCGCGACGCGATGCCGCAGGGACTTGCTCCAGGGCCCAAGGTCCATTCGGCGCGTGCGTCGGGGGTTATGTGATGAGCAGCAACCAAGCCAATGTGGCGCCTGAGGCGGCCGATGGCGCGATCGTTGTGGGCCAAACACCTAACTCGTGTTTGGCCAATCAGACCGGCAATGGGTGCCTCCGAAAAAGCGCCAAAAGGCGCCATTTGTCGCGGCGGTCGGCCGTGGGCGGGACGATGCGGGCGACGGTCCGCCACCCTGCGGCCGATCGTCCCGACTGGAGTAGGCCCCTTGAGCGTAGAATCGAAGGCGCACTATGCTTGTCGAGCCTTCTCATTTTTGAGACTGACAGTGGGACGGGTTGGCAAGCCATGCGTTTCGTGATTCGTTCTGGGTCCAGTACATGCCGATTCACGTTGAGCTGGGCTCGCTCGAGGGGGGACGCTCCGCCTCGCGATGGCGACCCCGGCCCCACGCAAACCCGCCGCTGGATGCCCCGCCGGCTTACGTCTGAATTGCAGCTTGCACCGCAGCGGGGTTGACATCCGTTCGGCTCTTGACGATGCTCAACTGGGGCTAGAGAGCCGAAGTGGCGGAATGGCAGACGCGCCGGACTCAAAATCCGGTGGGGTAACACCCGTGTGGGTTCAAGTCCCACCTTCGGTACTATTTAGTTACGGCAAATCGCAACGTGCCGATTCGCCCAGCGTGATAAGAAACTGGTAACAACGTTGCGGTGACATTGGAGCCGCGGTTCCCGATCCGCGACCTGAAGCTGGCCGACTCGCCGGGCACCGCTGACACCGCCGCTAAATGGTGGGGTCATTGCCCCGGAAAACAAAGTCGGTGAATAGCCCACTGCCGCCGGTGGTGAAGAACCCAGTCGTTCCGCCGAACAATGAACCCGAATACTTGCTGTAACTGAGGTTGATACTCGCGCCATTCAGGTAGGCAGTGACCGTCGAACCACTAATTGTCAGTCCGAGGGTATAGTTGACTCCAGTGCGGATGGTCGCGCTGACGGATGAATCGGTAACGAGGCCGGTCGATGTCGCATGGCCGAGGATGACTGTGCCCGACGACGAGATTGCCAGGAACTTGTAGTTGGTGGAACTGACGTAATCGTACACGAGTCCCGATTCATGCTGCGTCTGAACAGTCGCCTGGATTTCTTGGAAGGACGATTGAGCGGCGACGACCGAGTAGGTCGAGATGGCGGTACCGCTGGTTGAGGCTTTATACATCCCCGCGGCGATCGACCACGAGCCACCCGATGGGCTAAACGCCGCCGGAACACCAGTTGTGAAATCAGTCGAATCTTGGAATGTGAACGCTGGATGCGACACATTGGAGGGGATGCCGGCGGGGAAGTCGGTAGCGAGTTTATCAGTGGCTGTCGCACCCACAATCTGGTCGTAGCCGGATGCGCCTCCAGCGACCGTGTCGCCGCCGTTGATTACATCCGCGCCCGGTCCACCATGGATGACATCGTTGCCGGGACCACCATAAATCGTATCGTTACCGGTGCCGGCCTTAATCGTATCGGTTCCTCCGCCCGTTGCGCCGATATCTGTTGAGGCGTAACTAATGACGGTCGTTCCCGAAAGGCTAATGGTTGCGTCGCCGCCGAAAATCAATTCGGGACCGCTGCCACCGAGGATGGTCGCGTTTCCAGGACCGGCGGCGATTACATCGCTTCCGTTACCACCTGTGATCGTTTCGGTACCGCCAACGCCCCGGTTGGTGCTGGTGGCGACCATCGCCGAGAATATTGACTGGCCGCCGCTGGGCACAACGACCGAACCATTAGCGCCCAAGATCACGTCGTTGCCGGTTCCTCCGGTCAAGGTGTTATTCCCTGGCCCACCGCCGATGATCACATCGTAGCCCGCTCCCCCGGTGACCGTGTTGTTGCCTCCCAGCGTAGGATTCGTACTCACTACCGAGGTGACGAGGCCGCTCGTGGAGAGCGATGCCGCCGCATCCGCTCCCACCAGCACCTCGTTGCCTGCGCCGCTGGCCACGCTGATCGTGTTGTTGCCGATACCGCCGAGCACGATATCAGCGCCCGGGCCCGCCACGATCCTATCGGCTCCGCCCGAGGTGCTGGCGGTCGAGACTGATGTCGGCTCACCCTGCGTGAAGCTGACGGTGCCGCCATGACCCAGGATCACGTCGATCCCGCGGCCCGCTGTTAATACGTCGCTGCCAACACCACCCACGATCACGTCGCGGCCGATGCCGCCCGAGATCTGGTCGTTACCACCGTTGACAGGAGTCGGCGAGGTCAGGTTGCTGATCAGTCCATTTGAGGCAAAGGTGCCGGAAGCATCACTACCAACCAGTACGTCATTCTGCCCGTTTCCGGTGATCTGGTAGTCGCCGTCGCCGGCAATCACGAGTTCGGTACCGGTTCCGCCCTTGATCGTGCCACTTCCCGAACTGCTGCTCGACGAGGTCGTGCTGATCGATGTGGCAACCCAATTCGAGAGTGCGACATGACCGTCGGCGCCCCCGATCACGTCAGTCCCCGAACCGCCGGAAATCATGTTTTTACCATCACCCGCCAGGATCACGTCGTAGCCGTTACCGGCAGTGATCGACGATGTTCCGGAGTTGTTGGAATCTGTGCTGGATGCCGACGTCGGTATTCCACCGCTGAATGTGACAGTTCCGTTATGGCCGATCAGAATGTCGTTCGTATTCCCGCCGAAAATCGTCGAGGTTGTGCCGCCGCCAATCAGGACCTCGTTACCAGGCCCGCCAGTCAGAGTGTCATTGCCACCAGTGAGTGGCAGCGTTGAAGCCGCGAGAATCATGCCCTGTGAGAAGCTGGCATCACCGTTTTCGCCGAGGATTACATCGCTGACACCCATCCCCGTCAGGATGTTGACGCCTGGGCCGCCAATAATCGTGTTGTGACCCAACCCACCCGTGATGGTGTTGTTTCCGCCGGTCGTGGGGGAGGTCGTGCTGCTCGTGATCGAAGTCACGAGCCCGCCGGAAAGGGTTGCTGTGCCGTTAGCTCCCATCAGCACGTCGAACGCTGTGGAGGCCGCGGCCTTTGACGTTCTGGTACCAGACCCTTGCGACACGCTGATGGTGTTGTTTCCCGTGCCCCCCATAACAAGGTTGTTACCGGTTCCGACGTGAATGGCGTCAGCACCGCCGGCTGTCGGGGCTGTCGTCGCACTCACCGGTTGGCCCGAGGTGAAGAGCACGGTTCCGTCATGGCCAAGTACCACGTCGTTACCGTTACCGCCGGTGATCGTGTCGGCTCCCGGGCCGCCGAGGATCACGTCGTTTCCGTTGCCACCGGTAACCTGATCATTCCCACCGGTCGTGGGATCGATCGTGGCGATACTCGTGATGACCCCAGCGGTAAAGCTGGCTGTGCCATCGGACGCCACGACCCAGTCGGTCGTCCCGGTCGTCGTGATCGTGTTCTTGCCGGGACCGCCAATGATCGTGTCTGTACCGGTGCCGCCGGTGATCACGTCGATTCCGGCGTAGCCTGAGTCGATCGATGAGACCTGAGTGACGAGGCCATTGCTATAAGTCGCGGTTGCATTGGCTCCGACTAGGATGTCTGGTCCTGTGCCGGACTGAATGGTGATATCGCCGCTGCCTCCAAAGACCACATTCGAGCCATTGCCCGCGATGATCAGGTCGGTTCCGGAATCGCTCGGGTCGGTGGTCATGGCATTCTCAACGAGCGAGCCGGAGAAAGTGACCATGGCATCGTGCCCGATCAGCAAGTCATCGCCCGAGCCACCAGAGATCGAGTTGTTGCCTGTTCCGGCCAGGATGACATCGTTTCCACTACCTCCCGTGATTGTGACATTGCCGCCCACGGACGGGTCGGCGCTGGTCGCTGATGTGGGTATTCCCTGGGAGATCTGCACGATCCCGTCATGCCCGAGAATGAGGTCGTTGCCACTACCGCCGGTGATCTTATCCGCGCCGGCGCTGCCCAGGATGATGTCGTTTCCGGGGCCGCCAATAATCGTGTCGTTGCCGCCGAGTCCGGGCATTGTGGTCGTCAAATAAACCGGGTGGCCCGCCGAGAATTCCACTTCCCCGGAACTGCCGATGATGATGCTGTTGGCCTGGCCGCCAGTGAGGTTATTCGCCCCGGCACCGCCAATGATGATATCGGAGCCCGCTCCTCCCTTGATTGTTTCGTTACCGGTTGTGATGGCCAGTGTTGCACTCGAGGCAATGTGGGTACGCCATTGGTTAGGCTGACACTGCCATAGCCGCCGAGGATGATGTCATTGCCCTCGCCGCCCGTGATCGTGCCCGCCCCTTCACCGAAGATGAAATTGGAGTCGCCTGGTGCACTGGGCCCGAAGACAGCGCCCCCCGTTGGGGTTGGTGTTGTCTTGCCGTTAAGCGGGCCGCCCGAGATCGTCACCGGCCCGACCGTCGCGGAGGCGGTCGTATAGATACTGGATACGGGCAGATCGACGCCGTTGGTCGTATCGCCGGGGCCACCGTTGCCCAGAATGGTGACCGGCTGATTCTGAGCGTTGTCATACACCACCTGGCCGCTATGGCCGAAGATGATGTCGTCGCCCGAGCCGCCGAGGATTGTGCTTGATCCCTGACCGCCGAAGATGATCAAGGGGAGAGTGGATGCCGAAGCGTTCACCGTACTCGTGTTGGTGTAAGTGGGGTAATCGGCGAACGGCCCCTGAGTGTTGACGACGAACAATCCTCCTTCGCTGGCGGTGCCGACCAAGTTGACGGTAATGTTGTGGGTGCCCAGGCCGGTGTTTAAGGTCGTGATCGTGCGGAGGAGCTGGCTGCTGGCGTTGTCGACCCCGGCCTGCTGGAAGATGCCGTTGACCGTGACGTTGACGGTGCCGTAGCCGGTCCAGTAGGTGATGCCGCCCGCGAAGATGCCCGCGGTGCCCGCGGTGTCCACGATGCCCCCGGCGCCCGTGGCGGCCTGATAATCGATCGGGGCCGGGGCGAAGCCGTCAACTTCGATCTCTGTGCCAGGTAGCGCCGTCGGGCTGGTGGGCACGTTCGTGATCAGGCCATTGCCAATGCCCGAGACCGAGCCCTCATTGCTGATCAAGAGCATATGATTGCCCGTCCCGGCCGCCAGGTTGAGGTTCCCCTGGATGCCGGCCAAGTTACCCAGCAGGAAGTCCGCCGACGGGGCCGTCTGGAAGTTCTCATCGGCCAGCGACGAGACAAAGAACTGTTCGTTGCCGCCGTGGCCAAAGATGTTGGTGACGGCAGTTGTTCCCTGCACATTAATCACGTTGTCGTACGGGTCGAGATCGAGGTTGAGCGTGGTGACGTTGTTGTAAGCGATCCCTTGACCCTGTACCCCCGTCACGACTGGAGCGGCGAGCTGGCTGGCGTCGATCGAGATCCCAGCCGCGACGCCGAATGGCAGATTGGTGATCGCGAAGCCCCCGGTCTGAGCCGTCACCGTGATCGTGGTCGATCCCAGCAGGCTATCGAGCGCGGACTGAATGGCGGAGGCGGTCGCATTCCACGGCAGTTCATAAGTCGCGCCCGAGGGCGTGTCGATCGTGTAGGTGCCGCCGACCGCGTTGATCCCCACATTCACCGCGGCGGTTCCCTGAACAGCCACGGTGGATGTTGGGGGTACCGTCAGGAGGAACTGGTCGCCGGTCGTGCCGCGTAGCAGCCCCTGATAAAGGACGTAATAGGTGTTGTCTGTCTGCACGACCTGCACGTCGTTGCTACCGACCGGAACGCCTGCGGCCGAGATGATCGGATTGGCGATGTTATCGATCGCGTTGATGAGCGCGGTCTGGAATACCGCTCCGGTCTCGTTGGGCGTGATCTCGATCACGCCCAGATTGTTGCCGATTGTGATCGGAATGCTACCGGCGGTTGGGGCGACCGTCACGCTTTGCAGGACAGACAGCGACGAAGGTGTGATCTGAATGCTCGGGCTCGTGCCGGTTCCGTCGGAGATCAGACCTGCTGTGTTGGCGGTGATCGCGAGATTCTCGCCTTGGATGGCCGCACCGCCGACGAAGTCGATCGTGTAGGTGCTGTCGGCCTGATTGACCATGACGTTGGTCACGTTGGGCAAGTTGAGAGCGAGCAGTTCCGCCTTCAAGGCGGCCGCGGTGATACCGTAGGCGATCGACGAGACTGTTGGCCCGTTTGGCCCGATTGTCAGGCTGAAGGTACCGCCGGCCGCGTGCTCGATTGCGACGGTTTGGACGATCGCGGCGTGAAGGTCGAGGCCGTTGAGAGTCGATCCAGTGAGCACGCTGGTGGACGGGTCAGTCGCCCCCGAATTATCGAGGTTCAGGGTCGTTGGCCCGTCGCCGTTGATCCGTAGCAAACCATCGATCTGGGAAAGCACGCCGCCGGCCGGGGCACTGAAGTGGTTTATGGCTTCGCCAAAATAGCTGCCGTTGTAGTTTGTGCCGACATCGATCGTACTGGTCCCGGTCCCGGCGTTGACGGTCAACAATCCGCTTGTGGTCTCGAGATTGACCTGATCGGTGCCGACTCCGCCGTTGATTGTGGTAGAGCCGCCGTCGGTGTTATTCACGAGGAAGTTGTTGTTGCCGGCGCCGAGGTCGATATTCACGTCCTGGATATCGCTGTACGTGATTCCGCCCGCGAAGGTCTGGCCGCCGATGACAGTGTTGGCGCCCATTCCAAGCCCGGTAATCGTAGTATCAGTCAAGGTTCCGGTCACGCTCGCGACTTCGTTATCGTTGAGTACATTGAGCGTATCGACCGCTTGCGGCTTCTGTTCCAAAAGGTCGGGATTAGCCGGGGCGACGAAGATTGGCGGGTTGGACTCACCGACGAACATGAGCGGCGCGGGCGAGGTCAGACTGATCGCGGGATCGGGGCCGCCGTTGATGTAAAGTGGGCCCTGCACCTGATCGACCGATCGCGGCTCACTGGGGAATACAACCACCTGCTCGCCGTTGATGATGCCATCGTCGGTCGCGCTGACGGTGACCGTCTGAGGGGTATTCCAGTTGCTCGAGGTGAAGGTGAGCGCGACGCCGCCCCCGGCAATCGCTTGGCCGCCCGGCGAGCTCAGAGTTAGGTTGTTGGCCGAGCCGGAGAACTGATAAGTCACCGCAATCACGTCAGTTGGCGCCGGCGGGGATGTGGCGGTGAGCGTCAGCAGCTTGCTACCCGGGTTCCACGTGTAATCATTGGTCGCCACGCCCGCGATCGTGACCGAATCGAGCAACTGAGGGACAAATAGCAAGGAAATCTGGTTGTCGACGATGGTCGAATAGATGAACTGCTCGGTGAGCGTGCCTCCGGTCGGGGTCGACTGGGGCGTTTCGTCGATTGTCACGTTCGCGGTCGGCTGCTTGGTGAGCACGACCGTGTAAGTCGCCGTGTAAGGCGCGGACTGCGTAACGGAATCGGGAAGCCCCGGAGTCGCCTCGATGACATTCGTCGAACCAGCCGTTTGCTGGAGGAATACGCCTGATGAGTTGTCGTCAACCACCGTGACGGGGAGGCTCGGCGATGCGATGCCCGCGTAGAGCGAGCCCTGGCTCGCGGTCATGTTGGTGGTGATCGTGGATGCAATCTGCGTTGTGTACTGACCCACGACGATCACGTCTTGCGGGTCCGTGACGGTTACGAGGTCGGGCACATTCCAGTTGGTATCCGTGAAGCTGAGGCTTGTGATCGAGGTGCCTTGATAGGAGAGCACCAGCCCTTGCGGGATCGAGAAGTTGACAGTTACGACCTCTCCGGTGAGCGGAGCGTGCGACAGTACCACATCAAAGCCATCGCCGATCGTTGAGCCTTTGAAAACGGTCGTGGTCGTCTCGGGCAATTGCGTTGTGGGATTGACCGGTGTGAAGATCGCACCGCCGGAATCTGTGTCGGCAACTGAGAGTGAGAGTGCGCGGGCAGTCGCGTTGCGGTAGTCGTCATACGGTTGAATCAGGGTGCTCGGGGCCGTTGCCGTCACCGAGTTTTCGATGATCTCGGTCGCAACCGAGCCGTTCGGTGCGTTGTAACTCACGACGACAGTATCGCCTTGGGCCAAGACAGCACTCACCGTGAGAACCGCTCCGTTGACGGAATAGCTCGATGTGGAGAGTAAGTTGCCTTCAACGGTGACCGAGTTGATCGCTCGTACCTGGCTGGCCAGGTCGAACGTGTTCGAGCCGAAGTAAGTGAAACTCTGCGTGACCGACTTCAAGGCACCCTGCGCGGTTCCATCTGCTTGAGCCACCACATACACGGTTTGGGGCGTATACCAGTTGGCGGCGTTGAACGTGAGTACCACGCTGGTGGCGAAGGTCGGCTGACCGGAGGCCGGCGGGCTAGCCGGGCTGTAAAACTCGATTGGCTGCTGGATCGATGACGGTAAACCATCGCCCGAAACGTCGACCGCGACGGTCTGGCCATCGAGGGGGGCTTGAGTCAAAACGACTGAATATTCCGCGTAGGTGGTTCCGTCGGCTAGCGGGCTCGAAAGCGACCCCAGCGACAGGCCATTGGATTCAACCACCGAGAGCGGACCGATCGGCGTAATCACAACACCGGCTTGATTCGCGTCGGCGATATTGGCCGAGATACCGCCGGTGACGACGTTGTTGTACGACGGGTCCGAACTGGTGACTGTCTGATTGATCAGCCCGCTGTAGCCCTCCTCGTCATTGGCGGCGACTTGCAGTGGCTCTTCGCCGGTGTTGCCACCGACGTCGAAAGTGTTACTTCCCTCGCCGCCGTAGATATGCGTCACCACGCCGGGATCGGTGCCGAGTACGACGAAATGGTTGTCACCCGCGATGCCGTCGATATTCAGATATTGAATATTGATCAGATTTGCGAAGAGCCCCGCTCCGTAGACCCCCTGCGGCGTGATCACGAACTGGTCACCGAGTGTGGTTCCGAGCACGACGACAGTGTTGGTGCCGGTGCCGCCGAAGACATTCACGGGAGCATTGACCGCATACTCGATCAGGTTGGTTCCACTGCCGCCGTGGACGTTGGTCATGGCCTGCGAATCACTTCCTTGCGAGCCGTACAGGGCGAAAGCTCGGATCACGAACAGGTTGTTTGTCGCACCCCCGATGAGGTTGAGCGTGGCCAGGTTGCGGAGGACGGTGAAGGTGTCTGCGCCCGTGCCGCCGATCAAGGTTGCCGGTTGGCTCACACCGTTTGACAGCCAGCCCGCGGTCGTTTCGGTTCGCGACACCTCATCGTCGGCGAAGGGATATTGCGGGTCATTCGTCGGCGACTGGAAGAGCTGGCCGACCTGGAACGCGTCGCTGCCGGTTCCGCCGTTAATCGTGAGCTTGGCACTCGAATCATCGAGAGCGAAGTAATCGTTGCTCGCGCGGCCATAGATGAAGAGGCCGCCGTTGTTGATCGTGGAGTCGTAATTGACCCGTTCCGCGGTGACCGACTGACCGCCGCTACCTACCTGAATAATCGCCACGAAATTGGCTCGTACCAGGAAGTCATCCGAACTGGTCGGGCTACTCGAGCCGTAAACGTTCAGTGTGTTGATATCTGTGATCGGGCCCGAGTCGTGGACATCGATCAGTGAGACCGCACCGCTCTGTGCGTTCGGTTGGCCGGTCAGGTACGCGTTGATCGTGTTGGTGCCCTGTTGCGGGTCGATCGCCAGGAGAACGCCCACGCCGTTGATACCCGATTCCTGACCCGAGGCGTTCACGTTGATATTGAAGGTATCGCCGTGGCCTACCGCGGTCGGCGGAATGGTGCGGGCATAAGCGGCCGGATTGCCGTTGAACATCACTTCCACGGTGCCCGTGACTCCTTGCGGCCACGCGAGCGCCGGGAAATCGATGAGCTGTGTGCCGAGGACGTACGTGTAGCCGATGCCGTAGGTCTGTTGAACGCCGTTGATCAGCACCGTGACCGCATTGGTGTTATCGAGCATCGGGTGCACTTGGACAAAGGTCGCTCCGCTGAGACCGGTAAAAGTTTCGGTGGCCGGCACGGCCGGGTCGTAGCCCTGGATTTCGGTGCCCCCTTCGACCGAGTTGACGTTGAACGTGTCATTGCCCGGCCCCCCATTGATGTTGGTGGTGCCAAGATGTGTACTCGCGACGTAGAACGTGTCGTCCCCCAAGCCGAGCTGCAGGTACAACGCAGCGATGTTGTTGTACACAATGCCGGAGGACGACATGCCGAGTCCCAGGATCGTGCTCGAGGTGAGCGTGCCGCTCCGGCCGGTATTATCGGCGCTGTCGTCGACCACCAGGTTGTCAAAGGCCGGTGACGCGATGGTGTAGGCGACCACCACGATCAACGGCTGCGTTGCCGCCGAGCAGCGCTTGCGGCGGCGACACGGTGAGCACGCGGCCCGAGGGCGTGTAATCGGCGGTCGGAATCAGCACTCCGCCCACGGTGACCGACGTGATCGCTGCCCGTGTTCGCGGCAGGTCGAACTCGGCCGACGACGGGATGGTGGCGGGCTCTGATGGCTCGGTCGCGGCGGGATAGGTGAATTGTGCCGCGAGCGGTTGACCGTTTACGGTCAATGCGGCCGTGATGCCCGAGAGCACGCCGTTGAAGTCGTAGCCGCCGACCCCCGCCATCGAGCCCACGTTGACCGTGTTGTCTTCAGTGCCGAGGCCGACGTTGGTCGGTCCCGCCACGGTCTGCACGTTGATCGTGTCGCCGCCGTCGCCGCCCTGAACGTTCGTGGTCGTACCCGATTCGGTCGAGGCCACGGTAAACGTGACGGCCCCCGAGCCCAGATTGAGATTGAGCTCGGCCATGCTCGAATAATCGATTTGACCGGCCATGCCCAGCCCGGATAGCTCGCTGGATGTGAGCGTGCCGCTGGTGGTCGCGGAATCGCCGGTGTCGTCGACGTTGAGTGTATCGCTGCCGGCGCCGCCCTGGATCACGAGCGTCGCGGCAATCTGGCCGACGACGCCGTTGATATTGAGGAGCTGCGGCACGTTTGAAGGCGAGTTGGGCCACAGGCCGGCCAGGCTACCGATGTCGAAGGTGTCTTGCCCGTTGCCGGCCGTGATGGTCACCGGCGACTCGATCGAATCGATGGCGACCTGGTCATTGCCGTTGCCCGTGTCGAGGTTGACTGCGGTCGAGTCGGTCACGGGGGTGCCGAAGCTGCCGAGCTGGGTCTGGACGATGGTATCGGTATTATTGCCCGAGCCGCCCAAGATCGTGAGACCAGCCACGCCGCGGAAGTAGAGCGTGCCGGGCATGCCGCCGGAGACGGTCACTTCGTGGAACCCCGTGGCCGCCGGCAGCGGCTGAGTGTCGGTATAGTACGCCTGCTCGCCGCCCGTATAGAGGACCGGCTCGCCGCCGAAATCGTACTCAGGCTCACCACCGGAATAGGTCGCCTGCACCCAGATGCCGTCGTGCATCACATACACCGGCTCGCCGGACTGGTGGTCCATGATCGACAGCCGGTAGGTGATCACGACCTGCGAGCCCTGGGCCGGCACAAACGACGGCGAGACGGTCACTCTGTCGCCCGAAACGCTGATTTCGTTCGCGAGTAGGTCCGTGCCGGCGATGGTCACGTCGATGTAGCCATCTGGGGCCACGCTCAGCGTGAATGTTTCGGGCGTGCTCGTGCCGTAGTCGAAGATCTGGCTCGCGTTGTTGCCGATCGTGGCCGCCGTGTAGAGCTCGACCTGGTCGTTCGTGCCATAGACCAGGCTGCCCGAGGAGTTCACAACCGGCTGGCCGACCTGGAGCGGCTCAAAGCCGTAGTAGAAGATCGGGTCGCCCGCGGCGTGGTAGGCTTGGGTGGCGATCGAGACCGCGATCTCGGAAACGCCCGTCGGAATCGCTCCCGAATGGAGGGTGATCGTATTGTCGCCGGTATTGATCGTGAAATCCGCGGCGGGAAGCTGGTAGATCGCCGTGCCCTGGTAGATGACCAGGTTGACGATGTCGCCGGCCTTCAACTGGTAGTCGAAGGAAGGCAGGCTGTTGAGATTGAGTGTGCTCCCAAACGACGAATACGTGTCGGGCGCGGTGAACGTGGCGTAGAAGGCGGGCGGTGTATAAGGCGATCCGATGGAGACCGGCTGACCCAGCGCGTCGATCAGGTCGTAGACCGGATCGAGCGGGTCGTGGATCTCGGTCTCGCCGCCTTGGTCGGTCAGGAGACCATCCACGGTTGCCCCGGTCACGTTGGCGACGGCAGTGACGCTGCCCGTGCCAGGGTAGGGAACCATCGAGAGGATCGTGCCGGTGGAATCAATCGCCGTGATCGTATAAACACCGTCGTCAACGCCTCCCGGCATGCCCGAGACCAGCAATTCCGATCCGACGGTGAACTGATCCATGAGCCAGTTGCCCGCGCGCTCCGGGTGATGGTGGCGTCGCTAGTGCTCGTCGCGGCCGCGAAGGTGAGACTTGGGCTGCCTGAGATCCCCGCCGCGTCGGTGACGTAGCCCCCCTGTTCGAGGCCCACGACGCTGACTCCCGTGGCACCATTAAGGGTGGTGACGCTGCCCGCGTACGGCACCACCGAGAGGAGGGTGCCGCTGTTCTTGATCGCGGCGATTGTGTAAAGCCCGTCGTCGACACCTCCCGTGGTGCCCGAGACCAGCAAGTCCGATCCGACCGTGAACCCGTCGGTTTGCCAGTCGCCTTGGCCGCGGGTGATGGTGGCGTCGTTGCCATCGAAGGCCGGCGTGAACGTCAGGCTCGGATTGCCGGTCATCAGGGCGGAGTCGGCCACTAGACCCTCGGTGACCGGCTCGCCGCCCAGGTAGACGACGGTGTCGCCGTCGGTGTGCACGACCGGATCGCCGGCGACGTGCAGCATCGGGTCGCCGGCCTTGTGCAAGAGCGGCTGGCCGTTGGGGCCGTACTCGGGCTGGCCGGTCAGGAGATTCAAGACCGGCTGGCCGCCCGTGTAGTAAAGCGGCTTGCCCGTGAACGGGTCGAGCACCGGCTCGCTGCCGAAATAGTACTGGGCGGTGGGCGACTCCGCACCGCCGTCGTAAACCGGCTGGCCATCCACGAGCTGGTTTATGGGGATCGCCGCGGTCGTGACGGTGCCCGTCACGTTGTTCGAGTCGGCCGAGTCGTCCAGGGTGATGGAGTTGGTCCCCTGCTCGGTGACGTCGGTGACCGTCGCGACCGTCCAGGGGATGACTTCCGTGCGGTCGACCGGGATCAAAAACGGCGTGTTCGTCACTGTCGTGGTGAGATTGCCGTCGGTGTCGACGTAGAGGGGCGCCCCGCTTGTGAAATTGGCGATGTAGACGGGGACGCCCGTGATGGTGAAGACCTCCTGGTTGCTCGCGTTGTAGTAGACCGCCATGGCGTTCGCCGTCCCGGCCGCAACCTGGTAGATGATCGGGATGCCCGTGATTGACGAGTCGGTTGTCGGGTTGCCCTCCGCGTCGTAATAGAGCAGTTGGTCGTCACTGTTTTCCTCCTGGATGCCGTACTCCTGCGAGCCATACTCCTGGACCTGGTCCTGGATCTCACTGCCGCTGGAGTTGAGCACGACGGTCCACACCTCGAGCGAGCCCGAGGGGTTGGAGGCGGCGATCGGCTCGATGATCGGCGCCAGTTCAGGATCGGCGACGTAAGCGACGACCGAGACATCGGTCGAGCCCGGCTGGTAAACCAGGGTCGAGCCCGCGGCCAGGGTCATCACCAGGCCGTTGGTACTGATCGACGCAACGACATAAGTGCCGTTGTTGGCGGTACCGGTGCCTGTCACAGAGATCTCATCACCCGGCAGGAAGCCGTCGGCGGTCCAACTGCCGGCGCTGAGCGTGATGGTGGCCGCGCTGCCGCTCGCGGCGGGAGTGAAGGTCAAGGACGGGCCGCTCGAGCTGCCGAGGAACGACCCATCGGCAGTCTGGGGGTTCGTGACCGTCACATCGGGCCCGTCGGATTGGCTGACCAAAACCGAGCCGGCGGCCAGCGAGAGGACCTCGCCGTTGGCGCTGATCGAGGCGATCACATAAGTGCCGTCGTTGGCCGTGCCGGTGCCCGAGACGTCAATCGGATCGCCGGCCTGGAAGCCGAGGTTCGTCCAGTTGCCGGTGATCCAGGTGATGGTGGCCGCGTCGAGCTCGTGGCCGGAGCGAAGGTGAGCAAGCCGCCGTTCGACGTGCCGACGAACGACCCGGCCGGCTCGGTGTTGATGAACGCCCGCGGCAGATCGGAGAGCAGGCTGACGCCGACAGCGCTGCCGGTTTGGGTCACGTCTTGCTCGGTGATGTGGGCCGTGCCGTCGACGGTCAGCGTGCTCAAGATCTGGTTGAGCTCGCCGCTGTTACCGACGGTGATCGAGTTGTCGCCGGCTCCGGCCTCGATCGTCGTGCTGGCCCCGGAGGGCCTCGAGGTCGAGCGTGTTGGTGCCGGCGCCCGGGTCGATCGTCAGGTTCAGGCTCGAAGGGACCGAGTCGACGTCGACCGCATTGCCGCCGCTGGGTAAGAGCAGTTCGAGGTTTTCGGCGTCGGTGATCTCGATGCCGTCGTAGATGGGCTCGGTGACTCCCTGGAAGTCGATGGGCGGACTCGCGGGATACGCGGGCACGCCTGTCGTGGGTGAGATGCCGAGGCCAAAGCCGCCCAGAGTCAGGTAGCTCTGGGTCAGATTCTGGTTCTGGACGAATACCAGCTCGGGCGACGATGAGCCCTTCGGGGTGATCTGCCCGCCTGAGGTCAACTGTGGGAACGTGTCGACCCGCAAGAAGCCCGTGCCGGCCGCGCCGTCTTCGTCGTGGAAGATGACGGTGGTACCGTTGGACGCTCCGCCGGGACCGCCGTCGATCACCAGCGCGCCCTTGATGGCCGCGGCGTTGTAAACCGCGGGCGCCTGGAAGACATAGGGAGGCTCGGTCACGGTCACCGACGGCGGCTGAATGTAAATCGGCGGCTGAGGCACGAGCGTCTGCGTCTGATACTGGATCGTCACGGACGAGACCGTGATTTCATCCTCGAAGGGAAACTCGAAGAAATCGAAGAAATTGAAATAGTCCCTGACGCTGAAGCTGCTGATCATGGAGCTCTTGAGCTGGAAGTCAGGGATGTTGGCGCCGAAGGCCGATAGGAACGGACCTAAGAGCTCGTTCACGGCTGCTGTTTGGGAACCGGTCTGCGCCACCAGGAGCGCGAACTCTATTGCATTGACGTCCAGAGTCACGTTGGTGAACGTCTGGGTGGCCAGGGTCGTGACGAGCTTGGGCGGCTGAGGCACGGTGACCGGCGGCGGAGTGTAGGTATAGGGCGGCGGGTTGAACACCAAGGGGGGCGGGTCGCCGCCGATATTGATCGTGTTTTCCGATGCCCCGCCGACAACCGAGATCGTCAGATCGGGGTTGCTGGCCATCACGTAGACCGTGGCGCTGCCGCCGCCGCCGTCGACCTCGATCGACTGAATGTTGGTGAAACTGAGGAAGATGCCCGCGCCCGCGATGTAGTCGCTGCCGATGACGAAGGTATCGGCGAGCGGCGTGCCGACGATGACGATCGTGTTGTAGCCCGTGCCGCCGATGATGTCGACCGGCGCATTCTGGAGGTAAGAATAGCGGTTGCTCCCCGAGCCGCCGATCAGCGTGTTCAAGTTGGTGATCTGGCTGGGGTCGGACGGATTGTCGTGCAGCACGAGGAACGTGTTGAGCACGAACGTGTTGATGCCCGACCCTCCGTGCAGGTAGAGCATGGCGCTATTGTGGTTGACCTCGAACGTGTCGTCGCCCGAGCCCCCCATCACGAGCAGGTCGTTCGAGTTGCCGTTGGTCATGGCTTTGGTGTTGACCACCGGCACTCCATCGGGGTATTCGAGCGTGCGGTTGGCGGTGTCGGGGATCAAGGGGACGGTGGCCACCTGAACGTTGTCGGTGCCGCTGCCCAAGCCAATGAACGTGGGCACAGCCGTGTCATTGACCAGCACGCCGTCGTTGCCGCCCAGCGTGTCGAGGACCAGGCGCACGATGCCCGAGCCCCGGAACGACAGCGACATTTTCGAGATGCCGCTGTCGGTGACGGTGCCCACCCTGAAACCGCTGCCGCCGGTGGCGTTCACGGTCAGGCTGTCGCCCTGTCCGGTGCCGTTGACCATCACCACCTTGTCGCCCATGGTGCCGCCAGAGTCGGCGATGTTGATGTGCGCGGAGTTGTTCGGAACGAAGTTGATCACGTAGAACTCGATCCCACCGGCTGTGTTGGTGGCACTGTCGAGCGTGGCCGAGCCCGCGAACGGCGCGACGGTATAGGTCGCGCCGCCGACGTGGATCGTGCCGGCGGGCGAGTTGACCACCATGGTGTTGTTGCCGGCGCCACCCATCAGGTCGACGACCGCGAACAAGTTGTTGATCGGCTCGATGACCGAGCCGCTTGCGAAGTAGTTGCCGGCGCCGTTATTGGGGAAGCTGTCGTTTACCAGCTTGATCTGGTTGATCCACTGCGACTCCTCGGTGTAGTTCGCGTAGGCGTTGTTTTCGGACTGCGAGAACGACTCGCTGCCTCCGCCGTCTTCGAGGGCGGTGCCCATGACCAGCTTGTCGTTGTACAGGCCGAAATCGACGTTGTGGCTCTCGATCAAGGTGTCGGTGCCGGTTGCGCCCGCGGCTTCGAGGAAGGTCTCTTGGCCCAGGCCGCCGTAGACCGTGTCGCTGCCGGTGCCCAGTTCGATCGTGTCATTGAAACTCGGCGAGGCGATCAAGGTGTCGGTGCCCGCCCCGGCCTCTTCGACCAGGTTGATCAACTGCGGGTAGTCGGCCATCTCGGTGGAGCTGCCCATCCCGCTGGCGTTGATCGTGCTGGAGGCACTCGCTACGTCGTTCGTTTCGATCGTGAGCTTGTCACCCTGGGAGGCGACACTATTGGTGATGGTGTAGTTGACCGTGTCGCCCTTGCTGTCGGTATCGGTGACCAGCACCTGGGTCATGACGCCATTCGCGCCCGGGTTGTCTTCGGCGAGGGTGAAGGTGTCGTTGCCGCTGTCTCCCAGGATGGTGATCGCGTCGGCACCTGTGTGCGGGCTGACATCGACGACCGGTTCCTGAATCATCTGGCCCGGATCGTTCGGGTCCGAGACTGTCTGGGTCGCGCCGGTAGGAACGATATCCTGGCCGGCATTCAGGGTCACGTTCTGGATCCCACTATTTCCCAGATCGGCCACGGTGAAATCGTTGGAGCTTGCTCCGCCGTTCAACACCAGATTATTGAAACCTTGGGCCGACAGAGTCCCGAGGACCGCACCGGTGGAGGAGAGGTCGGCGACCTTGATCAGCCCGGTACTGGGGTTGGTCACCGAGATGTAGTTGGCGTTATTCGTTCCTTCGACGTAGAGATATTCGGTGCCCGTGCCGGCCACGAATGGCTGGGTGACCGTGATGTCCTGAAGCGGCCACTGTACCGCATTGTCGCCGTTACCGGCGTCGATGAAATCATTGCCACCGCCGCCGCTGATCGTGTCGGATCCGGTCACGGTGGTGGTGGAGTCTTCGGTGGCACTGACGGCGGAAAGGCTGAGTGCCCAGGCACCCGAGCTATACGACTGGAAAGCGTCTTCGCCTGATGCACTGATCGCGGCATGCCCGTAGATCGTATCGGCGCCCGCGCCACCATAAATTTGATTGTTCCCCGCGCCGCCGATCAGGAACGACGGGGAACTCGACTGGTTGGAGATGTAACTAAAAGCCGGACCGCCCACCAGGAGGGCGCTCGATACATTCGGGCCGGCTTCGAGGAAGTTGACGTCGCTTGACGCGTTAGAGCTACCCCCCCCGTAACCGACCGCATAGCCATTGCCGTTATCCACAAACGTGTTGTTGTTCGGGCCGCCGACGAAAACGACCGGAACCTGGACGCCGGGGTCGACGATCAGCGATTCATCGTCGATGTTGCTGGAATCAGAGGCATCGTCGACGATCCGTTTCACGCCGGTAAAGGTCTGCGATTGTCCGAAAGCCGTGACCTTGATCGTTTCGCCGCTCTGGGCGTTGCCGCCCTCGTCGTCGATGGTGTAAGCCTCAACGGGCTCTGCGCCGGAAGCCGTCGACGTATCGCTGCTCGGCCCGAGGTCGCGATATTGCTCGACGCCCCGGTGTTCAGGTAGAGCGTCCCGTTGGTCGCGGTCGAATTCCACATCTGTGCGTTCGGCGTCCCGTTGGTCGTCCCCGAACCATCACCCGCGAGATAGAAGGGCTTCGGGAATTGCACGACCCCGATGTCAAAGTGAGCGGTGCCGCCGATCGTGAAGAACAGGATGTGGACGGAGACAGAGACGGATAGGTTGATATCGACACTGCCGGAAGCATCCTCGAGCTGTGCATCAAAAGCGACGCCTATTGAGGCCAGACTGATACCGAACAAATTCGCGCTCACCGAGCCGCTGCCATTGAGATCGAAATAGGGAGCGGCGGGCCCATACGGCGAACTTGGGCCGTAGAGCAGGCAAGCATTGATACTGAAATTGCCCGAGATGCCAAAGCCGGAAGTTCCGAATGTCAGGCCTCCCGACAGGCCGACGGCGAACTGGCCTTGATAATCGAACATCCCGTAGGCCGACAATGTGGCGATGCCGAAGAAGTTGATGTTCGCATTGAAGCTGACATACCACTGGCCGGCGCCGAGGGTCTCGGTTTCGCTGTCCGAATTACTGAACTCGGGGCTAGGTAGTGAATCGCCCGACCCCAGCTTGGGGTTGAACGTGACCTGCTGGTCGCCGCCGACCACGATCATGAAACTCGCGTTGAACGACAGCACGCTCAACAGCGAGACACTACCATCAAGCGAGAGCTCGAACGCGCCAGGGCCGACGGTGAGCCCGTTGGCTATGCGGCTTTCATTGGTCGTATTGAGCAGCAACGTTCCCGAGGCATTGATATTGATGATCGATGCGACCGTTGCATCGATCGATGTGTTGAGCTCGAGTACGATTCCCGGATACTTGTCGTTGTAGATGCCAGCGAAGCCGCTCGCTTGGACCGTGAGCGCTCCTCCAAGGCTGAACGAGATGTTGAACGAGATCACGAATTGCTGGTTCGTGATCGAGATGAGCGCGCCGATCCCGTGGCCGTCGCCAGGCTCAGGAACGTGATCGATCCACTGATCGAAATCTGGAACCCGGGCTGAACCGTGACCGATTGACCGTTGGTGAATGTGAACGTCTGTGCCGAGCTGCCGGTGTTGAGCTCGAGCGTTGCCATCGCGTTGAATCCGATACCGACGCCGCTGCCGAACCCACCGCTCGGGCTGCTGTTCAGAGAGATCGTGAGATCGGTTACCAGTCCCTGGGAGGTGACCGCCAGAATTCCCGCGACCGACAGCGTGCCGATCGGGCCGACCGAGAGCGCGGCGTTTGCCAGGATCGTGAGGGCCTGGGTTCGGCCCAGCGAGCTGAAGGGTGAAGTTGAATTCGCCACTCAGATCGAGCAAACTGCCAACCGTGAGATCGCCACTGATCTGGATTTCAATTCCCGGGGCGAACGGTTTTGCCTGCTGAATGAATATCGGGTCGCCGTTGGAATTAGTTCCGTTCTGCACGAACTGGTTGAGCTGCTGCGTCATGTTGCTGGCATTCACCAGCAAGAGCACGGTGCCATCCAGGCTCACTTCCGGAATGAGATCGCCGGCTGGCGCGTGCCAGATTGACGCTCCCCCAGAATCCGGTGGCCTGCGTGGGGTCGGTGCTGATCTGGGCCGTGAAGTCGACAGCGCCCGCGAGGGTCCCCAGAAGCGACACGTTGGCCGTGACCGAGCCCTGGACATTGAGCGTGGTGACGGCCCCGGTGGTCGACGCGGTGATCTGGAAACTGCCGACGAGCGTGATCTGATTGAACAGGTCGAGATTGCCCTGAATCTGGAGCTGAATGTAGACAGCACCCGCCGTCGAAACCGTTTGCACAACGAGCTGGTTGGTGGTGTCGCTGTTATCCGGGTCGGCGTATTGCTTGGTGATCGTGTACGTGTTTGATCCGTCGGTGATCGTCCATGCGTACGGATTGCCCGCCGCATCGACCGTCGTCAACTCAACCCTCGCCGCGCTACTCAGGGTCATGCTGGCATCCTGTGAGAAGAACGTTTGCCAGTTCGCGGGAATGACTGCGCCGGTACCGATCGCCGTCGGAAGCGTCAGGGAATCGGGGAACGTGCTACTGGCTTCATTCAGCGTGAATAGTGGAGCAGGTGGTGGCGCGGCGGGGATCACGATCGTGCTCGGCTGCGTCGGATCGAGCAGAGCCAGAAATTCGTTCGGGATCGAGTAATTAATCTGCGATTCGGTCGTGTTGAACAGGAGCTGGAACGAGCCGGTGAAATTGACGTTCGGGCTGACGCCGTTCAGACCAGACGAGAGATCGCCGGTACCGAGCGAGAGATCGACCTTGAGGTATCCCGCCACGCCTGGCGTGGGTGTGTTGTACTGGATGTCGAACAGAGCCGTGACGTCGACATAGTTCAATGCGGCGAGTGCAGGGTCGACGGCGATGAGAGCGACCTTGGCGATCGACGATCCGCTCAGGTCGAGCTTCGCGAAAGCGAAGAACTCGAACTGAGTGTCGGTGATCTGAAGCTCGATTGTGCCGCGGAGCGAGAAGAACGGACTGCTTTGCCCCGGAGGCTGGAGTGTGAGTTGTCCCGAGATCTGCAAGATGAACGCATTTGGCGTCAGGTTGAACGTCTGGAGCTCGGTGTCGATCTGAGATGGGCCGCGGTCCCCGTCGTGGAGTCCGCCGGGATCTGGCGGATGTAATACCGGCTGGTCACCCCGTTGATCACGGAGGTGACGATCCACATCAAGTTACCCGTGACGTTATCCGCTTCGGCCGTCACGGTGGGAGCTGGGTCCGTCTTGACCTTGAGTGAATCGTCGAGCGTGATGCTATTTTGCTGGAACAGCGTCAGCAGGTTGGCGGCATCCGACTGATCGAACGGTGCCGAGCCGCCGAGCGACTGCGGAAGCGCGGAGACATCGCCCGTGTTGGAGTCGGTGCAGATCTCATCGCCGGGAATTCCGGTCAGGGCGATCTGAACCGTCTGGATCGTCGAGGTCGTGTTGACCTCGAGCACCGCGGTGGCCTGGGCGGTGATGCCGTAAGGCTTCAAGAACCCAAAATTCGTGTCGAGCTTGAGCACGCCGTAAAGCTCGGGCGTGGTCAGGCCCGCGCTCGCATTGAAGACAAAGTAGGCCGCGCCCGAGGCGACGTTACCCAGTTTGTAAACCGACACGGTTCCGGATGCGGAGAGGGTGAACACCGGCCCCGCGCCAATCGTGACGGTGGCGTTGCCGTAAATGTCGATCAAGGGTTGCGAGGTGATACCGGCGTCATTGAGCAAGATCTGTCCCGAGACCGAGATGAAGAAGACCCGCTGATCGGTCTGGCCGGCGACCGGCGGCTCGACCTGGCTGATCACCTGGAATGTTTCGGTCGAGGCCGCACTCATGTCACCGGCCTGGTCGGTCCAGCTTCCCGCGTTGAACTGGACCGTCACGAGCCCGGTCTGGAATGATCCTGTGAAAAAGTAGCGATAAGTCTCTGATGTGCTCGTCGAGGAGATCAGAATCGGGTCGTCGTCGATCGTCACTCCCGATGCGCCCGTGCCCGAGAGTGTGAACTCATCGCCGTTGATCGTCGCCGCGTTGAGCGTGCTGCCGTTGATCAACGGGTTAAGCACGTCAATGTAGCCGCGGCTCTGTCCAGCCCCGATCGTCAGACTCTGCGGCGTCAGTGTGACGCTGGGTTTCGCCGAACCATAGTTCCAGTTACCAGCAATGAACTGGATTGTCACATCGTCACCCGCGGCGATTCCACCGCCCGTCAGATCAAACTGATAAACGCCCTGGCTGACCGCCGTTGTCGAATCCAGAGAAACGGTCACACCGGTGGTCGCGGTCGTCGTGCCGCTGCTCGTGATCGCTGTGACGTCGAAGGCATCCGAGGCGATCGACGCGGTATTGAGCGTTTGCGAGGTGCCGAAGCTCACGTCCACGAACAGGGTATTGCCGTTCTGCTGGACGGCCAGCGATTCGTCGGCGAAATCGGGGATCGCCTGCCCGCCGCTATCCAAGTAGTTGAACGAGTTGCCGATGAAGTCGAGCGTGAGCGGGCCGGCGCGGAACGTGCCGGTGTAGAAGAAGCGGAACGTGTACGTATCGCCCGACTGGCTGATCAGTCAGGGCGCCTGTGTTGTGCTGAGCGTGAGCGTGCCGTCCGACGAGTTGTCGACCGTGACCGTGAATTTCGGCGTCACACTCTCGACCGACGCGAGGTCGAGCGAGGTCGCGTAGGCCGGCAACGTGATCGGCACATCGATGTAGCCGGTGTCATTGAGCGTGTCCGCATCCGGCGTTGTGCCGGGCGTCGGGTTGACAAGAGTCGCCGTTAACTGCATGACGGTGAAACTGAGGGCGATCGGTGCGTTGCCGATCGAGGTGCCCGCCGCGGTCACCGACTGGAAACTGTTACTCGCGAATGTGAGCGTGACCGTTCCGGGCGCGTAAGATCCGGTCACGTAGAATCGGACGACGTCGATCGAGATTTGCGTGGGTGCGAGCGTCGAGAATGGCACGAGTGCCGCCGTCCCGACGCCCGGCCCGCCGAGAGTGAATGGCGCGGTCGCGGCACTCGTGATCGCACTCAGATCGATCTGATCGCCGGTTGTTGGTGTAAATCGTACGTCGATGTAACCGATTTGCGCCGTGTCGACCGACGTGCCGTCGATTGTGTATGAGGAGTCAACCGGCGAAACCGTGGCGGCGGCGTTCGAGCCGATCGATCCGCTGGTCGTTGCGTACGAGTAAGCCCCGGAAGCAAAGGTCACCGTCACGTCGTTGGTTGTCAGCGTGCCGATCGTCCAGTACCGGAGAACATACGGCGCCGTGCTGACCACCACCGGCGCCTGGGTGGTATCGATCGCGAGCCGACCGGCCGCGGCGTCGGTTCCCCCGAGTGTGAACGGCGGCGTCGAGAGGCCGAGGATCGTCGACGTCGAAAGAGTCGCTCCGGCGGGGGTGGCGAATGGCACGTCGATGAAGCCGCGACCGTTGATCACTGCCTGGCCAATCACGCCGGAATCAGTGGGATTGACCAGGTCGGCTGTCGGCCCGATCACAGTGAATGTCGACGTTGAACCAAGATCCGCGCTTCCGGATGAATCACTGAATGCACCCGGCGTGAAGGTCACGTCGACCACACCCTGACCAAAGGGACCGTAAGCAGACGTTGCCGAACTGACGAAATATCGGAAGGTGTACCCACCGCTCGACGACATACCCAGTTCGAGCGGTGAGGGGGCGATCACGAGATCGGTCGGAACCGCCGTGGAGCCGGTTGGATCGGTCAGCGTGAATGGCGCTGGCGAGGCTGATTCGATCGCCGATTCATTCAAAGTCAGCGCCGAGGAGGGCTGATACGTGACGTCGATGTACGAAACGTTGTCCGCGGCGGCAGTCGCCGTGGACGAGAGGGTGCCGCTCGTGTACGCGTCGGTTGTATCCGTGAACGACCACGGGTTTGCCGCGAAAGTGACCGTCAGTCCTGTACTCAGCGCCGATGTGATCGCGGCCGACAGGATCACGGGGAAGTCAAATGTATTGGGCGTGCTCGTCTCGGTCGGCGCTTCCGCCGTGTTGAGCGTGACGGTCACGCCAGCGCCGGTGACGGAGAACATCGCGGGCAGACTCGTATTCTGGAAATTCCTGATCACCGATGCGGCATCAATGGCCAGGCCACTAGGAGCGGAGGGCAAAGTGACCGTCAACACCCCGGTCGGTTGATTGGTCGATGTAAGCAGTGGGGACGGGCTCAGAGTGGCGTTTGTGCCCGCCTGCGCGGCATAGCTCGATGGCTCGAACGAATAGCTGCCCGGGATGAAGTTGATCGTTACGGTGCCGGTCGCGGCGAACGCGCCGTTCAGCCAGAACATGTAAGTGTTCGTTGTCGCGTTGACGAGGACAGGCGCCTGGCTGGTATCGACGGTGGCCGTGCCGAGCCCCGTGCCGCTCATCGTGAACTTGGCCGTCAGTGTTTCGACCGAGGCCGGATCGATGGTGTAACCGGTGAGCGCGGTCGGGACCGGCAAAGAGAGCTCGATTTCGTGGCGATTATTGAGCGCCGAGACGTCGATCGTGCTGCCGGCCCCGGGGTTCGTGATCGCGGCGGTTGGTCCCTGGATCAGGAAGGTCTGCGTGTTTGCCTGGCCGGGGTCACCCTGCGAGTCGGACCAGCCGCCCTTCGTGAACTGAATCGTGATGGTTCCGGAGGTGTACGTGAACGCGGAGGTGATCACGTACCTGAATTCCGAAACCTGATCGCCCATGAGTGTGCCATCGTCGGGGAGGTCGTTGGTCAGTGTGCCAGTGACGGCGGTCGCCGCTAGCGAAGTGCCGTCCGAGTTGGACCTGGTGGTGATGGGATCGGCTTCGGGATCATCCGTCACGTTTGGGCAATCCGTGCTCCCCGCCGGGGTGAATGTCACCGTGAACGGTGCGGTTGTTGGGAAACCGCGGGCGTTGCTGGTGACCGTTTCGAGGATCGAATCGTAGTTGAGCTGCGCCAGGCGGGGCACTAACGTGACGTCGATGTAGGGGAGCGTCTTACCCTGTTCCGTGAGCCGGTCGGAACAGTGTAGGTGGCGGCTGTGACCGCGCCGAGGGGAGTGGACGGGGCCCGCTGCTGCCCGGGGCCTGCGTCGCGAACGGCCCAATCACCTGGGCTTCCACATTGACGACATTGAATGTGTACGACGCCCCCTGGTTGGAATCGGTGGTGAGCGAGTCGCCCCACTTATTCGGAACGATCTTCACGGTGTACTGGCCCGCCAAGAGCGTGGTGCCTGGCGTGATGAAATAACGCAAGGTCATGTCGTCAGCCAGCAGTTTCACGCCGCTCAGCGGCACCGCCATACCCGTCGGCCCGATGACCTGAATCGCACTCGGGCCCAGATTGACGATGGCCGTCAGATTGGTCGTTCCGAACTGGGCCGACCGACGGATAAATCCGCACGTCGATGTAGGCGCCTTGCGTCAGCGTGTACGTCGCCGCCAACGGGCTCGCCGAGGCCGCAGCCGCCGTTAGGGTCGTCGGCGAGGCGCTCGGATTCGGATTCGAGGCACTCGTATCCACACCGTATTGATTGAAAATCACGTTGCCCTGCGAATCGGTGTACGACACGCGGCCCTGGATGAACGTGACGGTCACATTCGTGTCGGTCGTCGACTCTTCCGCCGCCGTGACTCCCGTGAGCCAGTAGCGATACGTGAACGACGAAATCTGGAGCGGCACCTGTGAGGTATCAATTGTCAGATTGGAATTTGTCGAATCGCTGATCTCGATCGCCGGCGAGGTATTGGTCACCGAGCTAGGATTAAGCGTGCCCGAAAAGGTCTGGCTGCTACCGGTCGGATACGGCGAGCTGGGGAACGTCACATCAACGTATCCCTCGCCACTGACCGTTCCCATGCCGATGCTGCCGTTACTGCGTGGGCCGACGAGCTGGGCACTCGGTACGGGCAAGGCTGGCGTCGTGGTCTGGAAGGTGACCTGCTGCCCCTGGGCGTTCTCGAAGCCCATCTTCAGCGAGCCGTCGAGCGTCAAGAGCTGGACCTGGTCGGGAATGTTGGCCAGGAACAGTACCGTCACGCTGCCCGAGGCAACCTGCGACAGGTCGGCATAGAGCTTGCCGGTGATCGAAAGCGCGTCGTCGGCGAAGTTGAGCGTTCCGGCGACCATGAACTTGCCGTCGGTCGACAGCTCGACGGTGACCTGGCCGTTGAAGAGTTGCTGGCTGGTGTAAATCGAGTAAACCTGGCGCTGCCGATGATGGTCATCGGCTGGGTGAAGGCCGCCAGGAACCCCCCCAAGCTGGGGTTTTTCTGGATGGCCTGGTACTGAGCGACGACCTGTGCCTCCAGGCTCGGCAGCCATTGGGCGGTGGAGACGGCGCCGACGCTGGGCACCTGGAACGCCGGACCATTCAACTGCATCGGATCGCTGATCGATGGCAGCGAGGTGAAAAACTTCACGCCGGCCGTGAAGTCGTTGATCGAAAGACCGGTATCGGGATCGAGCAGGATACCCTCGGGCAGGTCGGCCGAGATCTGGACGTCGAGAGGCCCGAGCGACGAAAGACCGAGCTGGATCGTGAATCCGGAGAGTCCTGAGAACGCGAAACCGCCGGAGATCCCCACGAAGAAGACCCGGCTCGCGACCGGTGTGGTCGTGTCGGTATCGGCGATCATGTTGCCGTGGGCGTCGAGCTTGACGATCCCCCCGACCAGCGAGGCGTTGACTTCGCCGCCGAACATGTCGCCCGCGACGCTCACGCCAAACGCACCGATCCCCACGATCGGGAACTGGCCGGCAAGCAAGAGACTTGTATCGATCTGGACTCCCTGAATCGAACCGGAGAACGTGAGGCCGGCCATGCCCTGGATGCCGGTGACATTGGCCGACAGCGTGATCAGCATGTCGGTGGGGTCGGTCGTGATCCCATTGGGCCACTGCACGCCGAGCTCGGTGATCTGGATCGGCAGCCAGCTCGGCCACATGAACGACCCGCCGGTCGCCGAGCCCAGGCTCAGAACCACGCCGAAGCCCGCCAGGGGCACGAACGAGCCGTTCCCCAGGAACTCGAAATTTTCCGCCTGGCCGGTAAGGGCGACCGATCCCAGCGTGACCGTCGCGCCGACCGAGCCGATCGTCACGATCGGCTGATCCGGGCCGGCGCCGGTGTCGAGCGTAATATTGTGGCCGATGAAGGTGACGTAGCTGCTGATCTTTACCGAGAACGTATCGACGCTGAAGATGACGTCTTGCACCTCGCCGTCATTGAACTGCAAGGTGGCCGATGCGGCGGGATTGCCGGGCGTGCTCGAGCTGATCGACGCCGACACCGGTTTGCCGGGCAGGAAGGTCGCGCCGGTGGTCGAGATCGAAACCGACCCGTTGAATACGATAGCCTGGCCAAAGACGACATCGAGGTCGCTCACACTCACCGTCAGGTCGTTGAAGGTGAGGATGCCAGCGAGGCTGAACGGGCCGGTCGCCGTGACGGCCGCCGTGCCGATCGTAAAGCCGTTGTCCCAGATCGTCAGGCCGGGGATTGTGCCGGTCTGCGTGCTGCTGTACGGGGAGATCGACGCGGTGATGCCAAACGACGGCAGGGTGACGCTACCCGAATTGATCGTCAGGTATTTCTGATGCGCCTTGCCATCGGTGCCGTGCGTTGTCTCGGCAGTGGGCGCGGCATTCGAGTTGAACGCCGGGTTGTAATTGAACGCGATACCGCTGGCGGTGATCACCAGGGCGTTGGGTACCGTGATTGTCAGCCCGCCGATATTCAGGCCAAACGAGCCGGGAACGCTGAATGCGTCGAGGATCGCCGATGCATTCTTGCTGACAATCGCCGAGAGCAGCTTGGACACATTGACATCGACATCGAACGTCCCCAGCACGTTGGTCAACGCGGCCGTAATGCCGCTTCCCGATTGCCCCGAGCCGAAGTTAAGGCTCGCCGACGCGACACCGATCGCCACGGTGAGATCCAGCTCGCCGGCGGTGAAATTCACACCAGCCAGGCCGAGCGAGGGCCCAGAGAGCGACAGTGGTCCCACCGTGATCGCGTTCGATGATGAGGCTTCAGTGCTGGCGCCGCCGCTGACCGTGAAGGTTTCGGCCGACGGCTGAAGACTCACTGTCGTCGTTCCGGTCGTGCCGGCGGTTTGAATGGTCAAATTGGTCGAATTGAAATTCACCGTGACCTGGCCGTCGGCGAACAACTGGTTCACCGCCATGGTCGACCCGCCGCTCCCGGCCTTTGGCGACAGGAAATACCGGTATGTATTTCCAACGATCGCTTCGGGGGGAATGACCGTGTACTGGCCGTTGACCAGCGATTCGGGATGGCCCATCGCGTCGACGGCGATATTCGAGCCCGCGGGTAGTGTCAGCGAGATCTCATCGCCCGTGAGCGTTGTGACGGGCTGGCCACTGACCGTCGTCGTCGCGATCGACTCGCCCGACGGCAGGTTGTACGTGACATCGATGTAACCGAGTTGATCCATCGACTGATCATTGACGGTCGCGCCGTTGGCCGGATTGGCCAGCGTCGCGCCGACATAGCGTTGGCGCTGTCGCGGAATTGTAGATCGTGAATGTCGCGTCCTGGGCCGCGTTGGTCTCGCCCGAATTGTCGGCGTAAGATCCCGGCGTGAATGCCAGAGTCACCGTCGAGCTGCTGTTGCCCGATGGCACCGAGAATTGACCCTCGAACTTGTAGATGAAATCGCTGTTATCATTCGCGCTCGCCAGCGTCGGCGGGTTGAGGATTGTGGCGGTCCCGGCCGCCAGACCCTGAAATGGTGAACTGGCCCGAACTGCTCAGGATCTTGGCAGCGTCGATGCCCGTGCCATCGAAGTCGTTGTAATGGACCTCGATGTAGCCTTGCGAATTGAGCTGGCTGAGACTGATCGACTGGCCGTCCATCGGAGAGACCAGTGTGGCTGTCGGCGGCACGAGCGTGGTCGCGGGGTTCTGGATCGTGGCACTCACGCCGAAGATCGAGAAGCCATTAACCCGCAGGCTCTGGAGCTGGAAGCCCGAGCTGCCGCCGATGGTGAACTGGGCCGACCCGGTGATCGAGAATGTCGGTGTGGTCGGGAAATTGCCGTTCGCGTCGGGAATCGAGATGCTGACGGTGGCGGTCGGCACGCTCACGTTAACTTGATTGGTGGGCGTGACGGTGAACTGGGCCGCCCCCTGGATCGTGAAGACTTGCGAGGCACTGATCGTCAAGAGCTGGCTGGGGTCGACCGTGCCATTGGCATCGTAGCCCGCCGCGAATTCCTTGACGTTACTCGCCGACTGGAAGGCGACAGTCACCGAGCCGGGAGTCGAGCCGGGGGGGAGTGGGACCGAGACATCGACGGCTTGCCCGGTATCGTTGTAGAAGACCGCCAGACTGCCGCTGACTGCGAGCGGGCTAAGACCGACGAGCTGTGCCTGGCCGTAAGCGAAGACGGCATAGTTGCCGTTAATATCGACACCGCCGATCTCGGCGTTGGTGACCTCGACCCCGATCGCATTGGGGTTCGCCGAGCCATCCGGATTGGTGACCGGCCCGTTACCCATGAACAGCGTCACATTGCTGGCGCCGTACAGCGTCATCCCGGGCTCGCTCGTCACCTGGAAGTTGCCGGTCAAGGTGACGAGATTGCCAATATTGATCGAGGCATTCGAGACGCCAACAGCGAAGGTCTTGGCATCGACGTCGACGGTGAGCGAGCCTCCCGACACGAGCGGAATCGTCTGGTCGACGTCCGAGGCGGTGGTGTTGATCTCGAGGTAAACCTCACCCCCGGCCTTTACGCTGGGGCCGCTGCCGGTCGCGAAACTGAAGTCGCCGGAAAGCTGCCCGGCCACGCCGCCGGAGAGGAAGATGAACGCACCCTGG
>CAWHKI010000318.1:0-24643 GCA_963829765.1 uncultured Isosphaeraceae bacterium | reverse complement strand
CAGTCCGAATCTACCGACATCCGAGAACGGCACGACTGGGACGACGTGTTCCAGCGGATCGCCCGGGCACTTTCCGACCTGCTGGGAAACCAAAACGGCGGTCCGATCGTCAAGCCGATCCCGGTCGAAGCCGCGGCGGCGTCCTCCGTTCTTCGGGCTTCGCGCGGCGGGAACGTCCGCGAGCGATCTCGGGACGGGATGGGAACATCAGTGCGCCGGGCGACTTGCCGAAGCCGAAGCATGCTACCGCCGATTCCTTGACGGCCATCCCAACCACTCCCAGGCCCTGGGCCATGCTCGGCGTCGTGCTTTTCAAGCAAGAAAAATACGACGAGGCCATCGCTTGCTACCTTCGGAGCCTGGAGCTCAGGCCCGAGGCGGTGGACGTTCTCACGAATTTGGGCGTGGCCTATGCGGTCAAACAAGACTTTACCAACGCGCAGAGACGCTCCGCCCCGCGATTGCGGTTCGACCTCTTTTTATCGAGGCTCATCGCAACCTGGGGCACGCCCTGCGCGATCAAGGCAAATTTGCCGAAGCCGCATCGGTATACCAACAAGCGAATGGGCTCAAGCCACACGATAGCGATATTCTCGGAAACCTTAGCCATGGCTTGACATGGCAAACCGGGCGGCCGAGGCCATCGAGCCACTCCGCGAAGCCGCCACGCTCGCGCCAAAGGTCCTCTCCCCGCGGCAACGAATCGCTTCTTCACTGGCGGCGGCCGGTCGATTGGACGAGGCCGAAGCAGCCTTCTCCGAGGCCCTCGTACTCGACCCGACCAATGCCAGCATTCACAATAGCCTGGGGATCGTCCGCGCCAAACGCAAGCGATTCACCCAAGCCGAGGCTTCGCTTCGCGAGGCGATCCGGCTCAATCCTCAGCTCGTGGAAGCGTATCAGAATCTGGGCAATATCTTTCGTAACCAGGATCGGTACGAAGAAGCCCTGGCCTGCTACGCCGTCTCGCTCCGGCTCCGCCCCAACGTCGCCGATATCCATTCGTACGTTGGCTTCGCACTCGGCCGACTCGGCCGATGTGAGGAAGCCCTACAGGCCTATGACCGTACGCTTGCCCTCGAGCCCGCGCATGCTCACGGGCGGAAGAACTGCGCGATCATGAAACTTGCCCTCGGCCATTTCGTGGAGGGATTTGCCGAATACGATGCGAGTTGGCGGCTGTTGGAAGAGACTCGAATCGACTTTCCGCAGCCAGTCTGGAAAGGGGAGCCGATTGCCGGTAAGAGGATTCTCTTGGTTCCGGAACAAGGGCTGGGCGATATGATTCAGTTCATCCGGTTCGCCCCCAGGGTCAAGGCGATGGGCGCCACGGTGATCTTATGCTGCTATAAACCTCTTTTGAAGATGTTCGGAAACATACCGGGCGTCGATCTCATGGTTCCGGAAAGGGAGCCTTTGCCGCCGTTCGACGTGTACGTCCCCTTGCTGAGCCTCCCAGCCGTTTTCCGCATCCCCCTGGAAAAGATCAACGTGGACTACCCTGTCCCCTATCTTGCGGCCGACCCGAAGCTCGTGGAGCAGTGGCGAGATCGGCTCGGCCCGCGCCGCCTGGTGAGCTTCGCGTCGGGATCTGCTGGCAGGGCAATCCCGATCACCCCAGTGATCGCTTTCGCTCGGCCCCGCTCGAGGCTTTCCTTCCACTTGCCGCCGTGCCAGGCGTGAGATTCATCAGCCTCCAAAAAAAACCACGGGCTCGAGCAGATCGCTCCCCTGGGCGATCGCCTCCCCATGCTCGATTTCCGCGATAGCACCCGGTTTGAAGAAACCGCCGCGCTCATGGCACTACTCGATCTTGTGATCACTGTCGACTCGGCGCCGGTTCACCTCGCCGGCGCTCTCGGCTTGCAGACGTGGTTGGCACTCTCACGCTATACGGAATGGCGTTGGCTCGCCGACCGCGACGACTCGCCCTGGTATCCCTCAGTCCGAGTTTTTCGACAGAGGAAGCTCCGCGACTGGGACGATGTGTTTCAGCGCATGGCGAAGGCACTCGCCGAACTGGCGGAGAGCCCGAGGCATGGTAAGATCAATAATTCAATGTCGGACTAAATGGCGTTGGCGTCCCCGATCCAGAAATCTAGCGGCGGGAGAGTGGTTGTGGACGATCTTGCGACGGGCTGGGAACATCAGCGGGCCGGGCGACTTGCCGATGCGGAAGCGTGTTATCGCCGCTTCCTTGAGAGTCATCCGAACCATGCCGAAGGCTGGGCGGCACTCGGCGTAGTGGCTTTCAAACAACAGAAACTCGACGAGGCCATCAGATGCTACCTCCGCGGCCTCGCGCTCAAGCCGGGGTCGGCGGATGTCCTCACGAACCTGGGCGTGGCCTATGCTCTCAAACGCGACTTCGCCGCGGCCGAGCGGTCGCTCCGCCAGGCGATCGCGGTTTCCCCGCCGTTCCTCGAGGCCTATCGCAATCTGGGCCACGTGCTTCGCGATCAAGGCAAACTTGCCGAGGCCGCACAGACCTATCAGCAAACGAGGAAGCTGAGCCCTGACGACATCGATGTCCTCGCCAGCCTGGGGAGCGTGCTTGAAAAGGCGAACCGGGCCGCCGAGGCCATCGAGCCCCTGGCTGAAGCGGTCAGGCTCGCGCCGCAAGCCGCTTACCTCCACCATCTACTCGGTTTATCACTGGCGGCCGCCAAGCGATTCGACGAGGCCAGAGCCACCGTCCGACGCGCCTAGCCCTCCCGGTCGAGCTCCGCCCCGACTCTATCGACGCGCATTACGGCGTCGGCGTCGCGCTGAGCAGAATCGGCAGGCATGAAGACGCGATCCGCGCCTTTGAATGTGCACTCGCCCTGGATCCGGAGCATTCCGAGGCGCGATATTTCCGCGCGGTCATGAGGCTCACGCTCGGCGATTATGTCGAGGGATTCGCCGAATATGAGTGGCGTTGGAAGTGTCGCGACTTCGTCCGCCCAGACTTCACGCAGCCGGTGTGGACAGGCGAGTCGATCGCCGGCAAGACGATCTTACTAATCGCCGAACAAGGGCTGGGGGACGCCATCCAGTTCGTCCGATTCGCCCCCAAGGTCAAGGCCGAGGGCGCAACGGTCGTGTTCCGCTGCCCCACGCCGCTCTTGCGGCTCCTCGCCAACTTCCCTGGGATCGATGTCCTGATTCCAGAAGGGGAGCCCTTGCCCTCGTTTGACACGTATGTCCCATTGCTGAGTCTCCCGGCCATTTTCCGGACCAAACTCGAAGATATTCCTGGAATCCATCCTGTTCCCTATCTGCGGGCCGACCAGGAGGTCGCGCGGCTTTGGAGCGACCGGCTGGGTCCCCGCTCGCCAGGCGAGCTGCGCGTTGGAATCTGCTGGCAGGGAAACGCGGCCCACCCCGGTGATCGTTTTCGCTCGGCCCCGCTCGCGGCCTTCCTCCCGCTCGCCACCGTACCGGGCGTGACGTTGATCAGCATCCAGAAGGGTTACGGTATCGAGCAGATCGCTCCCCTGGCCGACCGTCTCCCCGTGCTTGACTTCCGCGACAGCACACGGTTTGAAGACACGGCCGCCTTGATGGCTCTACTCGACCTGATGATCACGATCGACTCGGCTCCAGTTCACTTGGCCGGCGCCCTCGGCGTGCCGACCTGGCTGGCAGCGTCGACCGATACCGACTGGCGCTGGCTCGCCGACCGCGAGGACTCGCCCTGGTATCCCACAGTCCGAATCTTCCGGCAGTCGGAACTCTACAACTGGGACAGTGTGTTCGAGCGAATGGCCCGCGAACTGTCAGAGCTGGCGGCGAGCCCGGGACATGAGCTCAAGCTGTCTAACTGGCATTCTGAAATGTCCCAATCTCCGCGAACTTCAGCTCCAGGCCAGAACCAAAAAAACGCGACCTCACGCCAGCCTTTTCGGGCCGCCCAGCCCCCTCCTTCAATTTCGACACCGTCCAAGACCAAGACAACATTCAGTGTCCCGCTCGCGGGCTACAATCGGCCCTCGCTTCTTCAATTCAACCGCCAGAGGCAGTGCCGTCACGGGATGATGCTTTATAATATCAATGATTCCTTTATCGGCAGGTCTTTAGATTTGTACGGCGAGTTTTCCGAGGGAGAGATCAACCTGTTCGAGCAAGTGGTCAAGCCTGGTCAGGTGATTCTCGAAGTCGGCGCCAATATCGGTGCTCACACGGTTTGGATGGCTCAAGCCGTCGGACGGAAGGGAATGGTGCTGGCGTTCGAGCCGCAGCGGATCGTTTACCAGACGCTGTGCGCCAATCTCGCGCTCAACAGCATCGTCAATGTTAATGCATTTCGCGCCGCGGTCGGCAAGGTAGCCGGCACGATCGTGGTGCCCTGGCTAGACCCGCTCCACACCAACAACTTCGGCGGACTCGAACTCGGCCGGCACGGGGAAGGGGAAATGACACCTGTCATGACAATTGATGGCCTGAATCTGTCGGCCTGTCATTTCATCAAGATCGACGTCGAGGGCATGGAGCGGGAAGTGCTCGAGGGAGCGGTGCAAGCGATTGCCGCATTTTCGCCGATCATTTACGTTGAAAATGATCGCAAGGAGAAGTCGGAATCACTAGTTCGCTTTATCGACGGACTGGGGTACAATATGTATTGGCACACTCCGCTGCTTTATAATCCCAATAATTTCTCCGGCAACACGGAGAACGTCTTCAACCAGATCGCTTCGATCAATATGATATGTGTGCCCAAAATATATCCGCAGAACGTGACGGGGCTTCGTCCGGTTCAAGTACCCGCGATCGGGATTGATGCCTAGGGCCGGTTCTCGCGTGAGCAACGCCGGCGGTAATCTCGACGCGAGATCACGGTCAATGGCGACTCCATGGTATCCGCGCACATTCGTGATTTGCGCCTGGCGTCGATCACGGCCTCCAACTTTCTCGCGTCGCGGGCGAAAGCTAGAATCGAGTCATCGGGGCGAGGGCGTCCTCGGTCGGGAAACTCAGTGGCGGGAGGGCGTTCGTGGACGATCTGGGGACAGGCTGGGAACACCAGCGGGCCGGACGGCTTGCCGATGCGGAAGCGTGCTATCGCCGTTTCCTGGAAGGTCATCCGGACCATGCGGAAGGCTGGGCGGCACTCGGCGTAGTGGCTTTCAAACAACAGAAACTCGACGAGGCCATCCGTTTCTACCTCCGCAGCCTTGCGCTCAAGCCAGGGTCGGCGGACGTGCTCACGAACCTCGGCGTGGCCTATGCGGTAAAGCGCGACTTCGCTGCGGCCGAGCGGTCGCTCCGCCAGGCGATCGCGGTTCGGCCCTTATCCCTCGAGGCCCATCGCAACCTGGGTCACGCGCTCCGCGATCAAGGCAAGTTTGCTGAGGCTGTCCAGGCTTACCAGCAAGCGAGGATGCTCAGCCGAGACGACATCGATATCCTGGGCAGCCTGGGGAGCGCGCTTCACGAGGCGAACCGGGCGGTCGAGGCGATCGAGCCCCTGACCGCAGTCGTCAGGCTTGCGCCACGGGCCGGTAAGCTGCACCGGCTACTTGGCCTTTCACTGGCGAAGGCCAAACGAATCGATGAGGCCGAAGCCGCCTTCCGCCGCGCCGTCTCAGTGGATCCGACCGACGCCAATAGCTACTGCGACCTGGGGGAGTTCAAGCCAACAGCAATCGCTTCGACCTTGCCGAGGCTTCGTACCGCGAGGCGATCCGGCTCAACCCAGAGCTCGTCGTGGCTTACCAAAACCTTGGCAACGCGTTACGCGACCAGGACCGCTACGACGAAGCACTCGCCTGTTACGCCACTGCGATCAAGCTCCGTCCCCACGTACCCGATGTTCATTGCAACGTCGGCTTCGCGCTTGGGAGAATCGGCAGGTATGAAGACTCGATGCGTGCCTATGACCGTGCTCTCGCCCTGGATCCGCAGCACCTATACGCGCGGAAGAATCGTGCGATCATGAAGCTCTTGCTCGGCAATTATCTTGAGGGATACGCCGAATTCGACTCGAGTTGGCGGCTGTTACACGTCGCGCACCGCGGCTTCAACCAGCCTGTCTGGACAGGTGAGCCGATCGCCGGCAAGACCATTCTGTTGATCGCCGAAGAAGGCCTGGGCGATACCATCCAGTTCGTCCGCTTCGTGCCGATGGTCAAGGCCAGGGCGCATACGGTCTTGTTCTGGTGTTATGCACCGCTCTTGAGGCTCTTCGACAAACTCCCGGGGATCGATGTCCTCGTTCCTGGCGAGGAGCCCTTGCCCTCGTTTGACGTTTACGTCCCGTTAATGAGCCTCCCGGCCATTTTCCGGACAAGCCTCGAAGACATCCCGGGAGTTTACCCTGTTCCTTATCTGCGGGCCGACCCGAACCTGGTGGAGTGCTGGAAGGAGCGGCTGGGACCACGTGCGCCAGGCGAGCTCCGCGTCGGAATCTGCTGGCAGGGAAGCCCGGTCACCAGCTATGATCGTTTTCGCTCGATCCCGCTCGAGGCGTTCCTGCCGCTCGCCGCGGTACCAGGCGTGAAGCTGATCAGCATCCAGAAGGGCCACGGCGTCGAGCAGATCGCTCCACTCGCCGGCCGACTCCCCGTGATTAACTTTGGCGACGAACTCGACCGCGACAGCGGCCCTTTTCAGGACACGGCCGCGCTGATGTCGCTACTCGACGTCATGGTCACGATCAACTCGGCGCCGGTTCACTTGGCCGGCGGTCTCGGCGTGCCGACCTGGCTGGCTCTGTCGACCGACGCCGAGTGGCGGTGGCTCGCCGGCCGCAATGACTCGCCCTGGTATCCTACGGTCCGAGTCTTCCGACAGTCGGAACTTCACAACTGGAACGACGTGTTCCAGCGCATGGCTCGGGCACTTGCCGAACTGGCGGAGAGCCGGAGCGGGGGTACGATCGTGAAGCCAATCTCAAACTAGGTGAAACCGTCCTGCTCTGAGCACGTGACCACGAGTTACAGTAGAATCGAGTCGTTCGCACGAAGGGGCGACGGGGTCGCCGATCGGGAAACTCAGCGGCGGGAGGGCGTTCGTGGACGATCTGGGGACAGGCTGGGAACACCAGCGGGCCGGGCGGCTTGCCGATGCGGAAGCGTGCTATCGCCGCTTCCTGGAAGGTCATCCGGACCATGCGGAGTGCTGGGCCTCTCTCGGCGTCGTGTACCTAAAACAAAAGGAGGTCGACGAGGCCATCAGGTGCTTCGACCGCAGCCTCGCATTGAAGCCCGGCGCGGCGGAGGTCCTCACGAACCTTGGCGTGGCCTACGCGATTAAAGGCCAATTCGCGGCGGCCGAGCGGTCGCTGCGCCAGGCGATCGCGGTTTCGCCCCCTTCCTGGAAGCCTATCGCAACTTGGGTCACGTGCTCCGCGATCAAGGCAAACTTGCCGAGGCCATAGACGCATACCGGCAAGCGAGAATGCTCAGTCCAAGTGACATCGATATCCTGAGTAGCCTGGGGAGCGTGTTGGAGAAGGCGAACCGGCCAGCCGAGGCCGTCGAGCCGTTGACGGAAGCCACCAAGCTGTGCCGGGGTCGGTCAAGCTGCTCCAGCTCCTCGGTTTCTCACTGGCGGCGGCGAAGCGATTCGGCGAGGCCGAAGCCCCTTTCCGCCGCGCTTGGCGCTCGACCCGTTCGATGTCGACAGTTACGTCGGCCTGGGGAACGTTCTCCGCGACCAGGATCATTACGACGAAGGTCTCGCTTGCTACGAGACCGCGATCAAGCTTCGTCCCAACTCGGTCGAGGCACATAACAATGTCGGCGTCGCACTTGGGCAGAATCGGCAAGTACGAAGACTCCCTTCGTGCCTATGACCGTGCGATGGCCTTTAATCCAGAGCATCCCGTCGTTCGCAAGAATCGCGGAATCATGAAGCTGGTCCTCGGCGATTATTGGGAGGGGTTCGCCGAATACGAGTTGCGCTGGCTGTGCAGCGACTTCGTTCGGCCCAACTTTACCCAGCCTCTTTGGAAAGGCGAATCGATCGCCGGCAAGACGATTCTGTTGATCCCGGAACAAGGGCTCGGCGACACGATTCAGTTCATCCGATTTGCCAGCAAGGTCAAGGCATTGGGCGCGACGGTCCTATTCCGGTGCCCGAATGCACTCTTGAATCTTTTCGCCAATGTCGCCGGGAATCGATGCCCTGATTTCAGGCAGCGAGCCCTTGCCCCCCTTTGACGTGTATGCCCCGCTCATTAGCCTCGCGGCCATTTTCCGGACCGAGCTCGACGATGTTCCTCGAATTCAGCCCGTGCCCTATTTGCGGGCCGATCCCCGGCTCGTGGAGCACTGGCGCGATCGTCTCGGCCCGCGTGGCCCTGGCGAGCTTCGCGTCGGGATCTTCTGGCAGGGAAGCCCGACGCACGGGAACGACCGGCTTCGCTCTGTCCCCCTTGAGTCATTCGTTCCGCTCGCGGCCATACCCGGCGTGAAGCTGATCAGCATCCAGAAGGGCCACGGTGTCGAGCAGATCGCCTCCCTTGCGGATCGGCTTCCCCTGCTCGACTTCCGCGAGAGCACACGGTTTGAAGACACCGCCGCACTGATGTCGCTGCTCGACCTCATGATCACGATCGACTCGGCGCCAGTTCACCTCGCCGGCGCGTTGGGCGTTCCGACCTGGTTGGCCCTGTCGACCGACGCCGAGTGGCGCTGGCTCGCCGGCCGGGAGGACTCGCCATGGTATCCCACCGTCCGCGTATTCAGGCAACCGAGGCTGCACAACTGGGACGACGTGTTCCAGCGCATGGCTCGGGCACTCGCCGAGCTGGCGACGGGCCCGGTGCCAGGCCCAATCGCGGGGCCAATCTCGGTCGCGGTCGCACCGGGCGAACTGATCGATAAAATCACGATTCTTGAGATCAAGTTCGAGAGGATTTCCGACCCAGGCAAACTTGCCAACGTCCGTCACGAGCTTGTGCTGCTGACCGCCGCTCGCGACCAAGCGGTGCCCCGCACGACGGAGCTTGCCGAGCTCACCACGGAGCTCCGTCGAGTGAACCTAGCCTTATGGGACGTTGAGGACGCCCTCCGGGTCGCCGAGCGCCAACAGCGGTTCGATGCCGAGTTCATCAGCTTGGCACGTTCGGTCTACCACCACAACGACGAGCGTGCCGCCATCAAACGGAAAATCAATGAATTGCTCGGTTCGTCGATTCGCGAAGAAAAGTGGTATAGCCAGCTTTCTGGATGAAAGGTCTTGGGGCGAAATCTACGAAAGTCCCAATTCGCTGAGCAACTTTCGATAGGCCGGGCGCTCCAGCCAATGCACCTCGCCCCGCCCGGCTCGATCCTCGCCGAGGCCCTTCGCCTTGGCCTCGCGCAAGAGCTGCTTGGACTTTTCTTTCTCGTTCGCCTGGAAATAGGCCTGCGATAGGTGGAATAAGTTACCGGGCGAACGAGCGTTCTTGACGGCGTTCTCGAGGTCTGTAATGGCTTCCTTGGTTTGGTTCAGGCTCAGATGGGCGAGGCCTCGTGTGTCGAGCAATTCGGCCCGGGGACCGACAAGCTCGATCGCGCGGTTGATATCCATCAAAGCGCTCTTGCCCTGGCCGTCCTTGAGCGTTGCGAGCCAGGCCAAATTATTGTAGGCCACGGCCAGCGTCTTGCTCTTATCGGATGGCGATAACGTGCTCTCAGCGATCCGCTCGAGGGCTTGCCGGTAAAGTGCTTGCGCATCGTCAAGGCGCCTTTGTTTAGCGCAGGCGTCGGCAAGCATGAGCACGAGCTGGACCAGGTTTTCGTTTTGTTTGATTGCCTGATCCAACCAGCCGGCGACCCGCTCCAACTGCGTGTCGTCCGCCGTCTTGTCCGAGGTGGCAATCACTCGAGCACACGCGCTCGCCGCGGTTTCGGTATTACCCCCTTCGCCCCACAACGGCGCCAAGAGGTCGAGTGCCTCTTTGACTTGGCCATGGCGGCCGAGAAACTGGGCCAGCGTGATCGTACCATCAGGAATCTTGGGCTGCTCGGCATACTGGCGGTAAAGGCGATCGGCCACCTCGAGATGATCGAGCTGCTCGGCTAACGTTGCCAACGTTTTAAGAAACTTGGGCGTCAGGTTTGGCAGGCTGGCCGACCGCTCGATCACTTCCAACGCCTTGTAGGGTCGCTTGCGGGCCTTATACAGGTCGACCTGGAGCAGGAGCGTACCGAGAAGATTGGGCTGTCGCCGCCCGAGCTCCTCCACAAGTTTTTCCGTCTCGACTAAGTCCTCTTCGGCGCCCGGCTGGTGATTGCGCAACAGGGCCGTCGCGAACTGGGCCAGATACACCGGCCGCTGCCTGAAAGACTCGGCGCTCTGACTGTTGAGCGTACTCAGCTTGGGATCGCGATAGACGGCCAGCGCTCGCGACCAGTGGCCGCTGGTCTCTTCGAGTTGAGCCAGGAGTAGACGATCCGATGTATTAGCGACGTCCTTGGCGGCAAGCGCTTCCAGGATTTTGATGGCCCGCGCGCGATCGGCGGTGGTGTTTTGCGCATCCAACACCCGGGTCGAGCGCCCGCAGGTTTTCCACGTCTTCCGGCGTGTTCGAGCCGCCGGCAGCCCCGTTCGCGCCGGCAACCGCCGGCTCGATGACCTCTCAGCGCGTGCGCACGCGGTCGACATCCTTCGAAGACGCGAGCAACAGCGCGAGCGTTCGCCGCGCCCAGGCCGATGTCGTCTTCGAGCCGCGTTTGAGGATGGCCTCCATTTGCGCTTCGAGCTCGGCAGTTTGACCAGTTTTGATAAAGAAGCCCGCGGCGGCGCGCGCCACGGCGAGGTCATCGGGGCGGTCGGCATGCGCTTTCGCGTACCATCCTGTCGCCTGGGCATTCCACTTATTCTTCTCGCCGTCGTCCTTCCCCTGGTAGAACCTGCCCAAAAGCGCGTAGCAATGGGCGAGGGCCAGGGGGGCGTCGAGCGGCGGCAAGGCGGCCTCGGCTTCCTTGATGGCCTGGACGGCTGCCTTGGGCTGGTTGATTTGGATCAAGAATTCGACGAGCGTCGTCCACCGGTCCGGATCGCTTTTCGACAGGGCGACTGCCTCGCGAATCTCGGCCTCGGCCTCGGTTTCTCGCCCCTGGTAGAGTAAAATCCGGACCAGCAAGATCCGTTCCGGCAGGTCAGCCGGTTTGGCGGCCACGGCCTTCCGCGCGAGCGACTCGGCTCGCTCAAAATCGCGGTTGTCAAACGCGAAATCGATCGCCAGCCGCTCCAGATCGCTGGCGAGCCGCGACTCGATGGGGATTCTCTTGATCAGGTCCAGCACTTCGTTGACTCGCTGATGCTTGCACAAAAGCCGCACGGTGTCGCGCACCAGCGGCGAGCCGCGCTGGCCAAGGTCGATCGCGCGGAGGTAAAAGTCAAGGATGGTCTGTTCCTTGGCCTTGATTTCAGCCGCCGGCAGGCCGGGTTGGCGCAGTTCTTGCTGTTCCAGGTTGGCGAAGGCCAGAGGGATGACGGATAGGTCGGGACGGCGCGGCTCTAGCGAGTTCAAGAGCAGGCGAGCTCTGGATCGCAGCGGCAGGGCTTCGGCCGGGTCTTTCGCAATCGCTCGGTCGGCTTGCCAGGTCAGGTACTGCACCTGACACATCGTGCTCGCCTGTCCTTCCTCTCCTTCGATCTCCTGGATTTGCTTAATCCATTTTTCGATCTGCGGCTGATCGCCCAATTGAAGCGCGAGATCGAATAACTTGAGCCGCAGGTCAAGATCGTGGGTGTCTTGTTCCGCCAACCGAGACCAAAGACGGCTGGCCCCAGCAAGGTCGCGCTGCCATATGAGCACCGCGCCCAAGCGGCCCAGCAGATTGCGGCGATCGGCCTTGGAAAACGATTCGAGCTTTTCACTCAGGTCACTCAAGCGGGCGGCAGCCTGAGGCCCTCCCTGGGCGACGGCGAGCCTCGCTTGCTGGAGCCGCAATTCCACCGTGTCGCCCAGCTCTTTACGGGCTTCGTCCAGGAGACGATTCGCCTGGTCGAACTGCTTTTGACGCCCCATGAGGTTCGCCTGAGCGCACCGAACCGTGATGCTCTTGGGAAACCGTGATCGCGCCTGCTCGAGCACCGCGCGAGCCCGTGCCGGCTTATCCTGGGCCAGCTCGAAGTCGACGCGGACTAAAGAGAGATCGACCGAATCGGGCATTGACTTCTCGGCGTCAGCCAGCAGGCCATTGACCTCACTCCAGTCGCGCTGTAGGGCCGGTTTTTGCAGGTTTCGCTTGATGAGAAGCTGAGCCAGCACCAGGCCGACTGTCGGTGCCCGCTTGACGAGCGACCGGTACTCGGCGATCGCTTTGTCCAGCTCGCCTTGCTTGACCATGCCGCCAATCACGCCGAGCTTGGCTGGCAGGTTCGCGGATCGGCGTCTAACGCCCGGAAGTAGGCTTGTTGTTGCAGCTCCGGCTCGCCCAGCTCGCCATAACAGCGCGCCAGCAATAGGCTCAGTCGCGCTTTGAACTGGGGGGCCCAACGGAGCGATTCCAGCGGCCTAAGGGCTAAGCGGCCTTGTTGAAATTCAGATGCGTTTACATAATAATTGCCAGTGATGAACCGGAGATAATGGGGGTTGACGCCGAGTTTTTTCAGTTCTTCGATCTCGAGCAGCAGTTTGCCGGTGTCGCCCCGCATCGCCAGGATGTCGGCGCGAGCCCAGTGCAGGGAGGCATTGTTACCGGCCGAATTGAGGCCGCGCTCCAGCGTTTTGACCGCCTCGTCGGGGTGCCCCGCGGAGCTCGAAATAGGCCAACCCGGTGTACAGGTCGGCCGAGTCCGGTACGTTGTTCAAGCCGGTCTTGAGGATTTTTCGCGCCTCATCGAGATCGGACTCGGCCTCCGCGGCGTGGGCCAATTCGAGGTAGACCGCGGGTTTGTCGCGGGCCAGGATCAACGCCTTTTCGATGTCGGCCTTGACGCCCGGCAGGCCAAACAGGCGGCGGTATCGGCTGCGCGCCACGTAAACCTGGTAGTCCTCGGGAGCGGACCAGACCATTTTCTCGATGATCCGATCGGCCCCGCGGGGATCGTTGAGCCCTCTGGGCTGACGGGTTAACGACGCCAGCCGTTCGTAAGCCTCGATCTTCTCGGCGCATCGGTCTCGATCGCCGCTTCATAGCAGATCGTGGCCCGCGCGTTGTTTTTATTGGCCTCGCAGCATCGTCCCAGCAGGAACAGCAGGTGGCCGTCCCGCTTGCCTTGCGGCGAATCGAGCAGGATCTGCAGTTCGGCCTGGGTATCGGCTTCGCTGAGGTTGCCCACGGCGAACTTCAATTCCGCCCGCCGCCGCCGCAGGTCGTCGCGTCCCGGGTACCGCTTGAGAATCTTATTGAAAATTTCCAGGGCGAGGGCCTGCTGCTTGGGCGTCGGCGATCCCTTGAGCAGCGAGTCGGCGTAGTTGCTCTGGGCCTCCATATCGTCGGGAACGACCGCGACATGCTCCGCGTAGAGGGTCGCCGCCTTCTCAAAATCACCTGCTTTCAAAGCGTCGGCGGCCTGTTCGTCGACAGACCGAGCGAGCCTGCTCACCTGAAATTGTCGCAGCAAGTAAAGCGATCCGGCGGCCAGGCTGAGGCCGCAGATCAAAATCGCCAACCTCAAGCGAATCGTCAAGCGCCTGCCAGGCGGCACCTTCAGCGGTTTGATCATGAGTCTTCGATCCTGAACGAGTCGTTGCCCATCATTAGCCCGCGGACAAGCATCAGCCGCCGGGCCGCTCGATGACAAATCGGCCAATTCGAATTTACGTTCCTTCGCACCCACTTTCAACAGCGCCTCTGTCGGCGCTGCAATTCCGACGTGAACCGGCGGGGCATCCCGGGGCGGGGCCTGGTCCCGTCGGGACGATCGGCCGCTGAGTGGCGGACTCCGTCGACCGCATCGCCCCGCCCACGGCTGGCCGCCGCGGCAAAATGGCGCATTTTTTGGCGCTTTTTCGGAGTGCCCCGTTGCCGATCTCTTCCGCGAAACACGACTTAGGTCCTGGGCCCGCAACGATCGCGCCATCGGCCGTCTCAGGCGCCACATTGATTTGGTTGCTGCTCATCTGAATAGACAGGGAAAAAAATGGCGGAGAATGGCGCTTTTTCGAAGGCCAAAAGCGCCATTTTTCGGTCACTGGAGCCAAGGCCCCTAAACACAACCCATTGATTTAGCTGCTCTTATGTCAGCCGACATTCTTGGCGCCCGAGGGCGAGAAAAATGGCGGGCGCCGTTTTCGGGCGAGGAGCTTGTCGACGCGACCCAGAGGCCGTGTATGCCACCGCTACGGATCTGGCGAACCGCGGCCGACATGGAGATGTCGCCAGAACGTGCCAGGTCGTCGCCGGACGCCATTTGTTCGGCTATTAGCGTCAGGCGTGGTCGTTACCAAAGAAGTCGCGCTAGCGATCGCCGCCAGGTCCGTGTGTGAACCGTGATGTGTCGCCGATCCGGATTGAGCCAGAGGTCGAGGCTATTTTCAAGAAAGGAAGGCAGCCCAACGAGCGGCAGGCGCGGCGCATTCAGATCATCATCACGGTAGACGGCGATTCCTTTACTTTGTGTCAACAGGTATGGCTTCGCGCACCGCATCGATGTCGCGGAGACCGCGGAGATTCGCGTATAGCCACACCGTGGCACTATAACAGGGAACCGGTTGGTTGTTGACGAAGAGATTGTCGAGACGCTCCCGCGGGTCGGGAACAAATCCAGCCCACTCCTGGAGTTGTCGTCGTTGGATCGAGAAGCCGAAGTTATTGCCGGTATCAAGTAGGGCTGGGAATCTCGGAGCCGATCGTTCTGGCGTGATCGTACCTGAGAGGTCGACGCCGACCCAAATCATGATCTGGTTGTTAAGAATCGCGATGTTTCGATCACGAAACCGTACCGAAGACTGCGTCGTTGAGATCGGCAATCGGTCTAGGACTCTCATGCCGCGTCGCACGGGGGGCGTCCGTGGCCTCGAATAAGGACCGGTCGGATTCGACCGGTTCCCATGGCGGCACTTCGGGGGCCGGCTCAATCTTTCCCACGTAAAAGTCGCCTCGGGCAAGCCCCCGACGAAAGCACTCTTGATAGGCGTCCGTGTATGACGCAATTACGACTCGCTCGTCACCACGGTACGCGGCCCATTTTCCACGGTTCCGGCGAGCTGAAACCAGGGAGGGTAGGTCTCGCCGGAATGCTTGTTGCGACTTCAGCATCTGCGGGGCGATCTGTGAAGGCGGCGGCGTTGTCGACTGCTTTGGGTGAGCCGCTGCTAATTCGGTGGGGTGTTCCGGGTCGGCCCTCAGCGGTGCCGCGTCCGGCGCATCGTCAGACAGCGAGTCGAGGCTTATCCGCGCGGCTATTCGTAGTAGGTCTGTCGCCAGCGCCCTGGAATCAGGCATCACAATGAGTGCCTTCCGGGTCGCTGGATCGACGACGCGCACCGGCATGCCCTGGTCAATCGCCTTCTGCTGTTCAGGATCAAGCTCGATCATCGAGATGCCTCCGCTTTGATCGTAACGCAATTGTGACAAGACAGGTAGCTGGACTGCGCCGGCCGGATCGGCGGCATAATCTGCTGCCCGCTTACCAATCGCAAGTTTCCATCGCGCCTCCGTTTGGCCCCGCTCGCGGTTCTCAGCCCAGGGCCCAGGCTGGCCGGCATACCCTCGAAGACCGTGGGAATTGGGACGTGAGGGATTTGACCAGTCAGCCAGCCACTGACCGAGATCAACCCGGCTCATAGGCCGTTGATCATTCCGGCAACCCGACGGCCGGCCGAACATCAGCGACAAAAAGTTCGGCGCGTATTCCCCCTTATCTTGTATATTATATACGCCGCGCAGATTTTGTCAAATTTTGGATGCCGTTTGGCGGGTGAAACACGAATGGAAGGCTTGACGTAAATGAGGTTTAGGATATTTGACCAAAATTTTTGTCCGGAGTACTTGGACACACTGGAAAATTGAATGCGGCGGGCGGCGGCCAAGGCCGAGTAGGCAATCCGCCCCACCGTAGATCTCGTCCTCTCCACCGGAACGCGGCGGGTCGTTGCGGGGCGCCAGAGGCAGGATTAGGCGGATCGTCGCGTCGATGCTGGACGCCATGCTCACGGGTTAGGCAAGCCGTCCTCGACGATCAGTCGCACCGCCCAGGTGACGCCGCGATGCGTGTCGTGGACCTTGGGCACGGCGTGGCCGGACATGTCGGTGTTCACGCAAACGGGTCTTCCGAGCCTGGAATTTAAGGCCTTTGCCGCGATGCGTCACGGCGAATCGCCCGGAAATGATGCAAATGAGTCAAAATGTTGGAAAAAATCATCATGTTGGAAAAAGTCATCACATTGGACTATGCGATACGAATTTCGGAGCAATCTCCTTGACGGTGACATAACCTAAGAATAACATTCGTTTCGTGCAGCCGCATACGCTCTGACTCGCACCATGCGATCTGCTGTGTGAATCGTCGAATCGACATTGGGCCGGGATTGCCCAACTTCACCTAGCTTCACTCCCTAGAAGGACAACCACGATGTTTCCTTTTCGTCGTTCTCGGCGTCGTTCCTCCGCTCGCAAGCAGGTCGCACGGTTGGCGGGGAACCAGTTTTTTGAATTCCTGGAAACGCGTCAGCTTCTCTCGGGGGGCGGGCCGCTTACGGTTGTGATTACCGAGCTGAATACCAGTCCGCTCGAGCAGGTCACGATCGTCGACAACGGGCCGGGGGACAGCAGTTCCACGACGGGTATGATTCTTTATAGCACGCCGACGGCCGACCCGTTCTCGGATTTCTCGATCAGCGGCTTCCAGGTCACTTCGAACCGGACCGCGAGCCCAACGCCGACCACCGCCAGCTTGGTCCAGACCGGTTCGGTCACCCGCACCACGACGACGGGGGGGAACCAGACCCTCGAGATCCAGGTTGAGGATTATAACTACCTGTATCCCGCCAAAGAGACGGCGCTGCTCAGCACGGCTAACGTCACGTTCACCAACGGCACGGCGGGCGTAGACAATGCCCAGTTCCAGAGCTTCTATAACACGACGCCGAGCCCGATCGTCACGCTAACCTCCGCGGGAGGCTTAGGCATGACGAACAGCCAAAATGCGACCGCGGCCCCGACTGCGCTTGGGGGCACCGCTCCCTTTAACCTTGGGAATACGTTCACGATCACGCTTGCCCCAAGCACCGACGGGGGCACCACGCAGACGAATTTCAGGAGCACGGGCGATACGGTCGTCCCCGGCACCAACAGCTCGCTCGCGGGTAACGTCTATCTCGATAACAACGCGGACGGCGTCCTCGACACCGGTGACGCGCCGATCGGCGGAGTCACCGTTACGCTGACCGGCACGGACGCGAATGGCGACGCGATCGACGAGACGACCACGACCGCGGCCAACGGCACTTACGATTTCACGAATCTGACGACGGGAGTTTACACGGTCACCGAGACGCCGCCCGCCGGCTATATTCAGGGCTCAACGACCCCCGGTGTCCCCACCGACGGCGACTCCACCCCGCCAGGCCAGTCGCCCGCATCGACCTCAAGCATCGTCATCAACGGCGGCCAGAACCTCACGAATTACAACTTCGGCGAGTTGTTGCCCGTCAGCCTCGACGGCAACGACTACTTCGTCTCGAACACGACCACCCCGGGCAGCCTGACGACCTCGACCACGGGCATCCCGATCCCCGGAACCACGGTCACCCTCACCGGCGTGAACGCCAACGACATGGGCGTGGCCGAGACGACGACGACCAACGCCAGCGGCTTCTACATCTTCACCGACCTGACCCCGAGCAACGCGAACGGCTACACGGTCATCGAGACGCCGCCGGCCAGCGACAGTCACGTCGGCCAGACGTCGACGACCTCGGGCGCCGACACCAACACGCCGCCGGGCACGCCCTCGGTCGTCTCGAATATCGTCTTGATCACGGCCGATAGTCCCAGCACCGATAACTTCTTTGAGACGGCCACGGTCAGCGTCAACGGCGTCGACGACCTCGTCTCCAACACGACCACGCCGGGCGGCCTGACGACGTCGACCACGGGTAACCCGATCGCGGGCACGACGGTCACGCTCACGGGCACCGACGAGTTCGGCAACACGGTCACCGAGACGACCACGACCAACGCGAGCGGCCAGTACAGCTTCACGGGGCTGAACCCGAGCAATTCGTCGGGTTACACGGTCACGGAGACGCCGCCGGCCAGCGACAGCCACGTGGGCCAGACGTCGACGACTTCGGTTGCCGACACCAACACGCCGCCGGGGACGCCCTCGGTCGTTTCTAATATCGTGCTGACGACCAACGGGGCCAGCAGCACGGATAACTTCTTCGAGACGGCCACCGTCAGCGTCAACGGCGTCGACTTCCTCGACTCGAACAGCGACCTCACGCAGGATAACGGCGAGCCGGGCATCGCCGGCACCACGGTCACGCTCAGCGGTACCGACGACTTCGGCAACCCGATCAGCGAGACGACCACGACCAACGCCAGCGGCGACTATAGCTTCACCGGACTGAACCCCAGCAACGGCACCGGCTACACGGTCACCGAGACGGTCCCCAGCGGCTACACCCACGAGGGGCAGACCTCGACCACGCCGGGTGCTAACACCAACACTCCACCGGGCACGCCCGCGCTCGTCTCCAACATCGTGCTGACGACCAACGGCGCCAGCAGCACCGATAACTTTGCCGAGCTGACGCCGCCGTCGCCGGGGCTGGAAATCACCAAGACGGCCAGCGCGAGTTCCGTCGCGGCTGGTTCGCAGGTGACTTACACCTACGTCGTGACCAACACCGGCAACACGACGGCAACCAACGTGGTTGTCACCGACAACGAGGGCATCCCCAATAACCCCAACCCGTACACCGTCGGCACGATCACCAGCCTGGCGGCGGGCGCATCGCAAACGTTTACCCAGACGGTCACCACGTCGGCACTGCCCCCGCTCGGGACGCCGGTCAGTCTGACCGAAGTCATCAACGGCAGCACCGTATCGATCGGCACGTTGACCACGACATTGCTGACGAGCGGCCCTTACGCCGGCAACTACCAGGTGGTGTTCAACCAGAGCCTGGGCATCGTCGATAATAGCTACGGCACCGGCACCTCGGCCGGCTGGGACGGCTACGATCACACGTTCAACCCCGACCTGATCGGCAGCGACCAGGCCGACTTCCAGTTTACCGACGGCCAGGGGAACGTGGTCCTCGACTTCGTCGCCGACTATATTAGCCAGGCGAGCTCGGTCACGCTCGACGGCGTCAAGTTCAGCTACCCCTCGGGCTACGGCACGCTCGCCCAGACGGGGGGCGACGGCAGCCTGAACACGGGCAGTAGCTCCGATATCCTGTTCGTGACCACGACGCTCACCCAAGACCTGAACCAGTCGTCAGCCTATTACGGCGACACAACCAACTCACCGGTGAACGACCCGAACTGGAACGAGGTGGACGGCTACACCGTCATCGTCAGCGCGGCGGCGTTTGCGTCGAACGGCTTCGGCGGCGTCTCCGTTCCGTTCGTCCACGACTCGCCGTCGGAGATCAACGGCGTCATCAAATTCATCCCGTCGACCGGCAGCTATGTCCTGACCAATACCGCGACGGCCTCGGCGACCGAGTTTGGCCAAACCATTACCGCCACCGCCCAGGCGTCGGTAGACGTCACCGCCGTGCTATCCTCGTCATCGACGGCAAGTCCGGGTCCTGCTCCCGGCCCGGCTCCGGCACCAGCTCCTGCTCCTGCTCCGGCTCCCGCGCCAGCCCCTGCTCCAGCTCCCGCGCCGGCCCCTGCTCCAGCTCCCGCGCAGCTCCGGCTCCGACGCCAGCTCCGGCTCCGACGCCAACTCCCACTCCCGCGACCGTCAGCATCAGCGGTACCGACTTCCTCGACTCCAACGGCGACCTCGTGCAGGATAACGGCGAGTCGGGCATCGGCGGCACCGTGTATCACGCTCACCGGCGTCGACGAGTTCGGCAACGTCGTCAGCGAGACGACCACGACCTGCAACTGTGGGCACTACAGCTTCGCCGATCTGAACCCGAGCAACAGCAGCGGCTACACGGTCACCGAAACGGTCCCCGCCGGCTACACCCACGAGGGGCAGACGTCGACCACGCCGGGCGCTGTCACGACCGCGACGACCGCCGTGGTCTCCAACATCGTTCTGACGACCAACGGCGCCAGCAGCACCGATGACTTCGCCGACAAGTTGACGCCAACGCCAGCACCGACTCCGGCGCAACGCCCGCGCCAGCGCCCAGCCCCGGCGCCAGCACCCGCACCAGCCCCGGCACCAGCGCCCGCACCAGCCCCGGCACCGGCACCAACGCCCGCGCCAACCCCGGCCCCGGCCCCGGCCCCGGCGCCAACGCCCGCGCCAACCCCGGCCCCGGCGCCAACGCCCGCGCAACCCCGGCCCCGGCGCCGACGCCCGCGCCAACCCCGGCCCCGGCGCCGACGCCCGCGCCAACCCCGGCCCCGGCGCCGACGCCCGCGCCAACCCCGGCCCCGGCGCCAACGCCCGCGCCAGCCCCGGCGCCGGCGCCGACACCCGCGCCAACCCCGGCGCCGGCGCCGACGCCCGCGCAACCCCGGCGCCGGCGCCGACACCCGCGCAGACCCCGGCGCCGGCGCCGACGCCCGCGCCAACCCCGGCGCCGGCACCAACGCCCGCACCGACCCCGGCGCCGGCACCAACGCCCGCACCGGCACCAGCCCCGGCGCCCGCACCAGCACCAGCCCCGGCACCAGCCCCGGCGCCCGCACCGACCCCGGCGCCAACGCCCACGCCGACTCCGTGCAAGTCGTAAACCCAACGCTGCCCCGCTGCCGGCTCTTGATGCAGGTCCCATCTTGGCCGCCGCGGGTCCGATCAACACGACGGGGCTCGACGCGGCGAAGCCGACCTGTCATATCGTCAATCAGACTTGCCGGAATTTCCTGACCGGTTCGCCGGCCGAAGCACTAAAGAGTGGAAAGTCCGTCCTTCGAGGACGGCCTTTTCTTTTTCTCGCAAGACAACTGGCCCCGAACGCGGGACTTTGATCGCTCGATTCGCCGGCGTCCTGCTTTTCTTGACGATTGACCGGACGGACTTCGGTCAGGCACTCCGGCGGGGCCGGGAGACTCTCTCGCATCAACTACAGCGGAGACAAGAATTTGCGCCGCCTCGTTCCCACGCTCCGCGTGGGAATGCCGTCGGGGACGCTCTGCGTCCGCTCGATGGGCAAAGCATCGGTCCCGGGCCGAAGACGCGGAGCGTCGGAGATGGCGTTCCCACGCAGAGCGTGGGAACGAGATCAACCGATCACGAAAGTCCCAATTCGCTGAGCAGCTTTCGATAGGCCGGGCGCTCCAGCCAATGCACCGCGGCCTGCCCGGCTCGATGCGACCCGCTCGAACTGCGACGTCGTCCGCCGGCTTGTCGCCGGCGGCAATCACTCGAAAGGAGGCGGTGGCCACCGCGTCGGGATCACCCCCTTCGCCCCACGACGGCGCCAAGGGGTCGAGTGCCTCATTGACGCGGCCATGGCGGCCGCGAAACTGGTGAAAGTGCCTGTCGTTTTCCCTTTCAGGACCGGTCGAATTCGCAAACCCTGACCGTTTCCGGGACCAGCGATGCCGACGTCTCAGGCATCGTCTATGCCCCGATCGCCAACCTCACGATCTCGGGCGGGTCGACCTACGACTCCCAATTCATTGTCGGCACGATGACGGTCACGGGCGGGTCAGTCGTCTCAATCGTCCCCCCGGGGGTTGGTCAGGGCAATCTGGTCTACCTCGTCGAATAAGCCAGCGATATTTATCAACGACCCGATAGACGGCAAGAAAGATCGGCGGGCAGAGCCGCCTCCTACACGAACTGTAGGAGGGAGCTCCGTCTCCCGATCCCCGTGCTAGCCCTGCGTCGGGCCGTTGATTATGATCGCGACTCAGGCACAGCCCCGCGCCGTCAGAGTTCTCGCCGTGTGGCGGGATGTTGGTTTTTATCAACACGGTTTGATCCCCGCTTGACACGGGACTTTTTCCTTTCGTATGCTGGCATCCTCGCATCGAACTTCCAGAGAGCACACCCCGTTTGCGGTAGGTTCCTACGTGGGAAGGTGTCGATTTGTGCACCGGTTGGGCGCTGTCAAAAGGGTAGGTGATCAAGTGAAAAAGACCATGAAGGCCGAAGCAGTAGCCGTTTTCTGTCTGGGGTTGATCGCTGGAGCGCACCGACGGCGGTGAGTTGGTCTACAGCAACGGCCCATTGAACGGGACTTTACAGGCCTTCGCGATCGGTGTTTCCAATGAAGACGATACTCCTACGACGATTTCCAACTCATTCACGGTGTCGGCCAGCACGAGCCTCGGGTCCGCGCAGGTTGGTCTGTGGGTCCTTCCGGGTGACACTCCCGCTTCCTTCGAGTGGTCGATCGGAACATCTCCCGCCGCGAGCAATGTGAGTTCGGGAACGTCGCCGGCGCTGAGTAACACCTTTGAGTTCACGAATTCGTCGGGCGCGGATGTTTACGAGACGACGTTCGCCTTGAGCGGGGCGGTGAGCGCGGGAACCACCTACTACCTGACGCTCTATAACTCGTATGATAACACCAATAATTCCCTCTATTGGGACATCAACAACGGCCCGTCGGTCGCTTGGGAAAACAGTGCCGTAGCGTTGGCCAATTATCTTTTCCCCGGCTCTAACTCCGAATCGTTCCAGCTTTATTCACCCAGTTCGGTACCCGAGCCCTCATCGATGGCCTTGGCCGTGATCGGTGCCGCGGGCACTCTCGGGATGATGTATTCGCGACGGCGACGCACCCGCGGGCTTGCCTAAGGTGGCGCGCGGCGCGAACCCACTGCCGCTTGATGTCGCGAGCAGAGGAAGTGGTCCGTTTCTTCACCGCCTTTTGTTCTTTTAAACTCGATTGAGAGAGTGACCTATGAAGCAGTTTAGACCGATGAAGATCATGCTGGCTTTGATCGCCGTTGCAATGGCTTGGACGGGCAACGCCAAAGCCGAGCTGGGTATTCTGATTCAGGAGGACAATTCGACGATTTACTCCGATTCCGTGGCCTCTTTTCAGTCGCTGAATGTGCCGAGCGGCCAATACGGCGACTTTCTTTTCTCCGGTTTCACTGCTTCCTCATCGCAGGCCACTGCGGAGGGAGACCTCGGGGGAGAGGGAAGTATCGCGTCGACGAGCGCGGCCACGCACACGCTGACCATTCTCGTTTCGGATGACGGGTTCACATTGCCCACGGGGCCCAATTACACCATGGGAAGCAGCTCGGGGTACTCATTCACGCCGGCCAACTTCCCCAATGCCTATACCGATACGCTCTCTTTCCAGAGCTTTGCCACCGCGGGGTCGGACCTGTTCGGAACGAGCGTGGCGAGTCCGGGTATCACGTACTCGTTCGACAATTTCGGGTCCGACAGCAACACCGAGGCTAATACCGCCTTTTCTTCCGGTTCAGGGTACACGCTCACGGAAAGCTTTGTATGGGTTTCCTATGGTACCGGCGATACGCTGAACCCCACCGGGGCGACGACCGCCGACCAGGCTTTGGTGCCCGAGCCGTCTTCCCTCGTCCTTCTCGGGCTGGGGACATCATTGGGATTGCTCGGCTTTCGCCGCCGTCGAAAAAGAGATTCTAATCAATAGAAGGGTCAGCTCCCTCTTCGCCTTGAATCACAACAGGAGAGTGGAAATTGCCGTGAAGTTGTGTTTATCCGCGCCGACCAAAGAAGGCCGCCTCGCCTGGCCCCAGCCTGTGATGTTGGGGCAGGCAGGCAGAGGGGCGGGATTGGAGACCTGAGCCTGCCGGGCACTGAGGCTGCTAAAAGCCCGGAAGTTGCTTCCATAGCGTTCCAAGAGCGAACAACGAGCCGACGGGGTTGTCAAATTCCAGCCAAAGCCGCCAGTTCGGCTGCAGTTGGTGCTTTCTGGCAACCACGTTCAACGATCAAGTGCTGGCCAGTGCGATGCCCGGCTTGCCGCGGTGTTCCCGGCGCTGCTAACAAACAATGGGCCGCGATAGGGCTAAAAACATCGCCGGTCAGATCCGTCTCCTACAGGAATTGTAGGAGGGAGCTCCGTCTCCCGATCCCCTAAAAACATCGCCGGTCAGATCCGTCTCCTACAGGAATTGTAGGAGGGAGCTCCGTCTCCCGATCCCCTAAAAACATCGCCGGTCAGATCCGTCTCCTACAGGAATTGTAGGAGGGAGCTCCGTCTCCCGATGCCCGATCTAGTCCTGTGTCGGGGTCGTTGTTTAAAAAAAAAGACATCAGAAAAAAAATCGAAATCTCGCAACTCAGACGCTTGATTTATGAGTCACGATGCCTATTCTGTATGGTATGCGTCTTAACATATATCGTCCGTGCACATCTATCGTGGGCCGCGAAAGCGGTGGCTTATGGTGGCCAGCGCGATTGCCAGCTTAGGCCAAGTTGAAAAGGAATAGTGGCTTGTCAGCGAGAATCGTACGGAGCCCAAAGAAGTCGGCGGCTGTTTCCCGCCTCTTAAACCCAAGGTTGGGTTTGGCAGAAGTTTGACACCAGCGGTTAACGCGAATGAATACCGCGCCGCAATGCCCTCTTGTCGCGATCGAGGGTTAAAAGCAGCAACAAGTTCAGGAAGATACCAGACTCAGGAAGATACATCGTTTTATCATCATTGATTTGGAGCGCCTTGATTCATGTTTAATTCGCAGCGATT
>CAWHKI010000317.1:0-45796 GCA_963829765.1 uncultured Isosphaeraceae bacterium | reverse complement strand
GCCGACCGTAATAGCGGTTTCGTCCCGGTCACGGTCCGCGTTGCCAACTCGCAAGGCCGGTTGCGCGGAGGTTGCCGTCAAAGTGCGCTTTCTAAAGCACCAGCCGAAATGATCGCCGGTGGGCCCGGCGAGCGACACCCGTTTCACGATCGGGGACTTGGCGGTCGGCCCGGGCCTGGTCGCCCTGGGCCGGACCAACCAAACACCGGCCTGCCCGGACTGAAGCGCCCGGGGGACGTGACGCCGATGGTCTGGCGGTGGGGGGATTCGGCTGCGCCGTCGCCGCACCCGCCTGATCCGAATCCGCTGCGCCGACAGCGGCCGGCCGCGGAATCACAGCCGCTCTCGCCTCGACCGGCGCCCCGACGTGTTCAAGCGGATGGATGGCCGGCCCCACCGCATGAGCCGTAGCGATGTGCTCCGGTTCAAACACCGCGGGCGCAGTTGTCGACATGCCGAAGTGAGTGGGGGCTGGCCCCGACGAGCCGGGAAGTTGCTGCATGAATTGTTGCGCGGGTTCGACTGGAAAAAAAATCCCCATACTCCCCACATGGTGCCCGGAATGCCCCATGTGGCCCGTGACGAAGCCACGGCCCGGGGAACCATGCATCGCCCCGTGCACTGATGGGCCTTCGCCCGCGGTGGCTGTCCACGCCGCCGCGCTCAAGGCTCCAATGGCACACAAGATCAGCATGTCGCGCATGTTGCACATAGGACATCCCAAGAACGACGATCCCAAACTAGACAAAGGCCGGCACCGACATGGTTGTAGGTCAGGCTTTCTAGCCTGACATTCCGGACGTCAGGCTGGAAAGCCTGACCTACTTAAAGACGTCAGGCTGGAAAGCCTGACCTACGCAAGGGCCTCATTGTCTGGCCATGTCTTGGGTGATTGAGTTTTTCGGGGTTCAGTTTTCGAATTCTTTGTTTCGTTTCTGTTACCAGTTTATGGTCCCTTGCAGTACGATACCTTGGCTCTGATACTGGCCGAGCGACGGGGGTGCGAAAGGGGTGCTGTTAGACTGGGGAAGCCGATTTAAGTCCCAAAAGACCTCGTACTGGTAGCCCACGAATACTCGCGTGCCGCTCATTGGCGAGGGCTTCCAGGTCATGCCCGCCCGCCAGTTGATCATCGGTATCATTTGGTGGCCGAAGCTGTTTGTCTGACCCCGCAGTGGCTGGCCGTTCGGGCCGAGCGCCGTCGACACCGTGTTCCATTGGTCCCAGACATTGCCGTAGACGGCACCGGCGTCAATGCGGGTATACAGTGCCCACCCCGAATCCCCCAAGCCGCGATTCAGCTCCAGGGCGGCGTGCGGGCCGATGCCGTAGACGTTGTTGGTTGCTTGCGCGAAGGCAATGCCGCTGCCGCCAGCCGCCTGGCCGAAGGACTGGCCACCCTGTAAGCCATAGAATAGAAACATTTGACGCAACCCAAGCGACCATTTCATGTCCCACTGGGGCCCCCACCCGAGCCAGGTGGACAGTTCGCGGCTGTTATAATCGAGGTCGATGATATCGAAGGCAAACCGCGTATTCAAACCGATCGGGCCGTTGATATCCGGCACGCTCCCGGCTCCCGTGGTCCCCAGGTGCCGGTAAGAGATCATGAATTCGCCGAACCCGCTGGGGAGGCGGTAACCCACGAAGACGCGTGGAGAGGCGGTCCAATTCAGTGCGGCGGAGGGAATATTCAAGTGGGTCGCGTTGGGCCCAATCGGACTGTTGTTCTCGTAAACTGGCACGTGCTTGCCCGGCAGTGTGCTGCCGACCAATTCAGGATTGAGGTGCGGCTTGACGATTTGAACCTCGGCCCCGACAAACCAGCCCGGGGGAACGAGCGGCGTGAAGTCGAGCAGCGGGTCGGGGACGAAATAGGGACCACCGATCGGCATGCTGCCCATTGAGGGGGGCTGTGGCGGTCCGAACAGGGAACGCGGTGTGTCGAGCGGCCGTGGCAGCGCCTCGAGGACCCCCGCGCCGACGCCGGCGTCTGGACTGCCGGGCAAGGGCGGCGGCAGGCTCGTTGGCGGCAGCACTCCGTCGGTGATCGCTTTCATGTCGACGGGCGCGTCGGCGGGTGGCTGCGAGGGAGCCTGCTGGGCAACTCCCGCTTGGCAGAGGGCGAAAACCACGGCACCGGCCAAAAGCAGTTGTGTCGCCTTGTTCATAAGGAACCTCCCACGATTTGGTCCCGGTCGCGGGCCGTCGGGCCTGGGTTCGACACGCGCGCCGTGGCTGCGGACGCCGGTGTGTCAGGCGGCCTGTCGCTTCGCTGGTCCGGCGGCGGCGGCGGCGGCGCCGGCGTGGGAACGGCCGGCGACCCGTCGGGTGCGACCGGAACCACAGTCGACCGTACTTCGGCCGCCTCGGACACCGGGTGCGGGTGAGCGCAGGGCCAGGCATGGAGCGCTTCTAAGTTGGGCAGTTCCGGCAGCGCCAGCGGCTTACCGAGTTGATACAGATCGTCGGTCTGGAGGAAGTCGGCGACGGCGACGACTGATGTCCACAGCGAACCCAAGATTCCCAGGTAGGCGGTTACATCGGCGACGAGCATCTGCTGGGCTTGCACCAGGTCGCCGAACGCCGCGTTCGGGTCGATCCGCCGGCGTTCAAAGACGCCGCGGTAATAACGCACTTGATCGGGCAGGATGTTACGCCGGTAATAGTCCATGGCGAACAGGTTGTTCTTGTAAGTGGCATAAGCCGCGGCCAGGCTCGTTGTCAGGGTCACCTCGGCGGCGTGCGGTCCTTCTTGGGCTCGAATCATGGCGGCGGCGGCGGCGGCGATGTTGCCCTGGTTTCTGTCCCAGATCGGAAATGGGATGCCCAGACTAAGGGTGAAGTAGTTCTGGAACGGCTGAATCATCTGCTCTTTCCAGAGGTCGACACGCACTTCCACGTCGGGTATGGGTACGACCCGAGCGCCCTTGAGGCCATACTTGGCTCCCTGCAGGTTGGCGCGGGAGGTGAGGATGTTCGTGTGATTGTGGAGGACGTAAGCGAGGACCTCGTCGTAGTCGTAGTAGGGGATGAGCCGGTCGACCTGGCCCGCGACGGCGGAGAGCGGCAACTGCCTCAGGCCCATGTCGGCGACAAGCTGCTTCCAGGCATAGACGTAGTTGGCAATCGATTGCTTATAGGCGAGGCGCACGATAAAGGCCTGCGACCGCAGGGCCGTCGGCTCGTGGCTGGCGGCGAACCCCCCCTCCAGCAAGTCGGCTTGGAGCCGGAAGATTTCGTCGGTGAAGTGGGCCAGACCTTTGTTGACGCGGACCGTTTCCTGGGCGACCAAGAGCGTGTAGAAGTCGCCCCGGATCGTGGTGGCCAGGGCGTATCGAGCCTGCTTCAATGCCAGCTCCGCGGCGATCACGGCCATCTTCGCTCCCGCGACCGCGATGGTCAACTTGCCGCCGGTCTTGATCACCTGATCGATGAAGGTGCCTTGGACGCCCGAGCCGGTGTTGTTGTTGTCGGGATTGGTCTCGTAGCCGATCGTCGGGTTGGGATAGAGGCCGGCCTGCACCATGAGCCCCCTGGCCGCCTCGACGTCGGCGGCCGCCTGGCGCAGGGTGGGATTGTTGGCCGCCGCGAGGCGTTGAAAGTCGGCCAATGTGTACGGGCGGCCGTCTGGGCCGGGCTGCGGCACGGGCACATCGGGCAGCGGGGGTAATGCCGGAAAGAGCCGGGCGACGGCCGCCGGCCGCGCCGCCCGATCGGCGGGGAGCGTGACCAACGGCGCCTCCGACCCAGGGACCGCCTTAGGAATCGTCAGCTCGAACTTCCCGGGCGGTGGCGCGGCCAGGCCAGGGTCGGTCCGTTCAATCTGCGTCGTCGAGGCCCGGATGACGTTGTCGTCCGGTCGCCCTTTTCTTTGTGTCAGGCGTTTTTGGTCGACCAGGTTCGACGAGGCGCGAATGACGACGTCGGGGCTTCCCGGCACGCCTTGCATCGGAGTCCCGGCAACCGGCGGTGGCGCGGCGTCAATGGCCGGCCCGCTGTCGCGGGGTTTCGCCGCGGCGGCGGGCGCTGCCGCTCCCACTGCTGGGCTGGCATCGCCTGGTTTGGGAGCGGGGGTAGGCGCCACGTCGATCGGACGAGTAACGACGTCAGCGACGTATTTGTCTACCGCCTCCAAGGGAGGCGTACGGCAGCCGCTCACCAGCAGACTGGCACACACCATCACCCTCAAGTACTTCGACATCGCAAGGTCTCCAGACCCGGAATCCGCGTGCAGTGGGCGCTCTTCTCAGCTCGCTTCGAGCTGATTCGCGTCCGCCACGGCGGGGAGCTGCCAGCGGCTCAGGTAACCCCCGAGAACTTCCTCGGCGATGGCGGACTGCGAAATCCGCCGCATCGCCGACTCGACGCCGAGACGCTGAGCCGTCCCGACGGTGAGATGGAGAGTGACCTTGACAGTGGCCGGGCTTGCCGCCGAAGCACCCGTCGTGCCTGACGCATTGCCCTGTCGGCGTTCTGCCTCGTTTCGTCCCATTCGTATTGCCTCCTTGCCGTCGTGCCTACACACGGCTATCGGCGATCCGACCGGCCGTCTTGAGGATTTTCGGGACATGTTTCGCCGCGATGAAGCGGTTACGAAGGCTGCAATTCAGACATAAGCCGCCGGGGCGGCCCCGGGGGGGTTGCGTGAGTCCGGGGTCGCCATCGCGGGGCGGAGCGCCCTGCACTGGCCTCCGTGTTTTGGCCATTCAGCCGGCGGATTTCACGGCCGTTGATGAAGCCGCGGTGCATCCAGAAAGTTTCGCAAGCATAGTGCGCTTTCGATTCTACACTCAGGGGCCTGCTCCCGCCTGCTCCCGTCGGGACGATCGGCCGCAGGGTGGCGGACATCGTCGCGCGCATCGCCCCGCCCACGGCTGACCGCCGCGACAAAATGGCGCCCTTTGGCGCCTTTTCGGAGGGTCCCGTTGCCGATCTCTTTCGCCAACGCGATTTAGGTCCGGGGACTGCAACGATCGCGCCATCGGCCGTCTCAGGCGCCACATTGACTTTGGTTGCTGCTCATCTGAATAGACAGGGGAAAAAATGGCGGAGAATGGCGCTTTTTCGAAGGCCAAAAGCGCCATTTTTCGGTCACTGCAGCCATGGCCCCTAAACACAAACCATTGATTTAGCTGCTTTTATGTCAGCCGACTTTTTTGGCGCCAGAGGGCGAGAAAAATGGCGGGCGCCATTTTCGGGCGAGGAGCTTGCCGACGCGACCCAGAGGCCGTGTATGCCAGCGTCACGGATCTGAGGAGCCGCGGCCGAAATGGATATGTAGCTCGCTAAGAGATTTTGAATTGAAGATAACGAAGGTGTCCATCGACAAGAACCTGGGAATCGACGTCGTCCGCGCTGGAATTCGTCATCCATGCGGCTGCCGTCGCGATGCCAGAACATTGGCCCAGACATCTCGCTCATCATCTCGGACGCCCGAGCCGCCCCCGCTCAAACCACAATTTGACAATCGACGCGACTCTTCCGATTTGCCCGATCGGGCTCGCAATGACGATTGGTCGGCTCTCTCAAGGATCGTCCCATTCCCGCCAATACGCAGTTTGTGCTGGGGATGCTCCGGGGGGGGGAACGACGAGGTTCGCGGCACGATCTGAGTCGCGTCCTACAACCTGCACAATCCTAGAATTCGTTGCGCGAACGGCCAGTGGCGGCGCGCGCACCAGCGCGCAGGTCCCAAAACTGCGTCACGCGCGTCACGGCCTTACAGGGATTGGACTTAGGTGTGACGCAGTTTTTTTGAGTGCGCACGCTTTTGGCGTATCCCTAACCACCGCATGGTTTTAAGTGTGACGCACCGCCTGGGCGCAAATTGCGACCTTCAAGGCAAAAAGACGGTTTCCGCAGCTTCGCTCGTATGTAATGGATAAGCCGTTCGTGCGGAGCTGGCGGGTAATGCGTCCACCTTCGTCGGTGAGTGAAGGAAGACAGCATCGCGGACTTCTTGTCTGTTTTCGTCTCCGCGTGCTCTGCGTTCCCTGCGGTGAATCACCCGGATTCGCCATCGACACATCGAAGGGGCTGAAAGTGCGGGCTGCCTTTCCGCCTGCCCGCGATGCACGTCCTGGTATGCCGCGATGCATGTCCTGGTATGCCCTGGTATGCCTGGTATGCGTCACGTTGGGCAGAGAGCTTCCTGGCCGCCGATCGGACGGATACAATGGTGTGATGGCCGCAGACTTCCGCGATGTCGATCCGGCCGAACTCCGGCTGCCTCCGTCCCGTTTGTCGGGGGTGGACCCGTACAAGCTGCAACGCCAGATCGCAGTTTTCGGCAAGTCCACCGCCGGAATGCCCCCGGTGTGGGTTTACGAGGGGTCGGATGGGGTGATGGAGATCGTAAACGGCGTCACCCGTGCAACACGAATCGCCAAACTTGCCCCGGGTACCATAATCCAAGTTGAAGTGATCGGTCATCTCCGTCGGCCCCGCGGCCATTACCCCAAGATCGGAGACCTTGTATGACGGCGGTTGATCTTCAAGACCATCTGTTGCATCGGCTGGAAGAAGTCCGGCGGCTCTGTCCCGAGATGCGGATCGGTCAATTCTTGGCGACAGTCGGGATGCTGGGCGAGGACGACACCGGCCGATCCCTCTGGGACATCGAGGACGATGAGTTGGCGGTGGCCCTCGAGAGGTTTGCGAGGGACTTATCCCAGCGAAACGGTGCCTAACCCTGGCGCGGTGAAAAGTTGGGCTTGACCGGGCGGCACCGCTGGCGCGGTGCCGCCCGACGGGATCAAGCATTGTCTCTTGTTTTTCGGCCTCCCCAAAGCCGGTCTCCCAGCGCGTGTCCACCTGCCCGGCAGCGGATGGACGCCGGGAGGTCCCGCTCGCCAGGGTCTCTTGAGTCGCACGTGGCGACAGACCCGGAGCGTCAAAAGTTGGCCGCGAGAACGCTTACGTCGACCCCAAAGTAGTCCGCGAATTTACGAATCATCGGACGGCTAAAGAGCTTCTTCGCCGCTAGGATTTCGGAGATCGTGGACTTGGGGACGGTCGTGTCCCTGCTCAGTTGCGCCTGCGTGATGCCTTTGGCTTCCATCAAATGTCGCAGCATTTCAGCGTCCGAGGCGGGCTCGATGGCGTAGTGTTCATCCTCGTACGCGGCAACGAGGTCGCTAAGCGCGTCCAAGTACATCTCCTCTCCGCCCTTGAGTTCGCCTTGAGCGAGAAGCTGGTCCATGACTTTGTGCGCCTCCTGAAGATGCTCGTCGGACTTGATCGAAGCGAGCGGAAAGGCCATCACAAGCTTCAGGTAGGAATCCCGGCCTGTCCCCGTCAGGTTGAACTTCGTCTTCACCGTCATAGTCGCTTCCCTTTCGTGGGCGCCTTGGCCGGCTCTGGCTTCTTATCAGGGTTTCGGGGCGACAATCGTCAAGAGCAGCGAGGCATCTTCGATACCGTCGACCGAGTGCGGCTCGCCCGCGGGTAAATAGAGGAGCTGACCGGCTTCGAGCATTCGTGTCTTGCCGAGGGCGGTGAGGGCCACTTGCCCTTCCAGGCAGTGCACAATCAACTCACCTTTGGCCTTGTGGGAGGGGATTTCCTGGCCAGCCCGAACGATGAGCCGCACGACTTCCACGGCGGGCGTGGCGCACGAGCGTCGCCGTGTAGGCGAGCGCCAGGGCGTCGCCCAGTGGCCGCACATCAATCTTGCGCCGGGCTCCGCGGGTGCTTCCCACACCGGCTTCGGCGCTCGCCGCGCAGGAGCTTTGACCACCAGCACAGGGCAGAGAGCCTTGCGCAGGACCTCTTCCGCCACGCTGCCGGTCAAGAGCCGGGAAAGCCCGGTCTTGCCGTGAGTGCCCATCACGACCAGGTCGCATGACAGCGTCTGGGTCAAGCGGAGGATCTCCTCCGCCGGGCTCCCTTGGGCCAAGAGATACTCCACGCGAACTGGCGGGCCCGACGGTCGGGGCCAGGCCAATTCAGCGAGGGCCGCCTGGGCTTCGGCGGACTGGCTCGCATCGGGCACGTGCACCGTGCCATCCTTGTCCCACACGAGGGCGCCGATTTGCGCGTAGCGGAGAACCGGAACCCGTGACATAGAGAACCAGCAACGTGGCATTATTGTCCCGGGCGAGCCCGCAGGCCGTGTGAAACGCAGGCCGGCAGTTTTCCGAGAAATCGGTCGGATGCAGGATTGTCTTAAAAAGATCGGGCAGGTTCTCGACGGTGGCGCCTGGCATGGTCGGGTCCTCTCGGTGCGGCCAATCGAAGAAAGGGGAGCGTAACGTTTACGGCGAGCGAGCGACGGTCGAAGACGACGACCGAAACTCGCGGATTGAGCGGCTTTTGGTTGGATCGCAGACATCGGACGGAGCTCACTCGAACGAACACGGCTTTAATGGGCCAGCCCCCCGCTCCCCTTCGGCGGCTCGCGGTGACCGTAGAAGCTGTAGAGCACCGGCATCAGATAGCGTGTCAGGAAGAGCGTGGCCGTCATACCGCCAACCACGACGACCGCCAACGGCTGCGCCGTTTGGCCACCGATCTTGGTCGACACGGCCGCGGGCAAGAGCCCCAGGATGGCCGTCAGGGCGGTCATCATTACCGGCCGCACCCGCTTGCCAGCACCCTGCACGATCGCTTCCCGCAGCGGCAGGCCCTCGGCGCGAAGCGCGTTGAAATACGAGATCAAAAGCAGGCCGTCCATGATAGCGATGCCGAAAAGCGAGACGAAGCCGACGGCTGCCGCGATACTGAAGTTGATTCCGGTGAGGTACAAGGCCCAAATACCGCCGACGGCCACGTCAAAGACATTGCTGAAGATCACCATCGTGTCTAAGATCGAGCGGAAGGCGGAGTAGAGCAGGATGAAGATGAAGGCGAGCGACAAGGGAATAATCAACATAAGCCGACCATTGGCTTCTTCCATCTGCTCAAACTCGCCACTCCATACCGCCCCGTAAGGGATCTTGAACAAGTCCTTGGTTTTCTTCCTCGCCTCGTCGACCGCGCTACCGAGGTCACGGCCGCGGACGCTGAACTTGAGGGCGATCATGCGCTTGCCGTTCTCACGGTAGATGGTCGAAGCGCCGGCGTCGATGAACGAGCCGCCGGGCTCTGGGTCGAGGTTTTTGTCCACCGGCGTGACCAGGTCGCGAAGCCGGAGTCGCGGGGTACTCGAAATCGGGTTGGACGTGTCGGCCAGGCTGCCGCTGACCGCTGGGGGGGGCAAGGCATGGCCGGCCGCGTTGGGCGTGAAGCCCGAGCCCTGCGCCAGGAACACCTGGTTGTTGATGATGTCGACCGGGATGTCGAGGATCGACGTCTCGTCGTCCCGCCGCCACTTGGGCCAGCGGATCGCGATGTCGAATCGCTTCTCGCCTTCGATCATGGTGGACAGGGGCTGGGCGGCCATGGCGGTGGTGACGACGTTGTTGACGTCCGCCGTGGTCACGCCCCACTTCTCGCACTTGAAGGGATCGACTCGGAACTGCAGGTGCGTCGCGCCGCGGACGCGGAAGATGCCCACGTCGGCGATGCCCTCCACGCTCTGCAGAATGTTCTTTGCCTTCGAGGCCAGTAGCTCCAACTTGTCGAGATCGGGGCCGAAAATCTTGAGAGAATTGTCCCCCTTGACGCCCGACAGTGCCTCCAGCACGTTGTCGCGGATGCTTTGCGAGAAGTTCCACGTTAAGCCCGGGACGTTGCTCTCCAGGTCGGCGCTCATCGCATCGATGAGCTCGCGCTTCGTCCGCGAGCGCAAAGGGCCATACACCCACCGCCGCCAACCGGTCGCCCGCATCACTTTGGGCCAGTCTTCCTGGCGCCGCAGCGGCACGAAGTATTCGCCGCTGTAAAACCCTTCCGTGTCGGTACCGTCGTCGGGACGGCCGCTCTGGGTGACGATCGACGCGACCTCGGGGTAGCCGGCCATGATGGCCCGTGCTTGCTTGGCGATCGCCACCGAGTGGTCGAGGTTCATGTTGCGCTCGCCGATGCCGCGGAGCCATAGGTTCCCCTCTTCCAACTCGGGCATGAACTCACGACCGAGCTGCGGGATCAAGCAAGCGGTGCCGCCGATCAGGAACGCCAGCAGTACACAGGTGGTCTTGGGATATGTCAGGCAGAGCTGGAGGTTTCTCAAGTAGCGGACTGCGCAGATTGCGGGCCAGCCGGTTCTCCTGAACCGGCTTGACACCCTTCAAGAACAGCACGGCCAACACCGGCGTCAACGTCAGGGCCAGCACCAGCGCGCCGGCCAGGGAGAAGGCGTACGTCTGCGCCATGGGACCGAAGAGCTGCCCCTCCGGGCCGGTCATGGCGAACAGCGGCACGAAGGCACACACCATGATCAGAACGGAATACAAGAGCGCATGGTCGATCTCCTGCACGAAGCGGAGGATTCGCTCCTTCATAGGCAGATCGGCCAAGTTCTGTGAAGCCAGGTTGCGGTAGATGTTCTCGACCACGACGACGGACGAATCGACGATGATGCCGAAATCGACCGCCCCGATCGACAGCAGGTTCGCCGACTTGCCGCGGATGAATAGCATCGAAAAGGCGAACAAAAGTGCGAGGGGGATGTTGATGGCGACGATGATCGCCGTCCGGATATTGTTCACGAACATGAAAAGGATCGCGACCACGAGCGCGACGCCGACGCACAGGTTCTCGGTCACGGTCTCCGTTGTGATATGGAGCAAGTCCGTGCGGTCGTAATAGCTTGCGATCTTGGTTCCGGGCAACATCCGGCCGCTGGCCGGATCGTTCAGTTGTTCGACCTTGGCCTTGATGTCGTCGAGGGCGGGCAAGGTCTCCTCGCCCTTGCGCAGGAGCACGATGCAGCTCACCTTGTCGTCCTCGTCGTAACCCACGTCCTTGAGGGAAAGCGGGGATCCTGAGGGCCGCTCCTTATCGGCGTGGTAATAACCGATCCGTCCCAGCCGCGTCAGGTGGCCGACGACCACGCCCTGGTCGCCGGGTAACTGCCCTGGTGAAAGCCGTCCTCCCTCAACCACGTCCTCGACCCGGATTGGCTGGTTGTTGACGGAGGCAATGACCAGGCTGCGGATTTCCCTGATCCGCCGCAATTCCTCGCGCGGAGGACGGCGGCGGCGGCGGTCGGGCTTTTCAGCCCCAGCACCTTGTTCACCGGGTCCAGGCCGCCGCCAAAAAGTCCGACACTCCGCACCGTCATGGCAATCTGGCCCTGATCGAGGTAGTCGCCCCCCACCGTGGCGTTGGCGTTCCGCAGCGTCGATTGGAGCTGCCCCAGCGTGATGCCATAGCGGCGAAGCCGGTCTGGGTCGGGCTGAACCTCGTAGCGCCGCACGGTGCCGCCGAAGCTGGCGGCGTCAACGATTCGCGGCACGGTGCGGAACTCGCGCTCGAGCACCCAGTCTTGCATCGCCTTGATGTCGTTGAGCGTGTAGATCTCGCGGCCGGAAGCGTCCTTGGGGACTTTGAGGATATAGCGGAAGATTTCCCCCGTGGGAGACTCCGGCGAGATGGCCGGCGTCACATTGGAGGGCAACGGCTGAGAAATCGTCGCCAGGCGGTTGATCACTTCCTGGCGGCCCGCCAGGTAGGTGTAGTCGCTGCCGTAGTGCCACGTCATCTTGAGGTCGGAGAGGCCAAAGAGCGACTTACTGTTGATTTTCTTCAAGCCGGGCATGCCGGAGAAAGTCACTTCCAGGGGAATCGTGACCTGCCGTTCGACCTCCTCGGCCGACGCGCCGGGAAACAGCGCGATCACCTCGACGATCGCCGGCGCGGGGTCCGGGTATGCCTCGACGTTGACGTGCATGAACGAGTAAAGGCCGATCATGGTCAGGAAGATGGCACCCAGGATGACAACGGCCGGATTATCGAGCGCCCAGCCGATCAGCTTGCGGACCATGGAAAACCTTCCTACTGACCACTGACTACTGACCACTGACTACTGACCACTGACTACTGACCACTGACCGTCCCCTTGGCGACCAGATCGGCCGATTTCCCCGTGGGCCGCGATTCGAGGTCGACCACGACGCTTTTAAGTTCCAGCGACCCGGCCAAAAGAACGCGCTCGCCCGGTCGCAGGGGCTCTTTCGGCTGTAGTCCTTCTTCCGCTTCCGAGGGCGTCAGTTGTTCTTCCTTGGGGATCGGCGTGCTCCGCACGAAGACCGTGCGCTCAAACCGATGAGTGACGTGGACCCGGCGCATCGTGAACTGTCGCTTGGCCGCGTCGGGCTGCACGAACACCAAGCTCTGCCTGCCGTCATCGACCAGGGCATCGACGGGAATCTCGACCACGCCGTCCGGCGGCGGTATCTGCACCGTGGCGGTGACGTACTGCCCCCCGCGGATGTGCTTCCCGGGGTTCTCGACATACCCCTTGACGACCGCCGTGTGCTGATTGGGGTCGATGATGAAACTGATCTCTTCGATCGCTCCCGTAAGCCCTGCGGCCGATCCCACGCCCACCGTGCGCACGGTCCACTTCCGTTGGCCGCGGTCCAGGGCCTCCAAGGCCGGCAAATCATCCTCGGGACAGTTCGCTTTGACCAGCAACCGGCTCACGTCGGCGATTTGAAACAGGTTGACCGTGTTGTCGACCACCATCTCGTCCTTGGTGACGTTGCGTTCAACGACGACGCCGTCGAACGGCGCCCGCAAGGTCACGCGGCCCCAGGGGTTCTCAGCGTCGTCGTGAGGGTCAACCTTGGCGCTGGCTTGTTTCTCGCCTTTTACCCACCGGCCCTCGGGAGTCTTCTGCCACGCGCTCTTGTCGGAACAAATCTTCTTGGCCTCGGCATGAAGCGCGTCGATCTCCTCCTGGGGGATCTCCCACAGCTTGAGGCTGTTGATGGTCTTGCTGACGGCATTGCGGTCTCCCTGCACGGCACGCTCGGTCATGAGTAGCGAGACTTCCGATACCGCTTCCCTGTGCTTTTCGGCGTTGTCGAGAATGTGCTGGTCGAGCTCCAGTTGCACCAGGGCATCGAGCAGATCATTTTTCTTGGTGCCCACGTCCAGACTGTAGAAAATCCCCAGGAGATCGCCCTTCGACACGACGTCGCCCTGCCTCAGCTCACGGAACTCGGTCTGGCCTCCCTTGCGCAGAGGGTCCCGAACCTGGGCGATTTCCACGACGCGGGCGGGAGCGAATCGAGCGTGGATGCGGGCGAGGCGTGTCGGATCAAGGTCCGTCGAGCCCGGGAGCACCAAGGGTCGCATCATTGTGGGGGGTCGCGCGACGGCAATCGAGTCGCGATCGCCCTTGCGGATTCCCAACGAGGCAGCGACCTCGTCAGACACCGCCAGCGTGTGAGGTTGACCCGGCACCAGCGAAACGCTCGCTACGTGGGCAGATTCTGACGCCTCATTGTCTTCCTTTTTGGCCGCCAGCAGATGGAGCGGGATGCCAGTGAAGTAGCTGTAAAACCCGGCCAGCGGGGGGACAAGGACCACGGTTAACACACACACGAGAACCGCTCGCTGGCCAATGCCCATTTTGCGCGGCACCGGCCGCGCCCCCGGCCGCGCGCCCGGGACGAGATGCGCATCGCCCTCAGCATGGAGCAATTCATGGTCTTGTTCGGTATTAATCATCTTGCACACTCAAATGCGAATGACGCGGCCCTGGTCTTGGACCCCAACTTGCGATTCTGAAATACGTTACACGGCACAAACAATGTCGCCGTCTCCGCCCCGATCGCGACCCACGATCAGAAAAGCCTCGACTGCGATCAACTGCCCCGGCGAGCTGTGACATCACGGCGTCCAGACGCCTGAACCCTGCCCCCCGACCCCGGGGTTCACCGACTCAGCACACGGCGACCTTTTCGAGCTGCTGTGTGGCGAGGAAGGTGAAGGCATCGCCCTTCGGCGCGATTCGGATTATGATGAGCGTGGAAGTGCCCGGCCAGGATCAGCAGCGAAGCGGCCGGAATTTCAGAAGAGGGTGAGGAGAGGAAGGGATGATCCACGGTCGTTCGCCTAAGCAGCCGGGGGCAATCACGTACAGAACGACCGCCGGGAGCCAGGCCATGATCGGCGAATCCGTATCATCGTCGCCGTTTTGGTCGTCCCACGAATCGTCGTCGTCCGAGGTGTCGCCGCCGTCGGATGTCGTGTCGTCATTGGTGTCCGAGGGAACAACGACGATATTCTCCGCGGGAAGCTCGCGACAACTCAGGATAGAACCGTTTTGCAACCGTGTGATGCGTTTGTGGTGCCGGCACACAAGCCGGACCGCCACGCCGCGCGGGGGCCGTGTTGGACGGGCTGGTTTGCTATCGGTGTCAGGGGGGGCAACGATGGCTGGCGATCAATGCCGGTGGCAATCCATGAGTCGGGGCCTACGCGAGCCTTTGTCGGCGGCACGAGTTGGACGGCCGTCGCGCCTTGTCCCTTGTGGTTGTCGACCGCAGGCAGACCCACACGGAGGCCAGCGGCGCCGCCCTGGGTGCTACCGCAACCGCCTTTGCCCCCAAACTCGCGGAACGATGCATGGGCGATTGCCACCATCGACCCGGCGATCATCACCAGGCCAGCCCACCACCATCGGCACGACGAGTGACAAAGGAAGTCCATGACCTACCTTGTATGAGACACTCGGAAGGAGTTTATCCCTATATCTTACCGGCAATTCGCGTTCGTGCAATGCCCCTTGTTTTTTTATACGCCGTTGAACTATGAATCGTTCAGCACTCAAATCGGCAACGATCGCGCTCTAAAACAGGAGAATGCTCGAGTGGCCGACCACACGCCTTACCAGCGGAAGATCATCGAACGTTATTATAAAAACCTGGATGCCATCACGTTCCAGCGCCTTTCGGAGCTGGCGACCGACCTTTATCTCGCCGAGGGAAAAAAACGCGACCGGCTCTGGGCCCGAGTCGAAGAGTGCCTACGCAAGGTCGAGTTCCCCGAGACTCGCATCGCGTTGCTGCTGCAACAGCGCGATCCCGCACAACTTGTCGCCGTATTGAAAGAGTTGGAGAGCAAAGGCTGATTGGCGCTTTGGAGAGAGCTTCGCGCGGATCGTCGACGAACTACACGCGGTGCTTCCCCGTTCGCGTCCGTTGGCCTGATCGATAAATTCGGCGCGTGCCCTCATTTTATGAGGTAGATTTTCTCAAGATCGCGATGACGACTGCGAATCGACCGGCACTTGGCTGGGCGGTCTTGCCGTGCATCCGCGGCGACTTTGAGGAACACCCGTGAACACAATTGCTTGCACTGCGATGCGTGCGTCCATTGTTGGGGTTACACTTGTCCAGTTGCTGGGCTTGGTCGGCACGGTTCGAGCCGAAGACCCGTGGCGTTGCCCGCCGCGAACGCGCCCGGTGGTCGTCACGAGGGCGCGACCCGCGTATGCGCGCAACCTCGGGCGCGACCCTGGGAACCTTCATGCCGACGCCCTCCATCACCGTCGGCGGGAATTACCCGACGGGGAGCGTGGGTTACTCTCCGCTTGGAATCGTACGGCGACACGGCCTTGACACTCACCGGACCAACGTCGGTTTTCCGCGCTCGACCGCGCCGATTCTCACTTACAGCCGGGGCTATGACGGCCAAACGCGCGTCATTGAGGGAAATTCGTTTTCCTATCCCCTTCTTCCCTCCATGTCGCCGGTCGTTTATCCCACAGAGGCAAACTATTACTGGGGCCCGAGGACGCCGCGAACGCCTCGCTGGGGATCCAGCGCCATCAACTGGATCGATCAGAATTGATCTTTTGTCCTTTGTCAGTGGTCCGTTGTCCGTTGTCCGTTGCCACGGCCAGGCGAAAGGTGTTATTATTACGTACGCGGTCCAGGGTTGGTGCTTTTGACTGAAGAAGTACCTTCACTGGCACGGGGACACGGACCACGGACAACTGACACACCGGACAACTGACCACGGACAACTGACCATGCAAGATGTACTGACTGCCGCGATTGAAATGCACCGTTCGGGTCAATTGGGTTCGGCTTCCCAGATGTATCAGAAGGTGCTGGCCCGCGAGCAGGAGAACGCGGAAGCTCTGCATCTCTTCGGTGTGCTGCTCCACCAGCAAGGCCAGCATGCGCGCGCGATCGAATTAATCGGCCGCGCTGTGGTTTTGCGGCCGAATTCGCACATCTACCACGCCAACCTGGCCGAGGCCTACCGGCGCTCTGGCGACTTTGATCGCGCTGTCGGCTGTTGCCGCGCGGCTCTGGCCATCTGGCCGGATTATCCGGAAGCGCTCTGCAACCTGGGAGCGGCCTTGCAAGGGCAGGGCCAGCACGCCGAGTCGGCGGAACAGCTTCGCCGCGCGCTCGCGCTACGGCCGAACTTCGTCGTGGCGCATAACAACCTGGGCATCGCCCTGCGCGAGCTGAGGCGAAAAGAACGAAGCGCTCGAGCAGTTCCAACGGGCCGTCGACCTGGATCCCCGCTTTGCGCCGGCTCAAACCAACCTGGGCCAAGCGCTCTTGGACAGCGGTAAGGCCGAGGAGGCCTTGCCGCACTGTCAGGAAGCGGTCCGCCTCGATCCGAATTCGGCGGCGCTTCACCACAACCTCGGCAATGCCCTCCGGGTGCTGGAACGGTTCGGCGAAGCCAAGGGGGCGTACCTGGAAGCATTGCGGCTCAACCCCAAGCTGGCCCTGGCCAACGGCCACCTCGGTCTGGTGCTGCAGGCCGAGGGTCAGTTGGCGGACGCGCAGGTATGGCTCAATAAGGCCATCGAGCTCGAGCCCGACAATGCCGACTTCTGGCAGTGGCTGGCTGAGCTGTACGACGAGATGGAGGAACCCGGCGAGTCGATTCCTCGCTGGGAGCGCGTGATTGGCCCTCGACCCGAATCGAGCGGGAGCGCACGTGTCGTTGGGTTGGGCGTTTCAAGAAGAGGGGCGGCTCGCCGAGGCAGGTCGCCATTACGATTCCGCGATCGAATTGCAGCCCGAGTACGCGGCAGCCTATTTGAACCGCGGCGGGCTGCTGGAGGAGATGGGCAAGCTGACGGAGGCGGAAGAAGCCTTTCGAACCTCGCTGCGGGTTCAGTCGGCATTTGCGCTGCCGCACGCCCGCTTGGCGACGCTGCTGCGGGGAAAGCTGCCCGAACAGGACGTGGCCGCCCTTGAGGAACGATTGACTGATGACAAACTGGCTGAAGGGCCACGGGGCCGCCTCTTATTCGCGCTGGCCCACGTGCTTGACGGCCGGGGTGAGCACGCGCGGGCCGCGGAATGCCTCAAAGAGGCCAATGCGCTGACCCTCAAGACGAATGAAAAACGGCGCGATTACGTCCCCCTCGACCACGAACGGTTTGTCGACGGCTTATTGCGCAGATTTTAACCGCGACCTGTTCGCCCGGCTGGCCGGCGCCGGCTCGAAAAGCCGGCGGCCCGTTTTTGTCTTCGGTTTGCCGCGCTCCGGAACGACGCTCCATCGAACAAATCCTCGCCAGCCACTCCCAGGTTCACGGGGCGGGCGAATTGCGGCTGGCCAGCCGCTCGTTCGAGGTGATCCCCGAGCCTGATGGGCCGCACCGGGCCTCCCGCGCGACATGCATCCCGTTCCTTGACCGCCCGACCGTCGAGCGACTGGCCGAACAGCATCTCGAGCGCTTGGCCGCGATCGACCCGGGCCGAATCCACGCATCGTCGACAAGATGCCCGACAATTACATGTATATCGGCTTGCTGTCCTCATGTTCCCGAACGCCGTCTTCGTGCACAGCCGCCGCGACCTGCGCGACGTCGCCGTATCGTGCTGGATGACCGATTTCCGCAGCATCCGCTGGGCGAACGACCCGCAACACATTGCGTCGCGATTCCAGCAGTATCGATCGCGTGATGAGCCACTGGAAACAGGTCTTGCCGGTGCCGATCCATGAGGTCAACTATGAAGAGACTGTCACCGACCTGGAGTCGGTCGCCCGGCGGCTGGTGGCGGCGTGCGGCCTCGATTGGGAACCCGCTTGCCTGGAGTTCCATCGCACCGACCGGCCCGTTCGCACGGCGAGCGTCATGCAGGTCCGCCAACCCGTCTATCAGCGGTCCGTTGCTCGCTGGAAACATTATGAGCCGGCCTTGGCCGAGCTTTTCGCGGCGCTGCCGCAGGAACAAGGGCCCGTCTGAAATCCGGGGCACTCCCCTCGCTAGCGCGTCGGGTTGGTAGGGACCATTGCAGCCGCGTTGCGCGCGAGTCTCGGATCACGGCGCGAGTTTTTACGCTTGGGCTGCCCGCGCCCCATACCAACCCGACGCGCCAGCGAGGGTCCGGGGGCACTCCCCTCGCTGGCGCGTCGGGTTAGTATGGACCAGCCGCGAATCTGCTGGCGTCAAACGGGCGGCTTGCGGTATGCTAATGCTATTCGAATAAAGAGTGAGTGCCCGAGCCGAGGTTCGATCGGATCGGGCGGTCGTCCGCTTGACTTCCTTCCTGAAGTTCCACGACGGTTCCTTGCATGGCAACCGTGCGACAACAACTGGGTGCGTGGCTGGCCGTGTCCTTTTGGGCACTGCCCTTGATCGAGGTGTCGCTCGCGGCCGCGGCGGCGCCACCGGCCGCGAAGAGCGGGGCGGAATCGGCAGCCGTCGACTACGTGGGGCAGATCAAGCCGATCCTGACCCGCCACTGCGTCGCGTGTCATGGGGCGGTCAAGCCGCGGGGTGCTCTCCGCCTGGATACGGCCGCGGCGGCCCTCAAGGGGGGCAAGAACGGGCCAGCGGTCGTCGTGGGAAACGGTGATGAGAGCCCGCTGGTCACCGCCGTGCGCGGTGACGGGCCGAGCGAGCGCATGCCGCTCAATCGACCGGCGCTCGCCGACGCTGAAATTAAGCTGCTAGAGGCTTGGATCGACCAGGGCGCCCGGGCAAACCCCGACGAACAACCGGGGCTACCGCCGCGCCAGTCGCACTGGGCTTTTGTCGCGCCCACGCGGCCCGCCGTCCCTCAGGTCGCCAGCCCTCGCTGGCCGCGAAACCCCATCGACCGGTTCATTCTGGCCCGGCTCGAACATGCCAGTCTGCACCCTTCCGCCGAAGCGGACCGGGCTACCTTGCTTCGCCGGGTCAGTCTCGACGTTGTTGGTCTGCCTCCATCGCCCGAGGAGATCGACGCCTTTCTGGCCGATCGGTCAGAGTTTGCTTATGAACGCGCCGTCGATCGGCTTTTGGCCTCGCCTCACTTCGGCGAACGGTGGCGCGCGCCCTGGCTCGACCAGGCGCGTTACGCGGATTCCAACGGCTACAACATCGACGCCCCACGCTCCATCTGGAAGTATCGCGACTGGGTCATCGGTGCCTTCAACGCCGACATGCCGTTCGACCAGTTCACAATCGATCAGATCGCCGGCGACCTGAGTCCGCATGCCTCGCTGCCGCAGCGGGTCGCGACTGGGTTTCATCGTAACACGCAGATCAACCAGGAAGGGGGGATCGATGTCGAGCAGTTTCGGGTCGACGCGGTGGTCGACCGGGTCAATACCACCGGGACGGTCTTCCTCGGCCTGACCATCGGCTGCGCCCAGTGCCACGACCACAAGTACGATCCACTGGCTCAGCGCGATTACTATCGGCTTTTCGCTTTCTTCAACAATGTGGATGAGCCCGACTTTGAGATCGCCACGCCGGCGGAGCTGGCCCGACGGCGGGCAATCCACAACAAGATCGACGAGTTTCATCGCGCATTGGCCGCGCGCTATCCCGACCTCGACGAGCGCGAGCGCAACTGGGAGAAGACCCTGGCGTTGGCGTTCACGCAGGCGCAATCGGCCGACGTACGGGTGGCGTTCGATCTGCCGCGGGAGAAGCGGTCGAGCCGGCAGCGCCGCGGCACTCATCGAGCTGATGATCCTCAACGACCCCGCGCATGGCGCCGAGCGGGCGGCGTTCGAGAAGCTGCGTGCCGCCATGCCCACGTTGGTCACGACGATGGTCGTGCGCGAGCGCTCGGGCGACCCGCGAGCGACGCACATCCTTCAGGGGGGCGACTTCACGCGAAAGGGCGAGCGAGTCTCGCCGGGCGTTCCCGCCGTGTTGCCCCGCCTCGATGAATCGAGTCCGGGATCTTCACCCGATCGCATGGAACTGGCGCATTGGCTGGTTGACCGCCGTAATCCGCTGACGGCCCGTGTCGCCGTCAACCGGATCTGGCAAGCCTATTTCGGCCGCGGCCTTGTGGAAACCGACAACGATTTCGGCACGCAGGGGACGCCCCCCAGTCATCCCGAATTGCTCGACTGGCTGGCCTGCGAGCTCATGGACCGCGGATGGAGCCAGAAGGCGATCCATCGCCTGATCGTTTGCTCGGCGACCTATCGGCAGTCGTCGCGGGCGTGCCCGCCTGGCCAGGCGGTCGATCCTGATAATCGATTGCTGTGGCGGCAGGCCCGGCTCCGCCTCGACGCCGAGCTGATCCGTGACGCCGCCCTGACCTCCAGCGGTCTGCTCTGCCGGGCCGTCGGGGGCCCGAGCGTCTTTCCGCCCCAGCCTGATGGCGTGATGAACTTGGGCCAGATGAAGCGGGCGTGGCAGGCCGATACCGGCCCCAACCGCTATCGCCGCGGGCTCTATACCTTTTTCTGGCGGGCCACCCCGTACCCGTTCCTCACCACCTTCGATGCGCCCGGCGGCTCCAGAGCTGCACCCGGCGCTTTCGCTCCGACACCCCGCTCCAGGCCCTCACGCTCTTGAACGATCCGGCCTTCGTCGAGATCGCCCGGGGATTGGCCGACCGGATCGTCAGCGACCGGCCTTTCCCGGCGAGTGACCGCGACCGCCTGAATTATGCCTTCCAGCTTTGCCTGGGCCGAACGCCCTCGAGCCGCGAGATCGAAACGTTGGAAACGGTGCTCCGCAACGAGAGGGAAACGGAAGGTACGATCGCCTCGAAGTGGCTGACGGTGGCCCGCGTCCTCTTGAACATCGACGAATTTGTGACTCGCGAGTGACCAGAGGGGGGGCAGGGCCATGACCGATAAACACTGCGACGTGAGGCGCACACTCGCCCTGGCTGGCCGCGAACGCACTCGCCGGCATTTCTTCGTCGACTGCGGTGTCGGGCTGGGGGCGCTGGCGCTGGCGTCACTCTTAGAGGGCGAGCGGCCGGCCCGGGCGATCACTGAGGGCGAACTTGCGCCGTCACGCGCACCGATCCCCGCCCAGCAGCCTGCTCGCGGCGCCAACCCGCTAGCGGCTCGTCCGGGGCATTTGCCCGCGCGCCAAAAACGTGATTTATCTGTTCATGGCCGGCGGACCGAGCCAGCTCGAGCTCTTCGACTTTAAGCCCCAGCTTCAGAAGTTTAGCGGAGAGCCCATTCCCGATTCGTTCGTCAAAGGACGTCGATTCGCATTTATGGATATTTTCACCAAGGAGCATCCCAAGCTCCTGGGGACTGTCCGCAAGTTCGCGCGGTACGGCCAATCGGGCGCGTGGGTATCGGCGCTTTTGCCCCGAATGGCGGAAGTGGTCGATGACCTGACGTTCGTGAAATCAGTGGCGACGGACGTCTTCAATCACGCGCCGGCCAAGTTATTCGCCAACACGGGGTCGGCGCAATTCGGCCGGCCGAGTATGGGGGCGTGGGTCACTTATGGGATCGGCAGCGAGTCGGCCGATCTGCCCGGTTTCGTCGTCTTGCAGTCGGGCCCGCGCGGGCCGCGGGGCGGGGCGGTGAACTGGGGGAACGGGTTTCTGCCGTCGACTTATCAGGGGGTGCCACTGCGTGGCGGCGGTGAGCCGATCTTGAACCTGAGCACGCCCGCGGGAATCTCCGGCGATCGCCAGCGGCGGACAATCGAGGCGGTCGCCGCGCTCAACCGGGCCCGGCTCGACGCCACGGCCGACCCCGAGATCGCCACCCGGATCAACGCCTACGAGGTCGCATTCCGGATGCAATCGAGTGCCCCCGAGCTGATCGATTTCGGCGCGGAGACCGTCGAAACGCTCAAAATGTACGGCGCCGAACCCGGCAAACCGTCGTTTGCCAGTAACTGCCTGCTTGCCCGCCGCCTGGTCGAGCGGGGCGTGCGGTTCGTTCAGCTCTACCACACCGACTGGGACCATCACGGTTCCCCCGGCCAAACCCTTTCTCGCGACCTCGACCAGGTCTGCCACGATATCGACCAGCCCTGCGCGGCCCTAATCAAGGACCTGAAAACGCGGGGCCTGCTCGACAACACCCTCGTGATCTGGGGCGGCGAGTTCGGCCGCACGCCGATGGGTGAAATCCGCGAAAACGTGGGCCGCAACCACCACATCGACACCACGACCATGTGGCTCGCCGGCGGCGGAGTCAAACCGGGCGCCACTGTCGGCGAAACCGACGAATTCGGCTTCGCCCCCGTTGCCGACCGCGTGCACATCCACGACCTGCACGCGACCATCCTTCACCTGCTGGGCCTCGACCACGCCCGGCTCACCTTCCGCTTCCAGGGCCGCGACTTCCGGTTGACGGACGTCGCTGGGGAAGTCGTGAACAAGCTGCTGGCGTGACTTGACAAGACGCCCCGAGCCTTGGTCGATGGCCATTGGCTCATGACCTAACCGAGAAGAGCTCATCCATGGTCCCTCCCCGGAAGAGACCCTTCAGCTCGAGCCAATGCGATCTTACCATGATTCCCATTGTCTGTATGGCGAGGCTCTTCTCGAGTTGAGACCGCCTGGCAATATCGAGCCGCGGGAATTATGCTCGCAAGGATGAGTTAATCCAAGAACGGCGATCGGCCCCCTTGAGGTGTGTGTACTAAGAGGATGGTAAAGGGCCCCGTAACGAGCTCGAAACAATTGCGGCAGGGAGAGTGCTCCTTGAACTGGCATGCGACGACGATCCTTTCCGTTCGCAAGGGAGACAAGGTGGCGATCGGCGGCGACGGCCAGGTCACGCTTGGCACCCAGGTCATGAAGGCCGACGCGGTCAAGATTCGCAAGCTCTTAGACGGCACGGTACTGGTTGGGTTTGCCGGCTCGGCGGCCGACGGGTTCGCGCTCCTGGAACGGTTCGAGGGAAAACTCAAAGATTACCCCAACAACGTGCCGCGAGCAGCCACCGAGCTGGCCAAGCTCTGGCGGACGGATCGCATGCTGCGCAGGCTGGAGGCGGTGCTGGTCGTAGTTGATTCCAGGCACAGCCTGCTCTTGACCGGCTCGGGCGACGTGATCCAGCCCAGTGACGGCATCCTGGCGACCGGCTCGGGCGGGGGTTATGCCCTGGCGGCCGCGCGAGCACTGGTCAAGCACACCGAGTTATCATCGGCCGAGATCGTCCGTGAATCGCTGGCGATCGCTGGTGGAATCGATATCTATACCAATTTGCACCTGACGGTGGAGGAACTCAGCACTGTGGCATGATCGTGCGACCGCATACTATGGATCGGCAGCCATAACGCGGGATGGAAGAGCTTTACGCCGCGGACAATACTTCTCAGGTGCGGAGGCCCACGCATGAACAAGATGGAACATCACGTCGTGATATCATCTCAAGTATTAGCGAAGTGGCTGGATAGCCAACCAGGGTCTTGGTGGACCGTGGATGGAGACCCGTTGCTAACATCGGAAATAGACTTTCCCTGTCCGAACGATGAACTCGCCGAGGCACTGAGGAAACTGAACAAGGACATTGTTGTATTTACGAAAGCGAGTGTCCGGGGAAATCTGAAGAAGGAGCTGCGTCCTGGCGACCTAGACGGCTTGGCGGACACAGAGAATCCCCGCATGGAGAAGAATATCCTGGCCTCCTGGCAACGCTCGGACGTTCAGTGGCTGTTAACCGAGGACAAATCTATGGCGGAGGCTGCACGCCACGCCGCGACGGAGTCGATGGATGCCACGGCCGCCAACTAACCTTCACCAGAAAGTCCGAGAAATACTTGGGCACACACTCCCGCTTCCCCCCGAGGCATCCAGCCCCATCAAGCATTTTGAACGAACTGCCAATTCAACGATTTCAATGATAAAGTACGTTGAGGACCACCTGGTCGCCGCGGGATTTTATGCGTCAGTCTACGAAAGGCATATCGCCAATCTTCGGCGGATGGCGAGTTGCGAGCCTCGTCGAATCCTTTGAGAGATTCCTGAAGGAGATCGCCACACTATGTATTGATTCGCTGAATCCCTACGTGAATGATGATCGGTTCGATGAATTCTCCGCCAAGGGAGGCCAGATCGCCTTTCATCTCTCGGCCGGTTCGGTCGGAAAGGCACTTTGCGAATCAGACACTTGGGTGACCAACAAAACAACCAATGATCGGTTCAGGAAACTCCTGAAGCTCCCATTTGGGGATAACTGGGAGAATCTCTTTCCGGAAGAAAACCAACCACCCTTTGACGAGAGGGAACGTGCGAGAACACTGTCGATCCTCTGGCAGGTCCGCCATACGATCACCCACAACGTCGGCGTCATCACCGGCTCGGATTCGGCGAAACTCAAGATGCTAGTCAAAGCAAAAGTCGACTCTGATAAAGCTATAAATCCCCTCAAGGATGACATAATCTATGTCAAGCGATTCTTGTTCCAGACGGCGCAGGTGGTCAACAACAGGATAGGAGATCGACTGGCTGTCATCCTCACTAAGATTCACGCGGATAACCCAACAATGTTCGACGCAGCCGATCTGGCTAATGTCATCTCAAGGCAGCTTGGCTATTCGATCACCATCGATAGCTCCGTAGGCGTGCTCTAGGGCCGACCAATGGAGCGTTGGTGGGGGTCGCGCAGCCCACTTCTGAACGTTACCCAGCGACGAATCTTGACGTTGTTAGCATCGGTCCGAGCCTCTATGATCGTCCTTTGTGATACGGCCGTCGTTTGCAGTGAAACGGGTTGATGAGGAAGAATTTGGAATGAACCGAGCGAGGCATGAACACGACCTCGGAAAATACAGACGAACGACCGATCAGGTACGTCAGCGGATGCGCCCTGGAGGTGTCGGGGAGTGGAGGAATTGCCGTGCCAGAGCCCGATGGCGAACGTGAGTTGACGCCCCGCCAGACCGTGGCCGAGCTGGACCGCGACATCGTGGGCCAGGCCGACGCCAAGCGGGCCGTGGCGATCGCACTGCGCAATCGCTGGCGGCGCCGGCAGCTCACCGACGATCTGCGCAAGCAGGTCACGCCCAAAAACATCATGCTGATCGGCCCGACCGGCGTCGGCAAAACCGAGGTCGCGCGGCGGTTGGCCGCGCTCGTCGGCGCGCCCTTCGTCAAGGCCGAGGCCACCAAGTATACCGAGGTCGGCTACGTCGGCCGCGACGTCGAGGGCCTGATCCGCGACTTGGTCGAAGCCGCGATCGTCCTGGTCCGCAACGCCGAGCGTTCCAAAGTGGTCGACCATGCCAAGGAACAAGTCGAGAGCCGGCTGCTCGACCTGCTTTTGCCGCCGCCTCCCACCACGGCATGGCAAGACGCCGATACCCCCGAGGGAAACGAAGCCGTCAAACGCCGCCAACGCTCGCGCGATAAGATGAAAGCTCGACTGCGAGCAGGCGAGCTCGATGAAAAAGAAGTCGAGATCACTCTCCCCGGCCGCTCGATGGCGCCGGTGTCGATCCTGGGAGCGGGCAATTTCGAACAAATGGAGATGGACCTTCAAAATATGTTCGAGAAAATCATGCCCAAGCAATCGCAGGCCCGCCGCCTGACGGTCGGCAAGGCCAGGCCGATCTTGCTCCAGCAAGAGATCGAATCGCTGATCGATCCCGAGAAGATCAACCAGGCCGCCGTCAGCCTCACCGAGGAATCGGGCATCGTCTTTATCGACGAGATCGACAAGATCACCAGCGACGAGGGCTCGAGCCGCGGTCCCGACGTCTCGCGCCAGGGGGTGCAGCGCGACCTGCTGCCGATCGTCGAGGGAACCACCGTCAATACCAAGCACGGCCCGGTCAAAACCGACCATATTCTCTTCGTCGCGGCGGGCGCGTTCCACAGCTCGAAGCCGGCCGATCTGATGCCCGAGCTGCAAGGGCGGTTCCCGATTCGCGTCGAGATGCACGACTTATCCCGCGACGACTTCGCCCGTATCCTCCGCGAGCCCAGGGCCTCGTTGCTCCGTCAATACCAGGCGCTGCTGGCCACCGAGGGAATCGAACTGGAGTTTACCGATGCCGCCATCGAAACCATGGCCGACATCGCCTACCACGTCAACCGATCGACCCAAAACATCGGCGCCCGCCGCCTGCATACGATTTTGGAACGCGTACTCGAGGAGCTCAGCTTCGACGCCGCGGACCGGACCGAAAAGCACGTCGTCATCGACGAAACCCACGTGCGCCAGCGACTCGACGCCCTCTCCCAAGACGACGACCTCAGCCGGTTTATCCTCTAGAAACCCCGACCTCGTAGCGCATAATGCCAGACCCAGGAAACGTCGTGGGTGAATGGATGGCCAGCGCCCCTCCGTCGAGGCGAGTCGAACGCGCGGCGGTGGCGTTGTTTTACCACAACATCGGTCACCGCTCGCGGCCTTGACGATTTCCAGGCCGTCGCGACAGTCGCGACTGCTGGCGGCGGTGCGCCGTTGAAATGGGGCCCGAATCAAGGTAAACTAAGATCGAGAGGCTGACTTGTAAACGGACGCTACCGCGGTTAATGCTCGCCAAAATTGCGAACCTTATGAACGAACCAGTGGAACCTCCGCAGGATCGCTCCGCCAACCCCCTCCAGGGCGCCATACCCCCTTCAGGTCTACGAATCATCGCCGAGGGTTGGCAGGAGGTGTTTCGACGCTCTCTCCTGGAGGCGATGCCCAGTGACGTTGTGGCCGAGGACCTCGGTCGCAAGTTGAGCTCGCCCCCCAAAGAACTGTACTCGATGACCGGCATGGTCTTCCTCGCCGAGTTCTTCGGCTGGACCGCCGATGAGGCCGCAGAGGCTTACATCTTCCGCAGCGACGTCCAATACGCGCCTCAGAGTGCAGCCCGGCGTCATGGTCTTGCCGACCACCGTCGTACGATACCAGGACCTGTTTCGCGACAACGAAGTGGCCATCCCGATCTTCGAGGACGTGACCACCCGGCTGACCGGCATGTTCGAGCTCGCGATCTCGCGCCAGCAGCTTCACCCGTCCCACGTCTTCTCTCAGATGGCCTGCTTCGGCCGAACCAAGCTGACGGCCATGGCGATCAAGCGGTTTCTCGCCCACCTCAGGCGTCGTCATGCCTGGCGGCACGTCGCGCTCCCCGAAGAGTTCCGTCGCCGCTACGAGCGGGCGCAGTCGCCACTATTCGTCGCGACCAAAAACGTCCAAGCGCGACTAAGCTCGCGGCAGCAGGCGGCCGAAGATCTGCAGTGGATCATCGAATGCTTCGCCAAGGATGCCGACGTCACGGTCCACTCGAGCTACAAGGCCTTGGTCACGATTTTCGACCAAGATTGCGAACTGAGCGAGGGCAAGGTCGTCCTCAAGGCCAAAACCAGCGGCGACCGCGCTCCGGCGTCGTCGGCAGACGACGGCAGCGACGATGCTCACGAAGGCCAGGGCTTGCAGGTGGCGCGAGCCGTCCCGCCCAGTCCGGTGAACGACGCGCGGTTGATCGTGGGCGTTCTGTGCGCGGAAGGCCACCGGCGCGGGGGGGCGCCCTTGCTCGATCAACTCGTAGCCCGGGACCGGCCGCTCCGGGCAATTCCGGCCGTCCCCTTCCACGGCGGCGACGAGAACGCGCTGGCGGCCGAGCCTCGCGGCCTGGCGGTGGCGGCGCCCGCTCCCGGCCCCAAGCCGCGAACAGACCAGACGGCGCTCTCGCGCATCGGCTTCGCCGCGGGTGAACGAACCGGGCTGGCGGAAACCACGAAGCAAAACACGCGACGCTCGGGCGACGAGCCGACCGAGAGCGGCTTGGCGAAGCCGCTCAAGTTACCGCCTAGCAGGCGAGCGACGATTCGGAGAAGGTCGGCGATTTTGATCTGCGGCCTCGGCCTGGCCGCCGGATCGCTTTACTTGCTGCAACAATTTCAGGTGAGCAGGCTCGCTCGGTCCGTCGACGAACAGGCCGCCGACGCCTTGAAAGCAGGTAATTTTGAGAAGGCGGTGACCCTTTACAGTGAGCATCTCGCGGTCACTCCCGACGATGTCGACGTCCAGATCAAATACGCCGACTCGCTGCTCCAGGGATCGCCGACGCCCAACCAGCAGGCCACCGCCCTGGAAATCTTCGATGAGGTTCTCGAGCAGTACCCAGGACGCGAGGACTTGCGGCGGCGGCGGGCGGAATTGAGGTTCGCCGTCGGCAACCTCAGTGAAGCCGATACCCAAGCCGAACTGCAGATTCTGCTCGATTCGCCGCAAGGCAAGCGGGACGGCCACCTGCTCTTCCTGCTGGGACGATGCTGTGAGGTCAATAGAAACGACGCGCGGGCTAAGATCTGCTATGAAGCAGCCATCGAAAATCAAGCGCCGGAGAAGATCGATGCTTATGAACGGCTGGCGTCGTTACTCCGTCAGCCCAATCGGCTTAACAAGCCCCAAGCCGCTGATCAGGTGATCGACGCGATGGTCTGGTCTGCTCCCGATGACTACCACGTTTACGTGGCGCAGCCGATACCGCCGCCAGTTTAGCCTGCCGGGCATCACGGCCGACATGGAAAAGGCGTTGAGCCTGGCCCGCGACAAACCGGCGGTCTTCCTGGAAATGGCCAGGGCCGCGGAGGCTGATTCCGATTTCGATGAGGCGCGAAAAATCTACAACACCGGCTTGAAAAACATGCCGGAGTCCGTGGAACTCCGAACAAGGTCGGCCTATTTCGAGCTGCGCACCGGCCATTCGGACGAGGCGGTCCAAACGGTGGAGCGCGGCCTCGACGCGGCCGGTAACAATGTCGGCCTCCACTGGGCGCACGCTGACATCCTGGCATTGCGGGGCGACACCGGCAAGCTGCTGCTCGAAATCGAAGAGCTGAAGAAAATCGGCATAAACCCCCAATTCCTCCGGTTCATCACTGCTCATTATCATGTAAACTCGTCTGACTTTCAACAAGCTCGCCAGACCCTTAGGCCGCTGGAATTGCTCTATTGGCCCCCCCAGTTCAGAACGCGACTGAGCCTATTGCTGGCCCGCTGTTACGGCGAGTTGGGCGAGCCGGAGCTGCAACAACAAGCCTACCTTCGGGCGTTAGATACTGATCCGCGAAACGTGCAGGCCAAGCTCGGCGTGGTTGGCGGCATGGTCAAGCGAGGGGAGCTGGACCAAGCGGTCACCGAGTACCGGGCGCTCGTCCAGAGGGTACCGAAGGTCAGCCTTTTGTTGGCTCAGCTTCTCATCAAGCGAAACCAGCAAAAACCGGCTCGCCAGCGTGATTGGAGTGAGGTCAAGGGCCTGCTGGATAACGCCGAGAAGTCAATGCCCGATTCGGTCGACCCGCTTTTGGTTCGCGCCGACTTTGAATGGGCCCAGGATAAGCCGGCGCGGGCTCGCGAGTTGCTCGAGCAGGCGCGAACACGGTTTCCCAAGAGCGTCGCGCTTCGGTGCGCTCAGGCGAACCTCATGGTGTATCACAGGCAGTTCGAACAGGCGAATCGTCTCTTGGGCGAAGCCCGGAAGGAACTGGGCGACACGGGGGATTTGCGGCTCCAACAGGCGAGGCTCGCGATCATCAAGGGAGGGCCGCAGGTCGCCGCCCGCCTGAATGAACTGAGTGAAAATCTCGACTCGCTTTCCAAAGCGGATCGCCGCAATCTGCTCGGCCGCTTAGGCGCGGAGCTCAATCGCCGGCAGGACCTCCGCGGGGCCAGCCGTCTTTGGTCTCGGTTGGCGGATCAAGATACCCACGATCTCGACCTGCGACTGAGGTTATTCGATCTCGCGCTTCACTTGGGCGATCAGCCGGAGATCGAAAAATGGATTAGCCAAATCCAGGGGATCGAAGGAGTGGAGGGCCAGGCGGGTACGATGTGTCAGGTGGCGTATTTTGACTGGCAGGCCGGGCGATCGCTTGCGAAAGACCCAGCCGAAGCCCATCGCTTCCTATCCAAAGCCCGCCTTCTCTTGAACATGCTGGAGCCTCGCCGTCCCGACCTTTCAACCATTCCCGTGGCCTTCGCCAGCCTGGAACGCCAGGAACTGCGCCAACCCGGTCTGACGGAGACTGAAATCCAGGCGAAGGAAGCGAACATCATCGACTTGTACGTCCGCGCGCTCGACCTTGGCCAGCGCGGCTCGCCGATCGTGCGCGAAACCGTGCGGCTTCTGTGCAAGCATAAGCGAATCGATGAAGCGCTCGAGCTGGTCAAGAGAATACCCGTCGACTCGCAGCTCGCCAGCGATTTGGAACGGCAGGCGATCGATTTCGCGTTCGATAAGCGCGATTTTCAGCGCGCCGAGTCGCTCGCGCAAGGCGGTGGCCGCCAAACCCGCTGACCTGCCGGAACGGATCTTGCTGGTCCGGATTTTGCTTCACCAGGGGCGAGAAGACGAGGCCGAGGCCGTGATTCGCGAGGGACTCGCCCTGTCCAGAACCGATCCGGACCGGTGGACGACACTCGTCGAGTTCTTGATCCAAACCAAGCAGCCGGCGGCCGCCCTTGAGACCATCAAGGATGCCGAGTTCGTCTTGCCGCGGCTCGAGGCCCCCCTGGCCCTCGCCCATTGCTATGCGCTCCTGGGAAAAGCTTACGAGGATAAAGACGACGGCGAGAAGAAAAAGTGGTATGCCCAGGCGAAAATATGGTACACGAAAGCGCAGGTATACCACCCCGATGACCTCGCGGTGGCGCACCGCGCCGCAGACTTCTTCACGAAGACTGGCCAGACTGCCGCGCTCGAAGCCCAAATGGAGGCCATCCTCAAACGCGGCTCAAAGACGGTTTCGGCCTGGGCACGGCGGACACTCGCGCTGTCGCTCGCAACTTCAGCCGACGGCGAGCAAGTGCGCCGCGCCCTGACGGTCATCGAGCCGGCCATTTCCGCTGCAAAGACAGGCGGCGGCGCAAAATCGCCGGAAGATGTCGAAAACCTGCGGACGTTCGCCCGGGTGTTGGGTGCGCAACAGACCGCCGCCGAGCGCGCGCGGGCCATCGGCGTCCTGGAAGCGCTTGCCGCCAAGGACCTCGCCAACACAGCGGATCGTCTGCTCCTGGCTCAACTCGAAGAGGCCAGCGGCCATTGGTCGCGAGCCCTCGCCGTCTATCGCGATCCGAAGTTGAGCACGGTCAACACGCGTGGAGCCGAGTCTTTCAGGATGCGGTCGGCGTATCTGAACCAGTTTGCGGCCAGCCTGTTGCGCCATCACCAGCCGGGCGCCGAAGCGGACTTAGTCGAGGCACAAAAACTCGCGGACGAGCTGGGGCAGCGAGAGCCCGATGTGCTTGGTACGGTCGTGCTCCAGGTGGCCGTCTATCACGCCCGCAAGCAGGTTTACAAGGCGTTGGAAGTGATCGAGCGGGCGGCCCGTCGGGCAAAACCGGCGCCGCGATCGCTCAAAACGTTGGCGACGTTAGCCGAGCAACTCGATCATCTCGACGTAGCTGAGCGCTTTTACCGCCAGTATGCCGCGGAGCCGAAGATTCAGGATGGCACGATGACGCTGGCCCTGTTTCTCGGCCGCCATGGCCACGTCAAAGAGGGACTCGACCTCTTGACGCCTTTGTGGGCCAAAGGGGGGACCCCGAAGCCGCGGCCGCCGCGTGCTTTCGCGTGATTGGCTCTTCGGACAAGACGGTTGACGACGCACAGTTCGAGCGGGTCGCCGACTGGTTGAATCAGGCCATCAAACAAAACCGAAACTCGGTCGATCTCGTGCTCACGCTCGCCGACTTGCGAGCGGAACAAAGGCGGTTTGACGATGCGCAAGCTCTCTACCGGGAATGCCTCGATCTGGTCAATGGCAGCGCGTTACCGCCCGCCCAAAAGAATAGGATGCTCGCCTTGGCCTACAATAGTTTGGCCTGGCTCGCAACGCTCAAAGACGGCCAAGGAAAGGACGCTTTGGTGGATGTCAACCATGCGATCGAGCTCGTCGGGCCCCGCGCCGACTTGCTCGACACACGAGGCGTCGTCCATTTGAGCCTCAAACAGACCCGCGAAGCCATTAAAGACCTCGAGAACGCCGCCAAGAACACGGCCTCGCCCAAGACGTTGTTCCACCTCGCACAGGCCTATTTCCAGGCCAACGAGAAGGATAAGTCCAAACAGCTCTTGCAAGAGGCCAAGGCCAAGGGCCTCGGCCAGAATCGCATCGGGCCCGGCGCGCTGCATTGGCTGGAGCGGCCCGCCTATCGAAAGCTGGTCACCGAATTGGGGCTTTCGTAACGCCACTACTCGGCGCAAGTCTGATGATTTGGGTGATCAGGCGAGCGGCGGGTGGAAATAGGCCGGGGGCAAGCGGTTGTAGGACGGATTGGCAATCCGTCCCACGATAGGCATTGGGGAAGTTGGCCGGCGTGAATGAATACCCCGAGCTACTTCCCATGCGATAATTCGGCCCAGTGGGTTCGGTGTAGCCCGAGGGCCGCCGCGGCTGGCGGCGCCAGCCGCGGCGCTGTTGAAGTTGGGCGCGAAGGAGCGTAAATTCGAAATAATGTGGGCTGATTTGTAAACCAGCGCCCGGGCGGCTGATGGTCGCCGGCGGGCCAATGGTGGGCGACGAACTCGTTCGAGATCGAAGACTTATGATCAATCCGCTGAACATACGCCCCGGCAAGCTTGTGGCGATTCGCAAGCGGTCGGCGATTTTGATCTGCGGCCTCAGCCTGGCCGGCGGATCGCTTTACTTGCTGCGCCAATTTCAGGTCAGCAGGCTCGCTCGGTCCGTCGACGAACAGGCCGCCGACGCTTTGAAAGCAGGTGATTTCGGGAAGGCGGCGGCGCTCTACGCGGAGCATGTCGCGGTCCTTCCCGACGATATGGAGGCCCAAAGCAACTACGCCGACTCGCTGCTCAAGGGATCGCCCACGCCCCGGCAGCAGGCTCTCGCCCTGAAAATCTTCGATAAGATTCTCGAGCAGTACCCGGGACGCGACGACCTGCGGCGACGGCGGGCGGAATTGCGGTTCGCCGTGGGCAACCTCAGTGAAGCCGATACCCAGGCCGAACTGCAGATTCTGCTCGATTCGCCGCAAGGCAAGCGGGACGGCCACCTGCTGTTCCTGCTGGGACGATGCTGCGAGGCCAATAATAACGACGCGCGGGCCAAGTTCTGCTATGAAGCCGCGATCGAAAATCACGCGCCGAGGAGATCGAGGCTTGTGAACGGCTGGCGTCGTTACTCCGTCAGCCCGGCGGGCTCAACGATCGCCACGCGGCTGATCGGATCATCGAGAAGATGGTCTGGTCGGCTCCCGAGGACTACCGGGTTTACGTGGCACGCAGCCGTTACCGCCGCCAGTTCGGCCTGCCGGGCGTGCAGGCCGACATGGAAAAGGCGTTGATCCTGGCCCGCGACAAACCCGCGGTCTACCTCGAATTGGCCCGCGCCGCGGAGACCAAGTCCGATCTCGATCACGCGCGAAAAATCCTCAACACCGGCTTGACGAACATACCGAACTCGGTCGACCTGTTCAGCGCGTTGGCCTATTTCGAGGCGCGCGCCGGCCAACTGGACGAGGCGGTCAAAACCCTGGAGCGCGGCCTCGGTGCCGCCAGTGCCAGCGCCCCCCTCCACTGGGCGCGCACCGACATCCTGGCGATGCGGGGCGACACCGGCAAGCTGCTGCTCGAAGTCGAAGAGCTGAAAAAAATCGGCATCAACCCCCAGTACCTCCGGTTTATCACTGGCCATTATTATGTAAACGCGTCTGAATTTCAGCAAGGCCGCATGACCCTTAAGCCGCTGGAATTGCTCGATTGGCCCCCCCAGTTCAGAACGCGACTGAGCCTCTTGCTGGCCCGCTGTTATGGCGAGCTGGGCGAGCCGGAGCTGCAACAACAAGCTTTCCTCCGGGCGTTAGAGGCCGATCCGCGCAACGTGCCGGCCAAGCTCGGCGTGATTGGCGGCATGGTCAGGCAAGGCGAGCTGGACAAAGCGATCGTCGAGTACCGGTCGCTCGTCAAGCGGGCACCGAAGGTCGGCCTGGTGCTGGCTCAGCTTCTCATGAAGCGAAACCTGCAAAAACCGGCCCCAGAGCGCGACTGGAGTGAGGTCAAGGGCCTGCTGGACCACGCCGCGAAGTCAATGCCCGAATCGGTCGAGGGCGATTTGGTTCGCGCCGACTTCGAGCTGGCCCAGGATAAGCCGGCACAGGCTCGCGCGGTGCTCGAGCAGGCGCGATCACGGTTTCCCAACAGCGTGGGTATTCGGTGCGCTCAGGCGCACCTGCTGGGGTTTAACAACAAGTTTGAAGAGGCGAATCGGCTGCTGTACGAAGCCCGTAAGGAGCTGGGCGACACGGTGGAATTGCGGCTTCAGCAAGCGAGGCTCGCCGTCACCCAGGGAGGGCCCTTCAGTCGGCGCCCGCTTGATCGACCTGAGTGAAAAGCTCGACTCGTTTTCCAAGGCGGATCGCCGCAATCTGCTGGGCCGCTTCGGCGCGGTGCTCATATGGCAGCGCGACCTCGCCGGGGCCAGCCGCGTTTGGGCTCGGTTGGCGGAACAAGAAACCCGCGATCTCGACCTGCGGCTCAAGTTGTTCGACCTCGCGCTTCAATTGGGCAATCAGCCGGAGATCGAACAATGGATCAAGCAAATCCAGGAGATCGAGGGAGAGGAGGGACAGGCGGCTACGATGTGCCAGGTGCAGTATTTGACCTGGCAGGCCGACCAAACGAGCGCGAAAGACCCGGCCGAAGCCCTGCCGTTGCGATCCAGAGCTCGCCTGCTCTTGAACTCGCTGGAGCCGCGCCGTCCCGACCTATCCGTCATCCCTCTGGCCTTCGCCAACCTGGAACGGCAAGAACTGCGCCAACCCGGCCTGCCGGAGGCTGAAATCAAGGCCAAGGAACAGATTATCATTGACTTTTACCTCCGCGCGATCGACCTTGGCCAGCGCGGCTCGCCGCTGGTGCGCGACACCGTGCGGCTTTTGTGCAAGTATCAGCGAGTCAATGAAGCGCTGGACTTGGTCAAGAGAATCCCCATCGAGTCGCGGCTCGCCAGCGATTTAGAGCGGCAGGCGATCGATTTCGCGTTCGACAACCGCGATTTCGACCGCGCCGAGTCGCTCGCGCGGAAGGCCGTGGCCGCCAAACCGGCTGACCTGCCGGAACGAATCTTGCTGGTCCGGATTTTGCTGTCCCAGGGGCGCCACGTCGAGGCCGAGGCCGAAATTCGCGAGGCGCTCGCCCTGTCCAAACGCGATCCGGACCGGTGGACGACGCTCGTCGAATTCTTGATCCAAGTCAACCAGCCCAAGGCAGCCCTCCAGGCCATCAAGGAAGCCGAGGCCGCCTTGCCGCCGCTCGAGGCCCCCCTGGCCCTCGCCCGTTGCTATGCCCTATTGGGCAGGTTTTTCGAGGGGAAAAACGACAGCGAGAAGAATCAGTGGTATGCCCAGGCGACCGCTTGGTCCACGAAAGCGCAAGCCGACCGCCCCGATGACCTCGTCGTGGCGCACCGCGTCGCCGACTTCTTTACCAAAACCGGTCAGACCGCCGAGCTGGAAGCGCAAATGGAGGCCATCCTCAAACGCGGCTCAAAAACGATGTCGCCCTGGGCGCGGCGGACGCTCGCGCTGTCGCTGGCGACTTCGAACGACGTCGACCGGCTGCGCCGCGCGCTCAAGGTCATCGAGTCGTCCGTTGCCGGCGCGAAGGGGGGCGCCGGCGGCCGCTCGAACACGCCGGAAGACGTCGAAAACCTGCGGGTGCTCGCCCGGGTGTTGGATGCGCAAAAGACCGCCGCCGATCGCGAGCGGGCCATCAAGGTCTTGGAAGCGCTTGCCGCCAAGAACCTCGCCGACACAACGGACCGTCTGCTCCTGGCTCAACTCGAAGAGACCAGCGGCCACTGGGCGCAAGCGCTGGCCGTCTATCGCGATCCCAAGCTGAGCACGCCCAACACGCGGGGCGCGAGTCGTTCCGGCTGCGGTCGTTGTATCTGGCCCAGTTCGCGACCAGCCTGTTGCGCAATCACCAGCCGGGCACCGAAGCCGACCTGATCGAGGCGGAAAAACTGGTCGACGAGCTCGCGCGGCGACAGCCCGATCTGCTGGGTACGGTCGTGCTTCAGGTCGACGTCTATAAAGCCCGCAAGCAACTCTACAAGGCGTTGGAAGTGATCGAGCAATCGGCCCGCCGGCCGAAACTGACGCCCAAGTTGCTCAAAACGTTGGCAACGTTAGCCGAGCAGCTCGATCGTCTCGATACGGCCGATCGCCTGTTCCGCCAGTATGCCGAGCTGCCCCAGATTCCTGATGGCACGACGACGCTGGCCCAGTTTCTCGGCCGCCAGGGCCGCGTCAACGAGGCACTCAACCTCTTGGCGCCGTTGTGGGGCGAAGGGGGTGATCCCGACGCGGTGGCCACCGCCTCCTTTCGAGTGATTGCCGCCGGCGACAAGCCGGTGGACGACGCGCAGTTCGAGCGGGTCGCCGGCTGGTTGGATCAGGCCATCAAACAAAACGGAAACTCGGTCCATCTCGTGTTCACGCTGGCCGACTTGCGCACAAACGAAACGCGCTTGACGATGCGCAAACACTTTACCGGGAATCCCTCGACCGGGTCACTGAGAGCACGTTATCGCCATCCGATAAGAGCAGGATGCTTGCCTTGGCCTACAATAATTTGGCCTGGCTCGCGGCGATCAAAGACGGCCAGGGAAAGAACGCTCTGGTGGATATCAACCGCGCGATCGAGCTTGTCGGTCCCCGGGCCGACTTGCTCGACACACGAGGCGTCATTCATCTGAGCCTGAACCAAACCAAGGAAGCCATTACAGACCTCGAGAACGCCGTCAAGAACGCTCCTTCGGCCACCAACTTATTCCACCTATCGCAGGCTTATTTCCAGGCGAACGAGAAAGAAAAGTCCAAGCGGCTCTTGCGCGAGGCCAAGGCGAAGGGCCTCGGCGAGGATCGAGCCGGGCGGGCCGCGGTGCATTGGCTGGAGCGCCGGCCTATCGAAAGTTGCTCAGCGAATTGGGACTTTCGTGATCGGTTGATCTCGTTCCCACGCTCTGCGTGGGAACGCCATCTCCGACGCTCCGCGTCTTCGGCCCGGGACCGATGCTTTGCCCATCGAGCGGACGCAGAGCGTCCCCGACGGCATTCCCACGCGGAGCGTGGGAACGAGGCGGCGCAAATTCTTGTCTCCGCTGTAGTTGATGCGAGAGGGTCTCCCGACCCCGCCGGAGTGCCTGACCGACAGGTCTCCATCACCAGGCGTAACCTTTTCTGAGAACGGCATTTGAGCTCACTGAGTACGCTCCGAAGGAAGGAGACCTCCGGTCAGGCACCTGTGGCGCGTTTCTTCCCCCATCGATCCCGAGAAGATTAACCAGGCGGCGCTGAGCCTGACCGAGGAGTCGGGTATCGTTTACATCGAGAAGATCACCTGCGACGAGGGCTCGAGTCGCGGTCCCGACGTCTCGCGCCAGGGCGTGCGGCGCGACCTGTTGACGATCGTCGAAGGAACCACTGTCAATTGTTCCGCGATCCATCACCGCTCGATCAGGGCGAGGGATGCCATCCGCGTGAGGCTCGCGTCAAGTCGCTCGCCGAGGATCGACCGGAGCGCCTCTTCATCCTGTACGGGGCGACCGTCAAGCGCGATCGGGATCTGCTCGGTCTCCGCCATGCCGGCCAGGATATCCACCAGCGTGGCGCGGTCGCGCTGGCCATCGAGTAGCGGCAGAAGGCGGCGCTCGAGCGGATCAAGCGCGATCTGCTCGTGCCGGAGGTTCGTCACGCGGTCGGAGGATTTCGCCTGGTACCTCGCGACGGGGCTCGCGACCGGGCGTTCGCCGACGACCGTATTGATGGTCATCAAGTGGACCTGGGGTTTGACGAGCCGGGACCAGACGCAATGCCCCAACAGCACGGCGATGTCGCGGCGGAGTTTGTCGTCGGCAACCCGCTCGATGTCTCTCGCTCCCTCCAGTCGTGCCCGGACGGCGTCGTGGAGCTCGTCGAAGGACAGGGCCCGGGGGCTCGTCTCGTGCAGGTAGGCGAGCGTCGCTTTGACGATCGGGTTCGTCGTTGTGATTGACTCAGCCGTGGGCGCGACAAAAGTTTCCTCGACGCCGGGGCTGAGGTGCACCCGTTCCGACTGGGGTCGGGCCGAGCCGACGAACCAAAAGCGCGACATCAGCCGATCGACCGGCAGGCTCCGGTCGAGCACCACGTCGTCGTGGCACAGCAGACTCCTGCGGAACCGGCGATTGATCAGGAAGTCGATGTTTTGCTCGCGGCGGATCACGTCGGTGGAGAGCCGGGCCAGGGTCTCCTTCGCTTCATTACGGAGATAATTCCCCGGGTCGCCCTGGTTGGATTCCCAGATGTACTGCAAGCCGTGGGCGGCGGCACGCGCGGCGAACTCGTGGAAGTAGAGGGGCTGGTTCACCTCCTCGAGATACTCGTGGAAGAGGTAGGTGTCCGACATTCCACGAAGCTCGTCGGCTTGCTCCTTGAGCAGTCGGGCGTGATGGCTGCTCGGGTCGACGGCCCCCATGGCCAGATGATCGACGAAGGCCCGAGCCTGCTCGATCCGCTTCGCCGGCTCGGTGAAGCGCCGGGTGTGATAGAGCATCATCTCGCGGACCACGCGCTTAAAGTACCAGCCGGGGAGGCAGTTGTAGCTGACGTAGGCCACGCCCTGCGGCGCCAGGCTTCGGGAGGCGATTTCGAAGATCTTCTCCTGCACCGCAACGGGCACCCACGAGAAGATGCCGTGGGCGATCAGGTAATCGAACTGGCCGAGCTCGGCCCCCACGTCCATGATATTCATCGAACGCAGTTCAATGTTGGTCAGCCCGAGCGCCGGATGGCCTCCTGACCCTCGGCGACCTGTCGGGAGGACAGATCGATCCCCACGAACCGGGAGGCGGGGAACGTCGCGGCCATGGGGATGATGTTGAACCCGGCCCCGCAGCCGAGCTCCAGGACGCGGCAGTCGGTGACGGGGGCCGGCGTCATGCCGAACAATGTGGCCATTGTCGCCATCGCACGGGGATGGGTCTCCGGGAAGGCCTTGTTGAGGTAAGGGACTTCATCGTAGCTGGTCCGAAGTTGTTCCGACATATGTCGACCCTCTCCCCGCCGGCTCAGACGCCGTTCTCGGTCGTTCAGGCGGTGCGGACGGCGGGCTTCATGCCGTCGGTAACGCTCATCGTTTCTTGATTCACATCGGGCACAGTGCAACCGGGTGCGGCTGCCCCACATCCCCCATTCGCGAGCCTCCATCATATCCATTATCCGGGACGAAGAAAGGCCGCCGCGGCGATCGGGGCGGCCTCGCAGGTCGTTCACAATTCAAGACCAAGGGGAGATCGCTCGCGACACGCCCAAGGCCCAAGGCCAAGGGCGGTGTCACGGCAGGTCGTCGTCAACCGATGCCGCCGGCCGTATTGACGGCGCTGAACAGCGCGTTGAGGGCGGCGTTCTGGGCATTCAGTTTGGTTGTGCCCTGGGCGGCGAGCTGGTCGGCCGCCGCGAGCAGGGTCGAGATCTCGTACGTGGCGTTGTTGGACAACCCCAGCGCCGTGCCGTTGGGCCCAACGTTGTCGGTATCGGTCCCGCTGCCCCAATTGGTCACGCTGAATCCAAACGCCGCCGCGTAGGTGCCGCCAGCCAGGGTGGCGTCGGTGGCGTAGGTGGCCAGGGCCGTCGCCATCATCTGGGAATAGAAGGCGTTCGGGCCGCCGGCATTGAACAACGTCTGATAGAAGCTGGCGACCTGGGCGTTGGTCAGGCCTGTCAGGTTGGCCTCGTACGGATTGGTCGAGTCGACCGAGGCCCCGTAGAGGTGCGGGTAGTTTGTCGCCAGCCAGTTGCCCAGAGCCGTGGCCGTGCCGGCCGTCCCGCCTCCGTTGAGCTGGTCGATGAGGCTCAGCCCGTTGGGGCTGTTCCACCAGGCGTTGGTGCCGAAATCGCCGTTCTGGATGGCGTGCGACGGCGGGTCCGAATCGATGGTGATGGCCGCCGTGGCCGTCTCGCCCGGCTGTCCGGTGTCGCCGGTGGCGCTCACCGTGGCCGTGTTCGAGATCACGGCGACCTGGCCGACGTTCTGGTTGACCGTGGCGGACTGAAGGGTGACCGTCTTCCCGCCGCTGATAAGCCCGCCGATGAACGCGCCATCCAGATTGAAGTTGATGTTGGTCCCCAGCAGCGTCCCGTAGAACCCTTCCCCGGCCGCGGAGGTGAAGGTGCCGGCCGCCGGGCCCCGGTGGTCTCAAAATCATAGAGCACGTGGTTCGGGGTCACACCGCCGGCGAGCAGCAGGCCGCCGGTCCCGGCGAACGTCGGGCTGTTGCCCGTCACGTTGACGATGAACACATCCGATGCCGTGCCGCTCAAGGTTAGTGCGGCGTTGTTGAGGTTGATGCCGCCGGTGATGTTGATCACGTTTAAGCCGCCGTTGCCGGTGATCGTGGTCGCGGCATTGATCGCCGCGAACGTCTGGGTGGCCGTCAGCCCCGCGGCGACGGTCGCGGCGTTCTGGACGTCCGTGTCATTCTGGGTCAGCAGGCTGGCATTCGTGATGACCGTTCCGCTGAGCGTGCCGGTCCCCGTATATTGACCCGCGGCGGACTGGTAGACGTTGCCCGTGATCACCGAGGGGGCTCCATTGGTCAGCTTGCCGCCCGCGGAGATCCCCTCGTTGCCGGTGATCGTGACCTGGGCGTTGTTGATCTGCGTATTGGCCAGGCCGAGCACGCTGTAACTGGCGGCCGTGCCGAGGCTGATCACGCCGGACGCGGCGGTACCCGCCGGGTTGAAGAGGCTAGCGAGCGGGCCGCTGACGTCGTTGGCGGAGGTCAGACCCGTGACGTGGACGGTATCGCTCTGCCCGATCGCCAGGGTGGTGATTCCCGATGCCAAGCTCAGTACCTGATGGCCCACCGATCCGGTGATCGTGAAGTCGCCGTGATCGCCGAACGAGGTGTCAATCGTCCAGTTGATGTCGTTGCCGAGGCCGGCCGGCAGGGGGTCGGACAGGGTTACGCCGTTCGCGGCGGCCGTGCCGGTGTTGGCGATCGACACGATGAAGCCGGCCGTCTGGCCGGCGGTGATGGTCGACTGGTCGGCCGTCTTGGTGGCGGTCACGTTGGGCTTCGGGGCGGCCTGCGTCAACGTCACGGTCGAGCTGTTGTTGGCCGTGTTGCTGTCAGTCACGTCGGCGGGCATCGCGACGGTGGTGCTCACCGTGGCCGTGTTGGAGAGGTTGCCGCTGGCGTTCGAGGCGGTCAGGGCCACCAGCGTGAAGGTCACCGTCGAGCCGACGCTCAAGTTGACCAGGTCGTTGTTGATGGAACCCATGCCACTGGACGTCGCCACGCTGGCCCCCGCCGACGCAACCGCAGTCCAGGTGGCCGAGGCGATTCCCTGCGGGAGGCCGTCGTTGACCGCCGCGCCGGTGACCGCCGACGGCCCGTTATCCGTCACCACGATCGTGTAGGTCGTGCTGAAGCCGGGGACATAGCTGGTCGCGGTGTCGGTCTTGGTGATCGCCAGGTCGAACGTCGGTACGGGCCCGGTGTTGAAGCTGATCGTGGCCGAGGCCGACAGGCTGCTCGGGCTGTTGTTCGTCGAGCCGAGCGTGGCCGTGTTGGCCAGCGCGCCGGTGACGCCGGCGTTGACCGTGGCGGACTGGAGGGTGACCGTCTTCCCACCGCTGATGAGCCCGCCGATGAGCGCGCCGTCCAGATTGAAGGTAAAGTTGGTCCCCAGCAGCGTCCCGTCGAACGTCTCCCCGGCCGCGGAGGTGAAGGTGCCGGCCGCCGGGCCCGCGGTGGTCTCAAAATCATAGAGCACGTGGTTCGGGGTCACACCGCCGGCGAGCAGCAGGCCGCCGGTCCCGGCGAACGTCGGGCTGTTGCCTGTCACGTTGACGATGAACACATCCGATGCCGTGCCGCTCAAGGTTAGTGCGGCGTTGTTGAGGTTGATGCCGCCGGTGATGTTGATCACGTTTAAGCCGCCGTTGCCGGTGATCGTGGTCGCGGCATTGATCGCCGCGAACGTCTGAGTGGCCGTCAGCCCCGCGGCGACGGTCGCGGCGTTCTGGGCGTCCGTGTCATTCTGGGTCAGCAGGCTGGCATTCGTGATGACCGATCCGCTGAGCGTGCCGGTCCCCGTATATTGACCCGCGGCGGACTGATAGACGTTGCCCGTGATCACCGAGGGGGCTCCATTGGTCAGCTTGCCGCCCGCGGAGATACCCTCGTTGCCGGTGATCGTGACCTGGGCGTTGTTGATCTGCGTATTGGCCAGGCCGAGCACGCTGTAACTGGCGGCCGTGCCGAGGCTGATCACGCCGGACGCGGCGGTACCCGCCGGGTTGAAGCTGCTGGAGAGCGAGGCGGTCACGTCGGCCGCGTCGGTCGGGCTGGTGATGTGGACCACGATGCTCTGGCCGGGGGACAGGCTGTCGCCGATCGTGGTGATGAAGAACGAAGACAGCGAGAGGCTCTGGCTCCCCTTCGACCCGGTGATCGTGAAGTCGGCGGGGTTGCCCACGGTGGTATCGATCGTCCAGTTGATGTCGCCGCTGCCGCCGGCCGGCAGGGGGTCGCTGAGCGTCAGGCCGTTGGCGGCGGCCGTGCCGGAGTTGGCGATCGTCACGGTGAAGCCGGCCGTCTGGCCGCCGGCGATGCTCGACTGGTCGGCCGTCTTGGTGATTGACAGGGCCGGCGAGCCGCTATTGACGTTCTGCGGCTCGTCGCCGTAAGGCTCTGTGGCACCGCCGTTGTTGCTGTCGCCGCTATAGACGGCCACCCACTGGTAGTTGCCCAGGGTCGTCGGCAGGTAGCCACCCGGGTTGGTGCCCATCGCCGTGGTGTAGGTCCCGTCGCCGGTTACCGTCACCACAGTGCTGTAGACGTTGTTGCTGTTATTGCCGTTGGGCGTCACGCCCGGTGCGAACAGGTAGAAGGTGAGCGGGCCGGTGATGTTGATGCCGCCGGTCAGGCTCGCCGAGTCGGTCAGGTTGGTGCCCTGGCTGTAATCGTTGATGACGACCGGGTGCCGGGGGTCGTGCTGATCGAGACCAGCGGGCCGGACACCTCGGGCTCGCTGCCGAATGGGCTGGTGACCCCAGGATTATGGGTGTCGCCGCTGTAGACGGCCACCCACTCGTAGGTGCCGGTCGCCGTCGGCACGTAGCCGCCCGGGTTGGTGCCCGTCGCCGTGGTGTAGGTCCCGGCGCCGCTGACCGTCACCACATTGCTGTAGACGTTGTTGCTGTCAGTGCCATTGGGCGTCACGCCCGGCGCGAACAGGTAAAAAGTGATCGTACCCGTCGGGCTGGTCCCGCCCGTGAGCGTCGCCGAGTCGGTCAGGTGCGTGGCCGGCGGCGTGGGCGTGGGCGTGGGCGTCGGGGTCGGCGTCGGCGAGCCCGCCGGCACCACGTTGACCGTCGTCGAGGCGGTGGCGTTTATTGGGGTGGAGCTGCCGACCGCCGTGGCGGTCACCGTCACGGTGTTGGTCACCGTCGAGGTTTCGGGGACCGGAGTGAACTTGTCCGTTCCCGAGATCTCCGACGGCGAGTTGTGCACGAACGGCATGTTTACCCCGCCGAACCCGTTGGAACCGAATGCCGCCGAGCTGATGATCATCGAGTAGCCGTCGACGTTGTTCCAGTTCGCGTCGAGCCCCGACCCTGGCGTCGGCGAGTTCGTCGTGAAGCCGTAGTAGGCCGGCGACTGGTTCAGGTCCTGAGTGAACGTCGTGGTCAGCGCCAGGACGTTATTGCCGTTGCCCGAGATGAAGTAGCCGTCGTCGGCCTTGTTGTTGCTGTTGGCCGTTATCCCGGCAGTTCCGTAGCCCGACGGATAATTGACCGTCGTACCGTCGGGCAGCGTCATCGAGCTTTGCTGGGAGACGTAGTCGGCGACGAAATCGAGGACCACGTTCCCCTTGCCGTCGACGAACTGGAATTCGCCCTGGTCGCTGTAGAGCAGATCGCTGAACTGGTGCCCCGCCGAGCCCCAGCCGGCGGAGGCATTGGTGCCGTAGGTGTTGTCGACGATGGCGAGGCTCTGGTTGAATGTTACCTCGTAGTCGCCGGCGAACTGGCCGCTGGTGAGCTGGTTGACGATCAGCGTGCCGACGGTGACGTTCTGGCCACTGATGACCTCAGACTCGGTGACCGGCGGGATGACGGTGGCGGTGAAGTCCCAGGTCTCGCCAGGGCTGAGCAGGCCGTCGTGGTTGACGTCGCCGACGTTGTAGGTCTGGCCATTGTAGGTCGTCGTGACCGGGGTGGGGTTGAAGGAAGCGGCGGGCACGCCCGGCATGCCGTCGTCGTCGACCAGGCTGACGTTGGTCGCGGGTGCGCCGCCGACGTTCTCGACCGTGTAGGTGTAGGTCACCGGCTGGAATGGCAGCGCGTTGGCGGTGCTGGCCGTCTTGGTCACGTACAGCTCGGGGCTGCCGATGTTCACGGCTCCGCCGGGGGTCGTGGTGAAGGAGGTCGGCGGGCTGGCCGTCTCGGGCTCGCTGAGGAACGAGCTGCTGACCGTCGCGTTGTGTTGGTCGCCGCTGTAGACGGCCACCCACTCGTAGGTGCCGGTCACCGTCGGCAGGTAGCCGCCCGGGTTGGTCCCCATCGCCGTGGTGTAGGTCCCGTCGCCGGCGTTGACCGTCACCACGTTGCTGTAGACGTTGTTGCTGTCAGTGCCGTTGGGCGTGACACCCGGCGCGAACAGGTAGAAGGTGATCGTCCCAGTCGGGCTGATGCCGCCTGAGAGCATCGCCGAGTCAGTTAGGGGCGAGGCCGGCGGTGCGAACGACGTCGGTGGGGAGGGCGGCGTGGGCGTCGGCGTGGGCGTCGCCGTCAGCACGATGTTGACCGACGTCGACGCGCTCGCGGTCACCTGGGTGGCCGTGCCCACGGCGGTGGCGGTCACCGTGGCCGTGTTGGTCACCGTCGATGCCTCGGGGACCGGAGTGAACTTGTCCGTTCCCGAGATCTCCGACGGCGAGTTGTGCACGAACGGCATGTTTACCCCGCCGAACCCGTTGGAACCGAATGCCGCCGAGCTGATGATCATCGAGTAGCCGTCGACGTTGTTCCAGTTCGCGTCGAGCCCCGACCCTGGCGTCGGCGAGTTCGTCGTGAAGCCGTAGTAGGCCGGCGACTGGTTCAGGTCCTGAGTGAACGTCGTGGTCAGCGCCAGGACGTTATTGCCGTTGCCCGAGATGAAGTAGCCGTCGTCGGCCTTGTTGTTGCTGTTGGCCGTTATCCCGGCAGTTCCGTAGCCCGACGGATAATTGACCGTCGTACCGTCGGGCAGCGTCATCGAGCTTTGCTGGGAGACGTAGTCGGCGACGAAATCGAGGACCACGTTCCCCTTGCCGTCGACGAACTGGAATTCGCCCTGGTCGCTGTAGAGCAGATCGCTGAACTGGTGCCCCGCCGAGCCCCAGCCGGCGGAGGCATTGGTGCCGTAGGTGTTGTCGACGATGGCGAGGCTCTGGTTGAATGTTACCTCGTAGTCGCCGACGAACTGGCCGCTGGTGAGCTTGTTGACGATCAGCGTGCCGACGGTGAGGTTCTGGCCACTGATGACCTCAGACTCGGTGACCGGCGGGATGACGGTGGCGGTGAAGTCCCAGGTCTCGCCAGGGCTGAGCAGGCCGTCGTGGTTGACGTCGCCGACGTTGTAGGTCTGGCCATTGTAGGTCGTCGTGACCGGGGTCGGGTTGAAGGAAGCGGCGGCCACGCCCGGCATGCCGCCATCATCGACCAGGCTGACGTTGCTTACCGAGGCGTTACCGGTGTTCGTGACCGTGTAGGTGTAGGTCACCGGCTGGAAGGGCAGGGCATTGACCGTGCTTGCGGTCT